>NZ_CP139089.1:1423333-2135000 GCF_038024855.1 Methylocella tundrae
AGAAAAGCTTCAGCGTGTAACGCCAGTTCGGACCCTCAGTGCGCTTCTCGACATCGATGCTCCGCAGGTCGAGCCAATAGTCGATCGGGCCGGGATGCGGCAAAGACGCCGTCTCGATCTCAGCTCCGGCCGCGACGATGAGATCGATGTTGGCCTCGACGAGATCGCCTGCGAAAAAGCCGACATCGCGCGGCGCGCGGATCGTGATGCTCTTGACGACGCCGGGCGTCTCGTCCGCGCGGACTGCGCGGGCGCCCGCGCAGAGAAGAGCGAGCATGCATAGAAGGCGGGGGATCGATGCGCGCCAATGCATCGATTCACGCCTTCAAGAGGTCGCGCGAGAAGCCATCGATATCGAAAGCGTCCGCGATCCGCACCGGCGTCCGGCCGAACTGTCTCGCCAAGCGGGCGATCTCCGCGCGCCTCTCGCGTTCGGCCTCTAACCATCGCCGTTTCAGTTCCGGCCGCATGAACACGAGGCGACGAGCGCCTGTTTCAAGATCAGCCAGCTCCATCAATCCGAACGACGGCAGATCAACATCCTCGGAGGCGTCGCCGACGATGACCGGAATGACGTCATGCTGCGCGAGTGACTCGAAGACTTCTCGCAAGAGGCCGAGCGGAAGCAGAAAATCCGAGATGAGAAACGCCATCTTCCGCGCGCCGGCGAGGCGCTCGCCGGCTTGCCTCAGGCCGGCGGCGCTGGCTCCTTTGCATCGGGCGCGCCCGAGCAGCGCCGCCGCCTCCTCGGCGACGCTTCGCCGTTTTGTCGCCGGAATGAAACAATCAGGCCGCACGCCGGCGTCGCAGCCGATGAGGCCGAAGCGATCGCCCGTCCGCGTCGCTGAGCGGGCGAGCGCGACGCAAAGCGCGGTTATCAGGTCCATCTTCGAAGCGCGGCCCTGATAGGCGAGCGATCCCGTCAGATCGACCAGCGCGTAAAGATCGATCGACGCGCGCTGCTGGAAGCGGCGCACGAAAGTGTTGCCGAAAGGATCGCGCAGCGTCGCGCGCACGTCGATGCGCCGCGCATCGGGGTAGGCCATGAAGGGAACATGATCACGGAAGGCGCCAAGCGCGCCGGCGCCGGGGCTTGGGTGGGCGCCGAACCTGACGCCGGAAATGCGACCGCGCGGCCGGTAGGCGATATCCTGGCCGCCAGTCATGGCGCGGGCACGATGGTGAGTACGGCGGCGCAGAGATCGCGCAGGATTTGCTCGCGCCGCAGCTCGTAGACGGGGTCGAGAAAGATGCGGTGCGCCATGGTCTCGACGAAGACGTCGCGCACGTCTTCCGGCACCAGCATGTCGCGCCCTTCGAACCAGGCGCGCACCCGCGCCGCGCGAACGAGGAAGGCGAAGCCGCGCGGGCTGGCGCCGCCCTGCACGAGCCGCTCAACGTCAATCGACGCAAGCTCGATCCCGGCCGCGTCCGGCCGCACCGTCGCCTCCCACAGACGGACGACATAGTCCTGTATGGCTTTGCTCGTGTGGACGCTTTTTTGAATGATCGGCGCCGCGGAGACGAGGGTCTGATAGTCGAGCGCGGGTGTTTCGATCGAGGCTAGCAGCGCGTCCGCGTCGTGATAGCGCGAATCGAAGATCAGCCGGCGCCGGACTTCAACGTCGGTCGGCGCCTCGACCGGGATCTCCATGAAGAACCGGTCGCGCGCGGCGGCCGGCAATTCGAATGTCTCTTCCTTCTCGACCCGATTCCTGTCCGCGAAGACCTGCACATATGGAAACTGGTAGACGCGATTGAAGGCGGCGACATTGCCCTCCGCCATCAGCCGCAGAAGAAGCGAATGCACCTGCGGGCGAGCCCGGTTGATCTCATTGAAAAAGAGAACGGAAAGTTCCTCGGCCTTGCCCAGCATTGCGGAGGGCTCGACCCGCGGCCGCCCGTCGTCCGCGAGATAGGTATGATAGAGCAGATCACTCGGCATCATGTCGACAGTGCCCTCGACCCGCTCATAGGCGCCGCCGATGCCACGCGCGACGGCGCGCAAAAGCGTCGTCTTCCCGACCCCGACGTCGCCGGCGAGGAGCACGTGTCCACGCGCGAAGATCGATATCATCATCAGCCGGATCGCGCGCGTCTGGCCGATAACGACCTGCCCGATGCAGGTTTCGAGATCAAGCGCGGCGGCGCGCCAGCTGCTCAGCATCGAAGCGACGGAGAGAGCATCGTTCATAGGCATTTGCTCAGGAGTTCTTTTGTCATCAACGTCTTTAAAGAAAGACAAAGAGCCGCGGTCCGGCATATCGGGGAGGAGGGAGCGCAAATCCCGCCGGACCGCGGCCTAGTCAAGCCGCTCGTCCGGGTGAGCGGCGTTCGCGATATCGTGAGGCGGATTTTCGGCTCATTTCTCGGAAATCTTGTCGATTTCGTAGACAAACTTGCCGGTCTTGCGGAAGTTCGCGACGCGTTTGGCGTTGCGCGCCTCCATCTGGCGCTCGGACGCATCCTGTTTGGCGACTTCGGTGGGGTCGAGCTTTGGGTCGTATTTGCTGCCGGCGACCTTTGCCGGGTAGCCGGGCTTCGGCTCCCAGCAATTGCCGGGCGCCTTGCAGTTGGTGCCGTCATAAGCGGAGGCGGGAGCAGCCATGCCGGCGGCGGCGAAAGCGGCGAGGCCGAGCGCAGCGGTTATGCAAGTGATCTTCATGAGTCTTTTCCTCCATTGGTGGTTGGATCTGCGACGCTGTCTGGCGGTTTCCGCTTCTTGTTGATCGGGCGTTACTTCTTATCCGCGCACATGCCTGGCGCATCGTCCGCGAATTTCTCGCCCAGCTTATAGGGCGTATAATTCTTCTTCTGCGCCGCATTCAGCCAGGGCGCGTTCTTTACGTCGTCCTTGTAGAGATGACGCACCCAAGCCATTACCTGCAGTATCTCCTCCAGAGTGAGATCTGAGTGCGGTCCCATCTGCGCCGTGGCGCCCTCGAAGATGGTTTCGAATAGACCCTGGTCCGTCACATTCTTCGGATAGGTCCAATAATCATCGTTAAGACCAGGGCCGATCTTTCCTTCGCCAATCTCTCCGTGACAGCCGGAGCATGCCGTCAGAAATACAGTTTCTCCCTTTTTCAGGCAGCTCTTGTCGTCGATATAGGGATCGACGCCGGTCTCGAAAAAAGCCTTCACGCCAGGCGTGTCGCGCCCCTCCGGCTGTGCATTCGATAAATCCAGCGGCGCTCCCGTTACTGTATTTCGAAAGTCCAGAGCTGTCGGCGGAATCGGAGTCTCGGCAATGACGCGTAAAGAGACAGTTACGATTGATGCGGTCAAAAGCAGACCGACGATAGTTGTAGGTTTCACCACGTTCATCCCGAGTAGTTTTGATTGCGATAGTCATTTGGAGCCGTCGACGAGTGGGATGCCCTCGTCCTTCAGCACGGCTTTGATCTCAGCATTCGCGCGCACGAGGGCGTCGTCCAGTTCGGACAGCAGTTGCGTGTCGCCAATCCGGACCCCCATCACTTGATCGTACTGCTGCGGCAGCTTTTCGCCTCCTCCGCGCGTGGCGTCATCCCGGACGGGCGTCATTCTCAGCGAAGAATCGCCTTTGACATACCGCGCGATGTCCGGCGCGAAGGCCGCCGCCATATCGGCGCCGCCGCTCTTAACCTCGCCGATCATGCGCTCCGGCGGGATCTGGACGTATTCATTGCGCGGAGCCTTGAAACCGACCAGTGAATAGAGGTAGGGCATGTCATTTTCATAGGCGCCGATCTCCTTGAGCATCATCTCGCTGGGCGAGCCGAAATCGACAACGATATGGCCAAGGCTCCTGAGCTTCGGATCGTTCCATGAGTTGATCGCGAGGCCACGGTCTTTCTTAGTCACGAAAACATAGCTTGCACGGTAGTAGGGTTTGGTCGCAAGGACGCGCGCGTCTCCGGCGTCGAGCCCGATGACGACGTCGCACTTGTTCTTGTCGAGCCAGTCCCGGACGAGATAGATCGCCGGCTTGTCGGCGAAGACGAAGACAGGCTCGCGCCCCATCGCTTTCGCGACGATCGCAGCGATTTTGTTCTCGAACCCGGACCCGTCCTTCGCGGAATAGGGAAGCTGATTGGCTGAGGCGCAAATGCGCAATACGGAATCGGCCGCCTGCGCGGCGGCCTGCCCCGGGGAAGGATCCGCCTGCGGCGCCGCCGCGGCGCCGAAAGCGCAGGACAGCGCGCCGACGCCGGAAAGAACAAGAGCGCGGAAAGATGCGACGGCGGAGGCCGTAGCGAATACAGAAGGCGCCGATCGCGACATGATGCTATCCGCCAGTAGTTGTCGGGTTGAAGAAAAACAAAGCATGTCTCGCTCCGGACAAAGAGGCCGCCGCTCGCCTCCGCCGACCCTTATGTCAGCGGAGGCTACGTTTCATTGCAGAGCCCCTGGAGCGGGACGGAAGCTAGTTGGCGGACTGGTACTCTCCGACGTTCGGATCGTCGTAGGGGCCTTTGCCATTCAACGAGAAGACCAGCACGCCGCCTCCTTGCTGGGTGTAGTTGGCGAGCTGCTTGAATGCGCCCACCGCGCCAAGGCCGGCGGTTGGATCCTGAAGATCGAACACCAGGCCTACGGCAGGCCAGCCGCCAACGCCGTAATAGATTGCGATATATTGTACGCCCTTACGCGTATAGGTGATCGGGTAGCCGATGGCGCCGGACGGCAACTTGAACTTCCAGAGAAGTTCGCCTGTGTCACTGTTGCGGGCCTTGATGAAGCCATCGAGCGTTCCGTAGAAGACGACGTTGCCGGCTGTCGCCAGCGTGCCACCCCAAACGGCGAAGCGCTCCATCTTGTCCCACTTGAACTTGCCGGTGATCGCATTGTAGGCCTTGATCTGACCAAGCCCCTCGGCGTTCTGCCGGTCGCCTTTCGGGCCGGGATACATGTTCAGCGTGGCGCCGACGAAGAACTGACCTGCGCGATAAGGAAGCATGAAGGGCTCCCAGTCCATGCAGATGTGGTTGACGCCCATGAAGAAGAGCTGCTTCTGAGGGTCATAGGAATCGTGGCCCTGGTTGTGGTAGCCCATCGCCGAAGGGCAGATATCCTTCGCCAGATGATCCATCCGCGTGCCATATTCCGGATCGCGGATCGGCTGTCCGGTCTTCATGTCGACGGACTTGAATTCATTGACCGTGTCGTCGATCTTGTTGGCCGAAACGAGGTCGCCGTTGGTCCGGTCGAGCGTGTAGATGATTCCGTTTCGATCGGGATGGGTCAGCAGGCTGCGAACCTGACCGTCCTTGTCCTTTTGCTCGGAAAGCATCATGACGTTGACGCCGGCGTAGTCCCATTCGTCATGCGGGGTCTTTTGATAGCCGAATTTCGCCAGGCCTGTGTCAGCGTCGCGCCCGAAGATGGTCATCGTCCATTTGTTGTCGCCAGGGCGCATCGTCTCGTTCCACGGCGACGGGTTTCCTGTGCCGAAGTAGATCAGATTGGTCTTGGGATCGAAGGCGTACCATCCCCAGTTCGTTCCGCCGCCGATCTTCCAGGCGTCGCCCTCCCAGGTGTCGAGGCCAAGACCCTTCTGGCCGTACTGCGGGTTATGGATGTTGAAGTCGGCCGCCAGCAGGAGATCCTTGTCCGGGCCGGTCGCATAGGCGCGCCATTTCTGCTCACCGTCGTGGACATCGTAGGCGGTGACGTAGCCGCGCACGCCAAGCTCGGCGCCCGACGAACCGACGAGGACGTTGTCCTTCACCACATAGGGCGCGACGGTGAGCGTGGAGCCGACCTTGATGTCGGAGTTCTCCATCTTCCAGACAAGTTCGCCGGTCTTGGCGTTGAGCGCCTCAATATGCCCATCGAGCAGCGTCTTGAGGATCAGTGGCGGCGTTTTTGAGTCGCCCGGCCAATAGGCGAGACCACGGTTGACGAGATCGCAGCAGGCGACCGAGCGGGCGGCTGGATTTTGTTTCGGCTTGTCCTGCCAGAGAATCCTCGTCGGGTTGTCGAGATCGAGCGCGTATGTGATGTTCGGGAAAGACGTGTGGACATACATTGTGCCGTCGATCACGAGCGGAGCGCCTTCGTGACCATTGAGGACACCCGTCGAGAACGACCACGCCGCCTTCAGATCCTTCACATTGTCAGCGTTGATCTGGGTCAGCTTGCTGAAATTGTCGGAGTGGTAATTCTTGCCGGGCATGACCCAGTTTTCGTCGCTTTGCGACAGCTGATCGAGCTTGTCATTGGCGATCGCGAGGCCGGCAAATCCCATCGCTCCCGCCGCGAAAAGCGCAGCAAACGAGACATTCTGTAAAAGCCTGTTCATGTAAGCGAACCTCCCCACTGTTTTTCACGACGCCTGGATTTGCTGATCAGTCCAGTTCGTCTGCCGGGCGCCGATTGGCGGCGCCTCGGCGACTTGCTTTCATTTTGCCCGTCAACCGGGGCGCGTATTCATAGTCATTTGCGGACTAAGCTGTCAGTAGGCGTTCCTCGCAAAAAGATTGGGATAATCCGGCAATCTGCCCGGGATATTTCTCCCGATGTTTGACTGCGCGCCAAGTCGTATTCCAACGTTGCGAAGCAACGTCCGGCTGTGGTTTTATCAGTCCGATCATCAAGCTCCGCCGCGCTGAAAGGCGAACCCGATGAAACAGGAACAGCGAAGCGCGGCAGGAGCGCCGCATCGCGATTTTGTGATGCGAACGCGCTCGCTGAAAATGTTCGTTTTGTTTGCGATAGGCGCCGTCTCTATCGGCGGCTTCGGCGCGGCGATGACCGAGGCTTCGTCTCGGGCCGCTATAATCCAACCGGCGGCGCTGTATCCGGACGACAGGCGGCGTCCGATGACCAGCGAGGACTATCGTCGCTATCCCGGCGCGGGAGTGCTGTTTTGCCGCGACGAGGCGGGCGTTCCCCGCAAGGCCGCCGCGTCATGGCTGATCGGAAGCCGGCGCCTCGTCATGATGAACGCCCATATCTTCCGTGACCCCAACGCCGAAGCGACGCGCACGATAGACGAATGCTTCTTCCAGATCGCCGGCAGAAACTACGATTTCTCATCAGACAGCCTTGAGCTCGGCGTGCCGGACAGAGCTGGCTCGGGTTGTCTAAACAGTTTTCCGCGAAAGATAAGTGGCGTTCCGCCGGGTTGCTTTCGTTAGAGGGCGCCGGGTGTTGGGTGTGACGCAGGGAGGGCGAAGCCCGGCCGCAGTCGCATCCAGCACCCGGCGGCGGAAAATTCAGGCCGCCGCCAAGATGGGCGTCGGTTCGAAATAAGCCTCGTCCGGCGTGCGTCGGTCAAGGCTCGAATGCGGGCGCCGCCGATTGTAAAAGTTTAGATATCGGGCAATCGAGGTGCGCGCCACGCCGACGCTGTCATAGGCGTGCAGATAAACCTCTTCGTACTTGACCGACTTCCAGATGCGCTCGACGAAAACATTGTCGCGCCAGGCGCCCTTGCCATCCATGCTGATTGCGATCTTGTTGGCGATCAGCACGCTGGTGAACGCCTCGCTGGTGAACTGGCTTCCCTGATCCGTATTGAAAATCCCCGGCTTGCCATACTTCGCCAACGCCTCCTCCACCGCTTCGACGCAGAAATCGGCCTCTATTGTGATTGACACGCGGTGGCTGAGCACGCGACGGCTGAACCAGTCGACGACCGCGGCGAGATAGACGAAGCCGCGCGCCATCGAGATGTAGGTGATGTCCATCGCCCACGCCTGGTTCGGGCGATCGACCTTCAATCCGCGCAGCAAATACGGGTAAATCTTGTGACCTGGCGCGGGTTTTGACGTGTTTGGCCGGCGATAAATCGCCTCGATGCCCATGCGCTTCATCAGCGTGGCGACATGGCGGCGGCCCGCGGCGACGCCCTCGCGGTTCAGAAAATCCCGCAACATCCGGCTGCCCGCGAACGGGAATTCCAGATGCAATTCGTCGATGCGGCGCATCAGCGCGAGGTCTTCGGCCGATACCGGGCGAGGTTTGTAATAGACGCTGCCGCGACTGATATTTAGGATCTTGGCCTGACGGGAGATAGGAAGATCGTGATTGCGGTCGATCATCGCTTTGCGCTCAGCATGCCGGCCTTGATGAGCGCGCCTTCCAAAAAATCGTTTTCCAATGCCAACTCGCCGATTTTGGCGTGAAGCGCCTTCAAATCCACCGGCGCGGCTTGGACGTTCGTGGCGTCGGCGCCGAAAACCCCGGCCGCCCCTTCAAGCAATTGCGACTTCCAGTCCCTGATCTGGTTCGGATGAACCTCAAAGTCCTGCGCTAGCTCAGTCAGCGTCTTCTCGCCCTTCAGGGCGGCTAGAGCCACTTTGGCCTTGAAACCTGGCGTGTGGTTCCGGCGCGGTCGTTTGGTCATAATCTCTCCTGATGCGCGACGATCATCGCCGCTGTCAGGCGGAAAAGCTACTTATCGATCCGTCCAGATTCCCCGAGCCAGCTCTGACAATGCAAAGCGCCTTCACATCACCGACGATTGGGCGCTCGCGCATTTGCAGGAACCCGTCGATGGAATCGCAGCGCCGTAGCCTATTCCCACGGCTCCCTCGCTCGCGACCGGCGGCGGGATCGTGGAGGTGACCATGGTCTCACCCGCAGGCCACGCCAATTTTGCGGAACCTAGTAGCATCGAGGCCTGCGCCATCCATGAGATAGATCCGCCGAGCGAGGATGGCATCCGGCGCGTCCGTCATGATTGTAACGATGGATATGGCGGCTCCGGGTCCGGACTCTTCGACGAAGCCGGTCATCTCGTCGCGATGCAGAGCGCGTCGCTCGACATGAATCGCCGGCTCGCCTTCGACATCGGTTTGCACTACGGCTCTGCGATTTTGATCGAAGGCAAGCTGCTCGACGCGATCATGCAAAAAGTCAACGCGCGTCCCTGATGGCGCCGCTGGGACGCATTTGCGCGGACATCAACACTGGCTCGTTAAACGATCGACTGTGCTGGTTTTTACGCTGCGGCCCATTTCCCATGCCCCTTGCCGATTTCCGTCCGAAATCATCCGGCATGCTGGCTCTTCCTCCGGTTGACCTTAAGCTACCGGGATGTCGAGGATCTCCTGCCTGAGCGCGGATTGATGGTCAGCAATGAATAGCCAAATCAGCTCGAAAATCGCCTATTCTCGGCCAATGTCATCTATTCTTGGCCAATGTCATAATGCCTCTCATAGTTGGGATACAGTCCCGTGAAGATTGCCAACAAACGTTGGCACGCAGAATGATGCCGCAGGCCGTGGAAACATTCACTGACTAATGGGGAGTTTATCTAAAAACATAGCCCATTTAGGGGATTCGCCCCTGTTAATTCGGGCGTTATGTCGCTTCCCTTAAGAAAAACACACATTGGAGATGGCCGTGTCACTTAGAATTACCACATATGCCTCACTGGTGGCGCTCGGCGCCGCCTGCGTCGCGCTCCCGGCCTTCGCGGCCACGGCGAATATAAAGGCGCTCGACCCTGACAATGACGGCACCGTCAGCCTCTCTGAAGCGCAGGCGGCTGGCGCCCACAAATTCGCAGCACTCGATCCGGACGGCGACCGTACGCTTGACGCCAAAGAGGCGAAAAGCGTCCTCATAGACTTCTCGGCCGCCGATCCCGACAAGGACGGCACAATAGACAAGGCCGAATATGCGGCGGCGATCGCAGCTGCCTTCAAGGCGGCTGATCCGGATGCCGACGGGACGGTGGACGCCGCCGAATTTGCGACGCCGGCCGGGCAAAAGCTTCTCGGATTGATTCAGTAATCAACCCTCGAAAGGCTTTGCTTCGGGTGAACAGGCAGGAAGGGTATCCGGGTTCCAACACCTCGACCCGGGGCCGACTTGGACTGACACCCGTTGGGATCGAGTCAGTTCGCCCCCCTTGAATAGCACCCCCGAATTGCTTCAAGGCCCAACGATCGCGATTCGATAGCTTTTTCTAGCTGGCCCCGCTGCCCGTCAAAAGGCGCGGGGCTCCCGCCACCGACCCACCCACTGAGGCGCCTTCGCCGCCAAGGAGGTCCGCAAAAAAGGCTACAGCCGCCCTCGTGCCGGCACTTCCAACGCCCCAATCCAGCGGGCAGCGCTTTCCCTAGCACTACTTTGGCGGAATTAATTCTGAGTACGCCTGAAGCGCATTCGGCAATGGGGACATCGGTGGTAGATTTGCTTTGGCGATAGCGCCTTGATGACGGCGCGTCGAACCGCCGGGAGGGTCGGTTGCGGCGGCCCGTGAAGGATTCTTTTTTTCCCGCGTCGCCTGCTTGAGGCGCTGATGCTGAAGGAAGGCGTAGGCGATCATGGTCATGAGCGCGTGCCGGTGCAGCCCCCGCCATGATCGTCCTTCGAAATGATCGAGGCCGAGTTCCTCTTTCATCTGCTGATGCCCCTGCTCGCAGACCCAGCGCGCTTTGATTGCGGCGGCGAGCCTCTTGAGACTGACCTTGGCCGGCAGATTGGCGAGATAATATTTGCGCTCGCCGGATGAGCGCCATTCGCCGACCAACCACGCCTCCTCGCCCGGCATGTGCTGTTGGCCCTTGTCAAGGATGCGCTGAGGCGCCCCGTCCGCGATGCGAATGCGCAGGGCGGCGAAGCGGGCGCTCAGGGGACCTTTGACGCCACGCCGCCAACTGACTTTCCTCCATTTGGCCTCGACCAACATCGTCTCGGCCGCGACCGAGAGCTGATCGGGGATCTGGTTCTTGCGCGGCCGGCCGCGCCCCGCCACAGGGAAGATCAAGGAAACGCCGGCGGGATAGACCTTTTGATGTTTGGGAACGCCCACGGCCCAAACAAGCCCGCGCGCGCTGAGCCCCTGGCGGAAGGCGGCGGACAGGCCGTAGCCAGCGTCGGCGAGAACGGCGCCAAAGCGGACGCCTTGAGCCGTCAGCCGGTCGATCTCTTGAAGCGCGATCTCCGGCTTGGTGAGTGGCCTTTGAGATGCTTCGGGAACGCCGGCTCTCGCCATGCGGAGCGGATCACTCGTCCAGCTCTCCGGCAGGAACAGCCGCAAGCCGACGGCGATCGGAACTTCTTGACGCGCCAGCGTCAGGGAAACCAGGGTCTGGCAATTGGCTCTCTTTCCGAGCATGGACGCATATTGCGGGGCGACTCCGACCGAATGCTCGCCCTTCTTGGGCAGGCTCGTGTCGTCGATGACCAGAAAGGCGTCGGACGCGCCGATGAGCCTATCCGCTTGCTTCGCCAATTCCGCCTCAAGCGGCGCGCTATCCCACAGGCCGTCCGAGATGAAATGATGCAGCCGGTCGTAACGATCGGGCGCCATGCGCGCCGCCATCGGCTCGATGCTCTTGCGTTCCCCCGGCCCAATCAGCCCCGCCACATATAAAGGGCACATCTGCCGCCGCTTCTTGTGGCCAAGTTTCTCAACGAACGGCTTCAACCAATCCGTCAGCGCCGCATTCCAATCCGCCATCACTCGCGCTCCCATTGGAGCGCAAAGCCTTGCCAATCAAAGTAACCAATCCGTTAATCCGCCAAAGTAGTGCTAGGGTCGGGACTCATAACCAATAGCTGACGGTTGCGGCGATGCAGACTGCGGCGAGAAAGTTCACGGCGTTTCGGTCGTAGCGCGTCGCCACCCGCCTGAAATCTTTGAGGCGGCAGAACATGCGCTCGATGGCGTTGCGGTTGCGATAGAGGAAAGGCGAAAAGCAGTTCTTCCATTTGCGATTGGCCTTTGGCGGAATGTTCGGCATCGCGCCGGCGTCCTCAACCTGCCGGCGGATGGCATCGCTGTCGTAACCCTTGTCGCCGTGCAGGATTTCGCAGGCGGGCAGCCGAGCCAGCAGTTCCGCGCCCGCCGTGCAATCGGCGACCTGGCCGCCGGTCAGCATGAAGGCGGGCGACGGGCCGCATCGGTCAAGGCGTGGATTTTGGTCGTGCGTCCGCCGCGCGAACGCCCGATGGCCTGATTTTTCTCCCCCCTTTGCCGCCGCTGGCCGATCGATGCGCCTTCACCGCCGAGGAATCGATGAGAACCTGCACAGGCGGGCCGCCCGCTTGAGCAAGCGCGTGGAACAGATCGACCCAGACGCCCTTCGCGGCCCAGCGAACATAGCGATTATAAAGGGTTTTCTTCGGCCCATAGTCTGGCGGCGCGTCGATCCAGCGGTCGCCCGATTTCAAAACATGAATGATCCCACTGATGACCCGGCGATCATCGACGCGCGCCTTGCCGCGGGTATCGGTTGGCAGATGCGGCGCAATCTTCGCAAACTGCCGGTCCGTAAGCCAAAAATAGTCCTGATTCATCGCTGCCTCCCTTCGGAAGCCGTGAATCACATCGCCCTCCTCATGCCAACCATTTTATGAGTCCCGACCCTAGCACTACTTTGGCGGATTAACGGATTGGTTACTTTGATTGGCAAGGCTTTGCGCTCCAATGGGAGCGCGAGTGATGGCGGATTGGAATGCGGCGCTGACGGATTGGTTGAAGCCGTTCGTTGAGAAACTTGGCCACAAGAAGCGGCGGCAGATGTGCCCTTTATATGTGGCGGGGCTGATTGGGCCGGGGGAACGCAAGAGCATCGAGCCGATGGCGGCGCGCATGGCGCCCGATCGTTACGACCGGCTGCATCATTTCATCTCGGACGGCCTGTGGGATAGCGCGCCGCTTGAGGCGGAATTGGCGAAGCAAGCGGATAGGCTCATCGGCGCGTCCGACGCCTTTCTGGTCATCGACGACACGAGCCTGCCCAAGAAGGGCGAGCATTCGGTCGGAGTCGCCCCGCAATATGCGTCCATGCTCGGAAAGAGAGCCAATTGCCAGACCCTGGTTTCCCTGACGCTGGCGCGTCAAGAAGTTCCGATCGCCGTCGGCTTGCGGCTGTTCCTGCCGGAGAGCTGGACGAGTGATCCGCTCCGCATGGCGAGAGCCGGCGTTCCCGAAGCATCTCAAAGGCCACTCACCAAGCCGGAGATCGCGCTTCAAGAGATCGACCGGCTGACGGCTCAAGGCGTCCGCTTTGGCGCCGTTCTCGCCGACGCTGGCTACGGCCTGTCCGCCGCCTTCCGCCAGGGGCTCAGCGCGCGCGGGCTTGTTTGGGCCGTGGGCGTTCCCAAACATCAAAAGGTCTATCCCGCCGGCGTTTCCTTGATCTTCCCTGTGGCGGGGCGCGGCCGGCCGCGCAAGAACCAGATCCCCGATCAGCTCTCGGTCGCGGCCGAGACGATGTTGGTCGAGGCCAAATGGAGGAAAGTCAGTTGGCGGCGTGGCGTCAAAGGTCCCCTGAGCGCCCGCTTCGCCGCCCTGCGCATTCGCATCGCGGACGGGGCGCCTCAGCGCATCCTTGACAAGGGCCAACAGCACATGCCGGGCGAGGAGGCGTGGTTGGTCGGCGAATGGCGCTCATCCGGCGAGCGCAAATATTATCTCGCCAATCTGCCGGCCAAGGTCAGTCTCAAGAGGCTCGCCGCCGCAATCAAAGCGCGCTGGGTCTGCGAGCAGGGGCATCAGCAGATGAAAGAGGAACTCGGCCTCGATCATTTCGAAGGACGATCATGGCGGGGGCTGCACCGGCACGCGCTCATGACCATGATCGCCTACGCCTTCCTTCAGCATCAGCGCCTCAAGCAGGCGACGCGGGAAAAAAAGAATCCTTCACGGGCCGCCGCAACCGACCCTCCCGGCGGTTCGACGCGCCGTCATCAAGGCGCTATCGCCAAAGCAAATCTACCACCGATGTCCCCATTGCCGAATGCGCTTCAGGCGTACTCAGAATTAATTCCGCCAAAGTAGTGCTAGTAAACCGATCCGCGGCAGTATGGGCAAAATGGGGCACGAAAAGTCGAAGGGTCGAACATGCGTCTAATCAAACTCACAATAGCAGTCACGCTGGTTTCCATCGCGCCGGCGCTGGGCGCCGGGAAACCGACGCGGTTCTGGAACCTCACCTCATCGACGGTGAAAGAACTCCGCCTTGCGCCTGCGGGCACGGAACAATTCGGCGAAAATCAATGTCTGAACGACAAGGATGCCGAAGTGGATCATGACGAACGGTTGAAAGTCGCCGATGTGGAAACCGACCAGTATGACGCCAAGATCGGGTTTGCGGGCGGCCGCATTTGCCGAGCGAAAAACCTCTCTGTCGAAGCGGGCCAGGTGTTTTCGATCGAAGACAGGGATCTTGTTGACTGTTCGAAGTGAGGCTTGATGCTGCCGACGAGGCCTAACGACTATGACGTAAGGAATGGCGCCTACGAGGCCGCTCGCCGTCAACCCAAGTGAGCAGGGTTCCGAGCATTTTTGTGCGCCCTAAGCGGCTCGATGCAATGCCCCGCTATTTGCGATCGAGTCGAGTCGGGCAACTCTACTGAGGCGCTCCGCCGGGCCTGCACGCCAGGATGCGGCTGTATGTGACCGCACCGGGTCGGAGATTTAAGCCAATTCAAACCCGGTTTTCGGAACGACCTGTTGGAAACGATCTGAGTTTCCAAGGTTAAAAGTCTACGTGAAGGTAGAAAATGTCCAGACATAAATACAAAATATCACAGCAACCATCGATGCCTGTGACATTGAAGCAACCCTGGCCTCGTTTTTTAGACGGCATCCATTTTTGTAGTTGCTCTCTCCGCCGCCGCTCTTACTCTTCCCGGTTGTAGACAAATCATGCGTTTGAGCCAGGCCGGTCGATGACTGGCGACAGCGCCTCAACTCCGATCGGGGGAAATCCCATGAGAATTCGCAGGGCTTGGTCATTCGTGGCCGCGACTGTGCTTGGAAACGCGGTTTTCATTCATGCGGCGCGGGCGCAGGACATCCCGAGCGTGGCCCTGCCCGAGGTCGATGTCGTATCTCCGACGCCCATTCCAGGCGCTAGCGGCATCGACCGCAACAAGGTGCCGGGATTCATATCCACAGTGACGGGACAGCAATTCGAGGACAAGAAATCGCCGGCCGTAACCGACGCCCTGACGGATCACGTTCCGGCCGCGATCGGCATCAATGTCGACGGCACGGATCTTTCCCCCGACTTTTTCTACCGCGGTTTTGATGCGTCCCGCATATCGGGAACCGCACAGGGGCTTGCGATCTACCAGAATGGCGTGCGCGTCAACGAGGCTTTTGGCGACAGCGTCAATCTCGATCTCATCTTGCCGATCGCGATCAATCGCGCCGACGTCTATACAAACAACCCGATTTTCGGCCTAAATGCGCTCGGCGGCGCCCTCAACTTCACGATGAAGAACGGCTTCACCTATCAGGGCGGCGAGGCCTCTCTGATGGGCGGATCCTACGGCCGGGTCTACGGCACTCTGCAATATGGAAAGCAATACGGCGACTACAGCGTCTATTTCGCCACCGACGCGTTGCGCGACGATGGATATCGGCCCTTTGGAGCGCAAAATCTCCAGCGCGCCTACGTGGACATCGGCTACCGCACCCAAGACTCCGAGGTCCACGCGATCGGCGCCTTCAGCCGCACCTGGCTTGGCGTTCAGGGCGTGACGCCTCAGGTCCTTGTTAACCAACAGTACAATTCTGTTTTCACGACTCCTCAGACGACCAACAACCAGTCTGGTCTGGCGCAGATCACGGGCCGATTCGACCTCACGCCGAGTTGGACGCTCGCCAGCAATTTCTATTTCCGGCAGTTCGACCAATATCATATCGACGGCAACGACGCGGACATCGCCGATTGCGGCGATCAGGGGGGAACGCCAGGAAATGCGTGCTTGCCCACGACCGGGTTCGCTGGCGCTAATCCGAACGATTACCAATTCACGAACCACGGCCAGCCAATCCCCTACCTCGGCGACAGCTTCCCCTATGGAACGACGGCGTTCACCGCGACGCACACATCGACCTTCGGCACGCAGGAGCAGCTCACGGACAAGGAGAAGATCCTCGGTCACGACAACTATTTCGTCGTCGGCGGCAGCGTCGATCAAAGCTACACGCATTTCTCGTCGACAACGACGCTGGGCGTCCTCGATCCCAATTTTCAAAACCTCTACCTCGGATTTCCTGGCTCGGAAGCGATCCTTCAAACGCAAGGCAATGTCGGCTTCGCCCCTGTCTGGGTCCATGCGCAAGCCACCTATTTCGGCGTCTTCGCACTTGACACCCTGAACATAACAAATGAGTTCGCGGTCACCGCCGGCGCACGATACAACGTCGCCAATATAGGCCTCTCCGATGCGAGCGGAGAGCAGCCGGACAATAACACGAACAACTCCTATAGCCGCATCAATCCGGTCATTGGCTTCACTTACACACCCTCGCCCGCATTGACGTTCTATGGCGGCTATTCGGAAGCGAACAGGGCGCCGACGCCGCTTGAGAGCCAGTGCTCCAATCCTTCCCTACCCTGCGTTCTCGAGACGGCGCTGGTCTCCGACCCGCCGCTCCAGCAGGTCGTTTCGCACACATGGGAAGGCGGCGCCCGCGGTACGCTGGTCATTCCAAACGGCTACGGCACGCTGATTTATAATGCCGGCGTATTCCATATCGTCAGCACCAACGATATCGTGAACGAGGCGAGCCAGATCTCCGGACAGGGCTTCTTCACCAATGTTCCCGAAACCTTGCGGCAGGGAGCCGAACTTGGCCTCCAATACAACTACGGGCCGTTGAATTTCTACGCCAACTATGCCCACGTCGACGCGACCTACCAATTCTCCGCCACGTTTTCCTCGCCAAACAACCCATCCGCCGATGCTAACGGGAATATCTTTGTCAAACCCGGCGATCGCATCCCCGGCATTCCAAGCAACCTCGCCAAGCTCGGCGTCACCTACGCCGTGACGCCTCAGCTCAAAGTGACCGCCGAGACCGTGCTGGTCGGCAGCCAATATTACGTCGGCGACGACGCCAACCAGCAACAAAAGCTTCCGGCCTATTACTACGTCAACCTCCGCAGCACGTATCAGGTCAACGAGAACGTTCAGATTTTTGGTTTGATCAACAACGTGACGAACAACCATTACGCCACATTCGGGACCTTCTACGGCACTGACACGACCGGCGGAAACGTAAATCAAACCTTGTTCAACAACAATCCTGCGAATGGTGGCGCTGGCAATGCGCGAGCGATTACCGTGGCGCAGCCGATCTCGCTTTACGCCGGTGTAAAGGTGACTTTCTAGGCTATGGGGAAAGCGGCTTCGCTTCGCCAAGGCGGCGCTATCGATGACTTGTTTCTGCTCTTTCCCGTGGAAAGATGCGCGTTGTAACATGCTTGGCCTGTTTCCCTTTATCGGCGCGCCCGGATCCGGGCGCGCCGCCTCGTCCAGGCCTCAAGACGGAGGTTCTCGTGTCGATCCAGAGCCGCCTTGTCCTGTCGATGACGCTTGTGCTTTTGCTGAGCCTTCTGGTTGGCTCAGCGCTCACCTACGAGCATGTGCTGGACAAGATCCGCACGGAAATGCAGGCCGCGTTGTCTGTTGGCGTTCATACGGCGGGGAATGCGGTCGACGATCGCGAAGAGGCGATCGACCCCGCCAAGCGCCTGCGGCTCGTCGTCGATGACTTTACGGGAGACCGCCACCTTCGGGCGACTCTTCGTGCATCCGATGGAAGGATACTGGCGCAATCCAAGCTGCTTCGCCCGGAGGATCCAGCGCCCGACTGGTTCTACCGCCTTGTCGCTGCAGCCCCGCCCCTGCAGGCGGACCTTGATCTACCTGCCGCGTTTCGTTCCGTCGGCACCGTCGCGCTCGAGTCCGACGCCCATAACGAGGTCGCCGAAGCCTGGAGCGATCTTCGGCTCCTGCTGACGATCATGGTGGTTTTCTTCAGCATGGTGCTTGGGCTCGTCTTCTGGACGATCCGGGGCGCCTTACAGCCCTTAAGAGTTGTCTGCAGCGCGCTTTTGGGCATCGGCGAGGGCGACTATAAGACACGGATCCGGCCAATGCCTTATCGCGAGTTGGAGCCGCTTCGACATGGCTTCAACGGCATGGCGGCGCGGCTTGAGGAAATGAGCGCGCAAAACCGTGTCCTCCACGAGCAGATTCTGAGCTTGCAGGAGGAGGAACGCGCGGAGCTTGCGCGCGATCTGCACGACGAGGTCGCGCCATTTCTTTTCGCGGTTGGTGCGGACGCCGCCATGATACGGCAGTTTCTCCAGACCGGCGCGGGCGGCAGGGCCGGCCCTCGCGCAGACGCCATATCCGAGGCGGTTCGCCATATGCAGAAGCATTTGCGGAATGTGTTGCGTCGCCTTGCGCCGGATGCGCTGCTTGACCTTGGCCTCGCCGGAGCCATCGACAATCTCGTCGCGTTCTGGAAGGCTCGGCGCCCCGAGGTGCGCTTCAACGTGGAGGTGACCGAAAACCAGGTTGACGCTCCGCTCGACTCGATCGCCTTCCGCGTCATCCAGGAGAGCTTGAGCAACGCGATCCGGCACGGCGATCCGTCGACCGTCGACGTCAGCGTCGCAATGGCGGAATCGCACATCCTGATAACCGTCGAGGACGACGGCTCGGGCTTCCCGGACGATCGTTCGACGAATGGTTTTGGGCTTGCCGGAATGAGGGAGCGGGTGCGCGCCGTCGGCGGCGCCGTCAGCGTTCGCAATCGGCCCGGCGGCCGGGGGGTGATCGTGGAGGCGGAGCTTCCGCCGCCGTCGAGGGAGCGCGCCATTGAACGCGACAAGGCGGGTGGCCTGACATGAAGCTCCTGCTGGTCGACGACCATATCGTGGTCCGTGAAGGGGTCAGGCGCCTGCTTTCTGTCTTCGTCGACGCGGTCGTCCTGCTCGAGGCCGGGACGACGCTGGAAGCGCTCTTGATGTTTCGCGCGGAACGCCCCGATGTCGTCATCCTCGATCTCAACCTGCCAGGCGCCGGCGGGCTCGATCTTTTGAAACGCCTTCTGATCGAGGATCCGCGCGTGCGGGTGTTGATTTTTTCGATGCATACGACGGCGCTCTATGTGGCGCGCGCGCTACGGTCGGGCGCGAAAGGCTATATCAGCAAGAGCGCCAGCGCCGAGGAACTCGTCGAAGCGATTCGCCAGGTGATGGCCGGCGGCCGTTACGTCGAGCGAGAACTGGCCGCCGATCTCGCGCTGAATGTCTTCGGCTCCGAAGATCCCGCAAAGGCGCTGTCGGCGCGCGAACTCGACATCATGCGGCAACTGGCCAAAGGCAAGAACCTCTCCGCCATCGCCGACACCCTCGGCATCTCCTACAAGACCGTCGCCAACGCCTGCACCACGATCAAACACAAGCTTCTGGTCCAGCACACGAGCGATCTGATCCGGCTCGCTGTCGAGATGCATGCGAGCTGACGCCTCGCATCAGGCGCCGGGCCGGTCACGGCTTGATCGCGAGACCCCAGGGCAAGCGTCCCACCGGCACGGAGCGCAGCACCTTCAACGCGGCGACGTCGATGACCGAGAGATCGTTGGTAAGCCCGTTCGAGGCGTAAAGCGTTTTGCCGTCGGGACTGAGCGCGAGCTGCCAGACGCGGTCGCCGACGAGCAAATATTTCACCACCTTCAAGCTCGCCACATCGATGACCGCGACGCGATTGGCGCGGCCGAGCGCGGCGAAGACCGTCTTGCCGTCGCGGCTAAATCGCAGGCCGACCGGCGAGATCAGCTCCTTGCGCACGCCGGGCAGCTCGAAGCCGATCTTCGCTTTGACCTTATGGGTGGCGGCGTCGATGATCGCGACGGTTCCGCCGACTTCCGACGTCACCCAGACATCCTTGTCGTCCGGCGAAAACACAGCGACGCGCGGGCGCGTGTCGACGAGCACATTGGCGACGACGGTCCTCGACGGGACGTCGATGAAATGCGCCATGCTGGTCGATTCGGAGACATCGACGACGGTCTTGCCGTCGGCGCTGACGGCGAGACCTTCTGGCTCGATGCCGACCGGAACCTTCGCCAGGACTGTCCCGTTCGCCCGTTCGAGCATCGTCACCATCGAATCGTCTTCATTCGAAACATAGATGATGTCGCCATCCGGCGACAGCGCAAGGGTTTCTGGATCAGGGCCGGAGTCCATCGTGCGTGAGACTTCGAGCCGCTCTGCGTCGATGACGGAGATGTCGCCTGAATCCCCGTTGCAGACCAGAACCTCGCGATGGTCCGGCGTGATGACGATGCCGCGCGGGCGAACGCCGACCGGAATCGTCTTGACGATGGATAGAGTTGCACCGTCCAGCACCGTGACCGTGTTGTCACGCTCGTTCGACACGAAGATCTGGCTGGCGCGAGCGGTGCTGGCGTCGACCATTGGCGCCGCGATGACTATGAAGGCGAACGCCAGCCTCATTGTGTAAATCGACATCTGGTTTCCGGCTCATCATATCCAAGGGTATCGGTCAAGAACTTCGGATGTAGAAAGCCTTCTTGCGGCGACATCGAAACGACCATCAGCGGCGTTGCGAGGAGCACGGGTTGCCGCAATTGCTGGTCCCATCTACGGAAGCTAAGCGCCTGCCCCTTGAAGGCCGCGATTCCGAAATCATCCCCGCGCAGGAAATCGCCGAGGCTTTTCGTGTCCGTCTTGCCGGATCGAATCACGGCTTCGCCGATCGTGCGAATAGCGAGCCAGCCGGCATAATCGCGCTCCGTCATCGGACGATGAGCCGCGATCTCGAAGCGATGTTGCATCTGCAGCGCGGAATATTCCTGATATGCCGGGTGCCAGGCGACCGGCACGAGCCCCTGCGTGCCGGCGATGAGGCGCGATTCGAACGTGTTGTAGGGCAGATAGTCGCCGAAGAGGTCGGCCTCATCCGCGACCACAACCACATCGTGGGGCGGCGCGTTCGACGTCGCCAGCGGCATCTGCGTCTGGATTTGCTGATAGCCGGTATCGACCCGGCGCGATCCCGCATCGTAAGCATAGCGCCGATCCTCGACGATCTTGCCGCCAAAGCGCGCGGCGGAAAGACGAATGTCGTCGGCGAAGGCCGCATCCGCCCCCCCCGCGCCACGCAGGAGAAGCCATCGGCGCCAGCCCTTCGCCACGAGAAATTGAGCGAGGGCGTCGGCCCGCATCGCGGTGCTCGGCAGCAGATGGAAGATGTTTCGCGCGCACTGCTCCTGACGCAGGGAATCCTCGCTCGTTCGCATGTCGAGGATGATGGCGTCTTTCGCTTCCGGCGTTTTCGCCGCGGCAAGAAGATCCGGCGCCGTCAAATCGGCGATCACGAGGCTATACCGGGCGAGCAAGGGCTTCGCCTCGGTGGCGACGACGGCGCCGGGTTTCAGATGCACGACGTCCATTGCATATTGGCGCCCGACAAACTTGCCGGTCAAATTGATCTCGCTCAAGGCAAGGCGCGCGCCCGCTTCGCCATCATCATCGGGTTCTGTTTGCAGCAGGGACAGATACTGCGCCTTGGGATAATCCCCGGCGAGATAAAGGATTGTCAGCGGGGCCACGCCCGATGGCGCCGCCGCGCCTTCTGCGACCGCCGCGGCGGAAGCAGAGGAGAGCGGCTGGAGCGCCAGCAGCCAGAACAGCGCAAACGCCGCTCCCGCCGCACTTTTGAGGTTGCGATGCATGAGATCACCAGTTGATCCGGTTCGGAGCCCCTTTGTAGAGCGAACGGATGTAAGCGAGGATCTCGAACAGCTCCTCGTCGCTCTTGATAAGCTCGCCGAACGGCGGCATCGGCCCGACGATATTCTCCATGCCGATGCGCACGAATCCCTTTTTCTGCAGGCCTTCCGAGCCAAGCGTGACAAGCCGGAACAGCGTATCGTCGTCGCTGCCGTAAACCCACACGTCGTTCGTAAGAGGGGGACACATGCCGCCGCCGCCGTTCCCTCCGTGGCAGCCTGGGCAGCCCTTGCCCTGGAACGCCGCCTTTCCGGCTTCGATTTTATCGGCCTGCCCCGTAAATGGATTGTTGATTGTTGCGAGCGGACCGGACGCCACGACGTCAATCGGCGACTTCCCCGTGACCGGCGACTTCGGAAGCAAAGCGGAGGGGCTTTTCGAAAGATCTGACGCCGACGGTTGGCGCTGGTTGGCAGGGCCCCCGGTGGGCGCCCCGCCTGACGAATCGGCGTCAACCGTTCCACAAACCGCCATCAAAGCCGCGGCGATAATCAGCGCCCTTCTCATCATCTATTCGATTCCATTATTTGCAGGAAGATTTACCAGGCCGGGAGCGGACGTCACAGGTCCTACGGGCCAATGCGAAGAGCTTCATTTAGTCGACGACTTCGCCAACAGATCGAGCAAGCGCGTCGCCGATCCGCTTTCATTCTTCGCGGCTGCGTCGCGCGCCGTCTCGCCGGCTGCGTCGCGCGCATCGGCCTTCGCCCCGGCCTGGAGCAGAAGGCCGACCATCGGCGCATTGTCGCGGGCGGCGGCGATCATCAGGGGAGTCACGCCTTCGGCGCTTGCGGCGTTGACATTCGCCCCTTTCGCAAGAAGTTCGCGCGCGACGTCGATCGAGTTCGAGCCTTGCGTCAGCTTCGCGGCGGCGCTCCTCGGTGGCGGATCGCTAGCGGCGATCATGAGCGGCGTCAGCCTCTTGGCGTTGACGGGCTCGTCAATCTTAGCTCCTTTGGCGATCAGAGACCTGGCCGCATCGTATTTCTTCTCTTCGATCGCGATGGAAAGCGGCGTGTAGCCGCCAGGCGCCGGCGTCTCGACGCTGGCGCCGCGTGCGAGAAGGGCCTCGATCGCTGGCGCATCGTTACGCAGGACAGCGTGCAGAAGCGGCGTCCACCCGTCGCCGTCGGGATCCTCCGCGCGCGCGCCATGATCGAGAAGAAATAGCGTCGTCGACAATGATCCGAGGCGAACCGACGCCGCCAAAGGCGTATAGCCTTGCGGATCTTTCTTGTTGATGTCGGCCCCCTTTGTCAGAAGATAGGCGACGCGGTCATTATCAGCGGCGAGGATTGCATCATCGAATTCGCGATCGACATCGGCGCCATCGGCAAGCCAGCCATCGAGCCGCTCGCGCGTCACCACGGGATGTTCGCGGCGCAGCCTGGTCATTTCTTCGGCCGAGACGGTTGGCGCCGTATAGATGCCATGCGCCCTCACGGGCCCGGAGACGAGGCAATTGGCGCATTCGACCAGCGGGACGCCATAGTCTTCAAGGATCTTGCGTATTTCCTCCCTATGGGCGTTCAGGGCGTCCTCGATCGCGTATTTCTCGATCGCGTCGGTCTTGCGAACGCCGATGGCCATTTCGAACTCCATAGGAATGACGTTATCCAACAGATTGGTCGGCTGCAGCGTCAGCGGGGCGCCCTTTGCCTTCAGCCATCCGGCGAATGGTCCCCACACAGCGGCGACGTCGAGCTTGCCGTCGACCACCTCCTGGACCTGCCACCAGGGCTGGTGCTCCTCCACGAGATCGCCGTCGTGGGTGACTTCATGCACATGAACATTGCTGACGATGCCGTGATCCGCCAGCGATTGCCGCAACGCCGAGAGTTCATAGACCCCGACCTGAAGCTTTTTAAGCCGCGGATCAGACAGACTCTTGAAATCGTAGGCGCGATCCGCGCGGGAGGCGAGGACATAGGTCGTTCGATAGAGAGGAGCGGTCGTCAGCGCCGACTCATAGCCGACCGGCACATCCATGAGGATGTCGCAGTCGTTGGTGTCGAAAGTTTGCCGCGTCATGCCGCGCTCGATATAGGGGCGCCAAAAATAGGAGACGCTGGTCCCGAGCGCCTTGGCGACGACCTCCGCGATTTTGTTCTCGAAGCCTTCTCCTTTGATGTTGGAGAAGGGCATGTTGCCGGGATCGCCACAAACGCGGAACGAAGAGAAATGCGCTTTGCGCGCAGCCGATCTCGCGGCGTCGCGTTCGATTTGCGTGAACTCCTCGAAGGCTTTGTTGTTAGGCGCGGCCTGGGCGAAAGCGTCGTTTGCAAGCAAGGGCGTCATCAAAATGCCGATCAGTGACGAACATATTGCGGTCTTCATTTTTACGGCTCGCTCAACCAGGGTCGATGGAGGCAGCGCGTCCAGCGCCGACAATGAAAAAGACACCCTGCGGTGAGTTGGGGCACGCTGCAGGGTGTCAGTCCGGCGGAGGAAAGGAATGCGCTACTGAGTAGACGCCGCCTTATCCGGAACGCGGAACGTGTAGAGCGTCCCGCCTTGCGGAATCTTGTTGAACCCACCGACCTTCGTCAAAGCCGTCGAACCGATCGCGCCAAACTTGTCGTCGAGATCGAGTCCGGCGACCGCCGGCAGACCGATCCAGCCGCCGATGCCCGAGAGGACGGAGACATATTCGTGCCCCTTGATCTTGTAGGCGATCGGATTTCCGATGACGCCAGAGCCGAGCTTGCGCTGCCAAAGAACCTTTCCGGTGGCGCGGTCGACGGCGCGGAAGTCGCCGTTGAGGCTGCCGTAGAACACGAGGCCGCCGTCCGTGTTGAGCGTGCCGCTCCAGTTCGGATAGGCGTCGGGAATCTCCCACTCCGTCTTTCCGGTCAGCACATTAAACTTCTTGAGCTTGCCCATGACGCCGGGCTTCTCTGGATACATATAGACATTCGCGAAGACATAGACCGTGCCTTGTTGCGTATGCGTGCGGGCCTGCGGCTCGTCCTCCATGCACCAATTATTGGTCGGCACATAGAAATTGGTGGGATCCTTCGGATCGACCGAGGCTGGCTGTTGGTCCTTGCCGCCCATGGCCGATGGACATGCCTGCGTATTGACGCCGATCTTGAACGGCGAATGTTCCGGCACTTTCACGGGACGGCCGGTTTTCAGGTCGACCTTCTCAGCCCAGTTGACCGTGACGAATTTATTGGCGCGCAGCAGATTGCCGTCGGTACGGTCGAGGACATAGGCGAAGCCGTTGCGGTCGAAGTGAACCAGGCCCTTGACCGGCTTCCCGTCGACATTCGGAAAATCGACCAGAATATTCTCATTGACGCCGTCATAGTCCCACTGGTCGAACGGGGTCATCTGATAGGCCCAGACCACTTCCCCCGTATCGACTTTCCGCGCGAAAATGGTCATCGACCATTTGTTGTCCCATTTGCCGGAATTGCACTCTTCTTGCGTGTCGGCGCCGCAACGCGTCGTCGGACTCCAGTTGCCCGGATTTCCAGTCGAGGCGTAAACAAGGCCGAGTTCCGGATCGTAGCTGTACCAGGCCCAGGGCGAACCGCCGCCGCGCTTCCATTCATCGCCCGGATAGCTCGAAAGGCCGATATCGCTGCCGTAGACGCCATGTTCCGGATGCGCCTTGTTGGTGTCGGGCGTCAGGCCGACGTCCTTGTCGGTCCCGTTGCTCTCGAAGCTCCAAGCCAGTTTTCCTGTCGCGAGATCATAAGCTTCGAGACGGCCGCGGGCCGCGAATTCATCGCCGCCGAACCCGACGATTACCTTGTCCTTGGCGATCAGCGGCGCGTTCGTCACGGTTTCGCCGTGCTCGGGGAAGGCGTGCTTGACGACCCACACTTCCTTGCCAGTCTTGGCGTCGAGCGCGATAAGGAAACCATCAAGCGTGTTGAAGAAGACTTTTCCGTCGGCATAATTGACGCCGCGGTTTACCACGTCGCAACAGGCGCGCGGCACGGCGGAGAGATCGCGGTCCGTGCCTTTATTGTAGGACCAGACCTGCACGGGATTGTCGGGATTGCTGAGGTCGAGCGCCTGGACGATGTTCGGCCATGCGCTGACGAAGAACATCATCGGCTTACCGTCGACGTCGACGACAACAGGCTGGCCTTCGTGACCGCGCAAGGCGCCCGTCGATTGCGACCAGGCCAGTTGCAGATTGCCGATATTGTCCTTGTTCAGATCTTTGAGATCGCTGTGGCGCTGAAGCGCGAGATTCTGCCCCATGCCCGGCCAGAGGTCCGGGTTCTTGCTATTCCGGACGATCTCCTCGTCCGAGCCCGCCCTCGCGCCGACGGCTGAAAGCGAGGCTATCGCCAAAACGGCAAGCGCCGCCTGGCACAGCAAATGTTTCCGCCAACTCATCTATGTCCCTCCCGGTCCTGATCACGAGATCGTTGGGATCGCATCATTATTGACGCCCGACGGCGCCAACGCTGCGTCTCGATCTTGTTGCGTAGGCAACATATCGAAATGGGGCTTCGGCGATAGATATGGAATTCCCGAAATGGCGGGAAAAACTTCCCGTTCTCCAGTTGAATGCAGTTCATCGGCATGCCGCAGACGACTCTGCATGTATGATTACGAAGCGGCGCCCTGATATGGATCCGGCAATAATGACGTTTCTGAATTTCAGCGTTACGTAAGCTGAAATATGCTGCTTTTTGCTAAATTGTATTGGAGTATGTCACGGCATATCGGGAGTTTTTCTTGCTGTTAGAGTCCCATGAAATGCCTCATGATGTTTGGCGCCGTGGTTGTCGTCGACCGGCCGGGACGGAGTGAAAGATGTCGAATTTTCTTCGAGCGCGCGCCTCTTTGCGGACCCGGCTCATTCTGATTCCGTCAGTCCTTCTGGGATTTGGCATCGTCATCGCCATTTTTGTCACGCTCTCCAACGCAAAGGGCCGCATCGATTCTGAAGTCGCGTCCGGCGTCAGTCTCGGCAGCGTTCTCATCGAATATGCGCTGGATAACGTCGGCGCCTCCTCCGATCCCGAGGCCTCGCTGAAGCAGTTGCAGCTCGAACGGTCGCGGGTCAGACACATCTCGGTCAGCTATATCGCCGACCCTGAAGATCGGCGCGACGCGCCGCCGCGACGCGCGACTCCTTCGCTGGCCCCGGATTGGTTCTTGAATCTATTCCAAGCCGCAAAGCCGCTTAAATCTTATCCTGTCGTCATCAATGGCCGGACGCGCGGCGAGCTCGTCATGTCGACGAGGCCATCCGATGAAGCAGCCGAGATCTGGGGAAGCCTCATCTTCCTGACCGGACTGCTCGGCGCGATTTCAATATCGATCGTGATATTGATCGCATTGACGGCGCGGCAGACCCTCAAGCCCCTGAATGAGTTGATGGACGGCTTGAGCCGTTTGCAACGCGGGCAATTCGACGATCTCGATGAGATTCGCATCGCCGAACTGCGCGAGATCGGCGAGCAGTTCAACAGGCTGGCGCGCGGCCTCGCCCGCACCGAGGCCGACAATCATCTTTTGATCGATCGATTGATGTCCATTCAGGAATCCGAGCGCAAGGAGCTAGCGCGCGAACTGCACGACGAGTTCGGCGCCTCTCTATTCGGCATCAGGGTCGCCGCCGCCTGCATCATCGAGGATGCAACCTCGGATTCCAGCGAGGAGCGGATGCAGGAAATCGTCACGCGGGCGGCCTCTATTTCGTCGCTTGTCGATACGATCCAGAAACAGAATTATCGAATTCTTGAGCGCATTCGCCCGCTGACGCTGCATCAGATCGGGCTCGTCGACGCGATCGGCGACCTCGTCAACCAGTGGCGCGCGGCCCATCGCGATGTCGCCTGCGACGTTGATCTTCCTCTGGAGAGCCCGCTCCTCAACGAAGACGTGAGCCTCGCGGCCTATCGCATGGTGCAGGAGTGCCTGACAAATGTCGCGCGTCACGCGAAGGCGCGCTCCGTTCGCATCGCCATGCGATGGCTTCACCTGAGAGACGGACGTCCGGCCGGGGCTGACGGGCAGATCAGCATGCATGTTTCAATCGAGGACGATGGCGTCGGCTTGCCGCCGAATTTGCGATTTGGCTTCGGTCTGCTCGGAATGAGCGAACGGATCCGCAAGACTGGCGGACGCCTGAACGTCCGCGGCGGATCGCGCGCGGGGGCCCTCGTCGAGGCCATCATACCTTTAACCGCATCTGCCTAGACGCCAAATTAGCGGCGAAGATTTGCAATCGCGAGGATCAGGAAATATGAGCGACAAGGTCAAGGTGCTGGTGATCGAAGACCACCCGATCGTGTCGGACGGTTGTCAGCGCATTCTCGGTCGCCGTGCCGACATATCGGTCAGGGAAGCCTCATCCGCGACGGCAGGCCTCGCGCTAAACCGCGCCTTCGCTCCCGATATCATCCTCCTCGACGTGGGCCTCCCCGACGCCAGCGGCTTCGACATCATCCAACAGCTGATGGACGACAATCCGCCGACGAGGGTCATCATATTCAGCATGTATGAGGCGCCGAACTTTGTAACGCTCGCGCTGGAAAGAGGCGCGAGGGGCTATATCACCAAGAATGACGATCCGAACACGATCCTCCAGGCGATCGACAGGGTGCGCGCCGGATCAGTCTATCTCGGTCAAGCTGTTGCGCAGACGCTGGCAATGATCAACGTGACGCCGGTCAACGACCCTCTGCGCTGTTTGAGTGACAGGGAACAGCAGATCGTCAAACTTCTCGGCGACGGCAAAAGCCTGACCGAGATCTCCACTCGGCTTCCGCTCGGCTACAAGACTGTCGCCAATACCGTCACAGTCATCAAGCAGAAGCTCGGACTGGCGACGACCCCGGCTTTGATCAAATTCGCCGTGGAGCTGAGATCAAGCACTGCGATCGTCAAGACGGCGACGTGAACTGCGCACTGGCGCAGCCGATTATCCGATCGTCACAATATGGTATTAGCGATCTGGCGTCTTGCAGCGCGACGGAGCTGGGTCAAGGAGCAGCTGTTCGATGTCGGTTTTTCCAAAATTCGCTGCGGCGTTGCGCGGACCCAGGCCGCAACCACTCCCGGAAGGGTTTTTCCCGACCAGCCAATTCCTCCCTGACAACATTGTCAAGCTCACGCCGCCGCGGCGACCGGCTTTTCTCCGCTACGAAGGGCACGCGCAATCGCGCCTATCTACGTCCCATCCATCATTGTCTCAACAGGTGTGAGCTGGCGAGAAGAGCAGTTTCGGCTGCTTTCGGGCTCCTACGCGGCACTTGGAACCGCGGCACTCGCGTCTGAAACACATCCGCAAGCCCGCTGCCATATCCGGCCCCACGCTTTCTCGTGCTTACAGGAAGCTTACATTGTCGATTGAAGGCAGCAATGTAAGCAAAATGGCCCCGAAGGGCCGCTTTTTATCTACTTGAAATCTCTAAGAGATTTCGGAGCGGGCGAAGGGATTCGAACCCTCGACCCCAACCTTGGCAAGGAGGCGAACTTGCATCCGCCGTTCCTTGAGCGCCCGGTCAACCGCAGGCATCCATCCGATTCCTACGCCAGTACACCCCACAGCCCTACGCACTCAACTCAGGTCTTCCAGGGCCAGCGACTATCGGTTTCCATCGGCATCAGACGCCAATCAAGGAGACACCGTCATGGCCGCGATGCCCGAGCAATCCATCAAACGGACCATCCGCCGCGGCGAGCTACGCCAGATCGTGCCGCTTGCCGACTCGACTATTTACGAGATGGAGCAGCGCGGCGAATTCCCCCGCCGCTTTGCCCTTACGACCCGATGCGTGGTCTGGGATCTAAGCGAAGTGGAAGCCTGGCGTTCCGAGCGACGTCCTGCGCCGCCTGCCGAGTACAGCGTGGACCTCTGTGTCGGGACCGATCAACCGATCGCGGCGAACGGCGAAGAGATCAAAGAAGGCGAGATCCCCGGCGGACGTTGTGCGGTGCTGCGCGTCGTCGGCTACACCGACAATCTGGAGCCCGCCGCACTCTATCTCTATCGCGACTGGCTGCCGGCCAGCGGCGAGGAAGCACGCGACTTCCCGATCTATTGCCAGCGGCTGAGCTTCTTCCCGGAGGTGCCGGAGCATGAGGCGGTCGCGGAACTGTTTTTGCCGTTGAAATAGCGCTCTCTGACGGCGGCCTGTCCCTTCCGATCGCCAGACGCGGACAGGCCGTTGCCCACCAGACCCGGCCGTTTGTAGAATGGCAGATAGCGCCGATAGATTGAGTCAATTTGTGCCGGAACCCATACCGTGTGGCTTTAGGGGGCTATAGCGTAGACGTAGTTCTCATCTGGTTCTGGCGCGGCCCGCCATCTTGGCCAAAACGGCCGATCAAGCGAACGGCTTACCGCCGATTGCTGCCGTTTCTCCTCTTAGGTCTGGTTTCTGACCGCGGCTTAGGCGGCATGGTGCTGATGGAATGGCGGCGGGATCAGTGAGTCTCGACTCACTGCTGCGTTTCCCGTTCTTTTCGAAGGATCGCGTACTGCATCGTATTCTCGAAGATCGGCTCCCCGTTGTCGTCAGCTTCGAACGACACGAACTCCATGAACAGCCCTTCCTTCCGCATCCCCAATCTTTCACACAGACGCTGCGACGCGATGTTATGATCCTCTGCGTAGGCATAGAGGCGACGAGCGTGTTTGACTGTGAACAGATAGGCAAATAGCGCTCGGGCGGCTTCGAAAGCAAACCCGGCTCCACTGAAATCCGCATTGAAATTCCACCCGACCGAAAACGTGTCCTCTTCGGGCACGACGAACAGGTCACCGATGAGCTTGCCTGAATTTCTCAAGCAGACGGCGATGTACTCATCGCTTCGGCTTCGTTCTTCCGCCTCTGCTTCCGCAGCGCCCATGTCCTCGAGCTTCATAGAAAGAAAACAACTCGCCCTGGGTTCATTCAAGTAGGCGAAAAGATCGGCGGCATCCCCCGTCCGAAAATTCCTCAGTACAAGCCGCTCCGTTTCAATAGCGTCCATGCAGCCTCTCTCGTGATCCACAATCCCGCCTGAAGAATTCGATCGGCGTCGGCGCTTCTCTGCTCCGCAAAAACCCAATCGCCGCCGACTGCCGCCGATGGCCGCATCACCACCAGGTGGCGTACACACCCTGCCGATCACCGCCGCTTATACACCATAGCCCGACGTCTCGGCGCCTGCGATGCCGGCCCTGCCAAGCGCTTGTCAAATTGCTGGAACACCAGACAACCACTCGCGGCGCAGGATCGCGTATTGCATGGTGTTTTCGTAGATCGGAATACCCGCATCGTCCTTGGTGAACGACACGTACTCAACGAACACGCCTTCCCGGCGCATGCCGAGCTTTTCGCAGAGGCGCTGCGAGGGCTTGTTGTGGTCCTCGACATAGGCATAAATCCGGCGAAAGCCGTTTGCCCGGAAAAGATGGTCGAACAGCGCCCTGGCGGCTTCGAACGCATATCCCTGGCCACCGAATTGCGGGTTGAGGTGCCAGCCGACCGAGGCAGTTCCGTCTTCCTCATCATCTCCGCCGCCGCCGAACAGATCGCCGATGAGCTGACCGGTTTGTTTCAGGCATATCGCTACGCTGCCCTCGTCGATGGCGCGTTTCCTGACCTCGATCTCCGCCTCGGCCAGGTCCGCGAGCTTGAGCGAGAGGAAGCACGGGGCGGTGGGCGCACGCAGATACGCGAAGAGGTCCGCTGCATCGCCCTCCCGGAAGGGCCTGAGGATCAGGCGCTCGGTTTCAATGATCTGCATGTCCGGACCTCTTCAAAAGGCGGTCAATGATGCGCACGGGAAAGTCTGCGATACCCGGCCAGGGTGAAGAACACCACGACCGCCAGCGCCGCGATCACCGCGGCAGCCGTCGTCAGCAGGACCGCGTGGGTTTGGGTAAAGGCGGCCTTGCCTGCCTCGATCAATGCCGCCCCCTGCTCACCCGGAAGCTCGCTGGCGACGATGTAGGCATCGCCGATCGTGCGCGAAGCCTGTTCGGCCAAAGCCCGCGACAGGCTGGAGGGCAGTTCGATGGCGCGGCTGAACGCGCTCGACATGAAGACGCCGAACAGGGTGATCCCGAGGCCGGTGCCCAGCTCATAACCCGTCGCCTCCAGCGAGCCCGCCGCGCCACCCTTGCTCGCATCGACGGACCCCATGATGGCGATCGACGAGGCCGTTAGTCCGATGCTGAGCGTAAGCCCGAGAATGGCAAGCGCGAACGGAACAAGGAAGCCCGGATCGTGGAAGTCGCTTTGCGCGAGAAACACCAGCGCACCCGCCGAAATCACAAGCGAAAGTGTGGCGACCAGCCGCAATCCGAACCGGTTGGACAGATAGCCCGCGACCGGGCCGCCCACGGCTGCCGCCGCCATGATGGGGATCATGAAGATGCCGGCCCGGAGCGGCGTCTTGCCCAGCACATATTGCAGTTCCTGCGCCAGCGTCAGCTCGACGCCGGCCAGCGCGCCCGATGCGACGACGGCCATGATCAGGCCGGCGACGATCGCGGGATGAGACAGGAGCGACAGGTCCAGCATCGGCTCGGACGAACGGAGCTGCTTGCGTACGAACAGTGTCAGAGCCGCAATGCCGACGCCAATGACGAGGACGATGATCGGTAGAGGCTGCTTGCCGCCGAACCCGGCCTTGATGCCATAGACGAGTGATATCATGCCGACGATCAGCAGCAGCGCCTGGCCGATCGCCCACTTTCCGGGCGTCGTCTTTTCGACGCGCGGGAGCAGGACATAGCAGGCCGGCGCGACCACCAGCATGACCGGCACATTGATCAGGAATACCGAGCCCCACCAGAAGTGCTCCAGAAGAGCGCCGCCGACGAGCGGCCCGACCGCGGCGCCGGCGGCTCCGACCATGCCCCAAAGGCCGAGAGCCATGGCGCGCTCGCCGTCGTCTTCGAAGGTCTTGCGGATTAGGCCCAGCACGCACGGCATGATCATCGATCCGCCCAGAGCCAGAAGCACGCGCGCGGCAATCAGCATGGCGGGGCTTTGGGCAAAGGCGGCCCATGCCGAGGCGACTGCGAAGGTGACAAGGCCGATGAGCAGGATTTTACGGTTGCCGACCCGGTCTGCGAGTGTGCCCATCGGGACCAGAAGCCCTGCCATCAGTAGCGGGTAGATGTCGATAATCCACAGCACTTCGGTGCCCGACGCATTCAGCGATTGCGTTAACGTCGGGATGACGACATGCAGGATCGTCATGTCGAGGACCACCGGGAGGAAGGCCAGCATGACGGCGACGAGGACAAGCCAGCGGTTGGCCGGGAGAGAAGCGGACGACATCATTCACCATTCCCCTGCACAAGGATTGCGTTTGCTGATATAAATACATACGTATGGATTTCAATAGCCGTCGGCGGTGAAGGAGCGACGATTTGGGCAGAAAGCCGACGATCACGCGTGAGGGGTTGCTCGAAATCGCGGACGGGATCGTTCGCAGTGAAGGCGCAGCCGGCCTTACAATCGATGCCTTGGCCAGGGCAGCCGGCATCTCGAAGGGTGGCGTCCAGTACTCATTCTCATCGAAAGACGATCTGGTTCGCGCGCTGATCGAGAGATGGACGCATCAGTTCGACGAATTGCTCGGTGGAATGGACGGCGTTCCGCCGGCCGATCTCGTCCGAAACTACATCAAGGTCATGCGCAGCTCGCAGGCGGCCATGAACGCCAAAATGGCCGGGCTGATGATTGCCTACATCCAGAACCCGCAAAACGTCATTGAAACCCGCCAGTGGTACCGATCCATGTTCGAGCGCCTGAGCGGCGGAGCGAGCGATGCGCAGGCGGCTAGGGTCGCGCTGCTGGCAGTCGAGGGCCTCTTCCTGCTGCGCATGACCGGCATAGATGAAGACTGCGAATGGAGCGCCTTTCTGGACGACGTGGAGAGCGTCTTTGAGCGCCTGCTGGAGAGAAGATAAGCCGGCATCAGACACAGTCTGGAGCGAAGACGAAGACGGTCGTCCCCCGCGGCCGTGGCGGGAACGGACCTGTTCCCTCCGCGAAGGGGCTTGACCTCATTTCATAACGTGTATTATAAAATGAACGTTGTGAAATGGAGGCCCCGGAAATGGCCCGGCCACGCACCTTCGACGAAGACCGTCTCTTGACCGGGGCGATGCACGTGTTCCGCCATCGCGGCTTCGCAGCAAGTTCCGTGCGCGATCTGGAGGAGGCGACCGGCCTGACCTCCGGAAGCCTCTACAACAGCTACCGCGACAAGCGGGGCCTCTTCGAGGCCGCATCCGCCCATTACAACCGGACGGTCCTCGCCCGCCGTATTGAGGATCATGCGCCCGAGGGCGCGGGCATCGCGGGCCTTCGGCGGCTGTTCCTGTCCCTCCTGCGTGAGCCGGACGGAGGCTCGTCCGGCTGCCTGATCACCAACAGCGCGGTCGAATTCGGCCGCAAGGATCAGCCTGGTTTCGTAACCGAGGGATTCGCCGTCCTCCGCGATTGTTTCGCCGATCGTCTCGGCGGCAACGACACTGAGGCCGTCGCCTTGCTCGCGCTCTATCAGGGCATCCTCGTTCTGATCCGGGCCGGCTACGACAAGGCCACGCTCGAAGCGATGATCACGCAGCATTTCGAGACATTGGAGAAGCACCATGGATGCTGAAGAGCTCTGGTCCCGCTATGCCGCGATCTGGTCGTCCGACCCGGCGCGGCGGGACAGCGAGTTGAAGGAATGCCTCGCCGACGACGCCAGCTACTGCGATCCGAACGGTCCGCTGAGGGGCCGGGCCGCGCTGTCCGACTACATGACCGGCTTCCAGCAGAGCGTGCCGGGCGGCCGTTTCCGGATCACCCAGGTGATCGCGCACAACGGCCGGTCTCTCGCCCGATGGGCGCTCCAGAATGTGGATGGCGCCGTGCTGCAACTCGGTGCGAGCTTTGCCCATCACGATGCCGAGGGGCGCCTGAAGGAGATCAGCGGGTTCTTCCCGCTGACGTCGTCAGCCCCCATGGCGTGAGCCTTGACATGACGTCGCAGCGGGCGCTTGCAGAGGAGTACGCCGCCAGGATCGAAGGGCTCGGCCCGATTTCCGTGCACCGGTATTTCGGGGGCGCGAGCCTGCGGGCCTATGGGGTTCAGTTCGGCTTCGTCATGAAGGGCGTCCTCTATCTCAAGGCCGACGAGGTCAATCGCGGCGCCTTCGAACGACATGGCTGCGCGCCGTTCACCTACGCCGGCGCCTCCGGGCAGGTGACGGTCGCGGCCTATTACGAGGCGCCAGGCGAGATCCTCGACGACCCCGAAGGCTTGTCCGGCTGGGCAGCGGATGCGCTCAGGGCCGCCCGCTCGGTTCATCGCCGATGATCCGCATGGCCAAACGTGGAGCCACCTCAAGACAGTCTGGCAAGTCAGTGCAGGTCGCAGCGGTTCGTGCGTGACGTCGGACTTGAGTGTAATTTCATCCGGGTAATATTGACGACAATTTTGATCCGGGTAATAATGTGCCGTTGTCTTTCCGGTGCGCGCTCAATGTCAGACCTGCTGTCAAAACCCTGTACGGCCTTCGAAGGCCACCGATTGCTGCTCGCCGGCCCGCTGGTCGAGGTCGCTCTCGCCGTCAAGACCGCGACCGAAGGCGGATCGCCGAACGCGATCCTCGTCTTCGATGACACGACGGGCCACGTCGTCGATCTCGACCTGAGGGGCAGCACGGCCGAGATTATCGAACGACTGTCTCGGCCGCCTCAGACGTTCGTCGGACGCCATCGACCTCCGGCAACCGAGCCGGCCGAGCCTGCGAAGGACGAGGGCACCGAAGCGCGCGGCCGGGGGCGGCCTAAATTGGGGGTCGTCTCCCGCGAGGTGACCCTGCTGCCGAAGCAGTGGGACTGGCTTGCCACCCAGCCGGGCGGCGCCTCCGCCGTCTTGAGACGGCTGGTGGACGACGCCCGGCGCAACGGCGGGGAGCGGCAGGCACGACGGGCGGCGCAGGAGGCCGCCTATCACTTCATGCAGGCGATTGCGGGCGACCTGCCCGGCTATGAAGAAGCGACACGCGCGCTCTTCGCCAACGATCGCTTGAGACTGGAACACCGCATCGCCGACTGGCCGCACGACATCCGCGCGCACGCCCTGCGGCTGGCGTTCGGCGCGCCGGATGCCCCGACCTCGGAGAGCGACCGAAAGGAAACGCCATGACCGCGCCCGCCGGCATCGGGCACCTCGAACCGACGCAGAGCGCCGGCCGGCTCTTCGTGCAGCGCGGCCTCGAAGGTCCCGTCGTCATGCTGAACCTGCTGCGGTTTCGGGAGGTCGCCGATTACACAGCCCATCCGGACCTCGCGCCTGCCGCGCCGATCAGCGGCGCCGAAGCCTTCGATCGGTATTTCAGGCACACGCTGCCCTTCTTGCGCGTGAGCGGCGGCGACGTCGTGTTTCTCGGCGCCGGCGGGCCGTTCCTGATCGGCCCGGAGGGCGAGAGATGGGACAGGGCGATGCTGGTCCGCCAGACGAGCGTCGCCGCCTTCCTCGCCTTCGCGAGCCATGACGCCTATCTGGCGGGCCTCGGCCATCGCGCCGCGGCCTTACAGGACTCACGCCTGCTTCCCCTCGCCGAATTGCCGTTCCCGACCTGATCCGGAGAAAGCGCGACCATGAACATCGTGAAAGCCAACGGCATCGATCTGGCCTGGGATCATTTCGGCCGCGAGGCCGATGCGACGATCCTGCTGATCGCCGGGTTGGGCGTTCAGATGATCCGTTGGGCCGTCCCGTTCTGTGAGGAACTGGCGGCATGCGGCTATCGTGTAATCCGCTTCGATAACCGCGACGCCGGATGCTCGACGCATTTTGGCCACTGCCCCCCACCAGACTTCAGCGCGTTGGCCGCCGCGCTCATGGCCGGGCGGCGGCCGGAGGTTCCCTATACCCTTCACGACATGGCTGCCGACGCGATCGGCCTGCTGGATGCCCTCGCCATTGATCGGGCGCATGTTGTCGGCCTGTCGATGGGCGGCATGATCGCGCAGATCATGGCGAGCGAGCATCCCAAACGGGTCCTGTCCCTCACCTCGATCATGTCTGGCACCGGCAATCCCGCCCTTCCGCAAGCCGAGCCGGACGTCATGGCCATGATGATGCACCCCGCGCCCGATCCGGTCTCGGACGAGGCCGGATTTCTGGCGCACAGCCTCGCCTTCGCGCGCCGCATCGCCGGCCCAGGCCATCCGGTCGACGAGGCGGCGCATCGTGTCCTTGTTCTGGAGGAGGTCAGGCGCGCCTATGATCCGGGCGGTACCGGACGGCAGATCGCCGCCATGGCCGTGGCCGGCGATCGTCGCGCGCGACTCGCCACCATCGGCGTGCCGACGCTCGTCATCCATGGAGCCGACGATCCGCTGATCCCTCCGGCCTGCGGTGCGGATACTGCGACCTCGATCCCGGGCGCCGAACTCATGCTGATCGACGGCATGGGACACCACCTGCCGGCCGCGCTGCATCGCACGGTCGCGGATGCCATCGACCGTGTGGCGAGAAGGGCACCGCCGAACATCTGGTAACGCACATGGCTCGTGATCGCCGAACACCGCCGCGCCGCTCTATTCCGATCGCGTTTTCATCGGCCGCTGTCCACTGACATATGCGGCGCATGCATCCGGTCACGACACACTTTCAATCCCCATAAACGGCATCGATGCCGGCAAGAGCATCGGCGCACGCTTTTGGCTGTTCACCCAGGCATCGACCATGTCGGCCCATTCCTGGAGCATGTGCCGGCGTTGCGGATCGTATTCGGCCTTGTTGTAGACGCCGCGTGACGAGCGCCCGTCCTCATGGGCGAGGCACTTCTCGATCCAGTCGCTGTTGAAGCCCATCTCGTTCAAGAGCGTCGAGCCGGTCCGGCGCAGATCGTGGACCGTGAACGGCTCCAGCGGCAGCCCCTCCTTCTTCGCCCGCACCACGACGGCCGTGGTCACGCGATTGAAGGTCGCGCGCGACATGGGCGCATCGGCGTCGTAGCGGGAAGGCAGCAGATAGCGTGAGTTGCCGGCGCAGGTCTTCAGGGCAATCAGGATGTCGAGCGACTGTTGCGACAGATAGACGTTGTGCGCCTTCGACCGCTTCATGCGCTCCTTCGGAATGGTCCAGACGGCGTTCTCGAAATCGACCTCGTCCCAGACGGCATCGGTCAGTTCGCTCTTGCGCACCATGGTGAGCAGGATCAGGCGCAGGCCTAGGCGGATGGTCGGCAGGGTCGGCACGTGCTCGACCTGCTGCAGCATGATCTTGATTTCGGCTGGCGACAGCGCCCGATCCTTCGGCTGGAAGGTCGCGATCGAGGCTGGCCCGACCTCGTCGGCCGGGTTCGGCACCTTCTCGCCGTGCAGGATCGCGAAGGCGAAGATCTGTTTGACGATGTCGCGGGCGTGGATAGCGGTCGCCGGCGCGCCGCGCTCTTTCACCTTGGCGCAGAGCTGGCGCAGATCATCCGGCGTCACCTCGGTCAGAAGGCGGTTCTTCCAGGCAGGGAGAATATCGCGATCGAGGATGGCCTTGCGCATCGAGCGGGTGCTTTCCGCCATGCGCGCTTCCTTGATCCATAAGGCGCTCACCGCGCCGAAGCTGCGCTCCATGGCCTTGCGCCGCTTGTCGCGCTGTTTCTCGTGCGCGGGGGAAAGTCCCTCCGCCACCAGCTTGCGGGCGGCGATGCAGCGCTCGCGCGCGTCGGCGAGCGTGACGCCGTCGGCGCCATAGCGCCCGATCGTCAGCGTCTCACGGCGGCCGTTCAGACGGTAGTCGTACCGGAAGGTGATTTGGCCTGTCGTGGCGACGGAAACATACATACCGTCACGATCGGCCACCTTGTATAATTTATCCTTTGGTTTCAGCCTCTTGATGGCCATGTCAGTGAGCATGAGAACGGCCTCGTTGACGATCGAAACGCCTTTTTCGAGGTCAATTTTACCGTCAAATTCGATACCGTCAATCGATGAGAATAATCATTACATATCAGTCAATTAGCCTGCTTTTTAACGGGGCGCTTCGGTTTTTGGCCTGACGGTAGGGCAAAAATCCGGCTGACAGCTAAGAACGCCTACCGTCGCGCACACCGTCAGAGCCCATCGCTTAACGGCGATAGACTCCGATAGTGAATGCTTGACTTTTTATTTGATTTCAGCTAGTTATGGCGATGTGGTGATAGTTCGCGAAACGCTGCGAACCACATCATTTCATTCCCACTCGATTGTGCCGGGGGGCTTTGAGGTCACGTCATATACGACGCGGTTGACGCCTTTGACTTCGTTGATAATGCGCGTCGCCGCGCGGCCGAGAAACCCCATGCCGAAGGGATAGAAATCCGCCGTCATGCCGTCGACCGAGGTGACGGCGCGAAGCGCGCAGACGAACTCGTAAGTGCGCCCATCGCCCATCACGCCGACGGTTTGCACTGGCAGCAGCACGGCAAAAGCCTGCCAGATTTCGTCATAGAGCCCCGCCTTGCGGATCTCGTCGAGATAGATGGCGTCAGCCTGACGCAAAATCTCGAGCTTTTCCGGCGTGATCCCGCCGGGACAGCGGATCGCGAGCCCAGGCCCCGGAAACGGATGCCTGCCGACGAAGGCTTCGGGCAGGCCGAGCTCGCGTCCGAGCTCGCGCACTTCGTCCTTGAACAATTCCCGCAGCGGCTCGACGAGCTTCATGTTCATGCGCTCAGGCAGGCCGCCGACATTATGGTGAGACTTGATCGTCACCGAGGGGCCGCCGCTGAACGACACGCTCTCGATCACATCCGGATAGAGCGTGCCTTGCGCCAGAAACTCCGGCGCGCCGCGCCCGTCGGCGGCGATCTTCTTCGCCTCGGCCTCGAAGGCCGAGATGAAAAGGCGCCCGATGATCTTGCGCTTTTCTTCCGGGTCGCGAATGCCGGTCAGCGCGCCGAGAAAGAGGTCCTGCGCTTCGACATGGACGAGCGGAATATTGTAATGGCCGCGAAAGAGGCTGACGACCTCTTCGGCCTCGCCCTGCCGCAACAGGCCATGATCGACGAAGACGCAGGTCAAGCGCTCGCCGATCGCCTCATGGATGAGCACCGCGGCGACCGCCGAATCGACGCCGCCGGAGAGACCGCAGAGCACGCGGCCGGAGCCGACCTGCGCACGGACCGAGGCGATCGCTTCCTGCCGGAACGCGCCCATCGTCCAATCGGCCTTGAGACCTGCAACCTTATGCACGAAATTGGAAATCAGCTTCGCCCCATCCGGGGTGTGCACGACTTCGAGGTGGAATTGCACGCCGTATAATTTGCGATCCTCGTCGGCGATCGCCGCCAGCGGCGCGCTCGGCGATGTCGCGATGGGCGCAAATCCCGCCGGCAATTCGCTCACCGCATCGCCGTGGCTCATCCACACAGGATAGCTCTTGCCCTCCTGCCAGACGCCATCAAAGAGCGCGCTTGGGCGCAGCACTTCGACCTCCGCGCGGCCAAATTCGCGGCTGTGGCTGTGCCCCGCGACGACCTTGCCGCCAAGCTGCTGCGCCATGACCTGCTCGCCATAGCAGATGCCGAGGACCGGCACGCCGGCGTCAAAAAGAGAATTTGGCGCACGCGGCGAGTTATCCTCCAGGACGGAGCTTGGGCCGCCGGACAGGATCACGGCTTTCGGCGCGAGCTCCGCGAATGCCTTCTCCGCCGATTGGAAGGGCGCGATCTCGCAATAGACGCCCGCCTCGCGCACGCGGCGCGCGATGAGCTGCGTAACCTGCGAGCCGAAATCGACGATCAGCACTTTGTCGTGGTGGCGAACAATCGTTTCGTGGAGCTTATCCTGCGCCATACAGCGTCCTCTTGCGGCAAAAAATTCGATTAGGCGATCGAGGCCCAGGGCGCAAGCCGCGCCTCACATGTAATGACAATCGTCGTTGAAACCATGGCGCTGATGGTCCGTTCAGGTCATGAATGGGAGCTTACGTCGGATCGGAAACAAGAATGACGCGCGGCGCGCAAAAGCAAGGGCCTTCCATCGTCTGGTTTCGCGACGACTTGCGCCTCGCCGATAATGAGGCGCTGACGGCGGCCGGCGCAGCACGCGCGCCTCTCCTCTGCGTCTATATTTTTGATGAAGAAAGCAAGGGCTTTCGGCCTCATGGCGGCGCCTCGCGCTGGTGGCTGCATCATTCTTTGGCGGCGCTTGGCGAGGAGATTTCCGAAAAAGGCGGCCGCCTCGATCTTTTCCGAGGACGCGCGCAAGACATTCTGCCGGCCCTTGCAGGCGCCGCCAGCGCCAGCGCGGCCTTCTGGACGCGGCGCTATGGCGGCGCCGAAATCGCGCTCGACACGGTGCTGAAAACGCGATTGATCGCGGCGCGAGTCAAGACACAAAGCTTCAACGGCCAGCTTTTGCACGAACCCTGGGAGGTCAAGCGCGGCGCGAGGGGCAGCTTCATGGTCTATTCGCCCTATTGGCGCGCCGCCCTCGCTCTGCCCGACGCGGGCGCGCCGCTCGACGCGCCCGAGAAAATCCTTGCGTCGCCCTACCCGCGCGGCGCGCCAAAGAGGAAAAGCCTCGACGAGTTCGGGCTGCTTCCCAAAAGGTGCGACTGGGCGGCTGGGCTGCGTGCGAACTGGAGGCCGGGCGAAAAGGGCGCGCAAAAGCGCCTCGGCGATTTTCTCGCGAACGGCTTGCAGGCTTACGCGAGCGCCCGCGACAGACCGGCGGACGACGCCATCTCGCGCCTCTCGCCGCATCTGCGTTTTGGCGAAATCAGCCCGAGGCAGATTTTCGCCGCGGTCCGCGCGGCCGAAGCGGAGCGCCCGGAGCTTAAGGCTGGCGCGTCGAAGTTTTTGGGCGAACTCGGTTGGCGCGAGTTCAATTATCATGTGCTTTTCAGCCATCCGAATGCCGCGACGACCAATCTGCAGCGCCGCTTCGACGCCATGCCCTGGCGCGATCCGCCCCTGCGCGAGCTTAAAGCCTGGCGCCGCGGCCAAACCGGCTATCCTCTGGTCGACGCCGGCATGCGCGAATTATGGACGACCGGCTTCATGCATAATCGCGCGCGCATGGCCGCCGCCTCCTTTCTCGTCAAACACCTTTTGGTCAACTGGCGGATCGGCGAGGAATGGTTCTGGGACACGCTCTGCGACGCCGATCCGGCCAATAATCCGATGAACTGGCAATGGGTCGCGGGCTCAGGCGCGGATGCGGCGCCCTATTTCCGGGTGTTCAATCCAGTGCTGCAAGGCGAGAAATTCGATCCAAGAGGCGATTACGTCCGGCGCTGGATTCCAGAACTCGCCGCATTGCCGGATAAATGGATTCATAAGCCGTGGGCGGCGCCGGCAGCGGTTTTGCGGGAGGCAGGTGTTGAATTGGGGAAGACCTATCCGAAGCCGGTCGTGGATCTCGCGGACGGCCGTGACCGGGCGCTCAAGGCTTTTGAGGCGGTGCGGCGTTGAGCCGATGACCTATGCTATGCGAGCGGGCGGCAAGGCGGGACCCTGAACCGCCTCCCCCGGCGCGCTTGCGGGATGGCGCGCAATCTGGCAGCAAGGATGCGCGCGGCGGCAAAGCCCGCGATCCTCCGCATTTCAAGGATGCTCCAATGCCTTCCGGCGCCGATTCTTTTGCCACTCCGCAGGCCGCGGCGCTCGAGATTGCCGCGGACGTCCTGCAAGGCGCGCAACAGGCAAGCGCCTGGCCATTCGAGGAAGCCCGCAAGATCGTCGAGAGGATCAATGCGTCAGGCAAGTCCGAAGTCCTCTTCGAGACCGGCTATGGTCCGTCGGGCCTGCCCCATATTGGAACATTTGGGGAGGTTGCGCGAACGACCATGGTTCGCCACGCCTTTCGCTTATTGACCGGGGACAGCGTCAAGACGCGGCTGCTGGCCTTTTCCGACGACATGGACGCGCTCCGCAAAGTGCCGGACAATGTGCCGAACAAGGAGATGCTCGCGTCGCATCTCGGCGAGCCCCTGACCCGCGTTCCCGATCCTTTCTCCAATGAATATCCGTCCTTCGGCGCCGCCAATAATGCGCGGCTGCGCGCGTTTCTGGACCGCTTCGGCTTCGACTACGAATTTGCGAGTTCAACGGATTACTATTCATCCGGCCGTTTCGACGAGACCCTGCTGCGCATGCTGGCGGTCTATGACGATGTGATGGACATTATCTTGCCGACGCTCGGCCCGGATCGGCGGGCGACCTATTCGCCTTTCCTGCCAATCAGTCCGCGCAGCGGTAAAGTGCTTCAGGTGCCGATGATCGAACGCGACGTCTCGCGCGGGACCATCGTTTATCTCGATCCGGAAACGAATGAAAAAGTCGAGACGGAAGTCACCGGCGGGCGCGTAAAATGCCAGTGGAAGGCCGATTGGGCGATGCGCTGGTTCGCGCTCGGCATTGATTATGAGATGGCCGGCAAGGATTTGATCGAATCCGTCAAGCTTTCGGGGAAAATTTGCCGGGCGCTCGGCGGCCGCCCGCCGGAGGGGTTCAACTATGAATTGTTCCTCGACGACAAGGGCCAGAAGATCTCGAAGTCGAAGGGCAATGGCCTCACCATCGAGGAGTGGCTGACCTATGCAAGCCCCGAGAGCCTGTCGCTTTTCATGTATCAAAAGCCGACGGCGGCGAAGCGCCTCTATTTCGACGTCATTCCGCGCGCGGTCGATGATTATCTGAGCTTTCTTGACGCCTATCCGCGCCAGGCGCTGAAGGAGCGTCTTGGCAATCCCGTCTGGCACATTCATTCGGGCGAGCCGCCCGCTCCAGAAGCGCTCGGCAAGGATCACGGCGCGACGATCACCTTCGGCATGCTTTTGAATCTCGCCGCCGTGGCGAACAGCGAAGACCCCAACGTGCTGTGGGGATTTTTGCGCCGCTATGCGCCCGGCGCCTCGCCCGAAAACCATCCGCGCCTCGACAGGCTCGTCGCTTATGCGGTGCGCTATTTCCGGGATTTCGTACGCCCCGCGAAGAATTACCGCGCGCCCGACGATGTCGAGCGGGACGCGCTCGCCAAACTCGCGGACATGCTTGCGGCGCTGCCAAAGGATGCGAGCGCGGAAGCGATCCAGACCGCCCTTTACGATGTGGCGCGGGCCATTCCGCGCTATCAGGATCTCAAGGCCAAGGGCGCGACGCCGGAACGCCCTGGCGTCTCGAATGATTTTTTCAACATGCTCTACGCCATCCTGCTCGGCGAAAGCCGCGGCCCGCGCTTTGGCTCATTCGTCGCCCTCTACGGCGTCGACGAAACGCGCAAATTGCTCGCGGATGCGCTGAATGGCGCCCTCATGCAGCAGCACGCCGACTTTGTGGCGCAAAGATAAAGCATTCCCGGGCGCGCGGCCGATTCTCTTGCGGGCGCAGCCCTGCGCAGACGAAAGTTCAGACATGGAACTGATTTATAAGATCGCGCCAGCGGCGCTATGGCGTCAGGCTCAGGACAGAGGCCGTTTCGACGGCGCGCCTGTCGACCTCGAAGATGGCTTCATTCACTTCTCGACCGCCGAGCAGGCCGAGGAAACCGCTTTGAAACATTTTGGCGGGCGCTTCGACCTCGTGCTGATCGCGGTCGACGCCAAGCGGCTCGGCGACGGACTGCGCTTCGAGCCCTCGCGCGGAGGCGCCCTCTTCCCCCATCTTTACGCGCCGTTGCCGCTCGACGCCGTGGTCTCGGTCAAGGCGCTACCGCCCCGCCCCGGCGGAGGCCACGACTTTTCCGGCCTGCTCGAAAAGCCGGTGCGCTGAGGGAGCTTGAAAGACGCGTCTTTCCGCATGAGGGCGCTTTGAACCCGGAAATCATCTTTCGAGACGGCCTCTCAAGCCTCCTCAACGCGCTTTCGTGTATCAAAGCTGCGTCCTTTCCGCAAAGTCACGACGCGGCTTTGAGCCCGTAGGCGAGAATCGGCGCCGCCAGCACGTTGACGAGCCCCGCCAGCACCATCACCAGCCCTGCGATCGATCCTTCTTCCTGTCCGATCTCGCGTGCTTTGGCGGTTCCGGCGGCATGGGCGCCCATGCCCAACAGCGCCCCGCGCGCAAGACTGGAGCGCAGCGGCAGCCAGTTCAGCATCAATTCGCCGAGAGCCGCGCCGCATATGCCGGTCAGGAGGACGAATACGGTCGTCAAATCCGGCGAGCCGCCTATGTCCCCCGCGACCGCCATGGCGAACGGCGTGCTCATGGAGCGGGGAAGCAGGCTAAGGCGCAAGAGATCCGAAAGGCCGAGCGCGCTCGCCATCGCCCAGGCGGTGGCCATCGCCGTGCCGCTGCCGATGATGACGCCAATGACGAGAACGGGCCAGTGGCGGGCGATCACATGCCGCTGTTCATAAATCGGGATGGCGAAGGCGACAGTCGCGGGTCCGAGCATCATAACGATCCAGTGGGTGCCGCGAATATAATCGCCATAGCCGGTATGGAGCGCCAGCGCGAGGATCAGTAAAACCGCCGGCGTCACGACGAGCGGCGACAGCCACCAGCGCGGCCAACGCCGATAGATGGCGCGGGCGCAAAGATAGAAGCCGACCGTCGCTAACGACCAGAAAGCCGCAAGGGCAAGTGAATGAATAGGCCACATGGTGAAAGCCGCCTTGCTGACGCCCTATTCGGCGACGCGCCGCATCGTCCAGCGCGCGCACATCTCGACGGTGAGGGCGGTCGCCGCCATCACGCACAAAGTGCCAGTTAAGATCACGATCAACAGCTTCAGGCCGAGAACGCCAAGGAATTCGGAATGGTCGAGCAGAGCCATCACGGCCGGCACAAAAAACAGCAGCATTTCGGCAAGCAGCCATTCGGCGCCGCGACGGACGCTGCAAATGTTCATGCGGCGCGTCAGCAGCAAAGCCAGCACGGCCGCCATGCCGACGACGCCGCCCGGCACTGGCAGATGCACGAGCTGAACGGTTGCCTGCCCCAAGGCCCAGAATGCCATCAGAACGCCAAGCTGCAAAAGCCGGCTGCGATGAAATGCATATCGGATGCGAATAAAAGCCTTGCGCAAATGCATGACTGGATCTCCAAATCAAAGCCAGTTTACATTGCACTGCATCATAACGAAAATGAATTAGTCGCATGACATTCATTCTGAAATGGAATTCGTATGGAGCTTAGGACCTTGCGCGCCTTTGTCGAAGTCGTTCGCCAGGGCGGTTTTTCCGCGGCGGCCAAGGCCTTGAACGCCACGCAGCCGACGATCAGCAAAGCGGTGAAGCAGATCGAAGACGAGCTCGGCGTCGCAGTGCTGGACCGCATCGGCCATCGCAGCGAGATCACGGCGGCCGGGGAAATTGTCTATCGCCGCGCCCTCGCCATGCTCGCCCTGCGCGACGATTTGATGGCGGAACTCGATGAATTGCGCGGCCTGAAGCGCGGCGTGCTGCGGCTCGGGCTTCCGCCCGTCGGAAGCAGCCTTTTGTTCGCGCCCCTCTTTGCGATCTACCGCAAGCGATATCCCGGCATCGACATCCGCCTCATCGAGCAGGGCAGCAAACGCCTCGAAGAACTTTTGGCCACGGGCGAGGTCGAACTTGCCGCCTCCCTGCTCCCCGTATCGGAGGACCTCGACTGGCAGGACGTGCGGCGGGAGCCGCTGATGGCGCTTCTGCCCGACGGCCACGCCGGCGCCGGCCGTGACACGATTGATCTCGTCAGCCTGAAGGCCTCGCCTTTCATCCTTTTTGAGACCGGCTTCGCCCTCAATCAGGTCATCCTCGACGCCTGCGGGCGGCATGGATTTGCGCCGAAAGTGGCCGCCCGCAGCGCCCAGATCGACTTCATCATCGAGCTTGTCGCAGCGGGTCTTGGCGTCGCTTTCCTGCCGCGGCTCATCGCCGAACAGCGCACGACGTCGCCGGTCCATCGCATCCTGCTCGATGAGCCGGGAACGGACTGGCGCATGGCGCTGGCATGGCGGCGCGGAAGCTTTCTTTCGCCCGCCGCGCGCGCGTGGCTCGCATTGGCGCGCGAAGCAAAAGGCGAGGCTCCGCCGATCTGACCCGCGGCGAACTCAATCCGCGATGGCGCGCCCGGCGTCCGGCACAAGCGCGAACAGAAGGAACGAGCGTCCCGTCACGGCGTAAGCCTGGCCGAAACGGAAGGTTTCGCCCTCCTTCTCGACCGTCTCTTCGGGAAGGTTCGTGTCGATAAGCAGGGTCCAATGCTGATTGCTGGCCGACTGGCTCGGAAGCGTGAATTCGACCACGTCATGCCAGGCGTTGAAGATCATCAGAATGGTGGCGTCCTCGCCGCGTTTGCGGATGCCCGTCGGCTGGGCCCGCCCGTCGAGCATCAGGCCGAAACATTGCGCCGCGTCCCAATCGCCCTCGGCCATCTCGCCGCCGCCGGCGTTGACCCAGGTCAGCTCCTTGATGTCGAGCTCCTCATTATAGGCGTCGGTGAGAAACCGGCCGCGGCGCAGAATCGGGAATCGCTGACGCAGGGCGTTGACACGGCTGACGAAGCGGATCAGCGATTGACCCTTTGCCTTTAACTCCCAATTGACCCAGGAGATTTCATTGTCCTGGCAATAGGCATTGTTGTTGCCGTTCTGCGTGCGGCCGAATTCGTCGCCGGCTACAATCATCGGCAAACCCTGGCTGAGCAGAAGCGTCGCCAGCATGTTGCGTATCTGGCGAGCGCGAATCCCGTTGATTTCCAGATCGTCGGTCGGCCCCTCGACGCCATAATTGAACGACCTGTTGTCGCTCGCGCCGTCCTTATTGTCCTCGCCATTGGCGTCATTGTGCTTTTCGTTGTAGGTGACGACATCATTCAGCGTGAACCCGTCATGCGCCGTGACGAAGTTGACCGAGGCCCAGGGCTTGCGCCCCTGATGATTGAATTCGGCCGGCGAGGCGAGAAGACGCGGCGCAAGTTCGGCCGCAGGCATGGAGCCCTTCCAGAAATCGCGGACGGTATTGCGAAATTTATCGTTCCACTCGGACCAGCCGGGCGGAAATTCGCCGACCTGATAGCCGCCGGGGCCGCAATCCCACGGCTCGGCGATGAGCTTAACCGCGCCGAGCACGGGGTCCTGGCTACAGCATTTCAAAAATCCGGATTGATTGTCGAAGCCGTTAGGCTCGCGCGCGAGGATTGTGCCAAGATCAAAGCGAAATCCATCGACATGGGTCTCGTTGACCCAATACCGCAGGCTGTCTGTGACCATCTGGATGACGCGTGGATGCGACAGATTGACCGTGTTGCCGGTTCCCGTGTCATTGACGTAGAGCCGCTTGTTGTCGGGATGCAGGCGGTAGTAGGAGGCGTTGTCGATGCCCTTGAACGAGAGCGTCGGGCCACGCTCATTGCCTTCCGCCGTGTGATTGTAGACGACGTCGAGAATGACTTCGAGATCGGCTTCGTGGAAGCGCGACACCATTTCCTTGAATTCGCGCAGGCAGTTGGCGCGATCGGAAGCGTAACGCGGATCAGGCGCAAAATAACCGATCGTGTTATAACCCCAATAATTGACGAGGCCCTTTTTCAGCAGATAGTCGTCATTGATAAAGCTGTGCACCGGCAACAGCTCGACCGATGTCGCGCCGAGCGACTTGATGTGGTTGAGCACCGGCGCTACCCCGAGCCCCGCATAGGTGCCGCGTAGATGCTCCTCAACTTCCGGATGAAGCTTGGTGTAGCCGCGCACATGCAGCTCATAAATGACGCTTCTGTCCCAGGCGATCGGCTTGCGCCTCGGCTGGCCATGCCAATCGAAATTGGGATCGACGACAATCGACTTCGGCATGAAGGGCGCGCTATCGCGCTCATCGAAGGAAAGGTCCTCGTCGGGGTGGCCAAGGATATAGCCAAACACCGCCGGATCCCATTGGAGGTCGCCCATATGGGCGCGGCCGTAGGGATCGAGCAGCAGCTTCATGGGATTAAAACGATGTCCGGCATCCGGCTCATAGGGACCGTGAACGCGATAGCCATAGACTTGCCCGGGTCCGATGTCGGGCAGCCAGCCGTGGAAAATCTGATCGGTATATTCCGGCAGCGCCACCCGATCGAGTTCGGTGTTTCCCCCGGAATCAAAAAGACACGCCTCGACCTTGGTGGCGTTTGCGGAGAACAGCGCAAAATTGACCCCCTTGCCGTCAAAGGAGGCGCCGATCGGATAGGGAAGGCCCTCGCGGACGCGATCTTTCAGAGCCTTTGGCATGCTCCGTCTCCTGACTGACTGATGCCTCGCAGTAACGCCGCAACGCTTGGCGAGTTTCATGCCGCGAGCGCGTCTGCCGTGCGCAGGCCGCCGCGCCGGGCCCGCTGACGCTCAGCCGACGGGCGCGCCGATCACCGGGACGCCGATCAGCACGGGATGCAGCAGGATCATCGCCACATAGGCGGCCGTTCCAACGATCAGCGCGATGGCGTCGGCGCGTGTGAACGACGCCAAACGAGGCGCCCCGAAATCGCCGCGCCTCTTGACCGCGACGCGATCAAAAACGGCCCAGGCGAGAAACGAACCAAACAGCAGCATGCCGCCCAAGTCGCCATTGGCGAGGAGATGCGCGAGGGCCCAGATCTTGATGGCGACAAGCATGGGGTGGCGCAGCCAGCCCCTGATTTTTCCAGGCGCGGGATTGACGCACGCCAGCGCCACGAAGGCGAACCACATCAGCGTCATGGTCAGGTGGCGGGTCCAGCCGGGCGGAGTCCAAACCGGGATCAGCCCTTCCGCGCGATATCGGGAGAAACCCCAGATGATAAGCGCGAAACCGATCAGCGAAACCACCGAATGGATGATTTTATAGGGCGCTTTCCCAAAGCGTCCGATCAGATCCTCCCGCGTCTCACGAAAAGTCGTGAGGGTGTGCGCGCCGAGAAAGACGACGATTCCCAAAACCATAACTAGCATGCTGGCCCCGCTCGCTTGATAATGCAGCGCGCAAGGATAGCACGCGCCCGCGGCAATCGCCTCCTGCATGGATGCGTTCTCGCCGATTGTAATTTGCGAAACGTGCGACGGCTATCATGGAATCGCGGCGACGATCACGCGTTATTTATCGGCGAGCGCTGGATCGAACCCTGCTTCATTGACCCGTTTTCGTTTTGACCGCGCCGGTCGCCCCCGGAAGCGCGACTGGTTTCATCAGGAAATCAGGCGCATGATCGCGCTGATTGCTTGGAATGCGTCAATGCTGGTTTAAGCGCCTCATGCGAAGTGCATCTGACATCGGGCCCGTTCTCGTCACGGGCTGCTCAAGCGGCGTTGGTCGCGCCGCCGCGATTGCCTTTCGCACGGCGGGTTTTGAGACTTTCGCAAGCGCGCGAAATCTCGCCGCCCTCGAAGAGCTGCGCGCGCTCGGCTGCCACACGCTCGCCCTCGACGTCACGGATGAGGCCGCGCGCCGCGCCGCGATCGCCGCCGTTGAAGACCGCTTCGGCGCCGTCGGCGTTCTCGTCAACAACGCCGGCTATGGCCAATATGGTCCGATCGAGGAAATATCCCTCGACGATATGCGCCGCCAGTTCGAGACCAATGTGCTCGGCGCAATGCGGCTGTCGCAGCTTGCCCTGCCTTCGATGCGACGCGCCGGCCGAGGCCGCATCGTCAATGTGAGCTCTGTCGCCGGACGCGTCAGCGTCATGGGCGGCGGGGCCTATCACGCGGCCAAATTTGCGCTCGAGGCGATCGCCGACGCCATGCGCCCCGAGGTAAAACCCTTCGGCATAGATGTCGTGAACGTTTTGCCGGGGCCGATCGCGACGCAATTCGAAGCGACGCTGCTGAGGACCATCCCGGACCTTGGAGCCGATGGCCCCTATGGGCACTTCAAAAGAAATCTTGCGCGGCGAATGCGCGCATTCCTTGCACCCCGCGGCCTCGGAGTCATGACCGCGAACAAGGTCGCCGAGGTGGTTTTCAGGGCGGCCACGGCGAGACGCCCGCGCACGCGCTACAACGTGGGGTTGATTGCAACTCTTGGTCCGATTGGCCGGGCTCTCGCGCCAGATCGCCTCGTAGACGCCGTGACCAGTCTCGCCATCTCGAGCGAGCGCCGCTGACGCGCGAGGAATTGCCAGCGCAACTTGCGTCACGCCGGCGTAGCTATCTAAAACGCACGCTCGCCACCCATCGGCGCGGCTCGTCCTCCCAGTCGCAAGGGGAGAAGCTGATTAGCCTCAACGCTCGACAAGGGGGAACCGGCTATGATCGAATTGCAGAACGCGCCGCCCATTCGCTTTCATTGACGTCCGGCCTGTCCGGAGGAGACCTCTCATGCCCGTTCGCCTGCCCGGCCGTCTTCTGGCGACCCTGCTCCTCGCAGCCGCCTTGCCCCTGTCGGCCCCTCTGGCTTCGTTTTCAGAAGAAGTCCAGCTCATTCGCTCCGCGGAGGCGCAATCGGTGCAGAAAAACCCAATCGAACGGGCCGAATCGGCGCTGCAAACCCTCATCTCGCGCCTGCGCGGCCGCACCATGCCCGAAGGCATTGTCAAATCGAACGGGCGCATCGAAGCGACGCAGGTGGACGTGGCGGCGAAATATCCCGGCCGGCTCACGACGCTGAACGTAGACGAAGGCGATGAAGTGACGGCTGGACAAGTCCTCGGCGCGATCTCTTCGCCGGAAGTCGAAGCCCAGCTGAGGGGCGCGCAGGCTCAGGTGCTGGGCGCAAAGCAGGCTTTGGCGGCGGCCGAGGCGCTCATTGTCCAGCGCAGCAGCGATCTGGCCTTCGCAAGAACCGATCTGGAGCGCGGGACGAACCTCCTCGACTCAGGGAACATAACCCGACAAATTTACGATCAGCGGCGTAACAGGTTCGAAGTCGCCGAAGCGGCATTTCACGCCGCCACCGACCAGCGCAACCAGGCCGAGTCTCAAATCAAATCAGCGGAGGCCGACGTCGATCGGTACCAGGCCATTTTGGTCGATATGGTGCTTATCTCGCCAAGAAGCGGACGCGTGCAATACAGGCTCGCCCGCGCCGGCGAGGTCATCCTGCCGGGACAGCGCGTGCTGACGATCCTCGACCTCAATGATGTTTATATGACGATCTACCTGCCCGCTGCGGACGCCGGCAGGCTCGCTCTTGGCGACGACGCCCGCATCATCGCCGATCCCGTTCCCGAATATGTTATCCCCGCGACGGTCAGCTTCGTTGCGACAGACGCGCAGTTCACACCAAAGAGCGTCGAGACCGATGAGGAGCGCGAGAAATTGATGTTCCGGGTGAAACTTCAGATCGATCCAAAAGTGCTGGAGAAATATCGTCGGCAGGTGAAGACGGGCGTTCGCGGCATCGGCGTTGTGCGCCTCAGCCCGAGCATCGCGTGGCCCAATGATCTCGCCGTGAAGCTTCCGCAATGACGAACGGCCCTATCGCACGGCTCGATCATGTGTCGCACAAATATGCGGCGACTGTTGCGCTCGACAATGTGAGCCTCGATATTCCGGCTCATTGCATGGCGGGACTGATCGGGCCGGACGGCGTCGGCAAATCCACGCTTCTCGCGCTTGCCTCCGGCGTTCGAAAGATTCAGAGCGGTCATGTCATCATCTTCGATGGAGACATGGCGAACGCCGCCCATCGCAGGGCGAATTGCGCGCGCATCGCCTACATGCCACAAGGGCTCGGTCGCAATCTCTACCCAACGCTCAGCGTCTTCGAAAACATCGATTTCTTCGGGCGGTTGTTCGGGCAATCCGAGCCTGAGCGCCGCGCGCGCATCGCCGAACTCTTGCAGGCGACGGACCTCGATCCATTCGAAGACCGCCCGGCCGGCAAGCTCTCCGGCGGCATGAAGCAGAAACTCAGCCTCTGCTGCGCGCTGATGCATGATCCAGATCTTCTCATTCTCGACGAGCCGACAACGGGCGTCGATCCGCTTTCGCGCCGCCAGTTCTGGGACCTCATCGATTCGATCCGGGCGCGGCGTCCGCTCATGAGCGTCATCGTAGCGACCGCCTATATGGAGGAGGCCCAGCGCTTCGACTGGCTCGCCGCCATGGACGATGGCAAAATCATCGCGCAAGGCGCCCCAAAGGAGATTCTCGCCCAAACCCACGAGCGTTCGCTGGAGGAGGCCTTCATCGCCCTTCTTCCAGAACAAAAGCGCGCCCAGCATCACAAGGTCGTGGTGCGGCCGCGCCCCGCAAGCGATGACGAGTCTCCCGCGATCGAAGCAGAGGGACTAACCCGCCGTTTCGGCGATTTCGTCGCTGTCGATCACGTCAGCTTCCGCATCGCGCCCGGCGAGATTTTTGGCTTTCTCGGTTCGAACGGCTGCGGAAAAACCACCACCATGAAAATGCTCACCGGGCTTTTGCCTTCAAGCGAAGGGTCCGCGAAGCTGTTTGGAAATCCGATCGGCTCCAATGACATGGAAATGCGTAGCCATGTCGGCTATATGTCTCAGTCCTTTTCCCTCTACAGCGAGCTCACCGTCCGGCAAAACCTCTATCTGCACGCCCATCTCTATCATTTGCCGGATCATGAAATAGAAGGCCGCATAGAGCAACTTCTACAACGCTTCGATCTGCTGCACGCGGCGGACGAGCAGCCGGATAATCTTCCCCTCGGCATCAAGCAAAGGTTGCAACTCGCCGTGGCCGTGCTGCACCGGCCGGCGATCCTTATCCTCGACGAACCGACGTCGGGGGTCGATCCGATCGCGCGCGACGCCTTTTGGACTAGCTTGATCGACCTCTCACGCGACGACAAGGTGACGATCTTTCTGTCCACCCATTTCATGAACGAAGCCGAGCGGTGCGATCGAATCTCGCTCATGCACGCGGGCAAAGTGCTTGCCGTCGGAACGCCGGCCGATATCGTCAAAGAACGCGCCGCCAGCTCGCTCGAAGACGCTTTCATCGGCTATCTCGTCGATGCCGCGGGATCCGGTCGCGCGCGAGACGCCTCGCCGCCCGCGCCTGTCGCGCCGCCGATCGAGGCGCCTTTTGCAGGCCGCTCAAAGAGGTTCGATTACAGACGGCTTTGGGCTTATGCGCGCCGGGAGACCATGGAGCTGTTGCGTGATCCGATCCGGCTGATCTTCGCTTTTATCGGCCCGTTCATCCTGATGTTCGCTTTTGGCTACGGCATTTCCTTCGATGTCGAGAATCTGAAATATGCCGCTTTCGACCAGGATCGCACGCCCGAGAGCCGCACCCTCCTCGAAAGCTTTTCAGGATCGCGATATTTTTCCGAACAGCCTCCAATCCAATCCCCGGCAGAAATGGAGGATCGATTCAGAAAAGGCGAGCTGCAGCTCGCGATCGAAATTCCCCCAGGCTTCGGCCGCGATCTCGAAAGCCTGCGCTCGCCTGACGTCGCCATCTGGATCGACGGCTCCATGCCGTTCCGCGGCGAGACCGCAAGGAGCTATGTCTCGGGACTGGCCCTTCGATATGCGAAGGACCGAATAGTGGAGCGCCTTGGCCCCAATGGCTTGTCGACCGCCTATGTAGGCGGCGTTAATATCGAAACGCGCTTTCGCTATAATCAGGCCTTCAAGAGCGTCAACGCCATGGTTCCGAGCGTCATCGTTTTGATGTTGATTCTGATCCCCGCGATCATGTCGGCAGTCGCAGTGGTTCACGAAAAAGAAACCGGCTCCATCGCCAACTTCCGCTCGACGCCGACCAGCAGATTCGAGTTCCTGTTTGGCAAGCAGCTTCCTTATGTCGCCGTTTCGATGGTCACCTTCGCGATGTTGGCCCTTATCGCCGCGAGCATATTCCACGTGCCCGTCAAGGGATCGCTCGCCGCGTTAACGCTCGGAACCTTGCTCTACGTGTTCGCGACGACAGGGGTCGGCCAGCTCATCTCGACCTTCACGCGCACGCAGGCCGCGGCGGTTTTCGCAACCGCCATTCTCACCGTCATCCCCGCGGTAAATTTCTCCGGCCTGCTCACGCCCGTGTCATCCCTGTCTGGCGGCGCCAAATTATTAGGCCTGTCTTTCCCCGCCGCCTGGTATCAGCCGATCAGCGTCGGCGCGTTCACAAAGGCGCTCGGCTTCTCGGATCTATGGTTCAATATCTTTGTGCTTGCGCTCTTCACGCTGTTCTATCTCGTCGCCGCGCAGATAATCCTGAACAAGCAGGAGGCCTGAGATGGCGTCCGTGAAAGAGGAGACGAGCCCGCAGAGCAAGGCGCCGCCGGTCAAGGGGCGCGCAAAAAAGAGCCGCATCGGCGCGCATGTCGCCAACATCGGCCGGCTGATGATCAAGGAGCTGCGGAGCATCCGATCCGACCCCGTGATGCTTATCCTCGTTGTCTATGCTTTCAGCATCGCCATCTACACCGTGGCCAATGGCGCCTCAACCGAAGCAACCAATCTGGCGGTCGGGATTGTTGATGAAGACCACTCCGCGTTGTCGCGCAAAATCGCCGATGGTCTGACGCCTCCCCTTTTCAGGCGGGCCGTCGAAATCGCGCCTTCGGACATTGACCCGTCGATGGATTCAAATCGTTTCGTTTTCGTCATCGAAATCCCGCCCGACTTTCAAGCCGATGTGCTCGCCGGCCGGCAGACCTCGGTTCAGATTAACGCCGACGCCACGGCCATTACGCAGGCAGGCAATGGCGCGGGCTACATCCAGACGATCATCATGAATGAGGTCGCGGCCTCTCTCACGGGTCGGGAGGCAGGCTATCCTGTGCCTGTCAATGCTGTGGTCCGCGTAAAATTCAATCCAAATTTGCACTCGAGTTGGTTCACCTCGGTGATGCAGGTCATCAACAACGTCACCATGCTCACAGTGATCCTGAGCGGCGCCGCGCTCATTCGAGAGCGCGAACAAGGCACCGTGGAGCATCTCCTCGTGATGCCTGTGGTTCCGGCCGAGATCATGCTGGCCAAAATGTTGGCGAATGGCCTCGTCACCCTCGTGGCGGCTGCGCTTTCGTTGGTCTTCGTGGTCGAGTGGTGGCTCAAAGTGCCGATCGTCGGATCCATCGCGCTCTTCATCGGCGGTTCGTTCTTCTACGTCTTCACCGTCGCCGCGCTCGGCATTCTGCTTGGGACGATAGCGGCTTCGATGGGGCAGTTCGGGCTTCTCGTCATTCCCGTGCTGCTTGTCATGATGCTGCTTTCTGGAAGCATGACGCCCATGGAAAGCATGCCAGATTGGCTACAATACATTATGCAGATCATCAGCCCCACCCCGCATTTCGTGGCGTTCGCGCAGGGCGTGCTCTATCGCGGCGCTGGTTTATCCATCGTCTGGCCGCAGCTCATCGCAATCATCATTATCGGCAGCGTCTATTTCGGCTTCGCCCTGCGCCGTTTCCGCCGCGTCATTTTCGGCGCGTGAGGTCGCGCGAGCTGTGCCCCTCGACGAATTCCATCGCCAAAACCCTGATTTCCGCATCGTCCGTGGCTTGTAAATCTGCCTGTAATAATTGAGGCAGGCCGGTTCGGCGTCGCGCGCGATCTCCCGCGCCTGCTCACGGCCGACGAACGGGCCGGCGGCCCAGATCGCGGCGGACTCCAGGCTCTCGAAGTCAGGCCGATCGAATTCAGCAACGCAAGCCAGAGGCCACGAACTATAACATACCAAATCCCTCATTCGGATTAGCCGCTCTGGATGGCTACGGCGCGAAAGCGGATGAGGGCGAGAAACAGGAACAAACCGCCAACCAACGCGACGAAGAGGAATTCAGGCCACACTAATGCAAAGCCTGCTCCCCGAAACAGGATGGATTGCGCGAACAACACGAAATGAGTTGAAGGCGAACACATCATAATAGTGCTCAGGACGACCGGCATGGATTCGAGCGGCGTATTGCTGCCGGAGAGGATATTCAGAGGCATCGCCACGAGAATATAGAGCAGCCCGAGCTGCGGCATAGAGCGTGCGACCGTCGCCAGAAATACTCCCACCGCGGTCGCGAAGAACAGATAGATCGCGACGCCCCCTATGAACAATGGGACAGAGCCCGCGATAGGGATCTTAAGCAGTTCCCGCACAACGATTTCAAGCGACAGGCCGGCGGCGATAGTAATCACCAGACCGTTAGCCCATATCTTCGACATGGCGATTTCGAACGGCGTGACAGGCATGACGAGAAGATGATCCATGGTGCCGTGTTCGCGCTCCCGGACAATCGCAGCTCCCGCCAGGATGATAGCCAGCATCGTGACGTTGTTGACAATTCCCATGACGCTCGAGAACCACGCGGTCGTGACATTCGGGTTGAAGGCGACGCGCACGGCGAGCGTGATCGGCGAGCCTGGAACATTTTGCGAGTCCGACAGTGATTCGCCTTCATCCCGAGAAACGAAATTATTGATCTCGGTCGTCAGAATCTGCTGGATATAGCCGTAACCGAGCCCCGCCATAACCATGGCGGTCGCATCTACATTGACCTGGACCGCGGGGCTTCGCCTGGCCAGAACGTCTCTTGCGAAATGCGACGGAATTACAATAACGAACGTATAGGCCGCCGTGTTCATCAGGTGATCGACGTCCTTGTTATCGATCTCAACCGGAGCCTTGAAATAGGGAGGCAGAAAGGCTGCGATCATCCGGCGGGACAATGCCGAATTGTCTTCGTCAACCACGCCCACGGAGGCGTTATACAGCTCCTGCGCATTGCTGCGTCCCTGCACGAAGATCGCAAAAGAGAACGTGTAGATCACGAGCCCAAGAAGCACGTAGTCCCGAAAAAAGCTCCGGAGCTCCTTGGTTCCAAGCCAGAATATATTGCCGAGCATGCGCATCTGCGCGTTCCCGCTAGTCTTCCTGCTTGCGCAGGAACAGGAGGCTGAGCCCCGTCAGAATAGGGATGAAAAGGGCGAGCTTGAGCAGGCTCATCGAAAGATCTGCGAAGCCCAGCGCCTTGGTGAATGCGCCAACGCTGATCTGCAGAAAATAGGTCATCGGGAAGCCGATCCCCATGATCGCGGGAAGCCCCGCCAGAGACGAGACCGGCGTGAGCATCCCGGAAAATTGGGTGGCTGGCAGGATCGTGAGGATCACCGTGCCGAACAGGGCGGCGATCTGCGTGCGGCAAAACGCCGATATCAACATTCCGATGCCGGTTGTCGCCGTAACGTAGAGCAATGCGCCAAGAAAGAGCGTTGCAAAGCTTCCTCTCAACGGGACGCCGAAGATGAAAATGCCGATGAGGCATAAAACCGCGAAATTGACCATCGCGATTGCAACATAGGGGATCTGCTTGCCGAGCAGGAATTCAATGCGGGTCACCGGAGTGACGTAGAGATTTGTGATCGATCCAAGCTCTTTTTCTCGCACGATGGAAAGCGCCATCAACACGGCTGGAATCATAACCAGCAGGAGAGCGATCGTGCCCGGCGCCTGGGCATAGATGCTGTCGAAATCCTGATTATAAAGGAACCGCGTTTCGATTCTTGCCCACACCGGCGGATTTGTGTTCGCATGGTCGAGCAAGGCGAAATTCTTGTTGCGCAGCGCGTTGCGCGCCTCATCGGATGTAGGGTTGGCGCTCTGCCCCCTGCGCACTGCGTAATCCGTGAGGAACTGCTGGTGCGCGCTTTGCAGATATCCGCGGATCGTCTCGGCCCGAAACGGCATGGAGCCGTCGATCCATGCGCCAACGAAGGTTGGGGTCTTCTTCTTGATGTCGCGGCCGAAGTCGGGCGGGATCTCGATACCGGCCTTGATGTCTCCGGATTGCAGCCGTTTCTCGAGGTCGGCCTGATCGACGATCGGCGCCTTCTCGATAAAGTAGGTCGAGCCGCGCAGTTCTTCGAGATAGGCCCGGCTTTCGTGCGAATTGTCGCGGTCGAGGACGGCGAAAGACAGATTGTTGACGTCGGTCGAGATGCCCGCGCCAAATACAACCATGAGAAAGGCCGTTCCGAGCAGCGCAAAGCCGAGCCGGATTTGATCGCGAAGAAGCTCCAGTCCCTCACGGATCGTGTAGGCGAACAGCCGGCGCGAGCTGAACCATGTCTTCGGGGCCGTTCGCGCGGGCTGTTCTGCGCCGGCGCGCGCGAGCGCTTCGCGGCTGAGAGCGAGGGGCGCATCATTGGCGACCTGCGCACCATTTGCCGCCTCGAGATAGTCGATGAAGGCGTCTTCCAGATTGTTGCATCGGCGCGCTTTGATGATCTCCGTCGGCGTTCCCATCGCAAGAACGCGCCCGGCGTCCATCAGCGCGATGCGGTCGCAGCGCGCGGCCTCGTTCATGAAATGCGTGGAGATAAAAATGGTGACGCCTTCCCTGCGCGAGAGATCGGCGAGCATTTCCCAGAAGTGATCGCGCGCGAGCGGATCGACGCCCGACGTCGGCTCGTCGAGAATGAGAATCTCAGGCTCATGCACAATCGCCACCGCCAGCGAAAGACGTTGGCGAATGCCGAGCGGCAGATCAGATGCGCGCTGGCCAAGGTAGGGGCCAAGACCGAAACGATCGACGAGTCCGGCGATCCGCGCATGGGCTTTCTCGCGCGGAAGATGGAACAGGCGGGCGTGGAGATCGAGGTTCTGGCGAACCGTGAGCTCCGTGTAGAGTGAAAACGACTGCGACATATAGCCGACGCGAAAGCGCGCCTTCATGTCCGAGGCGTCAATCGGCTGGCCGAACAGGAAGGCCTGCCCGGCGCTCGCGGGCAGAAGCCCGGTCAGCATTTTCATCGTCGTTGTTTTGCCGCAACCGTTCGATCCCAAAAAACCGAAAATCTCGCCGCGCTCGATAGAGAAACTGACACGATCGACGGCGACGAAATTGCCGAAGCACCGGGTCAGCGCGTGGGCGACGATGACGGGCTTGCCATCGCTCCCGCGACGCGGCGGAATGACGAGAGGCTCGCGCCCGCGGCGACGCTCTTCTGGCAAAAGCGCGATGAAGCTTTCTTCGAGAGAGAGCGAACCGGCCTTGGCCTTCAGGTCAGATGGCGATCCGGCGGCAAGGATGCGCCCCGCATCCATCGCCACCAGCCAATCAAATTGTTCGGCTTCCTCCATGTAGGCCGTTGCGACGATAACGCTCATGCCCGGGCGCTCTGCGCGCATGCGAGCGATGAGGCTCCAGAATTGTCGCCTTGAAAGCGGATCGACCCCGGTGGTCGGCTCGTCCAGGATCAAGAGGTCCGGATCGTGGATAAGTGAGCAGCAAAGGCCGAGCTTCTGGCGCATGCCGCCGGAGAGCTTGCTCGCGGGCCTGTCAGGGAAAGGGTCAAGGCCCGTCGCCGTCAGGAGCGCCCTGATGCGATGCTCCCGTTCTTCTCTGGATTGACCAAACAGCCTGCCAAAGAATGTAATGTTCTCGTAGACGCTGAGGTCGGGATAGAGGTTCTTTCCGAGCCCTTGCGGCATATAGGCGATCCGCGGGCAGATCTCGGCGCGCCTGCGAGCATCGCCAAGGTCCGCCCCGAGCGCGAAAACCTTGCCCGATTGAATGCGGCGGGCGCCGGCGATAAGGCTCAGCAGTGATGATTTTCCGACGCCATCGGGACCGATGAGCCCGACCGTGCCACCCGCGGGAAACGCAATCGTCACATCATCGAGCGCGACAGTCGCCCCATATCGCAGCGAAACCCCGCGCAGCTCGCTCACGGCCTCGCCATGGGGCGCCGTCATTGGGATGGCGGTCCCTGCAACACAGCGGGCCACGGCCGTTTGGGATCGAGATTGACATAGGCCCGGCCCGGCAAACCGGTGCGCACATCGGCGGCATGCGCAAGCAAAAGGCCGCGGTCGACCCGCACTTTCACCCGGAACATGAGCTTGTCGCGCTCGTCTTCCGTCTCAACGGCTTTCGGCGTGAACTGAGCCTGCGTGGCGACGAAGGAGACATGCGCCGGGATGGGGAACTTCGGCCAGGCGTCGAGCACGATTCGGGCCTCCGAACCAGGCTTGAGGCGGCCGGCGGCGGCGGTCGGCAAATAAATGTTCATGTACACATCTGAAATGTCGAGCATCGTGAAGACCCGGCCGCCCGCCGGGAGCACTTCTCCGACGTTGGCGATGCGATACTGAATGCGGCCAACCGTAGGCGCCACCAAAGTATTGTCGGCGATGTTGACCTTATTGAGCTCGACATTATGCGTCGCCGCGTCCAGCGCATGGGTGGCTTGGCCTACACGCTCCTGCGCGGCTGTCAGCGCCGCGGCGGCGCCGTCGAGAGCCTGACGGCGCTGATCGAGCAATTCATGCGTCGCATATCCGCGCGTGACGAGCGCCGATGTGCGGTCGATTTCCTTCTGGGCGAGGGTCACCTGGGTAACTTGCTGCGCGACATTGGCGCGGGCCTCCTCGAGCGTTCGCTGCGCTTGCTGAACCTGAGCCTCGGTCGCCTTGAGCGTAGCTTCGAGGTCTCGTGTATCCATGCGCGCGACGACCTGACCCGCCGTGACGATATCGCCTTCGTCCGCCAGCCGCTCGGCCAGGCGTCCAGCGAATTTTGTGTCGATATCAATTTCCTCGGCCTCGATCCGGCCATTCCCCGATACGATCCAAACCGGAAGGCGCGCCTGCTGCTGGCGCCACCAATAGAACCCGCCGCCGGCGAGGCCTGCAAAGATGACGACCAGCCCGAGGAGCACCCGCCAGCTCGGCCTATGCCGTGCGGGAGTCACATGGCCAGGCAGCGCCGGAAGCGCCTCTCGTGTCGGCACGGGCACGAGAGCGGCGCCGGGGGCCGCGACGGGAAGCCCCGGCGCCTCGGCCGGCGCGATCTCGACCGGCCTCCCTTGACCGGAAGAAACCGGCGTTTCAATTGGTTCTGTTGGCACTCGCACACCTGCTCAGGGACCGACGAGCCGCACCTCAGTCCAAAATGGGAGGACCTCATGGAATGGCGCCCGTCTGCGAAGAAAAGCGCCGGTTTTCCGCCCAAGGGCGTTCTGCCACAGTTTTGCCTTCGCTTTGGCAATTCTATTGTGGCGTCCGGCGCCGATCAATGTATTGAGCGCAATCAATCGACGCCCCAACGCGGGATAGCGCGCGTCGGACGACGGAGCCGATCGGCGGAGTTAACAATTTAATCTATTTCGCCATCATATTATATTCATAAAAAATGCTGGCTTTGGGTCTGGAGTTTCGCACCGCGCCGAAGCTATAATGGTGTTCGTGACCGCGAACGCCGCCTTCACATTTGAGAAGCGGCCAAAACCGGCTCGCCAAGCCGTCCAATGGTTCGTTCGATGCCTGCCCACGTCAAGTTCCTCGCCCGACATGCCCTGGTCGGGTTCTCGATCGGCCTTCTGGCGGTCGTTGCGATCGTCTGGCTGGATCTCTTCAACGTCGGCTCGCTCATCGCCGGCTCGAGTCAGCGCTGGATGGCGTATGGAATGCTAAGCTTCGTGTTCGGCCTGACGTTCGGGAGTCTACAGATGGGCTTTGCGATCATGCTGCTCCCCTATGGGGATGAAAGCGATGCGTCAGACTAAATGATTATATAATAACCATTTTGCGCGATCCGGTGTAATTCGACATCAGCTTAAGCGGTGAATTTCGCCGCTGACAATCGCGGGTCGCAAAACAGTGGCGCTCTCTCGCTAACTGGCCGGGCCGCCCATTCAAGAAGCAAAAACTTTATGCTAGGCATTGTGCGTTTGGCGCTTGCGCGCCCCTATACATTCGTGGTCATGGCGATCTTGATCGCCATTTTCGGCGTCCTCTCCGCGATTCGGACGCCGACGGATATTTTTCCAAATATCGGCATTCCCGTCATCAGCGTTATCTGGAGCTACAATGGCTTGCCGCCGGATGATATGGCGGGCCGCATCATATCGATCTATGAGCGAGCCGTTTCGACAACGGTCAACGACATCGAGCATACTGAATCGCAATCGTTTCCAACCTATGGCGTCGTCAAGATCTATTTCCAGCCGACGGTGAACATCAACGCCGCGCAGGCGCAGGTGACAGCCATCTCGCAGACGATTTTGAAGCAGCTTCCGGCCGGCATCAACCCGCCCCAGATTCTCGTTTACAACGCATCGAGCGTCCCGATCATCCAACTCACACTGTCCAGCGACACAGTGTCGCAGACAAAGCTGAATGACTACGCCGCGAACTTCATACGGCCAGCGCTCGCCGTCATTCCCGGCGCGCAAATGCCTTCGCCCTATGGCGGCATGGCGCGACAGGTGCAGATCGACCTCGATCAGAGCGCGCTGCACTCCCACGGCCTTTCGGCGAAGGATGTCGTCAACGCGCTTGCCGTGCAGAATTTGATCACGCCGGTCGGCACCGAGAAGATCGGTCCGTTCGAATATACCGTTAATCTTAACGACTCGCCGACGAAGATCGCAGATTTCAACAATATGCCGATCAAGGTCGTCAACGGCACCGTCGTCTTCATGCGCGACGTCGCCTTCGTCCACGACGGCTCGCCGCCGCAAACGAATGTGGTGCAGACGGAAGGCCACAAGGCTGTGCTGATCTCGATCGTGAAGAATGGCTCTGCTTCGACGCTCGACATCATCGATGGCGTCAAGAGGCTGCTGCCGTCGATCGAGCAGACGCTGCCGCCGGGCGTCAATCTCAAATTCGTCAATGACCAGTCCAGTTTCGTCAAGGCGTCCGTCGCCAACGTCGTGCGTGAAGGCGTCATCGCCGCGACGCTGACCGCGGTGATGATCCTGACATTCCTTGGCAGCTGGCGCTCCACTCTGATCATCACGATCTCAATCCCGCTGGCGATCCTCGTCTCGCTCACCGTTCTTTCGCTGCTCGGCGAAACGATCAATGTGATGACGCTCGGCGGCCTCGCGCTCGCGATCGGCATCCTGGTCGATGACGCCACGGTGACAATCGAGAACATCAATCGGCATCTGGAGCATGGCCAGGATATCGAAACAGCCGTCATCAGCGGCGCGCATGAAATCATGCCGCCTGCGACGATTGCGCTGTTTTGCATCTGTATCGCCTTTGCGCCTCTCCTTACGCTGGGCGGGGTCGCCGGCTATCTGTTTCGGCCACTGGCCGAGGCGGTCGTGTTCGCCATGGTCGCCTCCTACGCGCTGACCTACACGCTGGTGCCGACGATGGCGCACTTTCTGATGCGCCACCAGCATCACGTCGCGCATGAAGAAGGCGAGGCGCCTCCGACCAAAAATCCGTTCGTGCGGATTCAGCGCGCCTTCGAGCATCAGTTCGAGCGATTGCGCAAGGGTTATATTGGCATATTGCAGTTCGCCCTGTCGTACCGTTTTCGCTTCGCCGGCGGATTTCTCTGTGTCTCCTTGCTGTCTTTGTCTTTGTTCCCCTTTCTCGGGCAAGACTTCTTCCCCTCCGTTGAAGCCGGCGCCATCAAGATTCATGTGCGCGCGCCAAATGGAACGAGAATTGAGGGAACGACGGTGCTATGCGACCAGATCGAACAAAAGATCCGCAGCATCATTCCGCCGCAACGCATCTCGAGCATCGTTGACAACATCGGGCTGCCCAACAGCGGCATCAATCTGTCCTATGGCAACTCGGGAACCATCGGCGTGATGGACGCTGACATCCTCATCTCACTCAACGAAGGAGAGGTTTCGAGCGCAGAGTATGAGAAGATTTTGCGCGAGAAGCTGCCGCGGGCCTTTACCGGCACGACATTCGCGTTCCTTCCCGCCGATATTGTGAGCCAGATCCTCAATTTCGGCTCGCCAGCGCCGATCGACGTGCAGCTCAGCGGTTTCAAGGTGGCGGAAGATCGTGCGTTCGCGAACAAATTGCTGGCGCAGATCCGTCACGTGCCTGGCGTCGCCGATCCGCGCATCCAGGAAGTCTTTCAAGCGCCGGCGCTGAAGGTCGACTTCAACCGCGAATTCGCAGGCGTCGTCGGACTGACCGAAAGCGACGCCTCAACAAGCCTGCAGGACACGCTGTCAGGCAGCGCCCAGACGTCGCCGACCTACTGGCTGAATCCCTCGAACGGCGTCTCCTATCCGGTGTCGATCCAGACCCCGCAATATGACATCGACACACTGGCGGGCCTCAGGAACACGCCCCTTTCGGCCGCTCAGTCGACCCAATTGCTGGGCGCGGTCGCAACCCTTTCGCCGGAGCCGGTCGACGCCGTCGTGTCGCATTATAATATCCGCCCGACCGTCGATATCTATGCGACGACGCAAGGCCGCGATCTAGGCGCCGTCGCCGCGGACATCCAAAAGATCATCGACGAACATCGCGCGGAGTTGCCGCGAGGGTCGCAGATCGTCATCCGGGGCCAGGCCGCCACAATGGCGAGTGCCTTCCAGCAGCTTTATTTCGGTTTGGCCTTCGCGATCGTCCTGATCTACCTTTTGATCGTCGTGAACTTCCAGTCGTGGCTCGACCCGTTCGTCATCATCATGGCGCTGCCAACCGCCCTGGCGGGAATTGTCTGGATGTTGTTCATCACCCACACGACGCTCAGCGTGCCCGCTCTCACCGGCGCGATCATGTGCATGGGAGTCGCGACGGCCAACAGCATCCTTGTCATCAACTTCGCGCGTGACCAGCTCGCCGACGGCAAGGACGCGCTAACCGCCGCGATGGCGGCGGGCGCGACGCGATTCCGGCCCGTGCTGATGACCGCTCTCGCCATGATCATCGGCATGGCCCCCATGGCCATCGAGCCCGGACAGAATGCGCCGCTCGGGCGCGCCGTCATCGGCGGCCTTCTGTTCGCAACTTGCGCGACGTTATTCTTTGTGCCGGCCGTGTTCAGCATCGCGCATCGACGCGAACATGGCCGCAAAGCCAAACCGGCGAAGGCCGCGGAAACATTTTCCAGCCTGCCGTCGCATGCCTGAAATGGAGTGATGATGTCGTCCGAGCCCGTTAAAACCCCGAAGTCTCGTCGCGTTTTGCTCATCGGCTGCGCTGTCGGCGTCGCTGCGATCGGCCTTGCAGTCTCCGGGATCATGGATCGCGCAAAGAGCAAGCAGGAGCTCGAAACCTGGACCAATGAACAGGCGGTTCCAACGGTTCGCCTCGTTCAGGCCGTGCATGGGCCGAGCAACGAGCGGCTTGTTCTGCCAGGCAATGTGAGCGCCTACTACACCGGCTCCCTTTTTGCCCGCGCCAGCGGCTATGTGACCGTCTGGAATAAGGATATCGGCGCACATGTGAAAAAAGGCGATGTGCTCGCGGTCATCGCGGCGCCTGATCTCGATCAGCAGCTTGCTGAGGCGAAGGCGCAGCTTGTCCAGATGCAGGCGGCAGTCACGCAAGCGCAGGCGAATGCGGATCTTGGGCGCGTAACAGATCAGCGCACATCGCGACTCGTGGCGCAGGGCTGGTCAAGCCAGCAGCAGGGCGACACGGATCGGCTGACGGCCGCATCGCGCGTCGCGGCGCTTGAGGTCGCCCGCGCGAACGTGACCGCGCAGCAAGCTGTGGTTAGCCGTCTTGAGGAGCTAACCCGGTTCGAGCGGATCACGGCGCCTTTCGACGGCATCGTCACGGCGCGCACGGTCGACATTGGTGATCTCGTCAATGCCGGCGGCACGTCTGGCAAGGCTCTGTTTCAAGTGTCCGACGTTCATGAGATGCGAATTTATGTGAACGTTCCGCAGGCTTTCCTCGGCGTGATGAAGCCAGGAATCAAGGCAACCCTTGAATTACCTGGCCAGAAAGAGAGATTTGAGGCGACGCTGGTTTCGACCGCGAATGCGATCGTCGAAAATTCGCGAACGGCTCTGGTTGAGTTGCAGGCTCCAAATCCGGACGGCAAGCTCTGGCCCGGAGCGTTCGCCGAGGTGCATTTTCATATTCCCTCCGATCCCGAAACTCTGCGCGTTCCTGCGACCGCCCTTATTTTTGGGCCAAACGGAATGAGCGTGGCGGCGGTTAACAAGGACAGCAAGGTCGAGCTGAAGCAGGTTCGCGTCGGCCGCAACCTTGGCGACGACGTCGAAATCCGCTCCGGCGTGTCGTTGTCGGACCGGCTCATTGACAACCCGCTGGAATCGTTGGCTTCAGGCGATGTCGTTCAGGTTGCCGGCGCATCGCCCGCGCTCAATAAGGAGGCGTCCCGCGCGGAGACGGCGATGTGAAACGGCGATGATCGCCCGTCGCTGATCTTAAATAATTCTTTAATGTTGAAGCTAAGCAGAACGCCTTATGGCTTGTCCTAAGCTGTATCTTGTTGGATACAGCAGCCATCATCCCCGCTTAGCTATCGCATTAAAGGAACAGAAGATGCCGTCCAAGCCAGATGCTCCGCGCGCCAAAACGGCGAGACGCAACGCGCTTTCTACGGTAGCGGCATGTATGGCTCTTGGCCTCGCGGCGCCGGCCCGCGCGGCCGACGCGGCGCCCCCGGATAGCGCGCCCCTGCAATCTTCCGATTCCCCGATCGCCGACTATTTCGCCAACTGGCAGAATCGCGTCGAACAGGCGCAGGCGAGCCAGCCCCACTGGATGACCCCAATGACAACGGTCACCCCGCGGCTCGAACAAGAGTATAGATACGACCAATACAAGCAATATTTGCAAAACGGGGCTCAGATCGACAATTTCGGCGGCGGCAAAGGGCTGGAGCTCATTCCGACGACCACCAATGAAATCCTGCTTAATGTTCCGGCTTATCAGCATCGGTCGAATGTCAAACCGGCCACCGGTTTCGCCGATGGCAACTTCGTCACGATCAAACAACGGCTGCTCAGCGCCAACGAAGAAAATGGGAACTATATTCTCAGCGCTTTTCTTGGGGTGCAAGCGCCGACCGGCATTACCGCCTTTACCAACCGACCAGCCTGGATTGTCACCCCGACGCTGGCAGGCGGCATCGGCTGGGGTGATTTCGATATTCAGGGGACGGTTTCCCTTCCGCTCCCGACCGACAATTTGCACGCCATCGGCTATTCGATCGTCACCAGCGCAACGTTACAATATCATTTCTGGGAATATTTCTGGCCGGAATTCGCCTTCAACGACACTCAGTGGACAAGCGGCGTGCGCGCAGGCCGGAATCAGCTCTTCGTGAGCCCTGGCATCGTTTTCGGCCGTTTTCAGATCTACAAGCGCGTGAAGCTTAGCTTCGGCATCTCCTATCAGGTCGCGGTTGTGCCTGATCACGCCATAACGGTGCCGCTGACGCCTGTGTATAATCACGCATGGCTCTTGAGCATGCGCATGACGTTTTGACCGGTATTTTCTTTGACCTGCGGCGCGGGCGGTCCTCGCTTCGGTTTGGCGCCGCAAGGTAAGGCCTTGACAACAGGTCATTTCAGTCGGGCAGCGGCCTCGTCCGCGCCAACGACTGCCGGGGCGACGCTCTTGCGCTTTCACGCGCACGGCCACCGGCGTTTGCCAGCAATTCTCCGCCACGCCCGATGAACGCCCCTGCCCCGCTTTGACCCCGCGATCCAAGCAGCGGTATAGCGGCCGACCATATAAATTTCGCCCCTTCGCCAGGATCAGACAAGACAAATCTCAGCATCGCAGGCAGCAAGGCGATGTTCCATCGCGCCATTCCTCACGGCGTGCGAAAGCACAGCGAGACGTGGGCGCCCCATCCAGCCGAATCTCGTCTGATAGATGCAGCGATTCGGCATAGCCGCCGTTCCTCGCATTCGGAGCGCCGCGCTTTCCATCTTGGGGAAATTGAACACGATTCGTTGAGCGAGCGGGCGGGCGCGGCTCGCACGAGCCACGATGGCAGGTCAGCGCATCAAGATCAGACATGAACGAGGCATGCCGCGCGGCCTTTCAGCCGCCATATGAATATAGGGCCTCGCCCGCGTTCAGGATGGAATCCGCAACAGCATGTGCAAACAACGTTTGTGAATTGCTTTTTATGGAATTCACTTTTCCGAATAGATCAATAATTTGTCACATAGGATTTAAATATCGAGCGCATACGCCCCCAACCTCTACTTCGATGTGCTTCTCTCTACTTGGCTGCTATTCTCTGGGGGCATAGGTTGAATCAAGATTTGTTATCGACAACGTTGAGCGCTCGACGCGGTGAGCCGCGTTCTTGGGGCGTGGCCCGTGTCCAGGCGTCCTCGAAAGATCGACGCATTCTCAAACTGGCGCTAGCCGCCATTGTCTCCCTCATCGCTTTGGAAGCGAGAGCCGCCGACGACGGGGCCACTGCCGACGAGATTCGTGCGCTGAGAGCGCAGCTGAAGCGTTTGGAAGCCAAGGTCAATGATCAGGCGCGCAAGCAAAAGGAAACGCAGGTCCAGATCCACGATGTGGCGCGCCGGGCGCCCCCGGCGGCCGCAGAATCAATGCCGAGCGGCGTTGCTCTCGGTTCCCTCGGCGGGGTCGCCCCGACCGGCCTCACCGCCGTCGAATCCTCTATCCGCGGCCTGCCGGTGGCGGGGGCGCCGAGCCTTTACATCAATGGCGTCAGCATCACGCCCGGCGGCTTCCTCGCACTCGAAGGTCTGTTCCGCAGCCGATTCGTCGGCGCCGACATCGGCACGCCATATCAAAACATTCCTTACGGAAATGTTCGCACGGGCAGCGCAAATGAATTCCGCTTGAGCGCGCGCCAGAGCCGCGCCTCGCTTCTCGCCAAGGGAGACGTCAATCCGACGACGCATCTCGCCGGCTATATGGAGCTCGACTTCCTCGGCGCCGCCCAGACCGCCAATTCGAACGAGAGCAACTCGTTCACGCCGCGCATCCGGCAAATATACGCAACCGTCGACCAGGAAGATTTCGGCGCGCATCTGCTTGCTGGACAAGCCTGGTCGATGTCGACGATGTATTCCAAGGGACTGGTCCCACGGCAGGAAAATATTCCATTGACCATCGACGCACAGTACGTCGTGGGCTTCACTTGGGCTCGTCAGCCGGGCATCCGGGTCGTCAAGGATTTTGACAAGACTTTCTGGGCCGGCCTTTCCGTAGAAACTCCGCAGACGACATTTGGCGGCTTTACCACGGCAGGCGCAACGGCGGCGACGCTTCCAAGCACGCTCGTCTTCAACCAGGCTCCTCCGGGCGGGTCCTTGTTCAACTCGCTGAACGCGGTTTCCCTCAACCACATGCCGGATATTATCGGTAAGGTCGCCTGGGATCCGACCTTCGAGGGCCACAATGTTCACATGGAGGCCTTCGGGCTCTTCCGCGACTTCTACAGCCAGGTTAACAACAGCAACCAGGATGTTGCCGGAGGCGGTTTCGGCGGCTCCGTCCTCGTATCCCTGCTTCCAAAACAGCTTGAGGCCCAGTTTTCAGCTACGACGGGCCGCGGCATCGGCCGTTATGGCGCAGGACAGCTCCCTGACGTCACATTTAATTGGAACGGCACAATTTCTCCGGTCCAGGAAACGATGCTGCTCGCGGGCTTGACATGGCATCCGACTACGGACCTTGATGTTTATGCCTATGCGGGCGAAGAAACCGAGAACGCCAGCTATTCGAACACGACGACGGGGAGCGCCGTCAATGCTTTCGGCCTCGGCAATCCTCTCTTCTCGAATGCAGGCTGCTCGATCCCCGGATCTACGATCTGCAACGGTAACATTCATTTGATACGCCAAATTACTGCCGGATTGTGGGACAAAATCTACCAGGGTTCATTTGGGCAGTTGCGCGCCGGCTTGCAATACTCATATACCCAGAAGTATTCGTTTCAGGGCATTGGCGGCGGAGCGAAAGCTGATGACAGCATGTTCTTTGGAAGCCTTCGCTATTATCCGTTCTAATATGGCATAATCAATCCAGCGATCTTCGCTGGATGTTTTGGGAGCAGAAGTGTCTGAAGGCAACGTGGACGAACAGAGGCCTCTTCTCCTCGTCGAAGATGAACCAGCTTTGGCGCAGGAGATCGGGAAGGAGCTGGAACGTCTCGGCTATATGGTGAAGGTTGCGACCTCGGAGGCCGCGGGGCTGGAAGCCGCGCGGTCGACTGACGCCGCCCTTCTGATCGTCGACCGGATGCTTGCGAACACTGACAGCCTTTCAATGATCGAAACGTTGCGCGGCGAAGGGAATCGGACTCCGGTCCTTTTCGTGAGCGGCCTCGCAACGGTCGACGAACGGATTCGCGGATTAAAAGCCGGCGGCGACGACTATCTGACAAAGCCGTTCGCCATGGGCGAGCTCGCCGCCCGCGTTGAAGCGTTGCTGCGCAGATCAAATGATGCGCCAACCGTGATGTTGCGCGCTGGTCCCTTGGAACTGGATCTGATCGCGCGCAGCGCGCGGCGCGGAGAGCGCGCGCTCGATCTGCTGCCGACCGAGTTCAAGCTTCTTGAATATCTGATGCGCCGTCCGGGCCAGGTTGTAACGCGAGCCATGCTGCTTGAGGACGTATGGCATTACCGCTTTCTGCCCCAGACGAATTTAGTCGACGTTCACATCGGCAAACTGCGGCGAAAGATGGATATGGGAGGGGAGCCCACGCTGATTCGCAGCGTGCGCCGGTCCGGGTTCAGGCTTGATGTGGACGCCGATCGCTAATCTTCGCCGATCCGCGACATTTCGCCTCGCCGTCTTCTTTGCATTCGCAATCGTAGCTGCAACGTCGCTGGTGCTCGCCTTCGTCTATTGGCAGGTCGATAAGTCAGACACCGCACATTTCCACAGATTGCTCGTTGATGAGGCCGCAGCCGTCATCGACGAGCCGGAGAGCCAACTGCGGCGCCAACTTGAGCTGCGGCTGACGCGAGACCTGCGCCGGGTCGACTACGCTGCTCTTTTCGACGTCGGCGGAAAGCACGTTTTCGGCAATGTCGCAGCGCTGCCCGACGATCTTCCGATCGACGGCGGCGCCCATCTTGTGGAAGTTCCGGCGCGTTTCGTCGGCCCGGGAGGCAAAAATGAGCCGGCATTGTTCGTCGCGCGCAGGCGCCCCGATGGCGGCGTTCTGCTGTTCGGCCGAAACCTCTATGAGGTTTACATCTTCCGGCAATTTGTCCTTGAAGCGCTCGCCCTTGGCATAGCGCCAACCATCGTGCTGGCTCTCATCATCGGGTCGATTTTCAGCGTGCGCGCAGCGCGTCGGCTGAAATCGATCAACGGCCAAATCATGCGCATTATGCACGGCGACCTGAACGAGCGGCTCCCTACGCATAGCTCAAGCGACGATCTCGATCACGTCGCGAGAGCGGTCAATATCATGCTTGACGAGATCGTGCGGCTGCTCGAGCAGATCAAAAGCGTTGGCGACAACATAGCCCATGATCTGCGGACCCCCTTAGCGGTGATGCGGGCCAGACTGGAGCGTAGCCTTGAAAGCGATTCCGTTGAGACCTTGCGCGCGGCGGGCGAAAAAGCGATCGCCGACCTTGACCATGCGCTGACAACGGTCTCAGCCCTCTTGCGCATTTCCGAGATTGAACATGGACGCAAGACAAGCAGCTTTTCCGAAGTCGACCTTAAAGAGGTTTGCGTTAATACATTCGACCTGTTCGAACCCTTGGCCGCGGAGAAATCGATCGCCTTCACGATCGATGCGCCGGCGCCGCTGTTGGTCGCGGGCGATTTCGATCTTCTCGTTGAGGCCGTCGCCAATCTCATTGACAACGCCATCAAGTTCACGCCGACCGGCGGCTCCGTGAAGATTATAGCGAAAATGACCCCCAACGGCCCGCTTGTGCGCGTATCGGATACCGGCCCCGGCGTTGCGCTTTCCGACCGCGGCAGCATCTTCAAGCGATTCTACCGCTCCGAAAAAAATCGACATATTCCGGGCGCCGGTCTGGGATTAAGCATGGCCGCCACCATCGCTCGTTTGCACGGGTTTGATCTTCGCGTCGCCGATAATCACCCGGGGGCCGCGTTCGAGATGGCGGCGCGGGGGGTTGATCAGTCAAACGCATCCCCTTCGCAGGACCATAGCCGGCTTGCGCAGATTCCACCGACGCCGTCAAATGCAGCGGCTCAAAGTATAAAATAGCATTCATGAAATGGCGCTCTCCTCGCAGAGCATAAAAATCATTTTATGCCATTTTTCTACACAGACAATCTTATAAACACTATCTAGTATCCAAAATACGGCAAAGGCATAAGTCGTCGCGTCAGCTCGCAACTACTGGAGCACTCGATGAGGACCGTAACACGCATAGCGGCGGATCGCTTGGACTACGATCGTTCGGATCAGCACGGTCGTGAAGGTCTCGGCGAGAGCCCATCCAGTTCCAAAACTTCCGGCAAAGTCGCCAACTGAGATTCAGGCTGAATAGCTGAGGAGCCGCAGCCGGCTTCTCGAGCAGCCTGATACGGAGCGGTCGCGTCGCGCCCCCCTTGCGATCGCTCTTTCAGAGCCCCGGGCGTTTGCTCCCCAACGGCGCCCGGGGTTCGCCTTGGATATTTCCGGCGTCGCGATTCCCGCGCATGGCGCGGCGAAGGGGCGATCAAGCTGGTAAAAGGCGGCGAGCCGCCGTCGCGGCGATAGTCTCCGTCCGCGTGGCGCGTGCGGACAGGCTTTCGTTCAATCGGGACGCCCGCTTCCACAAGATCCCAAAGGCGGCCATTGTCTGCCGTTATCGCGTCCGGGAAATGCGATCATGCGATAAATCTTGGCGACCAAAGCCAATGATCTGCGTTTGCAGCTCAGCCCGCAGTTTTCTGGCGGAGAAGAGACATGAAGCAGATGATTTGGCTAGTCGCGTCCGGCGTGACGCTCGCATCCACCCTGGCTCTCGCTCAACCGGCGAAGATTGGGACGACGCCCGCCGGCGATATTCTCGAAGCGCCCGGCGGCCATGCCTTGTACGTCTATGATGGCGATAAGATCGACCTTGGACAGCAGGGGAAGTCCTCGTGCAATGGCGAATGCGCGCAGCGATGGCCGCCTTTCTCAGCAGGCGTCGATGCGCAATCGATGGGGGATTGGGGCATCATCCTCCGCGAGGATGGATCAAGGCAGTGGACCTATAAGGGACGCCCGCTTTACACTTGGACACAGGATACGGCTCCTGGACAAATCAATGGCAACGGCTATCAGGGAAATAAATGGCATGTTGCAAAGCCCTAGCCGAGCGGGGTCGCGCAAGACGGGCTGCCTTACATTTCCGGCAACTCGTCGGCGCTTCGCCAGCCGAACCGCGGAGCCGCGACGCTCGATAGCGGCGCACAAAATTCCCTTCGCCTGAACCCCGCCCTGGCTCTGCGGACCCGCTCGCGGGACTCCCTCAGCGCGGGACGCCAAAGTCAGGGGAACCCGAAGGCCCATTCAGGGTTATTGCGCTGCGCCGCGATTCGAGATGCACTCTCTCGTCCTTCGTTCCGGACGTGAGCCCTGGACCCGCAACAGATGACCCCAATTCGGCGCACTGCAGTCAACCGCGGGCTTGAGGCCCACAGCGCCTCGCGTTCGCGGTGTGACTTTCTGATGCCCAAAACACTGTTCCAAGCTGCTGTGGCCCCGGCGCTGGCGGCGCACATATGAGCGCGCGCGTTCATCGCACGCCAGGCGGCGCTGTGCTCGAGCCAAACGGCTGCGTGCGTTTTCGCCTCTGGGCGCCTGCAGCTGAAAAAGTCGGCCTGCTGCTGAACGAACGCGCCATGCCGCTACCCATGACACTGAAGCCCGGCGGCTGGCATGAGCTCGTGGCAAACGCGGAGCCCGGCAGCCGCTACCAATTTGTGATGGCTGACGGCGCGAGGGTTCCAGATCCCGTTTCTCGCTTCCAGCCGTATGATATACATGGCCCAAGCGAGGTCATTGACGCGGCATCCTATCGATGGTCGACAAACTGGACCGGCAGGCATTGGAGCGAGATCGTTCTTTATGAGCTGCATATCGGCGCTTTCACCAAGGACGGCACGTTTCGAGCCGCCATGGGAAAGCTCGGCCATCTCGCCGCGCTGGGCGTCACCGCGATCGAGATTATGCCGGTCGCGGATTTTCCGGGCCGGCGCAATTGGGGCTATGACGGCGCGCTGCTCTATGCGCCGGACTCGTCCTACGGCCGCCCCGAAGACTTCAAGGCGCTGGTCGAGGCCGCGCATGGGTGCGGAATCGCGGTACTGCTCGACGTCGTTTACAATCATTTCGGACCGGAGGGAAACTACCTTCCTCTCTATGCTCCCGAATTCTTCAACAAAGGGCGGACGACGCCCTGGGGCGACGCCATCAACTACGACGGCGCCGGAAGCGAGGCTGTCCGGGAGTTCGTCATTCACAATGCATTATACTGGCTCGAAGAGTTCTATCTCGATGGCCTGCGCTTCGACGCAACCCACGCGATCATCGACGAAAGCGCCAGGCATGTTCTTGACGAAATCGCCGAACGCGCGCGCGCCTTTACGGATCGGCCGATTCATTTGCTGCTGGAAAACGAGGAAAATGAAACGCGGCGCATCGCGCCTGAGGCCTGCGCCCCGCCCCACTTCACGGCGCAATGGAATGATGATCTTCATCATGTATTGCACGTCGCGGCGACGCGCGAGCGCAGCGGCTATTACGCCGATTACCAAGGCCGCACGGATCTGCTCGCCGCGGCGCTGGCCGAGGGTTTCGCTTATCAGGGCGAGATCATGCCCTATCGAGGCGCGCCGCGCGGCGAACCTTCGGCGTTCCTGCCCCCGAGCGCTTTTGTCGCTTTCATTCAGAACCATGACCAGATCGGCAATCGGGCCTTTGGCGAGCGTCTCGGGATGATAGCGCCGGCCCATGTCATGCGCGCGCTTTCCGCCGTCTATCTGCTGTTGCCGCAGATCCCTATGATGTTTATGGGAGAGGAATGGGGCGCTCAGCAACCCTTCCCGTTCTTCTGTGATTTCGAGGGGGACCTCGCCGAGGCCGTGCGCAAAGGCCGTCGTGAGGAGTTCGCGCGCTTTCCTGAATTCGCCGATCCAAAACAGCGCGAGCGCATTCCAGATCCGCTCGCCGAAGCGACGTTCGAAAGCGCGAAGCTCGACTGGTCCCGCATGGACCAGGCCCATTGCGAGCGATACCGAGCGCTGATCTCTGTCCGCAAGCGTGAGATCACGCCCCGGCTGAATCAAATTACGCGCGGCGGCGAAAGCGTCATTCACGGGGAGAGCGCTGTTGAAGTGCGTTGGAGCGCAGGCGCCAATGAGACACTGACGCTGGCGGCTAATCTTTCGGACAGGCGGATTGCCTTTCCGCCGTCGCGCGGTCGCAGCCTCTGGTCCGAAGGCCCTTGCGAACCCGCCCTCGGGCCGTGGTCGGTGCGCTGGTCGCTGGAGGCGCCGCAATGACGCCCCGCGCCACCTACCGCCTGCAGTTTCACGCCGGCTTTCGCTTTGAGGACGCAGCTCGTCTCGCACCCTACATCAGCGAGCTTGGGATCAGTCATGTCTATGCCTCGCCCTACCTAAGGGCGCGCCCCGGCAGCCCGCATGGTTACGACATCACCGATCATCTGTCGCTCAATCCAGAACTTGGCGACGAGCAGGATTTTCGCAACATGTCGGCAGCGTTCATCGCTGCGGGACTTGGCCAGATCCTTGACTTCGTGCCGAACCACATGGGAGTCGGCGGCGCCGACAATCCGTTCTGGCTCGATGTGCTGGAATGGGGGCCGGGAGCAGACTACGCCGGGTGGTTTGACATAGACTGGGATTCCGATAATCGCTACTTGCATGACAAGCTGTTGGTTCCCTTTTTGGGCGATCAATATGGCGTCGAACTTGAAGCCGGCAAGCTCAAAATCAAATTCGACGCGGATGAAGGCGGTCTCGCCGTCTGGGCTTATGACGCCCATAAGCTTCCTTTGTGCCCGCTGCACTATCAGATGGTGCTCGGACAAGACGACGCCGAGCTCGAGCGTCTCGGCGACATGTTCGCCGACCTGATGCAATGGCGGCCGCAAGTCAACGAGCGCGCCCGTGAGCTCAAGCAAAGGCTGGCGGCGCTCATTCGCGACCGGCCGAACGCCAGGATCGCCTTGGAGCGATCCATCAAGGGCCTCAATGACGACTGGAGAGCGCTCGACGCCGTGGTCCGGAAGCAGTTCTGGCGGATCGCTTTTTTTGGCGTCGCTGGCGACGACATCAATTATCGCAGATTCTTCAACATTAATGATCTCGCCGGCCTTCGCATGGAGCTACCGGCGGTGTTCCGCCATGCGCACGCGCTGATCATGCGTTTGATCAAAGAGGGCGTCCTCGACGGCTTGCGCATCGACCACATCGATGGCCTGCTCGATCCCAAGGCTTATCTCGACTGCCTTCACGCCACGACGCCGCGTCCAATCTATACGGTCGTCGAGAAAATCCTCGCGTCGCATGAGTCGCTTCGCTCCGACTGGAAAGTTGAGGGCGCGACCGGCTATGATTTCGCCAATCTAGCCCTCGGCGTGCTTGTCAACTCCGCGAGCGAGGAACGCTTTACCGATACCTACAAAAACTTCACCGGCTGTGTCGCGCCGTTTGCGACAATCGTTTATGATTCCAAGATTCGCATCATGGAGAACGAGATGGCGAGCGAGCTCAACGCGCTCGGCCGCGACGCCGCGCGCGTCGCTCGCCAAAACCCCATGAGCGCTGATTTCACCAAGCAGATCCTGCAAAGAGCGATCAAACAAATCGCCGCGTGCTTTCCCGTCTATCGCACCTACATCGAATTCGACGCCGAGAGCGACGGGGCTGACCGCCGCGATCTTGATTGGGCGGTGGCGCAGGCGCGCCGCATTGATCGCGCCATCGATCCGACGGTGTTTGATTTCCTGAACAAGGCGCTGTCGGGCAAGCTTACGGCGGAGGCCAAGAGCGGTTTCAGCCGGGTCAGCGTCCTGCGTCTTGCCATGAAGCTTCAACAGTATACCGGTCCTGTGATGGCCAAAGGCGTCGAGGACACCGCCTTCTATCGCTACAATCGCTTTGTGGCGCTGAACGAAGTGGGCGGCGAACCACACCGGTTCGGCGTCACGACGCTCGCCTTCCACAAAGCCAACGCCGAACGCGCCAGACATTGGCCACACGCCATGCTCGCGACCTCGACGCATGACACCAAACGTGGGGAGGATGCGCGCGCGCGGCTCGCGGCCCTGTCGGATATTCCGGAAGAATGGGCGCGGCAGGTTCAGATCTGGAGCCGCTTGTTGCGCGCCCGTCGCGGCGAAATCGAAGGCGGCGCGGCGCCGGATCGGAACGACGAATATCTATTCTATCAACTTCTTCTCGGGTCCTGGCCGATCGAGATGCTGGATCGTCCTGACGCGGCCGCTCTTGAGGCCTACGCCTTGCGCGTCAAAGAGGCGCTGCGGAAATCCATGCGCGAGGCCAAGCTTCATTCTTCCTGGTCGGCGCCCAATGCTGACTATGAGGACGCGATGCAATCTCTCGCCAGCGCCGCGCTCGACCCGAACAACGCAGGCTTCCTGTCAAGCTTCCTTCCGTTTGCGCGGCGTGTGGCGCGGCTCGGCGTCGAGAACAGCCTGGCGCAGCTGGTCCTGAAGCTCACCGCGCCCGGAATGCCCGATATTTACCAAGGCTGCGAGCTGTGGGATCTTTCATTAGTCGACCCTGACAACCGCCGCCTGGTCGATTTTGCATCCCGACAGAACGCTTTGCGTTCCGTCCTCGTGGCCATCGCCGGAAACCGCGGCCCGGCGTTGCGCGAGCTCATGGATCATTGGCAGGATGGCCGCGTCAAGATGGCCGTGACGGCGCTGCTGCTCGGTCTGCGCAAACAGAAAGAAGCGCTGTTTGCAAACGGCGATTATGAAGCTCTACAGCTTTCCGGCGACAAATCCGAACGCGCGCTTGGCTTTGCGAGAGCGCACGGCGACGCCGCGATCATCGTACTGATCGCCCGCTTCCCCGGCCTGCGCGAGCAAGATCCCGGCTGGGGCGCGACGACGGCGCAGCTGCCAAAGGGGCGCTGGACCGACGTCTTGACCGAATGCTCCTTTGAAAGCGGCGACGCCGCATTCCCCCTCGCAAAAATCTTCGCCGCCCTGCCTGCCGCCGTCCTCGTCAAGTCTTCGCCTTCGTGATCACAGGCTGTGCCCTTACCGAGCAGGGACGGTTCCGAGCTGGCGGAAGGAGCTTTGGCGAAGCCAGAATTGACGGATCGCATCGTATGGTCGACCGCCGCGGTCTTGCGTCTGACCATTGGTCGTCAGCAGGTCTATGCGCGGAGGCGCGATCGCGGTTCGCAAGGCGTTTCCCACTGGCGCTTCGTCCGCCAAATCTGCGCCTCAGGATTTGGTGCTTGTGGTGACGAGCGGCGTGATGTTGCTCACCGTTATCATTGGTCAGATGATCCGATGGCGGAACCGTCGAACATCAAGATAAGGCTCCCTCGGGCAGAGCGGCGATTCCGACGGCCGCGAGATGTGAGCGCGCCGCGGCGCTTGACGAGGCGAGTTCGGGCGCCAATAAGATCGGACAGACTTCGATACGAGACGCAAATTCCCCCCGCCTGAGAAAGTCTGTTGATGACGCATGTCGCAACGCTCGTTTGCAATCCGCTCTCTCCGGTCCTGACGGAGGCGCTCTCACGGCGTGCGCTTGCGGCGTTGCCGCGTGCCGATGTGGTGCGTTGGCTCAACCCGGGCGTCGCCGCCGACATTGCTTTCACGCCGGACGCCCCAGAAGATTTGAAACGGCTCGCCAACTCCGTGCGCGCCGCAATCAGCGGCGAGCCTGTGGATGTCATCATTCAATCCGCCCAAGGCCGACGCAGGAAGCTTCTGACCGCGGATATGGATTCCACCATGATCGGTCAGGAATGCATCGACGAACTAGCGGCGGAGGTCGGCAAGAAGGCCCATGTGGCGGCCATCACGGAGCGCGCGATGCGTGGCGAGATCGCCTTCGAGGCTGCGTTGCGGGAGCGGGTCGCCCTGCTGAAGGGCCTCGATCGCGGCGTAATCGCGAAGGTCATTGAATCGGCAATCACCCTGACGCCCGGCGGCGGCGCGCTCGTGCGCACGATGCGCCATCACGGAGCGCATACGGCGCTGGTTTCAGGCGGCTTCACGGCGTTCACGCGCGTTATGGCGAAGATGATCGGCTTTGACGAAGATCACGCCAACGAACTCGCGCTCGACGCGAACGGATGTTTCACGGGTGGGTTGATTGAACCGGTGCTTGGCGCGGAGGCCAAGCTCGCAACACTACGGCGCTTACGCACTGAGCGCGGGCTGACGATCGCGGAAACCATTGCCGTTGGCGACGGCGCCAATGATTTGCCGATGCTGCTGGAAGCAGGTCTCGGCGTCGCCTTTCATGGCAAGCCCGCGGTCTCCGCCGCCGCCCATGTCCGCATTGATCACGCGGACCTCACCGCCCTGCTTTATGCACAAGGGTTTGCCCGCGAAGATTTCATCTGCGAGCAATCGGATCGATGAAGCGGTCGAACGGCGCCGCTAAAAGCTCAGCGCCTTGACCTCCTTTACGCCAGGCAGCGTCTTGACCTCGGCGAGCACTGTTTCGGGCGCGGCCTCGTCGACAGCGACAAGGGCGATCGCCGAGCCTCCCTCCCGGTCGCGGCCGAGCGCGAAGGTTGCGATATTGATGCCAGCGGCCCCGAGCATGCTCGTGAACCGCCCGATGAAACCGGGCTTATCCTCATTGCTGACATAGATCATCGCCGGCGCAATGAGCGCATCGACGTCGATCGTGTTGACGGAAATAATTCGCGGTTTGCCGGCATGAAAAACCGTGCCCGCGATGCGCCGCTCTTCCGTCTCGGTTTCAACCACCAGCGTGATGAGGGATTCGTAATCGCCATCGGCTGCGCGGCTTACTTCGTCGATGACGATGCCCCGTTCCTTTGCGACCGCCGGCGCGGAGACGACGCTGACGTCGGCGAGCATCGGACGCAACAGCCCGGCGATGACTGACGCCGTCAACGCCTTCGTTTTCAGCTCCGTGACGGCGCCTTCGTAAATGATCGTCACTTTTGTGACGCCACTATCGACGAGCTGACCGGCGAAAGAGCCAAGATACTCGGAAAGAGCGATGAAGGGCCTGAGTTTTGGCGCTTCTTCGGCCGTTATCGAGGGGAAGTTCACAGCGTTCGAGACAGCGCCTCGGGTGAGATAATCAGACATCTGCTCGGCGATCTGCAAAGCCACGTTCTCCTGAGCCTCGCTCGTCGATGCGCCAAGGTGCGGGGTGCATACAACATTGGGATGGCCGAACAACGGATTTTCCTTGGCGGGTTCATCGACGAAAACATCGAAGGCCGCGCCCGCGACGTGACCAGAATCGAGCAGAGCTCGCAAAGCCTGCTCGTCGACGAGGCCGCCACGCGCGCAATTGATAATTCGCACGCCTTTCTTGGTTTTGGCGAGGGTCGCCGCCGAGAGGATATTTTTCGTTTGCGCGGTCAATGACGTGTGCAGGCTGATGACGTCGGCGCGGGCGAGAAGACTGTCGAGGTCGACCTTTTCGACATCGAGGTCCTGCGCCCGTTCAGGCGACAAGAACGGATCGTAGGCGATGACATGCATGTGTAGCCCGCTGGCGCGCGCCGCGACGATAGAGCCAATATTGCCGCATCCGATAAGACCCATCACCTTGCCGGTGATTTCGACGCCCATGAAACGTTTCTTTTCCCATTTTCCCGCCTGTGTTGAGGCGTCGGCGGCGGGAATTTGCCGCGCGAGCGCGAACATCAGGGCGATCGCGTGCTCCGCCGTGGTGATCGAGTTCCCGAAGGGCGTATTCATCACGATCACGCCCTTGGCGGTCGCCGCCGCGATGTCTACATTATCGACGCCGATGCCGGCGCGGCCAATGACCTTCAGCCTGGTCGCCTTCTCGAGAACTTCGGCGGTGACCTTCGTATCGGAACGAATGGCGAGCCCGTCGAAACCGCCGACGATCGACGCCAGCTTTTCTTTGTCCTTGCCGAGGGCCGGCTGAAAATCGACTTCGACGCCGCGATCCTTGAAGATGGCGATGGCGGCCGGCGAAAGAGCATCTGAAATGAGAACGCGCCGAGACATGGGAGTCTCCAAAGCTAGGACATTATGCGCCGCGCGAAAGCGCCCGCGCGAGAGGCGGCGTCATCTCAATTCACGCAGCCGCGGCAAGGTCGCTCTTGGTTTTTTGAAAGGCGTAATCAAGCCAAGGCGTCAGCGCCTCGATGTCGCTTGTCTCAATCGTCGCGCCGCACCAGATGCGAAGGCCGGGTGGCGCATCGCGATAGGCGCCGATGTCATAGGCGACTTTCTCTTTTTCGAGCAGGCTTGCGAGCGATTTGGAAAAACGCGATTGGGCGTCGGGGCCGAGCGCGGCAATGGCGGGATCGATCACTTTGAGGCACACGCTAGTGTTGGATCTGATCGCCGGGTCGCTGGCAAGAAAATCGACCCAGGGCGTCCTTTCCACCCAATCGGCGAGCGCCTTCGTATTTGCGTCGGCGCGCGCGATGAGAGCCGCCAGTCCGCCGATCGATTTTCCCCAAAGCAGCGCATCGACATAATCTTCAACGCAGAGCATTGATGGCGTGTTGATGGTTTCGCCCTCAAAGATCCCTTCGATCAGCTTGCCGCCGCTAGTTAAACGAAACACTTTCGGCAGCGGCCATGCGGGCGTGTAGGAGAGAAGCCTTTCGACAGCCCGCGGCGACAAGATCAGCACGCCGTGGGCCGCTTCGCCTCCGATGGCTTTTTGCCAGGACAAAGTGACGACGTCGAGTTTTGGCCAGTCGAGATCCTGCGCAAAAGCCGCGGAGGTCGCGTCGCAGATCGTGAGCCCTTTGCGGTCGGCGGCGATCCAGTCGGCGTTGGGCACGCGCACGCCCGATGTCGTCCCGTTCCAGGTGAAGACGACGTCATTGTCGAAATTGATGCTCGCCAGATCGACGATCTCGCCGTAGCCAGCTTTCAATGTCCGGGCGTTGCTCAGTTTCAACTGCTTGACGACGTCCGTGACCCAACCTTGCCCGAAGGATTCCCAGGCAAGCACGTCTACCCCGCGTTGCCCAAGGAGAGACCAGAGGGCCATTTCAACCGCGCCCGTATCCGATCCGGGAACGATGCCGACGCGATAATCCGAAGGAATTTGCAAAATCTCGCGGGTTAGATCGATGGCGAGCTTCAATCTCGCCTTGGCTTCGCTGGCGCGGTGCGAGCGGCCAAGCAACGCATGATCGAGAATCTCGCTTTGCCAGCCAGGACGCTTGGCGCAAGGGCCAGAAGAAAAATGCGCGCACGCGGGCCGCGCCGCCGGAATCACTGCTTGCATGATGATCATCCTGGAATCGCGTCAACGGGATCGGCCACATCAGAGTCGATGCGCGCCTTTCCGGCGCAAAACCGTTCGAAACTGAGCTTCTCCCTCAGCTTACCCGGCTGAATATTCACACTCTCTATTAGCCTATTTGTTTTTTCTATAAATGGACATAAAAGCGACGTCAAGGCGTCGGCGTCCAGCGCCAGCGACGCCTTGGCGCAGCGGGGACGCCGAGGGTCGCAATGTCGCCATAACCAACGTCGAGGATCGGTCATCGCACTCGATGTTGAAATGGCGTTCTTCCTGGCGGTTTCGCGCGCCTTTTCGATACCGCGCTTCGACGTGATTGAGACGCATAAGGTACAATGGTTATGCCGACCTCCAACGCGCTGACTGAACGACGCAGGCTCTTTGGCTGCCTGTATGGCGCGGCGGCGTCCGCCGCTTCCGTGGCGGCGGCTTTGCTCGCTTTCCAGAATTCAGCCTCAGCGGCGACGTCAAGCGCAAAGCGGGAGCCGCTTGTTCGTGTTTCGCAAGCGAGCAGCGGCGCCGAATCGCCGCCTTCCCCGCCTCCGGTTCAGCCAAAACAGGATGCGCCGCCGCGACCCGGCGAAAAAAGCGAAACGCGAACGGAAAAGGAAGGCACGCCAGCGACGGTGATCGACGGACAGCAGCTCGAAAGCATCCTCGGCAAGAACGTCAGCAGCCCGACGGGTGAAGATATGGGACGAATCGTGGACATTATGGTCGACCACAGCGGCGCGGTGCGGGCGGCCATCATCGATTTCGGCGGGTTCCTCGGGGTTGGCACCCGCAAGATCGCGGTCGATTGGCGCCTCATCCGTTTCCCCTCCGATGGCAAGACAAACAATGTAATCGTGGATTTGACCGCCAATCAGCTCAGAGTGGCGCCGATCTTCAAGCCAGGCGAACCCGTCGTCATGCTTGGTCGTTCCGGCGATTCTCCACATTGAGGATGCAGAGCCAGCCGCATCGAAAGGCTTGCGGAGCCGGCTGAACTTGTCCGTCAAAGCAGCATTCTCACGGAACCGACATTGGCGGATCGGAGAACCAATGCAAAACGACGCCCGTGACGATCATGTCACTTCGTCCAAGAATGCCGCCATCGCGCACAAAACGCCACGCCCTTCGCGCGCGAGCCGGCGCGGACTCGACGGATTCGTATTTTTCACAGCGGATGTGCAGACTGGATTCGGCGCGTTCGTCGCGGTCTATCTGACGGCGGAAAAATGGACGCAGGTTGACATCGGCCTCATTTTGACAATCGGCAGCCTCGTTGGCCTTGCGAGTCAAATCCCAGGCGGCGCAGCGGTCGACGCCACACGTTCGATGCGCCGGACCGCCGCCACGGCCATCATCGCGATCGGCGCCGGCGCCCTGGCTCTTGCCGCCTGGCCGATCTTCGCGGTCGTGCTTGCGTCCAGAATCGCGCAGGCCGTGGCAAGTTCCGTGCTTGCTCCAGCGATGGCGGCGATCAGCCTTGGCCTCGTCGGCCGCCACGCGATTGGCGAACGCCTTGGCCGGAACGCTTCATTCGCCTCGCTCGGCACCGGTCTTGCCGCCGCCGGGATGGGCGCTTGCGGATATTATCTCTCCAACCGGGCGGTTTTTTTCGTGGCCGCCGCGATGGTCGTTCCGGCTCTGATCTCGCTCTTCCAGATTCGGCCGGACGAGATCAACCCGGAACGCGCTCATGGCGGCCGTCCGCGATCCGGCTCAGCCGACATTATCTCAGCGTTGCGCAGCCTCCTTGCCGATAGAACGCTCGTCATCTTTGCCGGATGCGTCATGCTGTTTCAGTTCGCCAATGCCGCTATGCTGCCTCTGGCTGCAAGCATGCTGACTCTTCGGTCGAGCCAGGCTGCGACGATCCTCGTCGCCACCGCGATCGTCGTGCCTCAGTTCATCGTCGCGGCGCTATCGCCATGGGTCGGGCGCAGGGCAGAGCTATGGGGGCGCAGACCGCTCCTCATTCTCGGCTTCGGCGCGCTCGCCGTTCGCGGAGCGCTCTTTGTCGTCGTCATCGACCCCCATCTTCTTGTCGCCGTGCAATTGCTCGACGGCATTTCGGCCGCGGTGCTCGGCGTGCTGACGCCGCTGACCATCGCCGACGTCACACGGGGCACGGGCCATTTCAATCTCGCACAGGGCATGGTCGGGTGCGCCGTCGGCGTCGGCGCCGCGATCAGCACAACTCTCATCGGCTATCTCAGTGACCATTTCGGCAGTCACACCGCGTTTCTGACAATGGCGGGAATCGCCGCTGGCGGATTCGCCGTGGTGTGGCTCTCGATGCCGGAAACACGGCCAAATACAAGCGAAGGGTGAAACGGGCCTCGCAAAGGCGCGTCTCGCGCTCGAGCGTGCGACAACATGCGCCACACGACCGATGCAACACATTGATCGTCGCCAGCAGCACAGATTTTAGGCAGTTGGCAGAAGCCGGTTGGGAACCTGCGCCATTTGGAAACGTTGCTCGCGTGTGGGCAGGCACAGGCCATGCCCTTGCAACTGCTCAGTTAAACTGGACGAGACCATTCTTTTCGGCCGAGTGCTGTTCAGCTTCGCTCGTTCTGAAAATTTTGCTGCGCCGCAGGGAAGCCAAACGCCAGCCAAACTTTCTGCTCATTCTCAATCCACGAGTCGTGATCCATGGACGATCTCACTCATTACGCCAACAGGCCTTTAGCATTTTTCGGCCGGTACATACGAACCCGCCGGCTGTCTCACGCCGCCATTCTCCTCGCGGTGGTCGCAGCTGTCGGCTTTTCGGTCAGCACCCAGTATGGCGTCAAGCACCTCGTCGACACGCTCTCGCAAGAGGGGCGGAGCGGCGCGCCCTGGCCGGCGTTTTACCTTCTCGTCTTTTTCATCGGCGCGGACAATCTTCTGTGGCGCGTGGCGAGCTGGATCGCCGCCTACACATTCGTGCATGTCACAGGCGATCTGCGCGCCGATCTTTTCCAGCATTTGACCGGCCATGCGCCGAGCTATTTCGCCAAAAGATTGCCGGGAGTGCTGACGAGCCGCATCACGGCGACCTCCAACGCCGTCTTCACCATTCAAAACATGTTCGTGTGGAATGTCTTGCCGCCATGCCTCGCGATGGTCGGCGCGATCGCCTATCTGACCACGGTCAGCCTCGGGATGGCGGCCTGCCTTGCAGTCGTGTCCGGCCTTGTCGCCGCTACAATTTTCCACGTCGCCGCCAGCGGCAAACCACTGCACCATGATTTCGCCGACAAGGCCGCGGCGGTTGACGGCGAGATGATCGACGTTGTCGGCAACATCTCGCTCGTCAAGGCGTTCGGCGGTCTTGCGCGGGAACATCGGCGCTTCGGCGCCACGGTCAACGAGGAGCTCAAGGCGCGCCGGCGCAGCCTCCTCTATCTGGAAAAACTGCGGCTCAGCCACGCCCTCGTGACGATAGTCTTGATGCTTGGTCTGCTCGCCTGGGCGATCAGCCTTTGGCAGCAGCGGTCCGCGACCATCGGCGACGTCGTTCTTGTCTGCACGCTCGGAATGGCCGTGCTCAGCGCCACGCGCGACCTAGCCGTCGCCCTCGTTGACGTGACGCAGCACATGGCGCGCCTCTCCGAGGCCCTCGCGACGCTTCTGTCGCCGCATGAACTGCGCGACCATCCCCAGGCTGCCGCTCTCATTCCGGGCGGGGCGCGCGTGGTCTTCGAGAACATTGCGTTCCGCTACCCTGAAGGACGGCGGGTTTTCGAAAACTTCAGCCTTACTCTCGAGGCCGGTCAAAGGGTTGGGCTGGTCGGTCCATCGGGCGGAGGCAAATCAACGCTGATCGCGCTCCTGCAGCGCTTCTATGACCTCGACGCGGGCCGGATTCTCATTGACGGACAGGATATTCACAGGACCACTCAGGCAAGCCTTCGACAGGCGATCTCGGTGGTGCCACAGGATACCGCCCTCTTTAATCGTTCTTTGATGGAGAACATCCGCTACGGCCGTCCCGAGGCCACCGACGAAGAGGTGTGGGAAGCGGCCATCGCAGCGCGATGCCGCCCCTTCATCCAGCACCTCCCGCGGGGGCTCGACACCATCGTTGGCGACAGGGGAGCGAAGCTGTCGGGGGGACAGCGCCAGCGCGTCGCGATCGCCAGGGCCTTCCTGAAAAATGCGCCCATCCTTCTGCTCGATGAGGCGACATCGGCGCTCGACAGCGAAGCCGAGGAGGCCATTCGGGAGGCGCTTGCGCGCCTCATGCAGGGGCGGACGGTCATCGCGATCGCCCACCGCTTATCGACGCTACGAAACTTCGACCGTATCGTCGTGTTGCAGAACGGACGCATGGTGCAAGACGGGCATCCCGAAAGCCTCATGCAAATCGACGGTCCCTATCGCGCCCTGATTACGCAGGAGATGAGCCGTCTCGCAGAGCAGGCCGCCTGAACATGGCCGAGAGCGCCGGCGGCTCGCCATCGGCGTGAGATGTTGGGCGTCGCACGCGGTCATTCCATCCAGTCAAAGGTCCGGCTGACCGCCTTTTTCCACATCAAGTAGTTTTTGACGCGCAACGTATCGTCAACTGACGGTGTCCACGTCCTGTCAACGCTCCAATTCCGCCGAAGATCCTCGATCCCGCTCCAGTAGCCAACCGCGAGCCCAGCCGCATAGGCGGCGCCGAGAGCCGTGCTTTCCGACACTTTCGGCCGCGTCACCGGCGCGCCAAGAACATCGGCCTGGATCTGCATCAGCAAATCATTCGCGGTCATGCCGCCATCGACCTTCAGCGCCGTCACAGGCACGCCTGAGTCCGACGCCATCGCGTCCGCCACCTCGCGTGTCTGGAAGGCGGCGGCCTCAAGGGCGGCGCGGGCGAAATGGCCGCGGTCGATAAAGCTGGTGAGCCCGATGATCAGACCACGCGCTTCGCTGCGCCAATAAGGCGCGAAGAGGCCCGAGAAGGCCGGCACGAAATACAAACCGCCATTATCGGGAACGAGGCTGGCGAGACGTTCGACGTCGGCCGCGCTGTCGATGAGTTGCATGCGGTCACGCAGCCACTGCACCAAGGCTCCCGCGATCGCCACCGAGCCTTCGAGCGCGTAGACGGGCGGATCCCCGCCGAATTGATAGCAAACAGTCGTGATCAGCCCGTGTTTTGATTGCACCACTTCGGCGCCTGTATTCAACAGCATGAAGCAGCCGGCGCCATAGGTGTTTTTAGCTTCGCCCACGTCGAAGCAGACCTGCCCGACCGTGGCGGCCTGTTGATCGCCGAGAACGCCGCAGATTGGCGCCTCCCCTCCAAAAGGTCCGTCGGCGCGCGTAAGGCCATGGAAGGCGGAGTCCGAGGACGGCCGAATGGCCGGGAGCATCGCCCGCGGAATGTCGAAGGCCGCCAGAAGCTCGTCGTCCCATTGCAGAGTTTTGAGGTTCATCAGCATGGTGCGTGACGCATTGGTGACGTCCGTCACATGCGCCGCCGTCGCCGAGGGGCCGCCCGTCAGCTTCCAGATCAGCCAGCTATCCATCGTCCCGAAGATCGCGTCCCCTGTTTCGGCGTCGCGGCGCAGGCCCGGAATGGCGTCGAGCATCCAGCGGATTTTTGGCGCGGAAAAATAGGTCGCGAGCGGCAGGCCGGTCTTTTGACGAAAGCGATCCTGACCGCCGCGCTCGGCCAGTTGAGCGCAGATCAGATCGGTGCGCGTGTCCTGCCAGACAATAGCGTTGTAATAGGGCTCGCCGGTGTTCCTGTTCCAGACGAGCGTGGTTTCCCGCTGGTTGGCGACGCCGATCGCGGCGAGATCCCCCGTCGCCACCCCGGCCTTGCCCATCGCGCCGCGGATGACCTCCTCGACGCGTCGCCATATCTCCAAAGGGTCATGTTCGACCCAGCCCGACTGTGGGCAGATTTGTCGATGCTCGAGCTGATGCGAGGCCGCCGTTTCTCCCCGCTTGTTAAATATCATGCAGCGTGTGCTGGTCGTCCCCTGATCCAGCGCGACGACATATTTCGACAAGGCGTTATCTCCCGGATTTTCACTGAGTCTTATCAGCAACCGCGCTCTTGCGAATAGCGGCCTCAGCGCGAAGGCCCATTAAATCGCCTGCGTCAACCGCCGTTCCGTCTCGGCGGCCTCGAAATCCCGGCGGCGTTGGTCCCATCCGCGCTCCGTGGCGAGTAAAGCGATGACGCGGGGCGCGGAGCGCCGCGCCGCCTCCCGATCGAGCAAAGCCAGCGGCAGGCGCCGGGCCAGCACATCCATCGCCGAAAGGGCGGCCTCGAATCTAGCGGCATAGAGCACCTCGGCCTCGAGGTAAGGAAAGGCGGGATGGAGCCGCGGCGCGCCGGCGGAGCCGGCCTCTTGCAGTACCCGGGGGGCGCGGTCGCCATAAGCATGGTGCAGATGCGCGGCGACATCATAATCAAGGGTGAAGGCGGAGCGGAGCGCCTCAATTCCCCTTTCGGCGTCGAAATTCTCCGCGCCGGCCAGCGCCAGCCCGGCGGTGCGGCACGGATTTTTCGGGCGCAGATCAAAGCGGGCGATGGCATGATCCAGTGCGTCCGCGGCCATTTTTCGATAGGTCGTCCATTTGCCGCCGCAGATCGTGACGAGGCCGCTCCCGCTCACTTCCACGATGTGATCGCGCGCGAGGCGCGCTGTATCGGCGATTTTCGGGTTGCTGACCAGCGGACGAAGACCGCACCACGCCGATAATATGTCCTTTTCGCTGACCTCGACGTTCAAATACCGCCCTATGTGCCGCAGCAGATAGGCGATCGCCTCAGTCGTGGGCGGGGGATGGTCCTCGATCGCAGCCGGCTCATCCGTGGCGCCGATCAGCGCATGTCCCTCAAAGGGCAGTATGAACAGCACGCGGCCGTCGTCGGTTCGCGGAATCAGCAGCCCCGCCCCCGTGGGAGCAAAACGCTTGTCGAGCACGATATGGACGCCTGAACTGGGTCTCATGATCGCCGCCGCGCCGGCGTCCGCCATCAGGCGAAGGGAGTCCGCGAACGGGCCGGCCGCATTGATCACCGCGCGCGCCTCGATCTCCCAACGCTCGCCTGTCTCCCTGTCCTCGACCTCAGCGCCGGTCAGTTGGCTCTCCTTATGGGTGAACCCCACCACTTCGACCCGGTTGGCGACCGCGGCGCCCTGTTCGGACGCCGTCAGCGCCAGCGTCAAAGCCATGCGCGCGTCATCGAACTGACCATCATAATAGAGAATTCCGGCTTTCAGCCCTTCGGCCTTCAGCATCGGAAATCGGCGGAGGGTTTCGCTGCGACTGAGCAACCGGCTGCGGCCGAAGCTCAGCTTCCCGGCAAGCCGATCGTAGATGCGAAGACCGGCGAAGATATAGGGCGCATCGCGCCAGCGGTAGAGCGGCGAGACAAGCGCCAGACGATGAGCAAGATGCGGCGCGTTTTTCAGGAAAATCGCGCGCTCGCGCAGGCCGTCGCGAACCAGATTATATTGTGTCCGGTCAAGGCGCCGAATGGCCAGCTCAAGGTAGCGGACGCCGCCATGCACCAGCTTGGTGCTTCTGCCGCTGGCGCCTTCCGCGAAGTCGCCCCGCTCGACGAGCGCCGTCCTGAGGCCCCGGCTCGCCGCATCGAGCGCGACGCCGCAGCCGGTGGCGCCGCCGCCGACGACCAGAACGTCGAAAGTCCCGCCAGAGCGCAGCGCCGCCAGGGCGGAGCTCCTGTCCATTGTCCCTCCCCTTCCCCGCGCGCAACCCGGACGTCGACGACGCTCGATGCGCCATCATCTGAAGGCCGCTTATTGACGCCGCCGTCAAGAGCCGTGCGGATCGAGAGGCTGAATTTGCCCAGAGTTGAAGAGCGGAATCGAGCCGGCCCTATCGCCTTGGCCGCGTTAGCGAACCGGCAAAGCCGGCCGACCTGCTAAACGCTTACCGGCCCCACTCGATTGACGCTGTCACCCACAATGGCGAGGCGCGCGATCTTAAATATCCTCTTTTTTCAATTGGCATATCTTCTTGCCAGCTCAAACGAAGCTAAAGAGACACCCTGCGGCACGACGGGGTTGCCCGCAGGGTGTCTGGAGGAAAGGGATTGCGCGTTATGCGGCCATGTCATTTGATGGATTGGAGCCCGTAACCCAGCAGCAAATTGGTCGCCTATTGTTTAATCCCGCCTCAAGTCGTGCGCTGTCGCCCCTCCGCCGCCGGCGCCTTTGGACGCAACGTCACGACAACATTGACGCGGGAGACTTCATAGTCTTCGGGTGTTCTGATGTGGTCCGTGAGTTTAATCTCATCGGGTCCAATATCGCGAATTTCCTTTGTGTCCTCAAAATAGTAATGCGGATGGTCGGTCGTGTTCGTATCAAAAAACGTAGGGCAGCGGTCGATCGACAAAGCGCGGACGAGCCCGACGCGCGCAAATACATTTAGGACGTTGTACACCGTCGCCAGCGACGTCTGTGTGTGCGCGACCCGCGCTTCGAACGCAAGAGTTTCAGCCGTCAAATGCCGGTCCCCTCTGCCGAAGAGCAATTTCGCAAGGTTGCGGCGTTGCCGCGTCGCTCGAAGGCCATATCTCTTCCACAACACGCCGCTTGAAAACTTCAATGTAGCAGATCTCTCAACGAGAGGCCCATCCCCGGGGTCACCCATCACGCACCTGCCTTTCGTGCTTTTCTTGCTTTTATCAAATCCGGCCACTTTACTGGCTGGCCTCAGCCCGCCCGCGCCGCTGATTATCGCCAGACAGAAAGCCTAAGCGCTCAACGAGCGCCTGGGGCGCCCGGTTGACTTTCAGAGCGCTGAACAATGAAAGGACGCGCCGCCGACACTCGGTCGATGAACTCCTGTGTCGTGTCGGTTGTGATCGACGTTGTACCCGGCCCAACGCGCTCGGCGACGAGCTGTCCGGCGCCCGAAACTCTGTCAATGAATTCTTGCGCCGGATTTGTCTCAATCTTCGCTGATGAGACACCGGTGCGCTCTGTTGTAAACGGCTTTCCTGATACACGATCGATGAAAGCTCGCGCCGGATCTTCGGCATTTGCCTGTGTGTAAATGAAGCCAGCCGCGATTGCCGCGCCAACAATAAAATACCAATTTCTCTTATGCATCAAAGTGTCTCCCAGTCGAGCTTTGCTTCTCCGACTCCCACGTCGGATTGCGTTCGCTCCGGCAACAGTTCGTTGCATTTAGCAGGAGACGTGCCACCCATCGACGCTGCGCGCATTTAGTTGACAAGCGCTCGACGCAGCTTGGACACGCTCGATAAAACAGCGATGTATGACCTATCGGACGGACGCCACATTGGATTGTATGGCCTTGCCAACGCGCGTCTTCAGTGGCGACGGCCTTCCATTTTCATACACTGTATGTCATCTGAACACGATTACATGGACGCCCCTGTAGATGAATGGCGGGAGAGGATATCGCCGCTGGCGCGGACAACCGCAATTGACCAAGAGCAATTGGTCTACAAGACGCCCCGGACAGCGCAAAGACCGTCGAGCGCCACTGTGAGTTCGTCAGGCATTGGGCGGCGGAAAACATTCGCGCAATTTGTGATTTGATATAGTGAGAACGGTTCCCCCGAGGATCTCCCTCAGATTTTCGATAAAGCCTTTCACTCCCAGATATGGGCGAGCCCTGCCTCGCAGTGGGCGTTTTGTGGCGCCCGCTGCTCTCACCTTGGGCTACCCCTCAACCGCGCTCTATCCGTCGAGCAGGACAAGCTCAAATGCGCGGATTCTCTCGGGTCGCCGCCGCCCACTCCCCGGTATAACCGAAGGTCGGATCCTCGGGCGGCACGTTAGCGACCACGCACTCGGTAGTCATGAGCGCACCCGCCGTTAAGGTTGCGTGCTGCAGAGCAAGACGCGTAACCCGTAACGGATCAATCACGCCAGCCTCGAAGAGATTGCCAAACCGGCAGGTCCTCGCGTCAAGCCCCCAATGTTCATCGTCCGACGCCAGCGTCCGTGACGTCACGGCATAAGCATCCTCTCCTGCATTATGAGCAATCAAACGCGCCGGCTCGCCCACCGCATCCGCAATGATTTGAATGCCATGTTTGACCGCGATATCCGTCGACGAAAGCGCGCGCAGGGCTTTCCGGCAGCGAAGAAGCCCGACGCCGCCACCCGGCAGACCGCCCTCGGCAAGCGCGGCGGACACGGAATTTCGGGCATTCTCTACGCGCTGCAGGCGCTCCTTCATCTCCGCCTCGCTGCCGCCGCCCACGTTGATGGTCGCCGTGACATTCGAGAGATTGGCGATCCGTTCCTGGAGTTCATCGAGGTCATGAAGCTTGCCCGTCGGAGAGCCCTTGTCGCTGCTCCGCAGTCGATCCGTCTCTAGCCGCAACCCATACAGTCTCTCGGCAACCACGCTGGGATCGCCGGCGCCGCCGAATAAGTTGGTCGTATCCTCGCCGACTTGAACGCGTCGCGCGCGACCGAGATCGGCGAGCTTTACTCGGCCAAGGTCGTCTCCATTTTCTTCCAATATGGCGCGGCCTCCGAGTAAGCAAGCGAGGTCGGCGAGGGTTTCCTTGCGACGATCTCCCTGGGCAGGGGGTTTCACCGCAACGGCTTTCAGGACGCAGCGGACATGATTGAGCAAAATCCCTGCGAGGGCCGCGTCTTCGACGGCTTCGGCGATGATCAGGAGCGATCCTTCGGCCTGCCGCACCTGGTCCAAAATCGGAATCAACTCTTCGAAATGTTTGATCGGTCGATCGTAAAGGAGCACATAAGCATCCGTCAGCTCCGCGATCCTGCGCGTCTTGTCCGTGATGAAATAAGGCGAAAGCCAGCCTTGCTCCCAATGCGCGCCTTCCTGAAACTCGATTTCATCTTCAAGTCCGTTGCCGAGGTTGATGTTGATGACGCCCTCACGGCCAACCGCGCTGAAGGCGGAGGCCAGGAGCTTTCCGACCGATGCGTCGCCGTTCGACGCGGTCGCGCCGATCTGAACAATCGAACGCTCGTCGGCGCAACTCTGCGCCCGCCTCTCCATGTCCTCAATCGCGGCTCGCGTAGCAAGCTCCAAGCCGGTCCGCAGGCCATTCGGATTGAGCCCGGAACTCATCGCCCTCAACACCTGCCGAGCGATGTAGCGCGCGAGAACGATCGTCGTTGTGGTTCCGTCACCGCACTGCTTCGAAACCTTTCCGGCCATTTCGGTAAACATGTTGATTCCGGCGCTTTCGAAACGGTCATCCACCGCGATCGATCGCGCCACCGTAACGCCGTCCTTGGTGACAAGCGGCTGGATTCCAGAGGTGCGATGCTCGATGATGACGTTGCGGCCGCGCGGTCCGAGCGTGACTTGCACCGCATCAGCCAGAAGATTTGCGCCCGCCAGCATCTTGCGACGCCCCGTGTCGCCATAGCGAATATCTTTTGCCATTGTTTCCTCCCTTGAGACGCCTATCGCGTCCTCGTCAGTCGCTTATGTTCTTGCTTATTGCGCGCGCTGATTATAGGCGTGCAATACGCCGCGCGCGTTTCGACCGATTACGCGCCAAACGTTTCTGAACCGATCGAAGAGCCATCTCAGACGAAGCGAGCTCATCGAAGCGCGAGACCGTGTTCATCAATCAAAGCGGTTTACGCGGTCCCCGCGCCGGCCTCGCTGGAGCCGTCCCGGCGGGTGCTGTAGAATGCTGGCTTCGAATCATATAGGCGCGCCCAGCAGCGACTCGTCGTTCGCGCGAGCGCTCGAGACGATGCCAGATCCAAATCAACTTCTTGTCGTCCCAATCCATGTAACGCTTGATATCTTCTTCGTCGGCGGGATCGAGCTGCTTTGTCCAGAGCTGCTCGAGTTCCTCGACGCGCTCATCACCGATGAGGGCGCGCAGAGTCGCTTCTTCAATTTCCAGTTCGTGGATTGTGGCTTCGGCGCCTTTTGCCATTTCGGCGAGAAACTGTTCGATCTCGTCGTCCATTTTTCTCCCCTTACTTCGGCGTTGGCGCCGACGTCATTTGCGCAAACCGAGGCGCGCCATCTTGTGGTACAAAGTCGCTCGCGTTATCCCGAGTTGTCGCGCTGATTCGGAAATGTTTCCTGCCGTCTTGGCAAGCGCCGAGCGGATAGCATCCGCCTCCCAATCGGCGAGCGCCTTGCTCTCAGGCGAGGGTCGCCATTTGGCGTATGACGACAGCCCTGCTTCACCCTCCTCCTCGGCTTGAGCGGAATCGCTCATTTCCCTTAGAAAATCATTCGGCAGGTCGGAAACGAGCGTCTCGGGACCTGAAGTCATGGCCAAACACGAACGCAAGACATTGCGCAATTCGCGAATATTGCCCGGCCAAGGATGACGCTCGAAAATGTCCCATACCTCGGCACTCAAAGCCTTGTGTTCATCGACGTATTGCGCCTTCACCTCCTGCTCCCACAAATGCTCGATCAGACCGAGTTTATCGGGACGCTCCCGCAGAGGCGGCAGCCAGAATTGGGCGCCGTTCAACCGATAGTAGAGGTCGCGGCGAAACGCCCCTTTTCTCACGCAATCGGGAAGATCGCTGTTGGTCGCGGCGATGACTTGAACGTCAACCGTCACTGGTCTTGAGCCGCCGACGGGGACGATCTCCGAACTATCGAGCGCACAAAGAAGCGCAGTCTGGAGATCGAGAGCCATGTCGCCGATTTCATCGAGGAACAGAACGCCCGTATGCGCCTCAACGAATTTGCCAGTCTTGCCGCCGGTGCGGGCGCCTGTGAAGCTTCCGGGTACATAGCCAAAAAGCTCGCTGGAAATGAGATCTCGCGGGATCGCCGCGCAGTTGACAAGCACCAGAGGCCGGCCTTTGCGCACGCCCTCCGCGTGAATTCTGCGCACCAGATGGTCTTTGCCGACGCCGGATTCGCCGGTGATCAGCATCGGTATCTTCTGCTTTTGAAGATTGACCGCCTTCTGCAGCGCTGCCTCGAGGACGGCGTCGCGCCACGGCTCCGCGTTCGCGGCCTTGCCCCTGCGGCCAAGAACAAGACCTGCCGCGGCGCGGCCTGTTTCCTTTAGCGCAGAGCTCCGGCTGGGCTGAACGACGTCTTTCTCAGGACGACGCCTGACGATTAATTCCGCCTTGAGGCGCCAGCCATCAGGTATCTCGAGTTCGATCGGTTCGCCACGGCTCGCGCAGGCTCGCAAATCGCCGATAGCAACTCCGAGCAGCGTCTCCACTTTTTTGGAGAGGATGTTCGAATGGCATTCGGCGCGCAATAGGTTGAGCCCTGTCCGAGTCGCGCCGACGATCCTGCCTTCTTCATCAAGCGAGATGAGGCCGTCGAGCAAACAATCTTGTCCGGTCAAGCCGGCGCCGATGTTGTTCAGGCGCATCCTCAGCATGAAAGCGCCAGGCGCCTGGCATTCGAACAAATTCGTCTCGATCAGATAGCCGGCGATGCGCACGAAACCGAGAAGCGTTTGTGCCGACGAACGCTGGTCCGTGATGAGCCCGAGCAGGGCGACCAATCCGCCGTCATGGGCGAAAAGCGGATGGCCCACAGTTGCGAAAGGGTGAAGAACGGAAGAAAAATGCTCCTTCCCATCGAAGGCAACGGGCTCGCGCAAGACAGCCGCTGTTCCTAACCCGTTGTTGCCGATGATGAGTTCATTCCAGCTCTCGCCGAGCCGAACTAAGCGACGGCCCATGGGGCCAAGATTAGAGCCGGCGTCCAAGGCGTGAATGAGCGTGCCGGCGCTATCGGCCAAAAGGAGACTGACGCTCGTGTCCCGCAGCACCGGCTGCAGGTTGAACGCCATCGTCGCCAGCGCCGTCCTGACGTCGAGATTGGTCGCCGGCGCGGTGCGTCCGCCGTTTTCGAAATCCATGATCGCATGCGGGCGCAGAAGACTGGTTCGCGGCGAGAGCCGATATTCTTCGATGCATCGGTACCAAGCTTCCGATACTTGCGGACGCACCCAGTCGTCGCCCTCGGGCGGCTGACCGGTCTGCATCATCCAGTCCCACGCCACCCCCGGCCGGTCGACGCCGAACAGTCCAGCGTCCTGCTCCGGCGCTTCAACATCCTGCGGTTTTAACTGATTTGGCATCTGGACGACGGAGTACATAGCACCACCACCACACTATGAGGCAAACGCCTCTGAAAACCTCCCTACTCTGCGGCCTGACTTTGTCCAGTTGCAAGGAACTTTTCCACGTAGACGTGATCTTTCGGCACGCCATGATTTGCTGCAGCTGCGAAGGTCGCATCGATCATCCCCGGCGGCCCGCACATATAAATATCCGGCGTGGATTTCGATCCTTTCAGATGTCTCAATAAATCATCGACGACGGTGCCCTTGCTCCCCTGCCAATCCGGCTCAGGCTGCATGACGGCGACGTGCGCGCTGAAGTTCGGCATCGCCGCCTCGAGCTTCTTCAGCTCGTCGATATAGAACAATTCATGCTGATGCGTGACGCCGAAGAAGAGCTTCGTCTCCTGCGGGTGCTGCTCCTGCTGCATGTATCGAATCATCGACAGAACCGGTGACAGGCCTGTCCCGCCGGCGACGAAGTAGCGTGGCCTGAAGCCATTCTCGCGCAGGTTGAATACGCCGAAGGGACCTTCCAGTTTGACCGCGAGCCCCGGCTTTGCCTCATTCGACAGAAAATTCGAAAATCGACCGTCCGGCAAGAGACGAATCAGAAAATCAAGACGTGGCTCAACGCTGGTCGTCGCCATAGAGTAGGATCTCCTGACGCCAGCGCCGGGGATTTCTATATCGAGATATTGTCCCGGCACGAATGGAATTTTGATAGCCTCGCCCGTTAGAGGGTCTTTGGGCTCAATCTGCAGCCTCGCGACATTCGAGGAAATCCGCTCAACGGCGACGATCTCGCCACGCCAATCCGTGTTGATCTTTTGGAACGAAATACGATCATGCGTGTAGGGCAACTGAATGACGAGATCGCTTCTGGGGAAGGTTCGGCAAAGGAGCACGACGCCAGATTCTTCCTCATCTGGCGGCAATGCTTGAACGCTACAGTTGCCGAGCTCGTAATCACCGTCGAGCACATCCGCTTTGCATGTGGCGCAGCCGCCTTCACGGCAGGAGGCGAGCAAAATGACATCTCTCTTCAAGCCTCCCGATATGACGTCCTCACTCGGCGAACATTCAAATGTGAGCTCTTGTTGGTCTTCTGTTATGGCGCGCACTTTAAACATAATTTCCTTCCCCAAGTGCCTTATTGAAAGCTCGCAATTCGCGAATTGATCCCCGACCGAAGTTTGAACGATTTCCGGGGTGAGAGCCGCCGTCCCCCAGCGCTGCCAACAGAGAGCGCGCAGCGCGAGAACGGTGCGATCCGCGCTGGAGAGAATAAGCCCGACCTTCCCGGCTTGACGCAATCCACGCCGAGCCTGCTCTTTCTTCCGCAGCGCTAATTCCGCGCATCGTCCTTATCGGACTGACGCAGATCACTGCGCCGATAAAACGAAATGACGTGACCGACCGCTTCCCGAGAAGAAGACTCGCTGAGAGAACATCCCTCTTGGACGAATTCATCGTCCCTATGGATCTCCCACCGCCACACGCATTCGAGATCCTGGACAAACGCCCGATATCGGCCTTCCCTGAAGATTTCGATGCGTGTTCCTAGTTCTGCGAACCGGACCCGATCAACTAGCGATGGGTTCAACGCATCTTCTTCTTTATGATCAAAGTCCAATGTCGCAGTCATCACGAAACGCGCTCCTCGATCTAGTCCGGGCGACGACGAGATAAGTTGTCGACGCCCGGAAACTCATGACATTGTCACGCCGCGTCGCCGAGGCTCAGCACCTTTACGCCGCGCTTTTTACGCAACTCCTCGAGGGAGTCGGCGTAATAGTCGGTATTGCGTAATTCCATCAGCCGGCTGCCAAGGTAAGCGTCGACCTTGAAAAACACATTCACCGGGAGCACGGGCGGCTTGTAGAGTTGGCGGAAGGTAATCAGGATTTTTTCCGCGGCAAATTTGCACTTTTCCGCATCGATTTTCGCAATCCAGGCGTCGGCGACAGCCTGAGCCGCCTCGCCAGTCGTCGCCTTCGCGACGAGGTCCGCCGCAGACAGAGTCGAGGCCTTCAGAACGGCAAGCCGCTCCTCGATTTTCGCCTCAATAAAGAGGTAATCGACGTCGAGCGCGTAGCTCGTGCGGAAGGGGGACGTGTATTTCTTGCGAAAGTCCTGGATGAATGCTGTTGCGTCCTTCACGGACTTCAGCTCTGCGATTTTTTCCAGCCACTCCGACCGCGGGGGATTTTCATGAATTTTGTAGTTAGGCATTTTTTGATTCCTCCCTTTCGATCGCTCAAACGTCAGTGAGCTTGCGATCAAGACCCATCAGTTCGGATGTGATCGTGAAGGTGTTTCCAAGCGTGTAGGCGCGTCCGATGGTCGACGAGACATTCACGAGAAAATCGTAGATGCTGTACGTCTTGCCGAGGAGGTCGCTGGCCTTCTCCGTGTCGATCTGGATCTTGCCGTCGGCCTTGATCCACCAGAAGCCGCCACGGTCTTCAACGACCAGGGTCGGATTGCGTTTAGTCTCTTCGCCGAGAATGATGTCTTCCACGATCGCATCGATCTCGTCGCTTTTCATGAGCACGAGAACGACTGTGTTGGATTCGTGCACGACCTGGTTTTCCTCGGCGAAGAATTCCGCCGCAAAAGCCTCGCCGGATTTCTTCATAATGCCGGCATTATATGCGTTCTTTGCTGTCACTTTATTCCCCCCTTCACTTAACGTCGCGAGTGATGCTGGCGATGAGCTTATCGGCGTCGACCTTAAAGTCGATTTTCTTCGCGTAATCCTCGACCCAATCATTGACGACCCGCGCGACCGCCGCTTTGATGGCCGATGCGTCGCTGACGCCTGTGACTTTGTCGACCTTCGCATAAATTCCGAGGAAGTCATGTAGAGCTTCGGCGGTTTTCTGCAGCCACTTGTTGGTCCAGGCGCGGTACCATGTCCTGTTGTGGTCGCCGAATTCGGGATCGTCTCCTAGGGAGTAGAAGAATAGATCGCTCATCGCGGCTTTGGTTGTCTGGAAATAGGTCTGCGTCTGATTGAGGAAGAACGGCGTGAGGCCGTCGCCATAATGAGCTGCGAGCCGACCGAAGAATTCGCGTCTCGCGAACTGACCGAATAGCGGATCGTAGACGCCATGCACGGCCCAGAGAATCTCGTTGAAGTCCTGGATGCCCTGCCAGAACTCCTCAACCGTCTCGCGGGCGCCCCGATAGATCGGATCGGTGAGCCAGATTTTCTTCGGGCCTTCGGTCGATTCCGGGAATCCAGGAACGATCTTCGACAGGAAGTTGCGCTCCAGCTGAATCATCTGAGCGTTATCAACCTTGTCGAGAGCGGCGAAAGTCGCCGTGGAACGGATCGTGTCGGAAAGCGTATCTCGTGACACAGACGAATGCGCGTTGAACATCCCATATTCGCTGAACAGCAAGGCGCCCCAATATTTATCCAGGATTCCGTCGCGCCATTTCGGATCGAGGGAACGCACGGCGCCTTCGGCCGAATATCCCTCGAGGAAACGGGTCGTGTAGCGCCACTCTTCGGCCTTGTCCTTGACATAAGGCGCATGCCAGCGCCGAGCGGGATCGCGGTGACGATACCAATCGGTTGTCCGAAGCTCCGTGCTTTCGTTGCCCCAAGAAGGCCGGCCGCCATGAAATTTTTGCGTCCAATCGCCCCAATCGAGACCGCCGGCGATCCAATCCGGATTCGGTTGCGTGTAAAGCGTCAAAATCTCGTATTCGCTGAGCCGCTTCCAGCGCGGCGTCACGAAATAATTCATCCGGCGCTGCGAATCGAGTTCGTGATCAGGCACTGCTGCGATAATCTGTGCGGCCTTATCAGGATCCGTTAGCCCGCGCTTGGTCGTCGAGGCGATAGCCATAGATGGTTTCCTCCATTGATGTTGTTTCATGGCCTGAGGGGCCAAATTTTTGAAAACTGATTGAAGCCGCCGGACCAGTCGAGGACCGATCCGACGAGAATGTTGTCAGAACCCGGCGAGGGGATCGGCGAAGACACAATTGGCGCGCTTCAGATCCTCGACTGTCCACAATTTGTCGCCGCGAACATGCGGCTGCCCGATCAACGTCTTGCCGTCGGCGCGAACGCCGTGTCCTTCAAGGACCACATCCGATAGCTCGCGGCCGCTGTATTGTTCGAAGACGCTCTGGCATTCATAGCGCTCGGGTTCCGCCAACCACATCCGCTCGCCCCAATCATCGCTGAAGGAGTGCTTCTGACCGTTGAACTCGTGCACTCTGAGTGATCCCGAACACTTTGCGAGGGTCGGGCAGAACGGCACTTGCGACACGCGATCGACATAGACCTGGTGGCCATTCTGGATCAGCCATTGAATCGGAACGAATCCGCTCGTGGGGTCCTCGCAGCCGAGCGCCTTCCACTCGCGCAGAATCTTGCCGTAGTGCGCGTCCCATCCTGGATAGTTCGACTCGAACCATTCCATGTCTTCTTCATCCGGCAGCGAGAGCCGGAAGAAGCCGGTCGGCCACAAGGCGTAGGCCAAAAGGAAGAGATCGTGATGCGCCCAATAGGCGTCCTTTTTGGCGTCGCGCAGGCTCGGCGGTGAGTTGACGCCGTACTTTGCGAGACGGCCGATCCAGATGCCGCCCCAATCCTCGTAGACCCAACGATTCCAGGTCTTGACCCAGGGCTCGACCTTGAACTTCGACCCATATTCGAAGAGCATGCCCAGCACGGGCGTGAAGTACTTCTGCTGGGTCCAGAATGCGTTGTTGAGATCGGTGTTCAGATATTTCTGGGCGGCCGGATCGTTGGCGATCGAAACGACTGTCTGGTAGCCGTTCGCCATATGACGGAGTTCGTCGGTTTCGATCGACAGAAATACGGTTGGCGTGATTTCATCGCCGTTCGCTGACGCCCACTCAGTGATGGCGACGATCAACGGGTTAGTGAAGCAAGCTTCACCAACCAGTTGGAGATTGACCGAACATTCGACCGCATCGCCGGAGATGAAGCCGTCAGCGAAGACGCGCTTCATTCCCTTCCAAAGCGGTCCGATTGCGCGGGTGCGGCGCGCGTCATTATGGCCTGCGGGGTCATGGTAATGCTTGGAGAAATAATAGTTCACGAAGCCGCATTGATGGGTATGACGGATCTCATCAAGGACCTGTGCGAGGTAACCATTCTTTTGCTCGGCCGCGCTCGCCGAATCCCACAACATCGCGGACGCCGCTATAGCGTTGTATTCGCCAACTTCGAGGAAATTCGACGCGACTTTCATCGTCTCACCCCAGCGCGGATGCACCCGGCTGCCGGCTTCGAGGCGCGTCAGGCCGTCGAGCAAGGTGCCGAACTGACGCTCGTCCTTGACCGACTCCATTCGCGCATATTCTTTGGCGATGAGCTTGAACTGCTCCTTTGTGTCGTTCGCCATATGATATTTGGTGGGATATTTCGTCCGGTTTTGAGCGAAATCCCAGTTGAAGCTCTGCAGCCACCTATGCACTTCCTGGGGACTTACACTTGTCGGCGCCCGGTTGGCTCCGAGTGCGTCCGACGCTGCTTTCGTCGCGGTGCTTAATGCCATATGTCTCCTCCTTGGTGCTCACATTGAACGCCGGCTGAGCTTCAGCCAGCGACCTTAAGCTGCGGCGCCTTATCGATCGAGCTCCTCAGTCGGCTCGATGTGGCGTTATCCTTCAGCAAGTGTGGCGCCGCGCTTCGGCCGCCGATCATCATTTTTGAAAAAAGTCGAAATATCAGAGACATGCAGCATAGAGCACAATCACATTCCATTACCGTAATGCAGATTATTTGGATTATTCTAATCCAGGCGGGTGTGCGCAAATTTGACACTGATCAAAAGTAACAAGCACAGCTTTGGCTTCACCAGAGAATCCTGGTTTAGAATTTTATGTACATGCGAAGACATCATCCTTTCTCAACCGGCGTGATCCGCATTGGGGTGAAGCCATTCTCGTGAAGTTGCGCTCGTAGCGCTCGTCCGGCGATGGTATGAATGCTTGCGTTGTAGAGCCGCCCGTCCTGGAAGTCCCGGTTGCGTGGCCGAGCGATAGCGGCTGGAAACCTGTTGCGCCAGTGGACGCCAAGGCTCCTGTCCGTCGTCCCGCAAAGGCGGACAGATGATCTTCATTTGTAAAACATTTGGAGAACTGACAAACTAGCTATAATAGCATTTATGCTGGTTCTGCGAGCCTCTCAGCAAAGCGCTGTATGGAATTTATACAGTGTATAGATTCCATACAGATCGATTATCCCTCGATATGTTTGGTTCAGGCCTGTGCGGGCTGTCTCATTCAGGAGGCAAGCTGCAAGCCGAACGCGCGCCTTGGGTTTTTCAGAAATCCGATTTGGATAAATTCCATACAGTATCCATTTTGAACTGTATGTATTTTGTACACAATATGAGATCTACAGCCCCTATCCGCCATTTCGACTCTAGCTTGATACAGCGAAGGGTCGCTCGCCGCCGTTTAGGCGACTTCTAACGACTGGCGTTTAACCTCGGATCACGCTACGCTTGACCCGAGGATCTGGCATGCGTGCTTCGGCGGCGGTTATTCTGTTGATGATATGGTGCTTGCCGGCCAGTGCGCTGTCGCCTTCCGTGAGCTACGCCGATGCGGAACGCGCCTTTAGTCAGCTTGCGATCGGCGAGCGGTTTCTGTTCAAAGTCTTGCTGACAACGGCGGGTTATTGGCCCGCAGTCGCCGACGCCGATTTCAGCCGCGGACTTTTTGACGCGACGACGCATTATCAAGCCGACAATGGGCTTCCCGCAACAGGCGTCATCGATAAGGAGCTTCTGGCGAGGCTCTATCGGAATGGCGCGCCTCTTCTGAAGGTGTGGGGTTTCCAGCAGGTTGCGCACCCTTACCGCGGTCACCCGATCTGGGTTCCAATGGGGCTTGGCTTGGTGGCGGAGCGAGATAAGAATGGCCTCACATGGAGGGACCCGGAAAAGCGCGTATGGGTGACATATGATTGGCTCCCAGGGGTCAATCTCGCAGCTGCCTATAATGCTGTTCTCGCCAAAGTCGTTGCTGACGGCGGACAAATCTCGTTCCAAATGTTGAAGAGCGACTATTTCGTCGTCTCATCGGCTACAAACGGCCTCGATAGCTATATCCGCTGCCAGAGTGATCGTCCCGACGCCCTCTGGCTGTCGATTTTCTGGCTGCATGATGCATCTGATCTTCACATGGAGCGCGCGGCGACTCTGATGTCCGGTTCGTTCGCGAGCGCGATGAGCGGAGCGCCGTTCGCCAACATTCCCCAGCTACCGCCATGATCCGCGTCGGATCCCGACACGGAGCCCGTCAGCCAACCGCCAGCACCAGGCGCAGCCGCGCCGCAGACTCGGGAGCAGAGGTAAAGTGGGGAAGTCTCAGGCACAGGCTGCTTCGCGAGTCCTGACGGGTACGACTTAACCAACGCTCATCACAACCCTCCGCGTCTTCGAAATCAACGCGCCGCCGCGAAGGCCAATCTCATCGCTCGTGACGCCGCCAATGATCTCGCGAGGCCGGCCGAAGGGCGCTCCCGAGGCGATCGCGCCGGTCCTGCCTCATGAGGTTCGCGCGACGGTTCGCAATCATCTCGCCGGAAAGATCGAGCAGTGGTTCTTTCAGACCGAGGGCTACGGCGTCGTCTTCATCGTGAACGCGACCAGCACTGCGGAAGCGCACGAACTCCTGGAGAAACTTCCTCTGGGCGTCGGCGGCATGATGGAATTCCAGCTGATCGGTCTCGGGCCGCTCGCGCCGCTCGCCATGCTGATCGGAGAGCCTCCCCGCTCGTGATGCTGGATTCAGCACGACCGTTTTTGAGAAAGGCCGCATGGCCGGGACTGGCTGTAACGGGCGCAGAGCAGACAAAGGTTGCGCGCGCTCATGCGCCAAACTGGCCATCCCAGCGGCTTTACTTCCGCCGATAGCAAGGCAATATGGGCCCCACAGCGGAAATGTTCGATATGTTCATCAAACGGTCACTTGTGCAGGCGGTGGCCGGCGGCGTCCTTGTGCCGGCCTTTTTGCTCTTCCCTCCGCTCGAAGCATTCGCGAAGCCGACACGGCTCGACTGCACACTGACGAGCGCAGGAACCGACGGTAAAGACACAAGCCGCCAAGCAAGCGTCACATTCGATGAGGAAGCAAACACGCTTGTCTTCGACGCAGGGTCCCAACGCCGTGATTTGGGCAAAGTAACGATTAGTACGATCACGATCGACGGTTATACCGACGATCTGAGCATTGGCATAGACAGGTCGTCGTGGCACATCGTCGTCCAAACTTATGCGCAAGACCATGTCCGCGCGGAGTTTGGCGTCTGCAAGCCGGCCGCGGCGCCGGCGCATTGAGGGCAAGAACCTGCTGTGCCGATGCTTTGAAATTTCATTCGTACCGCAGCGCTTCGATCGGATCTAGGCTCGCTGCCTTGCGTGCCGGATAAAAGCCGAAAAAAACACCGACCGCGACGGAGAAGAGAAACCCTCCCATCAGCGCGATGGCCGAAATCGGCGCCGGCCAGCCGAGGAGGGCTGAAATGCCCGCGGAGACCAAAACGCCCGTTATGATGCCAGCGATGCCGCCGCTCAGGCTCAAGAAGACGGCTTCGGCCAGAAATTGCAGGAGCACGTGCAAACGCCGCGCGCCGATCGCCATCCTTAAGCCGATTTCACGCGTCCGTTCGGTCACCGAGACGAGCAGTATGTTCATGATGCCGATGCCACCGACGAGGAGAGAAATGGATGCGACGGCGGCGAGAAGAAGCGCCATGATGCGGCTGCTGCTTTCGGCCGTTTCCGCATATTGGCTCAAGTTGCGGACATCGAAATCTTTGATTTGGCCGGGCTTAATGCGATGCCGGCGCATCAAGGTTTCACTCGCTTGACGAATGGCCGTTTGCACCTCACGGGGCGTCGTGGCCTGGACATAGATTTGATTTGCGAATCCCGTCAGACGCGGTTGCAAGTTGTAGGGATTGGGCGGCGGCAGATAGCGCCAGTTGATCGGCGTCTGCTGCTGTGTAGGCGCTGCGACGCCGAGCACTTTGCGCTCTGCCGTCTGGAATGGAATCATCAAGACGTCGTCCTGATCCTGTCCGAACGGCGACTGACCTTTGGCCGCGAGCGTGCCGATAACTTGGAGCGGCACGCTTTTGACCTGGATAAAGGCGCCGATCGGATTTTCGCCGGCGCTGAAAAGCTGTTTGTAGACCGTCTGACCAATGACGGTGACAAGGGCGGCCTTGGTCTCGTCTTCCCGGGTAATGGCGCGGCCCGCGGCAATCCGCCAATTCGTGATCGGCGGGTAGTTCGCGCTCACCCCCTGAACGGTCGTCGTCCAGTTTTGATTGCTATATTGAACCTGCCCTTGCTGACGGATGAGATAGCCGACCTGGGCGACGGCGGGGTCTTCGCGACGGATCGCGCTCGCGTCTTGGACCGTAAGCGTGCTGGCGCTGCCGAACCCGGCCCGGATCCCACCAGTTGTTACGGCGCCTGGCAGGATGACGACGACATTGGTGCCAAGGCTCTGGATCTGTTTGCGGACGGCCTCATTGGCGCCCTGGCCGACAGCGACCATGACGATCAAAGCGGCGACGCCGATGAAAACGCCGAGCATCGTGAGCGCGGAACGCATTTTGTTGCGCCCGATCGCTTGTGCCGCCGCAGCAAGGATCATCAGTGCAAAAGTCCAGAAGCCCGCGACCTGGATCGCGGCCGCCGTGTGAAACTCCGCTTTAGCAAGAGGCAAAACGGGCGTGCCGCCGGGCGCAAGTTTGCGCGCGGCGCCCGCTTGCTTTTCCGGGCGGACCCGCTCATCGGAAATGATCTTACCGTCACGCATGGTGACGACGCGATCCGCATAAGCGGCTATGTCCAGCTCATGCGTGACGACGATGATGGTGACGCCTTTTTCGCGGTTCAGCGCCGCCAGAGTTTCCATGATCTCATGCGAGGTTTTCGTATCGAGATTGCCGGTCGGCTCATCGGCAAGCAGCAGGCCGGGCTCATTGATCAAGGCGCGCGCTATGGCGACGCGTTGCTGCTGGCCTCCGGACAGCTGAGCCGGCGTGTTGCGTTCGCGCTCGCCTAAACCCAATAATTGAAGCGCCGCGCGGGCGCGTTCGGTACGCGTCGCACGGCCCGTGGGCCCGGAGGACGCATAATAGAGCGGAAGACCGACGTTTTCGATTGCGCTCGTGCGCGCCAGCAAATTGAAGCTTTGGAACACAAAGCCGAGCCTCTCGCTACGAATCCGCGCCAGATCCGGTTCATGCAATGCCGCGACATCGACGCCTTCAAAAAAGTAATGGCCGCTTGTCGGTCTGTCGAGGCAACCAAGGATGGCCATGAGGGTCGATTTTCCGGACCCGGAGGAACCCATGATGGTGACGAATTCGCCGCGCTCGACCGTGAGATTTATGCCTTGCAAGGCGCGCACTTCGACATCGCCGACACTGAAGGTCCGCGTGACATTCTCGACCCGTAACACCGGTTCCGACACCGCTGATCCATTTCCTGAATTAAAACCGCGGCAGAGGCAGTCTCTGCGACCGCGAGCTTGAGCTGTGCTCTTCACCGACGATGACGGCGTCGCCTGGTTTGAGATCGCCTTTTGTAATCTCGGTGAAATTATCGTCGTCGAGCCCCGGCACGATATCGATTTGCGTGGGTATGCCGTCGCGCAAGAGCCAAAGATGGGTCGACTCAATGCCTGACGTTTTCGCGCTCGGAGGTGGCGTTGTGCCAGACGGGCCTCCCGGAACAAACCTTAAGGCCTGGTTGGGCACGCGGATGACATCTTCCCTTTGATCGCTGATGATCCGCGTTGATGCGGTCATCCCCGGCCTCAGCGTTAAATCCTTGTTGTCAACGCTGACAACCGCGTCGAAGGTGACGACATTCTGCACCGTCTGCGGCGACTGGCGGACCTGGGAAACTTTCCCATTGAAAATCTGCCCGGGATAGGCATCGACCGTGAATGTTGCCGAATTTCCTTCCTTGATACTACCGATATCGCTTTCACTGGTATTTGTATCGACCTGCATTTTCGTCAGGTCGGTCGCGATCAAAAAGAGCGTCGGCGTTTGAAAGCTGGATGCGACTGTCTGCCCCTGAGTCACGTTGCGGGATACGACGATGCCTTCCACCGGCGAAACAATATCCGTATAGGCGAGGTTGAGCGCCGCGCCTGCGGCCAGGCCCCCGTCGAGCTTAACGGTCCCTTCGCCCTGACGGACGACATAAAGCTGATCCTCGGCCTGCTGGCGGGCCATCGAGTTTTGCTTCACGAGGCCCTGATAACGCATAAGGTTGAGCCGGTCCTTGTCGAGCACGGCTTGGTCGCGTGCGAGCTGGCCTGAATATTGATCGAGAACGGCCTTATAAGGACGAGGGTCGATCTTCGCGCAGATCTGGCCGGCTTTTACGAGCGTATTGTAATCGCAGAAGAGCTCCTGGATGATCCCCGACACATAGCTGCCGACGATGATCGTGAGCACCGGATTGACGGTGCCCGTCGCAGTCACAGCGCGGGTGATATTTCCGCGCGTGACGGGCAGTGTCGTGTAATGTATTTTTTCCGTGCCTGAATTGTACCACCACACCGCGCCGATGGCCGCGACAAGAAGAACGGCCAGAGAGAGAGCGATCCAACCGCCGCGCCCCAGGCGTTGCTTTCGCACCAGCCCTTTGTCGCTCAGCGGCGGTGATTGCCGCACGAGGGGTTTCACTTCGGCCTCTTCGGTCATCGATCTCAGGCTCAAACGGGCATCTCACATTATGCCGTGTTAACTACCTAGCCCATTGATCTGCCTCAACCGCCAGCCTGTCGGGAACGACGCTTCATCCACTAAGTTTGATATTCCACTCGCGAACCAGCGCCGCCATTCGACAAAGCGCGCTTGAAAAGCGCAGTCGATGGAAGCGCGAGCAGCAGGCGGCGTTTTCTCGATATAATGACCCGGGTGACGGCCAATAAAACACGCGCGAGGCCGCTCCATGTCATGCATTATGTGACCCCATGTCCGAGCCGAATGGCGGCGTGCCCTTATTTGAAGGCGGCGCATCAAGGCTGGGGCGCCTTCGCCTCGCGAGCTTTGGGCAAGCGTGGACGGCAGAGCGCCGGCGGGGCGCACCGCCGCCAAAGCCGGGATCGGGCCGGGCAAGCCCGCTAGCGATTCGGTGCGAAACGCCTCCGCTTGCTTCCCTGCGCTTCCCCGATTGTTTTCAGCACTTCTGCGGCGGGTTCCAAGTTATTGGTTTTATTGGTGGAGCTGAGGGGAATCGAACCCCTGACCTCTGCAGTGCGATTGCAGCGCTCTCCCATCTGAGCTACAGCCCCCATCCAGCGGCTGTTTACGCGACTGCGCGGGAGCGCGCAAGCGGGTTGCGCGCGGTTGCGCTTATTATCCTCATAAGAAGCTGGCGCCGCAGGCGGAAGCCTTGCCAGTTTGACGCAAGCCGCGTAAACGAAATGGGATAGGCTGAGGCTTCGGAGTTCCCATGCGCGCTCTTCTCGATGTGATTTTGCTGGTTCTTGACCTTTATACTTACGTCGTGATCGCAGCAGTGATTCTATCGTGGCTGATAGCCTTCAACGTCATCAATACTTACAATGACGTGGTCCGCGCCATCGTCAATGCGGTCAACGCGCTGACGGAGCCGGTTCTGCGGCCGATTCGGCAAGTTTTGCCGAATTTTGGCGGGCTTGATATTTCTCCGATCGTCCTGTTTTTGATTATTTTTCTTATCCAGCGTATCATTATTCAATACATCTATCCGAACGTCTATTGAGCGACCCGAACAATTTTGACTCGAGATCCCTTCCCTGGAGCATGCGCGGCGGCGCTCTCGCCGTCATCGTTCGCTTGACGCCCAAAAGCGCCCGGGACGAAATCGCCGGCGTCGATCACCTCTCTGATGGCAGGCCCGTTCTGAAGGCGCGCGTGCGCGCCGCCCCGCAGAATGGCGAGGCCAATGCGGCGCTGCTCAAGCTGGTCGCCAAGTCGCTGCGCATTCCGGCCGGCGCCGTGCGGCTCGAATCCGGCGCGAGCGGGCGGCTGAAGACATTAATTCTATCGGGCGACGCCGAAGCTTTGAAGACCGCTCTCACCACCCTCGTCGGCTCCGCGGAGGCCGGCTGACGGCCGCCCTCGAACCGGGGCGCGTCCTCGGCGGAAAATCAGCCGCCGAGCCGGCTGAAAAAATCCCAGATCAATCTGGCGCTTTCGACGTCATTGTTGTGCAGACCCCGAGAGGTGTCCGATCCGATCCCGGCCCAGTGGCCCGGAACCGAATGACCGCCGCCCTCGACGCGCAAGACCTCGACCGGAACCTTGCAGCCGTTTAGTTTGTCGAGATAGGCGCGCGTTCCGTCGCGCGTGTCGCGATCCGGCATCGCCGTCGTCGTACGGCTTTCACCGCAGCCCGCAGCCTTGCCAAAGATCGCGAGCGCCGCGTCGGCTGAGACGACGTCAATTTTCCCATCCGGCAACGCCGCTTTGCCGCCCGCGTAGGGGATCACGGGATCAGCAGAGCCAACGATCATCAGGAGAGGAAGCGGGCGCGACGGCTTGCACGTCGGGGCGAGATACGCGGGCAAGGCGGTGATCAGGGTCGCGACGCCGGCGAACAATGACGCATTGTCGCAGGCAAGTCGGAAGGTTGTGAAGCCGCCATTCGAAATGCCGACAAGAAAAACCTTGCGCCGGTCGACAATTCCGTCGGAGACGATCTTCGCGACGAGATCGCGAATGAATGTTGCGTCGCGCGTCGCCTCGGGCCCGGGCGTTTCGCTCCAATGGCCCCCGATGGGATCCGGGTACACAAGCACGGGGCCCGCGGAACGGGCCATTTCTTCAAGGCCGAAGACCCGCCGCAGACGGGGACCTTTCTCACGACTGCGCAAAACGATGACGAGAGGACGGCGCGCCTGCTTCAGGCGGTGATGCAGAATCAGGATCGCGGTCCGCGTCATGCCGCCGGATTCGATCGAAATCCGGCCGGACGCGGCGGACGCCGGCTGTGGCGACGCGGCGAGCATCGTGAGAAGCGCCAGCGCCAACCACGTCGCGGCGCGCGCCGCCGCGAGCGTGGACAGGCGGCGCCCGCCACGGTGGTCACGGAAGGGTTCGTCGCCCCGGACGATCATGTCTTTAGCCCTTGCCAACAATGTCACCCCAGAAGCGCTGTTTCGACTGCTTGCCGCAGCCATCGAGAACGGACCGGCAGCGCCCTTGCCGGTCGAGCGCAGCGGCGCTTTCGGCCCAAACCTCTTGTGCGGACAATTTCCCGGATTCGGCTGTCATTCTTCTACTGCGTGCGGCGTTTTGGCAATAAGCAAAGCCTTTGGCAAATCCGATCCATCAATCCCGGAGATCGCCCGGCCCCGAAAATCCACTCAATTGGTTGCCCGCCAATTCGCTTTGCGTTAAGGGAAAGCGCAGAGCATTTCACGAAGATCGGATTTAACCTTCATGACAGAGGTCGAGTTCAATTCCGGTCGGCCGGAGGGCCGCCGGCCGCTGTCGCCGCATCTGCAGATTTACCGCCCCACACTGACGATGATGATGTCGATCGTACATCGCATCACCGGCGTGGCGCTCTACGTGGGCACGCTTCTGCTGGCGTGGTTTCTGATTGCCGCGTCGAGCGGTCCAGAGGCTTTCGCTTCGGTCTCGTCCGTTTTTAATTCCTTCATCGGAAAGCTCATCCTCTTCGGATTTAGCTGGGCCCTGTTTCATCACCTCCTCGGCGGGGTGCGTCACATCATCTGGGACGCAGGCTACGGACTCGATCATCCGCAGCGCGAATGGCTCGCCAAGGGCACGCTGATCGGCGGCGTCGCTTTGACGCTGCTCGTCTGGATCTGCGTATTCTCCCAGCTCTAGGAATTATCGGGTCCCCTAAGACGCGCCGTCGGCGTTTTGGACCGCAATCGAAGGAACGAATTCATCATGGCGCATGATCCAGCCCCCCGTCGCGGCGCCGCTCAAACGCGCTCCCTCGGCTCCGCGCGGGCTGGAACGACCAACGCCTGGCGCATCCATGTCACCTCGATTGCGCTGATTCCGCTCACCTTCGGCTTTGTCTGGATCCTCTTGTCCCTGGTCGGCAAGGATTACGCCGGGGTGAAGGCCGAGCTCGGGCGGCCCTTTCCCGCCATCGTTCTTCTTCTCTTTATTCTCGCCGGCGTCTACCACATGAAGATCGGAATGCAGTCAATCATCGACGACTACATTCATTCGACGCACGGCAAAGAATGGGCGCTGGTCGCCAATTCCCTGTTTTGCGCGGCCGTCGGGCTCGCTTCCATTTTCGCAGTCTTGAAACTCGGCCTGGCTTGACCCAGTCCGGCGCGCTTTTCCTTTATCGCGCGTGAAAACCACGACCTGCGTGTCAAAGACATATTTCGAAAGGCGATAGAATGGCCTCCAACAGCACATCGAACGGCAGCGCCGGGCCAGCGCGCCTTGGTTCCGCTTATCCGATCACGGATCACAGCTTCGATGTCCTCGTGGTCGGCGCCGGCGGAGCCGGATTGCGCGCGACCGTCGGCTGCTCCCAGGCAGGGCTGCGCACCGCCTGCATCAGCAAGGTCTTCCCGACACGCTCCCACACCGTGGCCGCGCAAGGCGGCGTCGCCGCCTCGCTCGCCAACATGGGCCCCGACAATTGGAAGTGGCACATGTACGACACCGTCAAGGGGTCGGACTGGCTCGGCGATCAGGATTCGATCGAATATCTTTGCCGAAACGCGCCCGCCGCGGTTTATGAGCTCGAACATTGGGGCGTGCCCTTTTCGCGCACCGAGGACGGCCGCATCTATCAGCGTCCGTTCGGCGGCATGACCACCGACTTTGGCAAGGGGCCGCCAGCCCAGCGCACCTGCGCGGCGGCCGACCGCACCGGCCACGCCATGCTGCATACGCTCTACGGACAGGCGCTGCGCTACAATACCGAATTCTTCATCGAATATTTCGCCATCGACCTCATCATGGAAGACGGGCGCTGCCGCGGCGTCGTCTGCCTGAAACTCGATGACGGCACAATCCACCGCTTTCGCGCGCAGCTCGTCATTCTAGCCACCGGCGGCTACGGCCGCGCCTATTTCTCGGCGACCTCGGCGCATACCTGCACGGGCGACGGCAACGCCATGGTTTTACGCGCCGGACTGCCGCTCCAGGACATGGAGTTCGTGCAATTCCATCCGACCGGCATTTATGGCGCGGGCTGTCTCATCACCGAAGGCGCGCGCGGCGAGGGCGGCTATCTGACCAACGCCTCGGGCGAGCGCTTCATGGAGCGCTACGCCCCGTCCGTGAAGGATCTTGCGCCGCGCGACATGGTTTCTCGCGCCATGACGATGGAAATCCGCGAAGGCCGCGGCGTCGGCAAGAACAAGGACCATATCTTTCTCCACCTTGATCATCTCGACCCGAAAATCCTGCATGAACGCCTCCCCGGCATTTCGGAGAGCGCCAAGATTTTCGCCGGCGTCGATCTGACCAAGGCGCCGATCCCCGTGCTGCCGACGGTGCATTACAATATGGGCGGCATTCCGACCAATTATCATGGCGAAGTCGTCATCAAGAAGGACGGCGATCCGGATGTGGTCGTCCCCGGTCTGATGGCGCTCGGCGAGGCCGCCTGCGTCTCGGTGCATGGCGCGAACCGGCTTGGCTCCAATTCGCTGATCGACCTTGTCGTGTTCGGGCGCGCCGCCGGCATGCGCGCCGCCGAACTCGTGACGGCGGGCGCGAAGCAGCCGGAATTGCCGCCCGATTCCGCCGATCGCGCGCTGTCGCGCCTCGATGGTTTCCGTTACGCGAAGGGCTCGCTTCCGACCGCCGAACTGCGGCTGCGGATGCAAAAGGTGATGCAGAACAATTGCGCCGTCTATCGCACCGGCGAGACGCTCCAGGAAGGCTCGAAGCTCATCCATGAGGTTTGGGAAGCCAAGGATCAGATCGGCGTCACCGACCGCTCGCTGATCTGGAATTCGGATCTCGTGGAAACGCTGGAATTCGACAATCTCATCATCCAGGCCGTTGTCACAATGGACGGCGCCGTCAACCGCACCGAGTCGCGCGGCGCCCATGCGCGCGAGGATTATACCCAGCGCGACGACGTCAACTGGATGAAGCACACATTGGCCTCGATTGATCCCGCAGCCCATAGCGTGACGATAGATTACCGCCCGGTGCACAGCTACACGATGACCAACGAGATGCAATATATCGAGCCGAAGGCGCGGGTTTATTGATGCGGCCCGGACGCTCCGTCCAACGCCGATTCTTGAGAACCACGTTCATCTGACTCCGGGAACTCCACTATGGTCGAATTCCTTCTTCCGCAAAATTCGCGTCCCATCGCCGGCAAAAGCTGGCCGAAGCCGGCGTCCACCAAAAAAGTGAGCGAGTTCAAGATCTATCGCTGGAGTCCCGACGACGGCGAGAACCCGCGTATAGACAGCTATTTCGTCGACCGCGACGATTGCGGACCGATGGTGCTCGACGCGCTGATCTGGATCAAGTCCAAGGTTGATCCGACCTTGACCTTCCGCCGCTCCTGCCGCGAGGGCATCTGCGGCTCCTGCGCCATGAACATCGACGGCGCCAACACGCTCGCCTGCACCAAGGCGATCGACGACATCAAGGGCGCCGTGAAGATCTATCCGCTGCCGCATATGTCGGTGGTCAAGGATCTGGTGCCGGACCTCACCAATTTCTACGCCCAGCACGCTTCGATCGAGCCGTGGCTGCAGACCAAATCGCCGACGCCCGAAAAGGAATGGCGGCAGGCGCCGGAGGATCGCGCAAAACTCGACGGCCTCTATGAATGCATCCTTTGCGCCTGCTGCTCAACCTCCTGCCCGAGCTATTGGTGGAACGGCGACCGCTATCTTGGCCCCGCCGTGCTGTTGCAGGCCTATCGCTGGCTGATTGATTCGCGCGATGAGGCGACCGGCGAGCGGCTCGACAATGTCGAAGATCCCTTCCGCCTCTATCGCTGCCACACGATCATGAATTGCGCGAAAACCTGTCCGAAGGGATTGAACCCCGCCAAAGCGATCGCGCAGATCAAGAACATGATGGTCGAACGTCAGCTTTGAACGGTGGTTCTTAATTTTGACCTTCGACGGTTATCGCGACGGTCATCGCGAGACGTGTGACTGTCAGCGCTGATCTCGACGTCTGCCGCCGCCCGGATTCGCCCTTCGACAGCGGCCGATAGCGTTGCGCACGACGCCAGGCGCCGGGGCTTCCTGCGGCGCATCGAAAGCGATCCCCACCCCGAAGGGGAGCGCTGACGGCGGATCCATCGGCGTCGTAACAGCCAAAAGAGCAGCCGAGTAAAATAACATCGGCTGTTGCGGATATGTCGCAACCGCGCGGATCTAAAGCTTTGCGCCACTTTCCCGCCACACTCGGACAGCACGGTCCATGGCTGGGGGAAGTTAACCATGCGACGCATCTGTCTTGGGCTTTCGATTGCAACGCTCGCCTGCTCGTTCGGCTTCGCCGAAACGCCCGAGCATCCCGCGAGCTATGACGAATTCATCGCAAAGCAGGCCGAGAAGCATGGCGTTCCAGAACGTCTCGTGCATCGCATCGTCATGCGCGAAAGCCGCTACAATCCGAGGCTGGTTCACAATCATTGCTTTGGCCTGATGCAGATCAAATACGGCACGGCGCGATCGATGGGCTACAAAGGCGCGCCGCAAGGCCTGCTCGATCCGAAAATCAATATGACTTATGCGATTCCCTATCTTTCCAACGCCTATCGGGTGGCGGAGGGCGACGAGGACCGCGCCGTCGCGCTGTTCGCCGGCGGCTATTACTATGCCGCCAAGAGGAAGCAATTGCTCACAGAGCTGCGCACGGCGGAGTCGCCGCCGGCCGTTGCCGAAGCGCCGCCTGCGCCGCCGCCGGCGCCGCCGAATCCCGTCAATGGCCTGTTCGCGTTCCTGCAGGGCGGCGCCCCCTCCTCTTCCGCGCCGCAGATGAGCACGCCCGCGCCCGTCTCCCGGCCGGCCACGGAGCTGGCTTCAACGTCCAGCGCCGCAGTTTCCGTCTCCCCTCCCCCGCCGGCAAACGCGCCGATTTGCGATCCTGCCGTGGCGAGTCTCGCGCAGGACGGCGCCGCGCCTTCGCCCCCACTCGCCGAGACGACGAAAGAGTCGCTTGAAGCGCCGCCGAACGCGCTTCCCGGAAAGCGCCACGACAAGGCGATTGTTAAAGTCGCACATAAACCAGCGGCAAATAAGGGCGTGGCCATCGCCTCAGCCTCAGCCGTAGCCGGGACCGTGGATTCCGCGCCAAAACGTTTGGAGGCGACGCAAGATTTAGCTTCGCCTGCCGCGCCATCCTCCGTGGCCAAGACCTACGACAAGACGGCCGCGAAAACGGCCGCGCCAAAGATTGCGCACAAACCGGCGACAAAAACAGCGATCGCGGTCGCCTCGGCCGAGCCATCGGCTCAGCCCCCGGAACCATCGAAAGCTGCGAATCACCCGGCGCCGAAAGCGAAAGACGCGAAAGGTCGCGCTAAATCGACGGCGGCCGCGATAAGCCCTGTGCAAAGCGACGCGCAATCCCCCTCCAATGCTGGCGAAGCGTCGAAAAATTCCACTGAACCCGCGCCGTCCTCGCAAGTGACGAGGAGCCACGACAAAACGGCGGCGAAAGCAGCCTCGCTAAAAACCGCGCACAAGCCGCCGGCGAAAACGGCAATCGCGGTCGCCTCGTCCGAGCCATCGGCTCAGCCACCGGAACCATCGAAAGTTGCAAACCACTCGGCGCCGAAAGCGAAAGGTCACGCTAAATTGACCACGGGCGCCGCGACCAAAACGGCCGACGCCCAGGCTGAGACGCAGTCGGCAAAGGAACCGGAAGGCGCGAGATAGACGGCGGCGCGTCGCAACATTCCGGCGGCGGCAAGCGTTTGCCGGTTCCTGGCGTGGCGAAAATAACCTAGGCTTCAGCCTTTCGACGATTCGACTGGAAGCGCCGTCGTGTCACCATCAGCGTTACCTTTGAAGGCACGGCTTTGGCCAGTCGCCGCGATCCGGGCGAAGAATGGCGGAACGAGGCCGCCGCAATGGCGAACCCTGACGCAAAGGGTCGGCCGCCTTGCGATCGCTCTCGCCGCGGCCTCGCTGGCCCCCGCCGCTGAGGCCGAAACGCCAAATTCCTTGCCGAGCGTCGGCGTCGTCAGAGCAGAACTGAAACCGATCACGCAGACCAGCCAGTTCCTGGGCAGAGTCCAGGCCGTCGACAAAGTGGAAATTGTCGCGCGCGTCACCGCTTTTCTGGAACATGTCGATTTCACTGACGGCGCGGAAGTCAAGAAAGGCGACGTGCTCTACCGTCTGGAGCGCGGGCCCTTTGAGGCGGACCTCGAAGCGAAAACCGCGGTGGCGCAGCAATTCCAGGCGCAGCTCGACAACGCCAACATCCAGCTCGACCGCGCTCAAAAACTGTTGCAGACGCAGTCAGGCGCGCAAGCGACGGTCGACACCGCGCTGGCGACGCAGCGCAGCTACGCGGCGCAATTGCTGGGCGCGCAGGCGAACGTCAAACAGTCGAAAATCAACCTCGATTACACAATCATAAGCTCGCCGATCGACGGCAAGATCGGGCGGACCGCGATGACGCCAGGCAATGTCGTGACGCCGAGCAGCGGCATTCTCGTCACCGTCGTCAGCCAGGATCCCATGTATGTGGTTTTTCCCGTCGCCGTGCGCACGCTGATCTCCCTGCGCCAACATTACGCTCCGATCGGCGGCTTCAATGCGATCGTAATCCGGCTCGGTCTGCCGGATGGGCGCATTTACGATCAGCAGGGCAAACTCGATTTCGTCGACAATACGGTGCAGACGGCGACCGACACGATACTGGTGCGCGCTGTGATTCCCAATCCGCCGCTACCGGTCAAATCAAGCGCCGGCGGCACGCTGCGCGAATTGACGGATACGGAGTTCGTCAGCGTATTTCTTGAGGGCGTCAAGCCGGTCGAGTACCTCGCCGTTCCGCGAGCGGCGATTCTGGCCGATCAACAAAGCGATTTCGTCTACGTCGTCGACGCCGACGGCAAGGCGCAGCGGCGCAACGTCAAGCTCGGGCAATCGACGCCGACCACAGCGGCCATCGAAAGCGGACTGAACGCCGGCGATCTCGTCATTGTCGAGGGATTGCAGCGCGTTCATCCTGGATTGGCGGTTCAAGCCTCGCCGGCGACTCCCGGCCCGCAACCGGAGTCCTCGAAATAAGCGACGGATTACGACATCACAACGCCACGCATGGGGCTGGCCAATGATCTCCGCGGTTTTCGTCGATCGGCCCCGGCTCGCCATCGTGATCGCGATCGTCATCACGATCGCCGGCGCCCTCGCCTTGCTGCGCATTCCGCTGTCACAGTTCCCCGACATCGTGCCGCCGCAGGTGCAGGTGACGGCAACCTATCCAGGCGCTTCCGCCGAGGTTGTCGAGACATCCGTCGCGCAGCCGCTCGAAGCCCAGATGGTCGGCGTTGACAGATCGATCTATATGAAATCGACGAGCGGCAATGACGGCAGCTACAATCTCACCGTCAGCTTCGAACTCGGCACAAATCCCGACATCGACACCGTCAATGTCAACAACAGGGTCCAAACGGCGCTGGCGCAACTGCCGGAGACGGTCACGCATCAGGGGCTCATCGTGCAAAAGCGCTCCTCGGCGATCTTGCAGTTCATGATGCTCTACAGCGAGAACGGCAAGCAGGATCCGCTCTTCATCACCAATTACGCGACGATCAACGTGCTCGATGAACTGTCGCGCACGCCCGGCGTCGGCCAGGCCTCGCTCTTCGGCCTTCTCAAATACTCGATGCGCATCTGGTTCGACGTCGAGAGGCTGGTCAGCCTCGATCTCGCGCCATCAGACGTCATCGCAGCCATCCAATCGCAGAATGTTCAGGCGGCGATCGGACGCATCGGCGCACGGCCTATCGGCGATGACCAGCAGTTCCAGCTCAACCTGCAAACGCAGGGGCGTCTGACAACGCCGGCGGAGTTCGGGAAAATCGTGCTGCGCGCCAATCCCGACGGTTCGATCGTTCATATCAGCGATGTCGCGCGCGTCGAGATCGGCGCGCAGAACATGGATAATGAGAGCCGGCTCTCCGGCAAGCCTGCGGTGGCGATCGGCATCTATCTCTCGCCCGGCGCCAACGCGGTTCAAACCGCGGCCGCCGTACAGAAAACCCTCGCGAAGGTCGCGGTTCGCTTTCCCGCAGGTTTGAAATCCAAGATCGTTTACGATTCGACGACTTTCGTCTCCGACACCATTCACGAAGTGCTGAAGACGCTGGCCGAGGCGTTCGTGCTCGTCGTTGTCGTCGTCTACCTTTTTCTTGGCACCGTGCGCGCCACCATCATTCCGGCCGTCGCGGTGCCGGTCAGCCTCATCGGCACATTCGCGGTGCTCTTGGCGGTCGGCTATTCCGCCAACACCGTATCGCTGCTGGCCCTCGTGCTCGCCATCGGCATCGTCGTCGACGATGCGATCGTCGTCGTCGAGAACGTCGAGCGGGTCATGGAAGAGGAGCCCGATCTTTCCCCGGCCGCTGCGACGAAGAAAGCGATGGGGCAGATCACCGCGCCGATCATCGCCATCACGCTCGTGCTTCTCTCGGTTTTCGTTCCAATCGCTTTCATTCCCGGCGTCTCCGGACAATTGTTCCGCCAATTCGCAGTGACGATCAGCGTTTCGATGCTGATCTCGGCGTTGAATGCGCTGACTCTATCGCCTGCGCTCTGCGGCCTTGTGCTGCGGCCGGGCGGGCATCGCAGCGGGCTGATGGGACGCGTGCTGCGCGCGATCGACGGCGCGCGCGACGGTTATGGGCGGATCGTGACGGTTCTTGTGCGGCGCGCCTCGATCGCCCTTATCATCGTCGCCGCATGCGGCGGCGCCATCTACGCTCTGTCGCTGCGAACGCCAGTCGGCTTTCTGCCGGAAGAAGATCAGGGCGCTTTCTTTTTGTCCATCCAGCTGCCGGACGGCGCCTCTGTCCAGCGCACCAGCGACGCGATGAGAGAAGTCGAGAAGCTGCTGCTGGCCATGCCGCAGATGCAAGATACCTTCTCGATCATCGGCTATTCGCGCATCGATGGCGTCAGCGAACCCAACGCAGGCTTCATTGTGGCCAAACTGAAGCCCTTCGCCGACCGCCCGACAGAAGCGGATTCGGCGCAGGCATTGATCGCCAAAATCACGCGCGAGGCCGCGTCCATTCGCACCGCCTCGGTCATCGCATTCAACCTGCCGCCGATCATCGGCCTTTCGACGACGGGCGGTTTCGAATATCAGCTCGAAGCCCTTGAAGGACAGGATCCCTCAGCCATCGCCAGCGTCATGCAGGCCATGGTCTCTGCGGCCAACGCGGACCCGGCGCTGACGCGCGTGTTCTCAACCTTCACCGCGACCAATCCGTCAATCTTCCTCGACATCGACCGCCAAAAAGCGCAAGCGCTCGGCGTCGACATCGCCGACATATTCTCCGCTCTGCAGGCGACGCTGGGCGGAACCTATATCAACGACTTCAATCTCTACGGGCGCACATGGCAGGTCAATCTGCAGGCCGACGCCGCCGATCGCCGCGATTTTTCGTCGATCTGGCAAATCTATGTGCGCAACAAATCGAATACGATGGTGCCGATGGCGGCGCTCGCCTCAATGCGGACGATCGTGGGCCCGCAGGTCATTACGCGCTATAACAATTACCGTTCGGTGACGATCAATGGCACGCCGGCGCCAGGCGTGTCGTCCGGCGGCGCGCTGGCGGCGATGGACGCGCTATCCACCCGGACGCTGCCGCCGGGCTACACCTATGAATGGACCGGCACCGCCTTTCAGGAGCACGAGGCCTCCGGCCAGACCGGCGTCATCCTGACGCTGGCGCTGCTGTTCGCTTTCCTCTTCCTCGTCGCGCTGTATGAAAGCTGGATTATCCCCATTCCCGTGCTGATGTCGGTGTCAGTCGCGGTGCTCGGCTCCTTCGCTGGCATCCTGATCGCGCAATTGGCGCTTGATCTTTATGCGCAGATCGGTCTCGTCGTGCTTATTGCACTCGCCGCGAAAAACGGCATTCTGATCGTCGAATTCGCCAAGGATCAACGCGAGCAAGGCATGGACATTCGTGAAGCGGCCGTGCTTGGCGCGCGCATGCGGTTTCGGGCCGTGATGATGACCTCCATCGCGTTTGTTCTCGGCCTGCTCCCGCTGGTCATCGCGCATGGCGCGGCGCAGATCAGCCGGCGCGGCGTCGGCACCCCGGTCTTTTCAGGCATGATCGCGGCGAGCGCGCTTGGAGTCTTTCTTATCCCCATGCTCTATGTGACATTCGAGTCCCTGCGCGAATGGAAGTGGCCGAACAAAAAGCAAAAGCTGACGGACGCTGGCCGGTCATGACGCAGAGCAAGCAGCTTTGCGTTATCATCTGCGTTTTCGCGCTGCTGGCGTTCGGCTTCCCAGGGACCTTATCGGCGCTGGACCAGAGCGATTCCGGCTTTCAGGCCTATCTCCAATCCTTATGGCCGCGCGCCGAGGCGGCGGGCGTCCGGCGCGCAACCTTTGAGGCGGCGATCACAGGGCTGACGCCCGATCCGTCCGCGCCCACGGCATCCGCAAAACAGCCGGAGTTCGACAAGCCGCTCAAAGCCTATCTCGCGGAGGCCGTCTCAACGCCAAGAATTTTGCGCGGACGCGCCGCGTTGCGCCGATGGAACCCGGAGCTTTCGCGTATTTCGCAGCGTTTCGGCGCGCCGCCGCAGATCATCGTCGCGGCGTGGGGCATGGAGACCGATTTCGGCGCGGCGAAGGGCGGCAAGGATATTGTGCGCACGCTCGCGACGCTCGCCTATCAACGCCAGGACCGCGCGCTTTTTGGCGATGAGTTCATCGCGGCGCTGGTCATTCTCGATAAGGGTCTCGCGCCGCGCGAGAAGCTGAAGGGCTCCTGGGCCGGCGCCATGGGCGATCCGCAGTTCATTCCATCGGCCTATCTGAAATATGCCGCAAGTTTCGACGGTTCGGCTTTCGCCGACATCTGGGACAAGCCGCAGGACAGCCTTGCCTCGATCGCCAATTTTTTGCGGCAGTCCGGATGGCGCCCGAACCTGCCGTGGGGCATGGAGGTCGTGCTGCCGCCGGGGTTTGATTTCGCCTCATTGCATCGCAGTTTCGCGGCATTCAAGGCGCAGGGCGTCGTCAATGCTGATGGGAGCCCCCTGCGTGCTGAGGGCGACGCGACGTTGTTCCTGCCATCCGGCGCCGCTGGTCCGGCTTTTCTGCTGTCCGACAATTACTGGGTGCTGAAAGCCTATAACAACTCCGACTCTTACGCGCTTTCGCTGAGCCTGCTCGCCGATCGGATCAATGGCGGAGGGGAACTGCGTGGCCGCTGGCCCGCGGGCGAAGCCTTCCTCAGCCGCGCCGACAAATCGTTGATCCAGCGCGAATTGCAAAAGCGCGGGCTTTATAGCGGCGCCATCGACGGGCGCTTCGGCCAGGCCTCGCGCGACGCCATCCATGCGTTCCAGATTGCCGCGAAGATCAGCCCGGCGGACGGCTATGGCTCGCAGGAAGTGTTGCGGCGGCTGACGCAGAATTAGCGCCGGTGTGGATGACGTCCCTGCTGAAGCGTCGCGAAGCAGCGCACCTTCATCCTGAGGGCGTCAGTCGTCAGCCTCCAGCCTGCCCGCATCGCTCCCGCGCCAGCCCTCTTTCGTCTGCGCGCAAAATTCATCGAGCCGGCGCGCCGCGATCGCCGCGCGCAGGCCCGCCATCAGATCCTGATAATAGGCGAGATTGATTTCGGTTAGCAGCATCATGCCGAGGATCTCTCCGGATTTGACGAGGTGATGGAGATAGGCGCGGGAATAGGTCCGCGTCACGGCGTTGGCGGAATCAGCATCGACCGGAGCTCGATCATCGGCGTGGCGCGCATTGCGCAGATTGAGTTTTCCGGCGCGGGTATAGGCCAGACCATGACGTCCGGCGCGCGTCGGCATCACACAGTCAAACATGTCGATCCCGCGCCCGACGCTCTCGACGAGATCGTCGGGGGAGCCGACGCCCATCAGATAGCGCGGCCTCGCCGCCGGCAAATGCGGCGCCGCGCAGTCGATCATCGCCAGCATCACCTCCTGCGGCTCGCCGACGGCAAGGCCCCCCAGCGCATAGCCCTGGAAATCCATATCGACCAGCGCCCGCGCGCTCTCAAGCCGCAGGGCCTCCGACGCGCCGCCCTGCACGATGCCGAACAGAGCGCGCCCGGGCTTTTGCGCAAAGGCTTTCTTCGATCGTTCCGCCCAGCGCAGCGACAACAGCATGGCGCGGCGCGCCTCCGCCTCCTCGCATGGAAGCCTGACGCATTCGTCGAACTGCATCTGAATGTCGGCGCCGAGGAGGTCCTGGATCTCCATCGAACGCTCCGGCGTCAAGACATGCCGCGCCCCGTCGATATGCGACTGGAAGGTGACGCCATTCTCATCAAGCTTGCGCAGCTTTGCGAGCGACATCACCTGGAAGCCGCCCGAGTCGGTGAGGATCGGCCCCGGCCAGTTCATGAATTGATGGAGACCGCCGAGCGCGGCGATCCGCTCGGCGCCGGGCCGCAGCATCAGATGATAGGTGTTGGAGAGCACGATGTCTGCGCCGAGCGCTTTTACGGCTTCCGGATGCATCGCCTTGACTGTCGCCGCCGTGCCGACCGGCATGAAGGCCGGCGTCCTGATCTTTCCGCGCGGAGTCGTGATAACGCCGGTCCGCGCCGCGCCGTCGGTTGCGGCGATGTCGAAATGGAATTCTTGCGTCATAGGTCGCCCGCTTTGTTCGCCGCTGCGGGAAACAGCAAACAGGCGTCGCCATAACTGTAGAAGCGGTAGCCGTGGGCGATCGCATGAGCGTAGGCGCGTTGCATGGTTTCAAGACCGCAGAAGGCGCAAACCAGCATGAACAGCGTCGAGCGCGGAAGATGGAAATTAGTGAGAAGCACGTCGACCGCGCGGAACCTGTAGCCAGGCGTGATGAAAATCGACGTATCGCCGGAAAAAGCCGCGACGGCGCCATTGTCCTTGGCCGCCGATTCCAGAATGCGCAGGCTCGTGGTGCCGGCGGCTACGATGCGACGTCCCCCGCGGCGGGCGTCATTCAGCGTTTTCGCGGTTTGCGCGCTCACCTCGCCCCATTCGGCATGCATCCTGTGATCTTCGGTATCGGCCGCCTTGACCGGCAGGAACGTGCCCGCGCCGACGTGAAGCGTCACTTTTTCGATCATAATATCCCTTGCGGACAGCGCCGCGATGAGGGCGGGCGTGAAATGCAGGCTCGCGGTCGGCGCGGCGACGGCGCCGGAACGGCGCGCAAACAGCGTCTGATAATCGTCCGCATCACTCTCATCGGCCGGACGTTTGCCCGAAATGTAAGGAGGCAGCGGCATTTGCCCGATGCGATCGAGCGCCGCGTCGAGATCGCTCCCCGAGGCTGCGAAGCCGAGCAGCACTTCGCCCTCTTCGCCCTTTTCGACAACCTCGGCCTCAAGCGACCCGGCGCCGGCCGCCTCAAAGGTGATCATCTCGCCCGCTTTCAGCTTTTTCGCGGGCCTGACAAAAGCGCGCCAGAGACTGGCGCCTTCGCGCTTGTGCAGGGTCGCTTCGATGCGCGCCTCCGCCTCGCCTCTGACGCGGCGGCCCTGAAGGCGAGCCGGAATGACGCGCGTGTCATTGACGACGAGAATATCGCCGGGCGAAAGCAAATCGGGCAGGTCGCGGATGATTCTGTCTTCCAGCGCCGGCGCGGACGGCGCTTCGGATCGCACGACCAGCATTCGCGCGGCGTCGCGCGGATGCGCCGGGCGCAAAGCGATCGAGGAATCCGGCAGCTCAAAATCAAAAAGATCTACGCGCATTCAAGATCTCAAAGGCGCCGTTTGGGCTTCCAACTTTTTCATGCGCGGATCGAAACAGAAAATCGAGAGTTGAAGTCCGACTAATACGCGGCGGCAAGTGGATGACAATGGCGTCAAAACTACGCGCCGGCGATAACGTGATGCGGGATAGGCCAAAGAGCGAAACGCAAGGCAAAGTCGTGAAAAATGGAACGGGCGAAAAAAGCGATGCGGCGCTGTCTTACAAGCAGCGCACGCATCCGCCCATTGCCAACAGGCGTCAACCAGGCTGTTGGTTTTAGCTGAGGGTTGCGCTGATGATTTTGTCTGGATCGCGCACGGGCTCGCCGCGCTTGATCTTGTCGACATTCTCCATGCCGGAGATGACCTTGCCCCAGACGGTATATTGCTTGTCGAGGAAGCGGGCGTCGTTGAATACGATGAAGAACTGCGAATTGGCGGAATTCGGGTCCTGCGCGCGCGCCATCGAGACGACGCCGCGCACATGCGGCTCGGCGTTGAACTCGGCCTTGACATTTGGATACTTCGAGCCGCCCGTGCCGGTCCCATGCGGGCAGCCGGTCTGCGCCATGAAGCCGTCAATCACGCGATGAAACACAATGCCGTCGTAGAATTTCTCCTCGACGAGCTTTTTGATATGGGCGACGTGGCCTGGCGCGAGATCCGGCCGCATCTCGATCACCACGGGGCCTTGCGTCGTCTCTAATGTGAGGGTGTTGCCAGCTTCTGGCATGCGAAACTCCTGCGTGAGTTTTTGAGTGGGCGAACCTGAATGGCGCGGTTCGCGTCGGAAGGGCCTCAAGATCGAAAGGCGGGGACGCCTTCCTCGTTCGGTTTTGGAAGCAGCAGCGCTTTCAAATTTGGGCCGATGATCGCGATGCAATACCCTATGCGCGCGGCAAGGTAAACAGCGGCCTCCGGCGGCTTATGGATAGCGTCCCGAGAAGCGCTCTTTTGGCCCTATTTCTTTGCCGGAGCGGCGTCCGCCGCCATTTGCATCTTGATGATCTTGTCCGGCGCGGTGACGGTTCCGTTGTCCGCCTTCGAGCCCTTCTTGATCTTGTCGACGACATCCATGCCGGAGACGACCTTGCCGACGATCGTGTACTTATCGTCCAGGAAGGGGGCGTCGCCAAACATGATGAAGAACTGGGAATTCGCGGAATCCGGATCCTGCGAGCGCGCCATCCCGACTGTGCCGCGCTTGAAATGCTCGGATGAAAATTCGGCCTTGATGTTTGGCAGGTCCGATTTGCCAGTCCCCGTTCCGGTCGGGTCTCCGGTCTGCGCCATGAAGCCGTCGATGACGCGATGGAATACGATTCCGTCATAGAAGCCGCGTTTGGTCAAAGTTTCGATCTGCGCGACATGCTTTGGCGCAAGGTCCGGCCGAAGCTGGATCGTGATGCGGCCGTCTTTCGTATCGAGGTAGATCGTGTCTTTGAGGTCCTGCGCGGACGCCGCAGCGACGCCGGCGAAAAGGGCTATTGCCGCGCCAAAAGCGATGATCAATCGGCTCAACATCGCGTGTCCATCCTTTGCTTGACAATTAGTTTTCGATCTCAATTTGAAATGGCGGACCGGAAACCAAATTATTAATTGCCGGCTTCTTCGGTTGCTCTGAGCAACTGTTGTGCGAGCATACGCTCCAGCATGGCCTCCATACCGGAAAGGGCCAATCTCTCGTGCTTCCAAGAAGCGTCTGCATTCTCCAATTCGGCGTAGTAAGGTTGTTTGTCTGCGGCGATCTGATCCGGAATTGTAGGGGTCCCAGGAAGAACACTGTTTAGTTTGATACTAAGCACAACATACGAAACAACTCTTGCCGTCCTGCCATTTCCGTCCGCGAATGGGTGTATCCAGTTCATTCTCCATAGGACGTAGGCCGATAATTGAATCGCATTCCTTTCATCCCAATTTGTATTTACATAACTGCACATTTCCGCCACGCAATCAGGGACTTCTAGATGAGGAGGTGGAAGGTGCTTACTTTTCCCAATGAATACTGGAGTATTTCTATACGTTCCTGCCAGAGGATGAATACCAGCCAAAGCTTTTTCGTGAAGTCGGAGAATCAAAGCCTGCGTTAAGCGAAAACTCTTGTCGGGTTCCAAAATATGAGACTTAATGATTTCGAGAGCCGCGTTAAACTGCCGAACTCCATTTTCAGCCTCTCTTCGGGCCTTTTGGTCCGGGTCGATGATCAGTTCAACCGGATCAGCCTTGCTGTGGCGATCATCGCTCATCGGTCTCGGCCCGGTGCGACTTCTCTTCCTGGGCCACTTTTTCGTCTGCTTCGGCTACCATTTCGCGTGTAATCCGCACATTCTCAATGTGTGTGTTTCCATAAACAAAGCTCAGCCGCTGCTCGCGCAGTTGCCCATCCGTCATTTGAACCTTTTGGGCTTTGGCAATTAGCGCCTCAAGGGCTTCGGTCATTTTATTCTCTCCGTCCGGTTCAGAGACGCCGACTCTCTCGCGGACCAAACCATATACCGCGCAGGTTAATCAACATCGGAATTAGAAGTTGGTTGCTTCCTCAGCTGTCATGCAGTTACCGCCCGTGCAGCCAAACGATATTTTACAAATGCTTATGTCTTCGGCGGATATTTTGGAAATGATCGATGCTGGCGTTCGGGCCAAAAATCGCCCCCTGCAAAAGGAGGCTCAAGAAATTTCAGCCGGAGGGATCTATCCGGCTCCGCGCCGTTTGAGGTCCAAGGCGCGCAGGACGGCTTCCGGCACGAAACTGGAGACATTCCCGCCCATCCCTGCGATCTGCCGCACCAATGTCGCTGTAATGTGACAGACTGCGGGCGAGGCGGCGAAAAATACGGTGCGGATCTCAGGAGCCATCGCCGCGTTCATGCCGGCCATTTGCATCTCGTAATCGAGATCCGAGCCGTTGCGCAGGCCGCGCACCAGGATTTCAGCGCCAACCCGCCTCGCCGCCTCGACGGCGAGCCCGGAAAAAGGCTGCACCGACAGCTTGCAGGATCGCGCCGCGACCAGTTCCGCGCAGACCTCCTTGATCAGCGCGACACGCTCCTCGACGCCAAACAAGGGCGTTTTGGACGGATGCGAGCCGATGCCGATGACGAGTTCGTCACAGATACGAGACGCGCTTTCGATCACGTCGACGTGGCCGTTGGTCAACGGATCGAACGAGCCGGTGTAGAGCGCGACGCGGGTCATGCCTTGCTTCCGAGGCAGAAAAGGCGGGCGTTCAAACGACGCCAAGCTTCTTTTGCAGATTTGACGATGAGGTCGTGTACTGGAAGGTCAGCCGCTTGTCCGGATAGACATAGTGGTAAATGCGCTGCGCCGCCAAAGCCCCCTCGTGGAAGCCGCACAAGATGAGCTTCAGCTTGCCGGGATAGCTATTGATGTCGCCGATCGCGAATACGCCGGGAATATTGGTCTCGAAACGCTCCGTATCGACCGGAACAAGATTCTCGTGAAGATTGAGGCCCCATTCGCTGACTGGACCGAGCTTCATGGTGAGCCCGAAGAAGGGGATCAGCCGCTCGCAGGCAAGGTCGGTGACGCTTCCATCGGCGCCCTTGACGGCGAGCGATGAGAGTTCTCCCGCCTCGCCGCGAAGCGAGGACACCTGGCCGATGTGCAGGTCGATCTGCCCATTGGCGACGAAATCGCGCATCGCCTTAACGGAATGCGGGGCTGCGCGGAAATCGTCGCGGCGGTGAATCAGCGTCAGACGCTTGACGATCGGCTGCAGATTGAGAGTCCAGTCCAGCGCCGAATCCCCGCCGCCGACGATGACGACATGTCTGCCGCGGAAATCCTCCATCTTGCGCACCGCGTAGAAGACCGATTTGCCCTCATAAGCTTCAATGCCTTCGATCGGCGGCTTTTTCGGCTGAAACGAGCCGCCGCCAGCCGCCACGATGACCGCCTTGGCCTCGAATATTGCGTCGCCGCTCATGCGGAGATGAAACAGCGGCGCTTCCGGCGTGCCGACGGCTTTCAGACCCTCGACCATCTCGCCGAAGTGGAAGGTCGGATGAAATGGCTCGATCTGCTTCAAAAGATGATCGACGAGGCCCTGCCCGGTGACGATCGGGTAGCCCGGAATGTCATAGATCGGCTTTTCCGGATAGAGTTCGCTGCATTGTCCGCCGGCTTTCGGGAGGATGTCGACGAGATGGCATTTGATGTCCAAAAGCCCTAGCTCGAACACCGCGAAAAGTCCGGCGGGTCCAGCGCCGACGATAACGACGTCGGTCTTGATGATCTCACTCATATCCTGCTCCGAACTGCCCTGCTCCAATGATCCCGCGACAGCAGGCGCCGCGCCGCCGCCATTACCGGATCGGAATATTTCGCTTCAAGCCGGGGCGCAAACGCAGCATGCGCGCCGAGATATGGAAAGCTGCCGCCGTCTCCCGACCACGGCCTTAGCCTTGCCGGTCCGGCGTCGTAACCTTCAGGCCGTCGAGTTCCGGCGTCACCCTGATCTGGCAGCAAAGCCTCGAATTCGGCTGCACCCCATAAGCAAAGTCCAGCATGTCCTCTTCCTGGTCCGAGGCCTTGCCAGTCAGCGAAACCCACGCCTCGTCGACATAGACGTGGCAGGTCGCGCAGGCGCAGCCGCCGCCGCATTCCGCGCTGATCTCGGGGATCGCATTGCGAATCGCGGCTTCCATTACGGTGGAGCCTATGTCCGCCTCGACAGTGCGCGCTTCACCGAGCGAGTCGACGAAAGTAATTTTTGGCATGGATCTCGCTTAAACGTTCTTCCGGCGGCCGCTTCTCTCGCGAACCAAAGGTCGCCCGCGTCGAATCCGGCTCCGGACAGGATAGGGGTTCAACTCTAATACCACGTGGCCGCAGTTCATGGCCGAAGTTCAATGATCGTGCAAGAGTGTAAAATCAGCGCGGGTGAAAGCGAATAGCTCGAGGGCATTGGCGCGTTGACGATCGCCAGGCGATCGAACGCGCTATGTTTGGCAGTCGGCGGCGTCTCGACGAAAGGGTGATTTCTATCGCGTGGGGCGGCAACCGTCCGCGCGCCGCGCCATCGACAGCGAAGACGCTTCGACGACGCGAACGAAGATGCAAGGCTCCAAATCAGCGCACTCGGCGCGGACGTTTCGTTTCGGCCAAGCGGCGGTTTACGACACGTTCAATGTGCACGGCGTTTAAGCGGCTGTCCGACGCAACCGACAGTTTCGGAGCGCGGCGCATAAATCCTGGTGCGATGCGACAGCCACGGCCGCATAAATTGAGATCTCAGCATCAGTTGCTTGTTGTCAGCATGTCAATGCCGGGCGCCGCGATAACAGCCGGAAACGTGCGAATCGAACTTCAGCCCGAGGCGAATAGCCAAATTATTATAGGCGGCGGAATTTCATGGAAGATTGAGCCGCAGCGTCACCATTATAGTCGCCGACCGCACCAAATGCGCGTGAGAAGAAGCACAATTTATGGGGGGAAAATGTCCAAGCTTGCAAAGTTGCGGCCGTCAGTCTGTTCACGATCCAACAAAACGGGCCCGTCTTTCAGAGCCAGCGCCGCGCTTGCTTTCACGCTGGCCGTCGGGGCGATCACGGCGTCGATGCAGGCTCAGGCCGCGAGCAATCTGAAGGTCGAAACGCACGAGGGGCGCGTCAAAGGCGTCATTGTCAATGGCGTGGCCGAGTTTCTCGGCATTCCTTACGGCGAGCCGCCGGTCGGTCGTCTGCGCTGGATGCCGCCGAAAGAGCACGCCCCATGGAACGGCGTGTTGCAAGCGAAGGCGTTCGGGCCGACTTGCGCGCAGATCACGGAGAATGGCTTATATGCAGGCCCGGCAAACAACAATGAAGACTGCCTTTATCTGAACGTCTTTACGCCGAACGTCGATCCGGCTGGCAATGAAAAGCTTCCGGTCATCGTTTGGATTCACGGCGGCGGCAACATGGATGGGGAGAGCAACGATTACGATGGAGGCAAACTAGCCGCGCAAGGCCACACCGTTGTCGTCACCATCAACTATCGCCTCGGCCTGCTCGGCTGGTTCGCCCACCCCGCATTGGACGCGGAAGGCCATTTGTTCGGCGACTATGGCCTGCTTGATCAGCAGCTCGCGCTCAAATGGGTGAAGCGGAATATCGCTCAGTTCGGCGGCGACAAGAACAACGTCACCGTGGGCGGCCAGTCAGCGGGTTCGGTCGACACAGCCGCCAACGTAATATCCCCCCTCGCCGCGGGGCTGTTCGATCGAGGCATCTTTCAAAGCAAAATCGTCGAGCCGACGCCATTGCCGACGGCCGAAGCGAAGGGCACAGCTTTCGCGGCCGCGGCCGGCTGTGGCTCCGGCTCTGATGCGGCGACCGCCAAATGTCTGCGCAGCCTGACTGCTCAGCAAATCATGGCGCTGCAAGGAACGACCAGCGCCAGCGGACCCTACGGCAACTTTCTTGTAGCGGACGGACGGATTTTGCCGAGCGGCCTTCTTACCACGGCCTTCAAAAATGGACAGTTCAACCACATGCCCGTGATGAGCGGCACCACCGAGGACGAGGGCAATTTCTTCATCGCCGTTCCAGAATACTTCTCTGGAACTCCGGTGACGGAAGCCTCCTTCGATGCCTACGTGGCCAGAACTTTCGGCGGCAACGCGGGACCTGGCGGCTCGCCTCCCGCCTATCCCGCAGGCGCCGTTAATAAGGTCCTGGCTCGCTATCCGCTCTACGCCTATACGACTCCGCAGCTGGCGCTGGATGCGGTCGAGACCGACGTGATCGCATGCACACAGCGGTACTACGATGAATTGCTCGCCGATCAAACGCCGGTCTACGCGTATGAGTTCGACGATCGAACCGCTCCATTCTATTTTCCCAAAATGACGGGATTTCAATCTCTCGCCTACCATACGAGCGACATCCAGTACCTATTCCCCCTTTATCACGGTGGACCGGATGGCATTCCGCACGCTCTTAACAAAAAGCAGGAGCAGCTTTCCGACGCTCTCGTGACCGCCTGGACGAACTTCGCCTGGACGGGCAACCCGAATGGACAGGGAAACAGCCCATGGCCGCGCTACAAGGCCAAAGCGAACAGACCCTCCTTTCTTTCCGAAAACATTCCAGTCTTGTCGACATTCACGGACGCGCAGTTCTCATCCGCGCACAAGTGCGATCTTTGGGATAAGCTGCTGACTTACTAGGACAAAAGCGCAATTCCTTGAGCTGAACTCGGGTAGCGGTCGCGACCATGGCCGCTACCCATCGCCAAAGATCCTCAAACCTTAAGCGCCTGGAAGGGCTAATGTCTGCATCGCCGGGTTGCGGCCCTATAGGATCTCTATGTCCGGCGCTGCAAATAGATGTCCGAAGGCGGCCATAGCCCTGCTGGACGCAGATGAGCCGGAGGGCATTATTTGGCGACAAGGGCGGCGGGCGGCAAAAACCAATCCAATTTGTAATTCAGGCCAGCACGAACAGTGTTCGCGGTGGTCTTCTGATTCAGATTCACGCCGACAGCACCGAGAATCGCGCCATTGAACAATGCGCTGTTATTGCCGAGATCGACGTAAAGGTATTCGGTTTTGATCGTCAAATTGTTGGTGATTGCATACTCGAAGCCGCCACCAACGGTCCAGCCAGTACGCGGCGTGGCGGAAATCGAGAATCCGGTCCCGCCCGGGCCCGAGAGATTTACCGCGGAATTTACCTGGCCATAGGCAAAGCCGCCGGTTGCATAAACAAGAAACCGATCCCACGAGTAGCCGAGGCGCCCGCGCGCTGTGCCGAGATCATTGATCTTGCGCCCCGCGTGCGCATCGCCGCCGTTCTGGCAAGGATTTCGAGGCCTTCATCGAAAGCCCGAGACCGCCCGGCACGACGTTCCTTTCGCAGATGGTGCGATTGAATCGCCGGCGCGCGGGCGAATGCTTGCGTAACGGCCGCCCGCGATCGCAACGAAATCAAGTTTGCCTTTCGATTCTACGCTTTTTGGCGACGCTCGAAGCATTTTCGGGCAGGCGGGGGGCTGAAAAGACATCAAAAAACCGGGAAGTCAGGACCATTTGCGGATCTCCGCGAAACTTTGAAATCGGATCGAAAGGTCAAGACCCGCCGATCGTCGCCGCAGCGTTAACGATGTTTCCAGAAGCGCCGACCATCGGGTTTCAATCCCTCCGTTAGGGATGTAAAGTAAGATTTGATTAACTCTCTGCCTGCGTTCGCGCTGATGTATTTGCTCTGAACTTCATGCGCGCCTGTGACGACTTCGAAGAGGAACCAGATGGCGAGCTCTCCCAAAACTCACGATCCCGCGGCGGAGGCGCTTCTTGCCATTGAGGAAGCGTTGAACCTTCGCGCCGGAATGGGCGATGCCTTCGGGGGCGCCGAACCGCCGAGGGATCAGGGAAACAAAGGTGAAAAGCCCGCCGAGAGGAAGCAGGGTTCGGGGCCGAAGCTTCCTTCGACCAGCGAAGATCCGCTGTTCTCGGCGCCGAGCTCAAGCTTCTCGGCGGCTGTCGCAGAGGCGGCCGGCGGGCAGATCCGGCGCGCGGCCTCGCCCGCCAACGACGACCGTCACGCGACCGGAGAAATGTTGCGCGCGCTTCAGGCTCGCTCGAGCCGCACGCCGACGATCGTCGCGGCGCTCTGCTCAGGCGCCTGGATCGTCTTGACGCTCGGTTATCTCCTCACCCATCGGGAAGATCTTTTCACTGGCCCGAACGGCTCGGCCCTGCCAGCCTCCGCGCTGTATTTCCTCACCATCGCAGCGCCGGTGGTGTTCTTCTTCATCACAGCCATGATGATCCGGCGCGCGCAGGAAATGCGCGTCACGTCGCGATCCATGACCGAAGTCGCAATGCGTCTCGCCGAACCTGAGACGATCGCCACGGAGCAGATGGTGACGCTCTCGCAGGCGATCCGCCGAGAGGTCGCTTCAATGGGCGACGGCATCGAACGCGCGCTGGCGCGGGCTGGCGAACTCGAGACACTGGTGCGATCGGAGGTGTCCAATCTGGAGCGCTCCTATTCAGACAATGAGCGGCGCGTGCGCGCGCTTATCGACGAACTGGCGGCGGAACGGGAATCCATTCTCTCGAACGCCGATCGGGTGCGCGGCGCTATTTCGATCGCCCATGACACGGTGTCGCGCGACATCGAAAATGCTTCGGCGCGGTTCTCCGAACACGTCGGCGAAGCCGCTGGCCGAGTGGCCGCCTCGCTCAACGCCAAGGGAGATGAAATCAAACAGGCGCTGAGCAGCGGCCGCTACGAACTCATCGAGCATCTCTCCAGCCACGGCAACGACCTCATCGACCGTCTTATGCAGACCGGCAACGACGCGACCGCCAATCTCACACAGGCGAGCGCTGGGATCGCGCAGACGCTGGATGAGCGCCTTGCCGAACTTAACGAACGGCTGCAAAACGCCCAGGAGGTTCTATCCGCCGACCTCGGGATGCGGGGCGACGCGCTGGCGGACCGCCTCGACTCCGCCGGGGCCCAAATCGCCGAGACGATCTCCTCGCGCGGCGAGAGCCTTGCGACGCGTCTTGCGGAAACCGGCGATCGCCTGCACGAAGTGGTCGCCGTCGAGGGCGACGCCCTGCACAACAATCTCGCCCAAACGAGCGAGCGTTTCGCGACGCTGATCGCTGAACGCACCGAGGCCGCCCGCGACGCTCTCGATCAGTCGAGCCGCGCGATCGTCACCGTCTTCGAGGACGGCCACACGCGACTCCAGTCCGAATTCGAGCGTAACGGCGGTGAACTGCAACGCAGCTTCGCCGAGGCGGCGGAATCAACGGCGCAGACCCTGTCCGCGCATAGCGAAGGACTGCGCGAACGCATCGCCAGTTCGCTCGACGAGACGATCAAAGCCCTGACCAGCCACGCCGAACACGTGCATGATCATCTCGATCTCACGAGCCAGGATATGATCGCCGCTTTCGCCGGGCGGACGGACGCGCTGAGCGAGCAGCTCTCCTCGGTCCTCGACGGAACTTTCGCAGCGCTCAACGATCATTCGGCGATCATGAGCGAACGTCTTGGAACCGCCGCCGAGCAAGCCGCCAGCGACTTCGCCGGCCGCTCCGAGGCGCTTCATGAGCGTCTGAACGCCACCATCGGCGACACGCTTGGCGCATTGAGCGATCGTTCGGAACAGGTCGCGGGGCGCCTTGAAACCTCGGCGCAACATTCCGTCGCGACGCTCACCGATTACGCCGATGGATTGCAGCAGCGGATGACGGCGACGCTCGATGCCTTGAGCCGCCACGCGGAAGACATCGGCGAGCGGCTGGGCTCCGTTGGGGAACAGTCGCTCGGCGCCTTCACCGAGCAGACCGAAGCTTTGCACGAGCGGCTGAACGCCGCCATCAGCACGCTCAACGGGCACTCCGAAGAAATCAGCCGTCGTCTGGCGGCAAGCGCGGAGCAGTCGGCCGGCGCGCTGACCGATCAGACCCGGGCGCTGCAAGATCGCCTGAATGTCTCCATCAGCGCTCTCAATGCGCATTCAGACGAAATCAGCCGCCGCCTCGCCACGGGCGCCGAGCGATCGGCCGGCGCGCTGACACAGCAGACAGAGGCGCTGCAGAACCGTCTCGACGCCGCCATCCGGACCGTCAACGAACATTCGGACGAAATCAGCCAGCGTCTTGTGGAAACGGCGCAATATTCGGCCGGCGCGCTCGCGGAACAGACGGAGGCGCTGCACGAGCGGCTCGACGCCGCCATCAGCGCGGTAAATCTCCATTCGGACGAAATCAGCCAGCGGCTCGCCGAGACGGCGCAGCATTCGGCCGGCGCGTTCGCGGAGCAGACGGAGGCGCTGCACGAGCGGCTCGACGCCGCGATCAACGCCGCGAACGCTCATTCGGAGGAGATCGGCCAGCGCCTCGCCGCGGCGGCCCAGCAGTCCGGCGACGCCCTCGCCGAACAGACCGAGGCGCTGCACGAGCAACTGAGCCAGACGATCGGCGCGCTCAATGCCCATTCGGAGGAGATCGGCCGGCGCCTCGCCACGACAGCTCAGCAGTCCGGCGACACCCTCGCCGAACAGACCGAGGCGCTGCACGAGCGTCTGAACGCCGCGATTGGCGCTTTGAACGAGCATTCGAACGAAATGAGCGAGCGGCTCGAAGCGACCGCGCTATATTCCGTCGGGGCTTTCGCCGAGCACACGGAGGCTTTGCACGAGCGATTGAATGGAACGCTTGCCGAAACGCTCGGCGCTTTGACGCAACATTCGCAGACGATGAGCGAACGGCTCGGCGCGATGGCCGATCTGACGGTCAACGCCTTCAACGGCCATGCCGACGCCGTGCATCAGCGCCTCGAGACGACGCTGTCGCAAACGCTAGCGGCGCTGACGAGCCACAGCGACGCCGTCAGCGCGCGCCTCGAGACAAGCGTCCAGCAATCGGCCGAGGCCCTCGCCTCCCCGATCGAGACATTGCACGAACGCCTGACAGGAGCCGTCAGCTCGACCCTTGCCGCACTGAGCGATCATGCGGCGGAGATCAGCCAGCGCCTCGCAGACACCGCCGCGATGTCCGCCGGCGCCCTCACCAGTCAGACCGACGCCCTGCGTGAGCGCCTGCGCGCTACGCTGACAGAGGCGTTCGAAGCGCTGACCGCGCATTCGGCCGACATCAGCGACCGCCTGAGGTCGAGCGCCGAACAGTCGGCTGCTGTGTTGGCCGAGCGCACCGACGCGCTCAATAACCGCCTCATTGGATCGATCGGCGAGACCCTTGGGGCGCTGACCAGCCACACGGACGAAGTGAGCCATCGCCTCAATTCAAATGTCGGCGAGACGCTCGGCGCGCTCGAGTCCCATTCGGAACTGATCAATCAGCGTCTCGAGGCGTCGGCCCAGCATTCCGTCGGCGCGCTCGCCGCGCACACGGAAGCGCTGCAGACAAGTCTCGCGGCGACGCTCGGCGAAACGCTCGGCGCGCTTTCCGGCTATTCGGATGAAATGCGTGATCGTCTTGAAGCGGTCGGGCGCCAATCGCTCGCCGCTTTCGCCGATCATACCGGAAGCCTCGAGCAGCGCCTCACCCTGATGCTCGGCGAAGCTTTCAGCGTGCTGACGACCCAGACGCAGGAGTTCAATGAGCAACTTGTCGGGCGCAGTCACGAAGCCGTGCTCGCCTTCGCCAGCCAGACCGAGGCGCTTCAGGAAAGCTTCGACGCCACGGCGCAACAGGCCGTCGCGGCGATCGGCTACCATGCCAACGATCTCAACGACCGCTTTACTGAAACCGCCTCCGAAGCCATCAACGCCATCGCGACGCACAGCGACCGCATCAATGAAGCGCTCTCGGACCGCCTCGTGATGTTCGAGGAAACCTTCCTTGGCCACGGCGGCGCCGTTGCAAACAGCATCGGCGATCAGACCGAACGCTTCACGGCGACGCTGGCGGATCGCCTCGGAGCAATCGAGAATACGTTGACCGTCCGCGGCGGCGACCTCAATGACAAGCTCGCCCTGCGCGCCGGCGAGACCGCGCAGGCTCTGGAAGCGCAGATTGACGCTTTCGAAGCGCGCACGGAAAGCCGGACGCATGAAATCGGACAGGCGCTCGACGCACTCATCGCCCGGATCGACACCGGGCTTGAAACCCAGGCGGCGGCTCTCGACGAGGCGCTCACGGCACGGGCGCGCGACATTGCGCAAATGCTGAGCGAGGGCGGCGGAAACGTCATCCGCGCACTCGACGGCAAGGCGCAGGAGATCGAGTCCGTTCTCTCGATGCGCGCGACGACTCTCGCCGAGACACTCGGCGAAAAGGCCGACGAAATCAACGCGGCGCTCGGCGGCCAGGCGGGCGCCATCGCGACAACGCTCGACGGCCGCATCGCGGAATTCGAGGAGAAAGTCGTCGGCCGTCTCGACGCCGTATCGAGCGAACTCGATGCGCGCGGCCGCGCGGTCGCCGACAATATCGCGGCGCGGACCAGCGAAATCGACGAGACGCTTGGTCATCACGCCGGAGCCATCGACGCCGCGCTGGACCGCGAAGCCGGTCAGCTTGCCGCATTGCTGTCAGGGAGAACCTCCGAAATCAGAGATCTCGTTTCACAAGCGACCGAGGACCTCGACGCGACCCTTGCAGGCCGCGCCGGCGAGATCGGCGATGCGCTCGGCGTGCGCGTCAATGAAATCAGCATGACGCTGGCGAGCCGGCTGGCGGAGATAGAAGGCGCGCTCGGCGGCCGGGGTCTGGATCTGCAAAATGCGCTGGCGCAAAGCGCGAGTGATCTGCGTGAGCTGTTCGAAACCCGCGGCCTCGGCCTCATCTCGGCCTTGTCGGAGCGCGGCAACGAAATCGCTGAAGAAATGACCAATGTCGGCGATCTGGTCACGCAGACCATCGAAGGCCGCGGCATGGCGATCGTGCAGCATCTCAGCGCGAAGCAAAGCGAACTGACGGAGGCGCTTGAACGCTCGCTCGTCAATCTGCGCGACGCCTTCGAGACCGGCGCATCAGAATCGATCGGCGCGCTTGTCGACGCGAATGGAAAGCTCGGCGCCGAAATGACCGAGGTCATCGATCGCCTCGTCAGCGGCAGCGCATCGCTGCAGGATGCGATCAATGTCGCCAGCTCGAATTTCGTAGCGGTGGAAGAATCCTTGAGCCATCGCATGGAGGAATTCAAAACCGTGCTGGGGAACGTTTCGACGGAAGTCGAGCGGCTCAATCAGGCGGCCGGAGAAACGGTCTATGAAGCCAGCGGATTTGCCGAGGCGATCGCCGGCCACAAGGAAAGCCTCGCAGCTTCGGCTGGCGAACTCGTCAGGTCGCAGGGCGAACTGGACCAGATGCTCGAGGCGCGGCGGGTCTCGCTCGATGCGCTCCTGAGCGCCATCAAGGAGCGCCGCGACGACTTCGACAGCGTGCTCGGCTCCTTCGCCGGGTTGATCGAGAACGCCTTTGAGAGCGCCGAAAGCCGGGCGCGCGAACTCGGCGCCTATGTGGCCGAAACATCGCAATCGGCGGGCGGCGATATCGACCGGCAATTCGCCGACATGCGCGCCAATATCGCGCAGGAACGCGAACGCACCGCTGAAGCGATGCGCGCCGCCTATGAAGAAACCAATGCCGAAATCGGCGGCATCTTCACCCAGACATCGCAACGCTTCGAGAGCGCGACGTCGGAGCTGCGCGAGATGGCGCGCCAAATTCAGAGCGAACTCGCGGCGACGCGGGAAGCCTTGAGGACCAGCGTTGCGGATCTGCCGCAGGAGACGGCGCAGCAAGCGGCAGCGATGCGCAAAATCGTCGCCGACGAGATCAAGGCCCTGAAGGAGCTGAGCGAAATCGTCACCCGCTCTGGCCGCTCCTTGGATGTGTCGACGCCGCTTCCCGCTGCGGACCGCGCGCCCGCCGCCCCCGCAAGGCGCCCTGCGCCCCCGCCGGCTCGGCCGGCGGAACCCGCCCGCGCGCTCGAGGCGCCCCAGACGGCGGAGCCCCGCCGCCCGCAAGCGTCCCCGGCGCCGTCCCGCCCGGAGGGAGCACCGACGCCGGAACGCGGCGGATGGCTGTCCGATCTGCTCGCGCGCGCCTCGACCGACGAGCCGCCGGCGCCGCCGCGCATCATGAGGGACATCAAACCGAAAGGCGTCGGCGCGAGACCGCAGCAGGCGGGCCAGCCGCTCGACGCCATCTCGCTCGACGTCGCCAGCATGATCGACCCTGACGCGGCCGCCGAGGCCTGGGAGCGCTATCGCCGCGGCGAGGCCAACGCTTTCTCGCGCCGCATCTATCTCGGCCGCGGCGCGCAAACCTTCGACGAGGTGCGCCGGCGCTATCGGCTCGATCCGGAGTTCCATGCCACAATCGACCGCTATGTGCAGGAATTCGAGCGTCTGCTCGCCGAGCTGAACCGCGACAACGCCGATGAAACGGCGACGCAGACCTATCTGAATTCGGAGACCGGCATGGTCTACACGATGCTTGCCCATGCCTCGGGCCGCCTCGGATAGAATGAAGGAAGGGCGCGGCGGCGAGCCGCGCCCTGCACTGCTTCCATTTGATGCTGCCAGCCGGCCTGTAAGCCGGGTTCTGTATGGCGCGCGGGAAACCCGCGACGCGTGATGGCCATTCCTCTGGGGCGGCCGTCGCCGGCCGCCTCGAGCAACCAACCCGGGCGACGATCCAGAGACGGATCTAAGGTTTTTTAGAACCTCGCGTCGCCCCTATTCGGTCTTGCTCCCGGTGGGGCTTGCCGTGCCGCTCATGTCGCCATGCGCGCGGTGCGCTCTTACCGCACCGTTTCACCCTTGCCGCCGGCGCAGGGCCGGATGGCGGTTTATTTTCTGTGGCGCTTTCCCTGGGGTCTCCCCCGCCGGACGTTATCCGGCACCGTTTCTCTGTGGAGCCCGGACTTTCCTCCGCCCTAAGGCGGCGGCCATCCGGCCGGCTGGCGCTTGCGACATAGGCGTGAAGAGGCGGCCAGTCAATGGAGGCCGCGCAATCGCTTTGGTTCCTCCTCCCTGATCTGTGTCGAAAAAATCGCAATCGAAGGAAAATCTTAACGGCGCCCAGTTCTAACTTGACCTCCCGGGGCAGTCTCGATTTTTTGGCGCGAGGCCCCAGGCGATGCTAGGATCAGCAATGAAGAAAATTTTCCTGCCGACTGTCTTTCTCGCGACTTCGCTCGCGCTTGCGGGATGCGGCTATACGCCTGAACAGCGGGCCGGAAGCGGCGCGGCCATTGGCGGCGCCACGGGCGCTGCGATCGGCGCGGCCACGGGCGGGGGAGTCGGCGCGGCGCTCGTCGGCGGGGCGCTCGGAGCGGCGACAGGCGCGATCGTTGGCGCTAACACCCGTCCAGCAAATCCGCCGCCGCCGCCGCCCGGTTATTATCCGCCGCCGCCGCCGCCGCGCGCTTGCGCGCGGGTCGTCTACGACCCCTACGGCAACGCCTTCTGCCAGGGATATTACGGCTATTAAAACAGATACAGCTTTGCCAGCGGCGTTTTGCTCCTCACCAAACCACGGTGAGCGCAAAGGCGGACGCACGCCCGATTCGCTCATTCTCCATTATACCGGGGTGGCGACGGGCGAGGCCGCCGTGCGTCTGCTCTGTGATCCCGCAACGCAGGTCTCGGCTCATTATGTCGTGATGCCGGACGGCGCCCTTTGGCAGCTCGTCCCCGAGACGCGCAGGGCCTGGCATGCCGGCAAAGGCTCATGGGCCGGCGAAACCGACATGAACGATATTTCGATCGGCGTCGAGATCGCGCATCCGGGCCATAAGGACGGCGCCGCCGCCTTTCCCTATCCCGAGGCGCAGATCGCAACCGTCACGGCCCTCTGCCTCGATATCGTGGGGCGGTGGCGGATCACGCCGCAAAGAGTGCTCGCGCATTCGGACATCGCCCCCGATCGGAAGATCGATCCCGGCGAGTTTTTTCCCTGGGCGCAGCTCGCCAAAGCAGGCGTTGGCCATTACGTCGCTCCCTGCCCGATCGCGGACGGCCCGCGCCTCGAACAGGACGCCAGCGGCGCCGATGTCGAAGAGCTGCAATCCTTGCTGGCGCGCTATGGCTATGGGATCGATTTCAGCGGCGTCTACGACAAGAAGACGCAATTGGTCGTCCGCGCCTTCCAGCGCCATTTCAGGCCGGGGCTGGTTGACGGGACGGCCGATTTCTCGACCGTCGTCACTCTACGGAAATTGCTGGCGGCGCGACCTCAAGGCTAGCGCCGACGCGTCGTGCTACTCCGCCGCCGCGGCCTCGGCCAGGGTCGCCGGAACGTAATTCAGGATCGGCGCGAGCCAGCGCTCGACCTCGGAAACCTTCATCCCCTTGCGGCGGGCGTAATCTTCGACCTGATCGCGCTCGATTTTCGCCACCCCGAAATAATGCGCTTGCGGATGCGCGAAATAGAGTCCCGAAACCGAGGCGCCAGGCCACATGGCGAAGCTTTCCGTCAGCGAAACGCCGATCCGTCTTTCAGCCGCGAGCAGGTCGAACAGCGTCGCCTTTTCGGTATGATCGGGCTGGGCCGGATAGCCGGGCGCCGGGCGGATGCCGCGATACTCTTCCCGCAGCCGCGCCTCTTCGGTCAAATCCTCGTCCGTGGCATAGGCCCAGAACTCGCGCCGCACGCGTTCATGCATCCGCTCGGCCAGCGCTTCGGCGATGCGGTCGGCGAGCGCCTTCACCAGAATCGAGCCATAATCGTCATTGGCCTTGGCGAATCGATCAGCGATCTTGCCTTCCTGCGCGCCGGAGGTGACGACGAACGCGCCGATGTAATCGCCCTTGCCGCTGTCGTGCGGCGCGATGAAATCGGCGAGGGCCAGATTGGGCTTGCCGTCGCGCCGCTGCAATTGCTGCCGCAACGTATGGAAAGTTGCGAGCTTTTCCGTGCGGGACTCGCCCGTATAGAGCGTGATGTCGTCGCCGATCGCGGCCGCCGGCCAGAAGCCGATCACCGCTTTCGGATCGAACCAGCGCTCTGTGACGATGCGCTTCAGCATGGCCTGCGCGTCGTCGAAAAGCTGCCTTGCCGCCTCGCCCTGTTTCGGATCATCGAGGATCAAGGGATAGCGGCCGCGCAATTCCCAGGTCTGGAAAAAGGGCGTCCAGTCGATATAGGGAATGAGCTCGGCGACATCATAGGCGCGGAACACGCGCGTCCCGGTAAACGCCGGCCGCGGCGGCGCGTAATCCGGCCAGTTGAGCTTCAGCGCATTGGCGCGGGCCCTGGCGATCGGCAAGCGCTGCTTCTCTGCTTCCGACCGTTGATGCGCCTCCGCAACCTTTTGATATTCGGCCCGCACGCCCGCGATGGTCTCGTCGCGCGCGGTTTTCGAGAGCAGCGACTGCACGACGCCGACAGCCCGGCTCGCGTCATTGACATAGACCGCCTGGCCACGCGTGTAATTGGGATGAATCTTGACTGCCGTATGGACGCGGCTCGTCGTCGCGCCGCCGATCAGAAGAGGTAAATCGAACCCTTCGCGCTCCATCTCCGCGGCGACGAAGCACATCTCGTCGAGCGAGGGCGTGATGAGGCCGGACAAGCCGATGGCGTCGACTTTCTCCGCACGGGCGGTCGCCAGAATTTTCGCGGCCGGGACCATGACGCCAAGGTCAATGATCTCATAATTGTTGCAGGCGAGCACGACGCCGACGATATTCTTGCCGATATCGTGCACGTCGCCCTTGACCGTCGCCATCAATATCCTGCCCGCCGTCGAGCGTTCGCCGCCGCCGTTCAGGCGCTTTTCTTCATCCATGTAAGGCAGAAGATAAGCGACCGCCTGCTTCATCACACGCGCGGATTTGACGACCTGCGGCAGGAACATCTTGCCCGCGCCAAAAAGATCGCCGACGACATTCATGCCCGCCATCAGCGGGCCTTCGATCACGTCGAGAGGCCGCACGCTGGCCGCGCGCGCCTCCTCGACGTCGCGGTCAATGTACTCCGTCATGCCGTTGACGAGCGCATGTTCGAGACGCTTGCCCACCGGCTCGTCGCGCCAGGCAAGATCCTTCTCAAATCGCTCGGCGCCTCCTTGCCCCTTGAAGCCTTCGGCGAGCGCAAGCAAACGCTCCGTTGCATCCGCGCGACGATTCAGGATGACGTCCTCGCAGGCCTCGCGCAGCTCCGGTTCGATCTCGGCATAGACCGCGAGCTGGCCCGCGTTGACGATGCCCATATCCATGCCGGCCTTGATGGCATGATAGAGAAACACCGAATGCATCGCCTCGCGCACGGGCTCATTGCCGCGAAACGAGAAAGAGAGATTGGAGACGCCGCCCGAAATATGCACGAGCGGAAAACGCTTGCGGATTTCCCGCGCCGCCTCGATGAAATCGACGCCGTAATTATTGTGCTCTTCGATGCCCGTCGCGATGGCGAAGACGTTCGGATCGAAGATGATATCTTCGCCCGGGAAGCCGACGTCCCCGGTCAGAATTTTATATGCCGCGGAGCATATCTCGACCTTGCGCTCGAAGGTGTCGGCCTGACCTTTTTCATCGAAAGCCATGACGACGACAGCGGCGCCATAGCTGCGCACGATGCGGGCGTCATGGATGAATTTCTCGACGCCTTCCTTCATTGAAATGGAATTGACGACGGCCTTGCCCTGCACGCATTTGAGGCCGGCCTCGATGACAGAGAACTTGGATGAGTCGATCATCACCGGCACGCGCGCGATATCGGGCTCGGCTGCGACAAGATTCAAAAATTCGACCATCGCCTTTTCGGAATCGAGCAGGCCTTCATCCATGTTGACGTCGATGATCTGGGCGCCCATCGCGACTTGATCGCGCGCGACGTCGAGCGCGGCTGAAAAATCGCCCTCTTTGATCAGCCTGCGGAATTTCGCCGAGCCGGTGACATTGGTGCGCTCGCCCACATTGACGAAAGGGATTTCGGGCGTGAGCGTGAAAGGCTCGAGCCCCGACAAGCGCAGCAAAGGCGCGATATAAGGAACCTCGCGCGGTGGAACGTCCTTCACGCGTTGCGCGATGGCGTGAATATGCGCGGGCGTCGTGCCGCAACAGCCGCCGACCACATTGACGAGACCCGCTTCGGCGAACTCGCCAATGAGGGCCGCCATATATTCGGGGCTCTCGTCATAAAGGCCGAACTCATTGGGCAGGCCGGCGTTGGGATAGGCGCAGACGAGGGTATCGGCGATGCGCGAAAGTTCGGCGAGATGCGCGCGCATCTCGCGCGCGCCGAGCGCGCAGTTGAGGCCGATCGTCAAAGGATTGGCATGGCGCAGCGAGTGCCAGAAAGCCGTCGGCGTCTGGCCGGACAAGGTGCGGCCGGAAAGGTCGGTGATCGTGCCCGAGATCATTACAGGCGTCTCGACGCCGAGCGCCTTGAAGGCGTCATTGACGCCGGCCAGCGCCGCCTTGGCGTTCAATGTGTCGAAGATCGTCTCGACGATCAAAATATCCGCGCCGCCTTCGATGAGCGCCGTCGCGGATTCAGCATAGGCCTCGCGCAATTCATCGAAGGTGACCGCGCGAAAGCCGGGATTGTTGACGTCGGGCGAGATCGAGGCTGTGCGGCTCGTCGGGCCCAGCGCGCCAGCGACAAAGCGGCGCCGGCCGTCCTTGCGCCCGACGGCGTCGGCTGCCGCGCGGCAGAGACGCGCCGCCTCGAAGTTCAGTTCGCGCACAAGCGATTCCATGCCGTAGTCGGCTTGCGAAATGCGCGTCGAATTGAATGTGTTGGTCGCGATAATGTCCGCGCCCGCCTCGATATAGGCGTGATGAATAGCCTCGATCGCCTCGGGCTGGGTCAGGCACAGGAGGTCGTTGTTGCCGCGAAGGTCGCTCGGCCAATCTTTGAAGCGCTCGCCGCGAAACTGCTCCTCGGTGAATTTGCGCTGCTGAATCATTGTGCCCATGGCGCCGTCCAGCACCAGGATTCTTTTCCGCGCGGCGTCGAGGAAGGCGTTGCGGGTCGCCTCGCCATTGAAACGATGAGTCATTCAGGCGGCCTTTTGTTCGAGTTTTGGCCGAAGCCCCAGAAGGTGGCAGATCGCATAGACGAGATCGGCGCGATTGTTGGTGTAGAAATGAAAATCGCGGACGCCGTGATCGACGAGATTGAGCACCTGCTCCGCCGCGACCGTGGCGGCGACGAGACGCCTTGTCTGAGGGTCATCATCCAATCCCTCGAAGCGGTCGGCGAGCCATTGCGGCACGCTGGCGCCCGCCTTCCTGGCGAAGCCCGCCGTCTGCTTGAAATTCTGCATCGGCATGATGCCGGGCACGATCGGAATATCGACGCCACGCTCTTGCAGCCTGTCACGATAGCGCAGGTAAATTTCGTTTTCGAAAAAGAACTGGGTGATCGCACGGTTCGCGCCCGCGTCGACCTTTGCGCGCATGAAATCGAGGTCCGCTTCGAGCGAGAGGCTTTCCGGGTGCCGCTCCGGATAGGCGGACACCGAAACTTCGAAATCGGCGATCCGCTTGATGCCGGCGACAAGCGCGCAGGAGCTTTCGTATCCTTCGGGGTGGGCGCAGTATTTGGTTCCGACGCCTTCCTGCGGGTCGCCGCGCAGCGCCACGATATGGCGGACGCCGGCGTCCCAATAGCCCTGTACGATGGAGTCGATCTCCTTGCGCGCCGCCGCGACGCAGGTGAGATGAGCGGCCGGCTTCACAACCCCCTCTTTGGCGAGGCGCGCGACCGTCGAATGGGTGCGTTCGCGGGTCGATCCGCCCGCGCCATAGGTCACAGAGACGAAACTCGGTCCAAGCGGCGCAAGCCGGTTGATCGACTCCCAAAGAAGCGCCTCCATCGCGACGGTCTTTGGCGGGAAGAACTCAAACGACACCCGGATGTCAGGCTGATGCGTGCGGCTTGCGCGCGGCAGGTCACAGCTTGCATTTTCGCTCATGCGACTTCTCGCGCAGTTAAAGGAAGAGGATCAGCGATGACGCGGCGGTCGCGGCCGAGCCACAGGGAAACTGTGAGTTTGCCGCCCTCGCCCGGCTCGGGCGCTAGATCGCGCCGCATCGAAACTTCGAGCCCCGCCGCCGTCATATATCCGGCGACCTCCTCGGCGGTAAAGCCAAGGCGGCGATGCGCATGGACGGATCGCAGGCTCTCTTCTTCATGGGGAGCGAAATCGACGATGACGAGCCGCCCGCCTGGCCGCAACGCCCGCGTCGCTTCACGAATAGCGCGCAAAGGATCATCGAGATAATGCAGAACCTGGTGCATGACGACGAGATCATAGAAATCCGGTTCGACTGGCAACGCATAAATGTCGCCCTGACGCAATTGGGCGTTGCGCAGGCCGATCCGCTCAATACGCGCCCTGGCGACGCTGAGCATTTGCGGCGACTGATCGACGCCGACCGCGCGCGTCGCAAGCGGCGCCAGAATTTCGAGCATGCGGCCGGCCCCCGTGCCGAGATCCAGCGCCGCGTTGAACGGCCCGGTTCCGACCGCCTCGAGGATCGCAGCCTCAACGCGTTCTTCCGGCAAATGCATGGCGCGCACCTCATCCCAGTTGGCGGCATGCGAGGCGAAGTACCGGGCCGCCTGCTCCGCGCGCGCCTGGCGCACCTCCGCGAGCCGGGCGCGATCGGCAAGAAGGTGGGCGTCGCCGGGCGCGAGGCGCGCAACGATATCGCGCGCGAATCCGGCGGCCTGACCGCTCTGGCTCATGAAAAAGAAAACCCAGGATCCCTCACGGTGACGCTCGACAAGTCCGGCTTCCGCGAGCAGCTTCAAATGACGCGAAACGCGCGGCTGGGATTGCCCGAGGATCGTCACAAGTTCGCTCACGGTCAGTTCGGCTTCGGCTAGGAGCGCAAGGAGGCGCAGCCGCGTCGCCTCTCCCGCGGCGGTCAAGCCGTTGAGAATGACGTCGAAAGGCGCATGTTGAGACTGGGGCATCGTAAGCCGTCCTGGCAATTCGTTATTCGATATATATGCAGATATCTTTATATGTAAAGTTCATTTTTGAGCACTGCGAATTGAAAGCTTCAGCTTTTCGCCTTGGTTCGGCCCCTCGGCAGAGATAAGGTCGCGCCGCGATTGACGCTGAAGCGTGGGATCAATCGCGTCGGTTTTGGAGGGTGCGTGTATGAAGAACGCTTTTTCATGGATCATCGCCAGCGCGCTCGTGCTGTCCTTCGCAAACATCAGCTTCGCGCAGCAGCAGGCCCCCGCCGCGGCGCCCGCGGCTGCCGCCGCAAAGCCGGCGGCCTCGGACGCCGCGAAGAAGGCCAAAGCCAAGGAATGCTCCGACCAGGCCGACGCCAAAGGTCTGCACGGCAAAGCGCGCAAGGAATTCCGCTCAAAATGCAAGCGCAGCTAGTCCTCAATGCGGCTCAGAAGCGCGCGCGTAGCGATTCGCAATGCCGGGTCTGCCGGCGGGCGGATGGAGGCGCGATCCTGAACCGCGCGGGCTCGATGCGAGCTTCGCCAAAATGGAACAAGATCAGACAAACGAATGACAGTCATCCGCTCCTTGCTCTTCAATGTTCTATTCTACGCGAATATAACCGTTCTTGCGTTCCTGGGCCTGCCTACTCTGTTGAGGAAGCGCGCCGCCGTTCAGGAGCTCGCGCGGATCTGGTCGCGCAACTCTTTGTGGCTGCTCAAATGGATTTGCGGAACCACGGTCGAGTTCAGGGGGCTTCACAATCTTCCCTCAGGCGCCTGCATTATCGCCGCGAAACATCAGTCCGCTCTCGAGACCTTCGCGCTGACCACGCAGATGGGCGACTTCACATTTGTGTTGAAACGCGAATTGATGTCGATCCCCTTTTTCGGCTGGTATCTAAAAGGCGCCGAGCAGATTGGCATTGAACGCGCGAAGCGCGGCCAGGCTCTCGCCGATCTGACGCGGCAGGTGCGTCAGGCCATCGCCGAGGAGCGGCAGGTCTTTATCTTCCCTGAGGGCACTCGCAAGGCCGTGGGGGCCCCACCCGACTATAAAGCGGGCGTCGCCCATTTATGCCTGTCCACCGGCGCCATATGCGTGCCTGTCGCCTTGAATTCCGGCCTGTTCTGGCCGCGCCGGGGCATTCTGCGGCGGCCGGGGCGCGTCGTCATCGAATTCCTCCCCCCGATGGCCCCCGACGCGGACAAGCAGAATTTCATGCGCGCCTTGCAAGCGCGAATCGAAACCGCCACGGCAAGACTCATCGATGAATCAATCGCCGCCGATCCATCCCTGAGGACCGTGCTGCCGCCGCAAGCGAACAGCGCGGCAGGCTGACCTGCAAGGCCTGCGGGCGAGTCAAAAGGACGCGGCCAAGCGAAACATTCGGGCGATATGGTTGACAAAATCTTGCCATGTTCTATTTATGTTCCTTCAGTGATGAGGGGACCCGAGGCCGATGGGCATAGTAGTTCCGCAGCGCAGCATCAGATTTCGGTCAATTCGAGAGAAGCGCGCGGTGGATCGCCAGGCGCTTGGCTCGCTAGCGCCACGAGAGCTTCGACGTCGGCTCCTCGGTCCAAATGCGCCTCTCCGTTGCCTCGCGGGAGATTCCCTGGCGGCTCATTTCCACAAATGGCGCGGCGCTTCCGGACAATGTTACATTTTCTCTGTTTTTCCCGTTCTTGCCGACGAAGTGCTCGGCGGCCTTCCTGAATTTGACGGCGCGGTCGCCGTGGCCGTCGCGCGCGACGCCGGGGGCAAGAGGCGGCGCGTCGCCGTCTTTGATCTTAGCTGGCTGGAGGGACAGTTTTGCGGCGATGCCGAAGGCGTTGGCGCAGCCCTGCGGTCTGGCGTCAGCGAGTGGCACGTTCACCTTCTTGCAAAGGACGAAAAATCGCGTCACGCCGTCATCGTTGATCTGACGTCGTAGCCAGCGTCCTTTTTGTTTCGCGGTCTCATCCTTCTGGAAGCCGCCTGTCTTCCGCTAGAGCGCCTTCCGATCGAAGGGAGTCAATCGATCGATCAGAAATCGCTCCAGATTCAAAAACTTGAGCATATCCGAGCGCCTGCTGAATTTATCCGCCCATCTGCCGCGTAAGCCATTCCAGCGTTTCGTCGTGGATCGAGAGGTCCGCAAGATGAGCGTGCGTATTTCTCACATAGTCGAAATTATGGCCTGAAACGCCGACCCCCTGATTGATCAGCCGCAGAAGCTCTTCGCGATCGAGACGTCCCGCATATTGAATATGCGTCCGGTCGGCGACATAGCAGACCGCCTCGATTTGGCGGCCATCCCCTAATATCGCCGGCAGGACGATCTCGCGATAGACCGACGTTACCTGTTCGCGCGCCCGCAGATAGTCGAGCGTCGCGGCGGCCTGCAAGGCGCCGACGCGGAATGCGACGCCCCTGCACGAGCCGCCGCGATCGAGGCCAAGCACGAGGCCCGGCCGCTCGCTGGTGCCGCGATGAACATGTGAATAGACGCAGAGCGCACGATGATAGCCGCGCACCAGCGCGCCCTGCCGTTCGGTGAAATGAAACCCCGGCCGCCACATCAGCGAGCCATAACCGAACACCCAGAGATCCTCCGCGGCCGCCATCGCAAATTTGCTCCTTGCCAGGACGCGCTATAAACGAAGAAGCGCATCGCGAAAAGACTCGGCGCTTTCGCTTTTGCTCGCACGCGGCGGCGCGGCTGATCGATTGGCGCGCCCCAAGGCCCGGCTCGTTTGTCCGCAAAGGAGGCGCATATGCCAATGAAAAGCGCGGCGCTACGGCGCCGCCGGACGTCGAGCATTCTCGCGCTCATAGCATTGACGATATTGGGGGCGGCCGCAGCCGGCTGGTCGCTGTTCTGGTATGCGGCGGCCCGTCAAACCGACGCCGTCGTGACTGCCTGGATCGCGCGCGAGGCCACGCTCGGGCGCGTTTGGAGCTGCCCTCAGCGCCACATCGGCGGTTATCCGCTCGACATCGAAATGAGCTGCGCCAGCCTCCAGTTTCGCGGCAAAATCGTTGGCGGCGATTTTACAGGGTCGTTGCATGGGTTTCGCGCATCGTCCTCCGTGCTGCGGCCAGAGCGCCTCACGGCGCAGCTCGAGAGCCCCTTTACCGGCAAGACGCCAGACGGAAAACTCGACCTCGCGCTGCAGTGGGCGAAACTCGATTTGACGATAGAAGGACCGCCCGACGCGTTGACCCGTTTTTCCCTCGAGGGCGATCAAATGTTGCTGAAGGGATCAATGATTGGCGTTGGGGCGCTGAATTCGGGAGCCAAGACGGTGCAGGTCTCGATAACTCCGAGACCTGACGGCGAAGCCGCTTTGAACTTCGACATCGCCATGAATGGCGTCGCAATTCCGTCGATGAGCGATGTGCTCGGCCTCGACGCGCCGCTCGACGCGATCCTCGCGGGGACGGTCACAAAAGTTGATTCTTCGACCGCCGGAACGCTCTTCGAGGACATGGAGCGATGGCGTGAAAAGGGCGGCCGTCTCGATGTGAGAACCGCGCTGCTGACGAGCGGAAGCGCAAAACTCGACGCGCGCGGCAGTCTTGATCTTGATGAGGCGCACCGTCCCCGTGGCAAGTTGGATACAGCTTTTGAGGGGCTGAATCCTGTGCTTGGGCGCCTTGGAGTTGACCCTCGCGTTCTGACGGCAAGCTCCCTGTTGACGAATTTCCTCGGCCATGCGCAGGGAAAGCAGCAAGCCGAGGCGGCCCGCCTGCCGCTGCGCATCGCCGATGGCTGGCTATTGATCGGGCCGATTCGTACGCCCGTGCGCCTGCCGTCGCTTTATTGAGGTCATTCCGGGTTGGCCGCTGCGACAATCAGCCGCATCGCCGCGCACGACAGAAAACAGCTTCGGCTCCGGCCTTTGCCTTATCGCACGCCGTCCCACGTAACGGATATGCTTTTCATTCAATCAAAGTGCTTATTAGTAGGCGCGGTTGCGCAAGACCTCGAAGCAGGTGCGTATCAATATATTGATATCGAGCCCAAACGACCAATGATTGACGTACCAGAGGTCCAATTTGACCCGTTCCACCATTTGCTCGAGACGGCCGGTTTCGCCCCGTAGTCCATTGACCTGGGCCCATCCGGTCATGCCGGGTTTGACATGATGGCGAAATGCATATTTCGCGATCAGGACCTTATATTCATTGTCGTGCGCCAGAGCGTGGGGGCGCGGCCCGACCAGAGACATGTCGCCCATGAGCACATTGAAGAGCTGGGGCAATTCATCAAGGCTTGACCGGCGCAAAAACTGGCCGACCCTCGTCACCCGGCGATCATTGCGCCGCGCCTGCGTCACGACCGCCCCGTCTTCCTGGACGGTCATCGAGCGAAACTTGAAAATGACGAATTGCTTGGCGTTAAATCCGTTACGCCGCTGCTTGAAGATCACCGGCCCTTTGCTGTCGAGCTTGATAAGAACCGCGATCAAAAGAAACAGCGGCGTCAAAAGCACGATTCCTATTGAAGCGCATAGGATATCCAGCGTCCGCTTGACCGCTCTTTCCATAGTCGTCAACGGCGCGCGCTGAATTTCGAGGCTAAGTTCGGGGCCATTGGTCGACAGGGCGCGTCGTCCCAATACCGACCTGATCGTATAGTCCGGGAGCAGATGAGCGGGAAGCGGCGACGCGCGCAACCGTTCCCGAACGGTTTCGAGAAGTTCCTTGCTGCTCCAGCGGAGCGCCAGGACAAATCCGTCAACGCCGCGTTCGCGCGCTTCATGGAGCGCCCGGTCGAGATCGACAAGCACGTCGTCCGGTGATGACGCCTTGGCGGCGGGCAATGACACGCGCACCACTTCGTTCATGCCGAAATAGCGAAAAAGAACAGCTGTGCTCAATCTCATCAATTCGGAAGGCTCGCCGATCGTGACGACCCTCCGTCCGGGCAGGCTTCCCTTGGCCATTAAAGATCGCGACGTTTTCTCGGCAAACCAGCGGGCAAGAAGCAGCAGCGAAACTTGCAAGAGAGCTGAGGCGACGATTGAGCCATGCGGCAACAGAGCGTCGCCCTTGAGAAACACCAGGAAGATAGCGACGAAAAGGCTGACAATGGCCCAGGCCAAAAAAATCCGGCCGAGATAGCGTGAGGGCGACAGCAGAACGGGCAACCGGTAAAGTCCCCGCGAACTCGCCACATAGGCGTAGAGCAGCCCCTCTGAAAGGCCGACTCCCAAGCTGACTTCAATCGCTGTATTTGGCCCGGACCAAAAATGCTGATAAAGCGTCCCACCAAATACGCTTGCAAAGGTGATTACTAAAATGTCAACAAGTCCGGCAATAACCTCAATGTTTTTGTAAGATACATGAAGCCTTGATGAAGCTGAAATCGACGTACGAGCGTCGACCTCCGATTCCGCAATCTGACTCAAGCGGTTAAAGTACATTTTAGACTCGCACTGTTCAGCAGGTTGCTTATCAACATTAAGCTACAATAAACTGGAAAAATCAACCTAAAACCAAGCTAGGCGAGCGCCAAAAAGAGTTCTGTGCGGAGGAGCACATTGGATATTCACGTAAACTTTAAGCGGGCGCGCTCCCAGCACTTCTTTCAACCGCAGCTCTTCATCATGTCCTTCTCGCAACGACGAAACTGAGATATCGAGCGCTACGAAAGGAACAATAAAACCGCGGACGCATGTTTTGACGAACCCGCCTTGAGGCGCAAGCCTCAATTGAGTAAGTTTATAAGCAATTTTTGCGCCGCAACATCCAAATGACTCCGCCGGAGATCGGGAGCCAACGCTTCTTCGGCCAGCGCTTCGACAGCCTCGCTGAGCGCAACCGTCGTCTGCGCGGATGAGCCTAGCCGCCGGATCGACACTGCGCCGTCAATGCTCTCGCGCTTGCCAACGACGAGCAGAACCGGAACCTTCGCGAGCGAATGCTCCCGCACCTTGTAAGTGATTTTCTCATTACGGAGATCTCCCTCCACCCGCAGCCCCTTTTTGCGAGCCGCGGCGATCACCTCATACGCGTAGTCGTCGGCCTCTTTTGTAATGGTCGCCACGACGATCTGCAGCGGCGCAAGCCAGAGCGGCAGATGTCCTGCGAAATGCTCGATCAATATGCCGGTGAAGCGCTCAAGCGAACCAAACATGGCGCGATGGATCATCACAGGGGTCTTCTTTTCGCTATCGGCGTCAATGTAGAAGGCGCCAAACCGACCGGGCAAATTGAAATCGACCTGAATGGTTCCGCACTGCCATTCGCGGCCGATTGCGTCGCGTAACGTATATTCCAGTTTCGGGCCGTAGAACGCGCCCTCTCCAGGATTAATGGCGGTCCTCGCGCCCCGCGCCGCAAGGACTTCCAGCACTCGCGTAAGGGCCGCCTCCGCCTTGTCCCAGGCTTCGTCGGAACCGACGCGCTTCTCGGGGCGCGTCGAAAGCTTGATCACAATGTCGTCGAAGCCGAAATCTTCGTAGATCGAGAGAATGAGGTCATTCACCTTCAAACTCTCGTCCATGATTTGATCTTCGGTGCAGAATATATGGGCGTCGTCCTGAGTGAAGGCGCGCACCCTCATCACGCCGTGCAGCGCGCCGGAGGGTTCATAGCGATGCACGACGCCGAACTCCGCCAGCTTCAATGGCAGATCACGGTAAGACTTCAATCCATTCTTGAAAATCTGCACGTGGCCCGGACAATTCATCGGCTTCAGCGCGAAGATCCGCTCGTCCTCGGTTTGCGTCACGAACATGTTGTCGCGATAGGTCTGCCAGTGCCCCGAGGTTTCCCAGAGCGCGCGATCGAGCACTTGCGGCGTATTCACCTCGACATAGCCGGCCGCCTCCTGCCGCCGCCGCATATAGGCGATCAGCGTCTGAAACAGGGTCCAGCCCTTCGGGTGCCAGAACACCGTTCCGGGCCCCTCCTCCTGGAAATGGAACAGGTCCATCTCGCGGCCAAGACGCCGGTGGTCGCGCTTCTCGGCTTCTTCGATCTGCTTCAGATAGGCTGCGAGTTCCTCCTGCGAAGCGAAGGCGGTCGCGTAAATCCGCTGCAGCATCGGCCGTTTCGAATCACCGCGCCAATAGGCTCCGGCGACCTTCATCAGCTTGAATGCGGCGCCGACCTTGCCCGTTGAGGTCATATGCGGACCGCGGCAGAGATCGAGCCAATCCCCCTGCCTATAGATTTTCAGGTCTTCGTCGCCGGGAATTGAGTCGACGAGTTCGACCTTGAACGCTTCGCCGCGCGCCTCGAACCACGACTTCGCCCGATCGCGGGTCCAGACCTCCTTGGTGAAAGGCTTGTCCCTGGCGATGATTTCGCCCATCTTCTTCTCAATGGCGGGGAAATCGTCCGGCGTGAACGGCTCCTCCCGAAAGAAATCATAATAAAAGCCGTTTTCGATAACCGGGCCGATCGTCACCTGCGTGCCCGGATAAAGCGTCTGCACGGCTTCCGCCAACACATGCGCGGCGTCATGCCGGATGAGCTCCAGCGCGCGGGGATCGTCACGACTAACGAATTCGATCGTCGCGCCGCCCGGAATGGGATCGGAGAGATCGCGCAAGGCGCCGTCGATCACCACGGCGACGGATTTCTTGGCGAGCGAAGGCGAAATGCTCTTCGCGACATCCAGTCCGGTCACGTGAGCGTCGAAATGGCGGGAAGCGCCATCCGGAAAAGTCACGCTAATCATATTCTACAACTCCTCACCGCTCACTCGCCGAAACCAATCGGCGTAAGCGCATTCGATCGTGCAATGGGGGCAACCTGAGGGTTCCTGCCCCGGAGAAAAATGCTCTCCAGCGGGACTTACGGCGTTTATCCCCGCGGCTCAAGCCCAGCCCGCAAACTCGCGGGGCCGGCCTCACGGCGGCCGGCATAAGAATGCGTTGATGTAAGAAACAGATCCGCCCAGGGCGAGGCTAAAATTAATCTATTATTTGGATGCAAAATGGCTTCCGTCTTGCCCTGGCTCTCGCGACGCGGTCGGCGGGACGCCAAGCAACGCAGGGAATATTGCTCAAATGAGAGAGTCGATTTGTGCGAGGACAAAGAAACGTGATATAGCTTTGTATATAGGCGGTAGATAATCCGGCGCAAGCTTCAATTCGCCGACCAAGGACCGTCCTATATGGCAGATGTTATTATATTTAATTCATCACCCTTTATTTCTAACGATTTATTCATCTTCGTAATCCGACACACGCCCGTGCGATAACGCACATTAGCAGGTTCGACAAAACATTAAGTGGGTAGTTGGCAACGAACAGAAAGTGATGAGCAAAAAAGCTCGCGCGTTCTGCTCGCTGGAAAAAATAGGGCTTTTGAAGGTCTTTTATCTAAATTTTTTGCAAACACGAAGTCGTGGCGGATGCACATTCAAAACTGACGTTCATCACGCGCACGCGAAACATAGATTTGAAAAATTTGGCGATGCTATGACTCCTTTCGCAATGTATTTGGATGAAATCGATTCTGAATGCGAAGAAAAGCGGGTTCTTGCCGCATTCACGCGTCGAGTTACCGAAGTTGCAATTCTCTCGAGATCATCCCGCTCCAGTTGGAATTCGACGGACCCGCTGAACATTTTATCTCAGCCGGCCCTCCTGCTTGATCTCGACGGCTTTGTCGTCGAGGCTAACGATGCGGCAGCCTCCTTATTCAATAACGACATAAGGGTGCGCCAAAGGCGCCTTTTCATACGTGATCCGGAAGCCCGAAACAGGCTTCGCATTTATGTGGATCAATTCGAATATGCGATGGCGGAAATTGCCCCGGTGGTGGAACCGATCATTGTCCCGCGTCAGGACAGTCTGCCGATTCTCTTGCGGATCTGGCCGATCGACGGCGGCGCGCGCTGGCCCTCAGCAGACGTGCGGGCGCTCGTGACGCTGAACGCTTTGGGTCCGCGGCCCGGGCCGCCGGCCGCCCTTCTTGCGAGAACATTTTCTCTGACGCCGTCTGAAGCGAAACTCGCCTGCATCATAGCGCGTGGGGCAGGTCCAGACACGGCGGCCGCGGAACTCAACATTTCGCGTGAGACCGCGCGAAATCAATTAAAGTCGGTCTTCGCGAAAACGGCGACGCATCGCCAGGGCGAGTTGGTGGCTCTCCTCTTGCAAGTATAGGCAGGGTCCATCGCCGCCGCATCATAGGGCTGAATAGAGGCCCGAAGCCGGAGCAGAGCCCCCAAAGGGCCCTGCTCTGTTGCGAGAGCTGGAGGACGTCGCCGAAAATCGGCTTCTACACTCCAGCATCCTCGCTCGCGTTTCAGGCTCGGTGGCGTTGCACTAAATTGCGATCGCCTGAGCGCTTTGAATTCGTGGATTTGACGTTGGAATCGCGCTTGAGGACGGCATGTAAGAGCCGATGCGTTCTCTCCCGCCATGTCGGCGCTGTCAGAACAACGACTCGATTTTTCCCGAAGCGACCCGCGTCAAAAAGAAGAGAGGCCGCAGCCTCTCAGGATCAAATAGATCTACCATTTGGCCAGTGACGGCCACGGAAATTCAACAGGTAAAAGCGCTTTCAGGGGAACAGAAAGCGCCTCTAAAACTCTTCCCTGCCGGACGCTGAACGCCGGCAGCTCTTTACTTCTGTCAGGCCCAACGCTTCTCTTGCTCTATCAAAAATCGGGGCGATAACGGAGGACTCTCTTTATAAGGGCCCTCGTCAAGAAGCGAGGTGATAACCGACTGAATTACATTCAATACATGGTCGCGGGATGTAGCGACGGAGTCGTTCCATTGCGTAAAAGTCCCGTCAAAGCCATGACTTTCGCGCAGGACATCCGAAAATTTCTTTTCAAAATATTTGAAATAAAACTCTTCGTTGGCAGGATCAACCGCGCGCCACGCCATGCAAAGAGCGCCGGACAGGCAATAGCAGGAAGCCTCACTACTGTCGAGATTGACAGCTTCGCCACGGTCGTTGCGCGCCATGGCAAATTTATTCCAGCCCTTTGTTTCAAGAAGGCGGCTCGCCTCAACGAGAACATCAACAATAATTCTATTGTTCATTGTTATTCACCTAAATTCCTCTTGGGACAAAATTTCAACATGCATCGGGGAGATCGAGAGCCTTCAGGCAAAAGACCAGCGGCCCCAGAACAGTGCATTTATTGAGAGGCTGAAACGTTTACGCGACGCCAGAATATTAATTCAACTATAGCGTGTTCACATGAATACCTGATGAACAGAAATGTTCAGGACAGCAGCGGAGAAGTGACGATTTTCGATTTTCAACATTCTATTACAGATTATAATTTAATAATTTTCTTATCTGTGCTACGTATAACTGGCTGCTTCTTGCTTTTGTTTAGTTTAGCGGCGGTTCTGTTACAAGACCCATTTGCGTAAATGAACAAAGTCTTGCCATTTTTCCGCAACGTCGTCGCTGACGTTGGATTGGAAGTCTTGCCTTGTGCAAACGCCGCGGACCCGGCGACTCGCCCGCCAATCCGGCGGCGGGGCACAGAATCTCACCGGCGCTCGCCCGCTCCTTGGCGGAATGAGGGCGAGTTCTCATCGACGAAAGTCTTAATCCTCGACCGTTGGGCGGGTCGTTGATAAAGGAACGGTCTAGATTGGGGTCGCAATGCCCGAGATGGAACTTAAACTCGTTTTCGACGAAGCAGATCTCGCCAGGCTTCGAACCTTGCCAGGCCTGCGCGATAAGCTCGCCGGCGCGCAGCCGGCGCGCAGTCACGCCATTTATTTCGACACGCCCGAAAAGTATCTCTGGAAGCGCGGCCTGGCGCTCCGCGTTCGCCGAACGGGCGACGTTTCGATCCAGACGATCAAGCAGGTGGGCTGCGCGCTCCTCGAACGGGGAGAATGGGAGCGGCGGATCAATTGGGACCCCTCCGACGCTCCCCCACGGCCCGACGGAACGATGATCGACGAAACGCCTTTCGCCGATGTAATCGATAAAGCCGTCCGCGCGCGCCTGCGTCCGACGTTCGAGGTCGACGTCCAGCGCGTCGCCTTTATGGTTACGGAGGGAAACGCCGCCATCGAGGTGGCGATCGACCGTGGCCGGATCAAAAGCGCGGGGGCCGAGCGGGAGACGCTCCCCGTTTCCGAGCTTGAGCTCGAACTGAAGCGCGGCGACAAACAGGAGCTATTCACGCTGGCGCGCGAACTGACGGCGCATGCTCCTCTCCACTTAAGCTTGATCAGCAAGGCCGAGCGCGGCCGGAGGCTGGTCGATGGCCTGTGGGGCCATCCGGCGAAAGCATCGAGCCCTCGCCTTGAGGCCGATATGACGGGAGAGCAGGCGTTCAGCGCCATCTGCCGCGCTTGCTTGAATGATTTCATGCTCAACGCGGCTGTGCTGACGTCGAAATCCAGTCCCGATCCCGTCGAGGCTATTCACCAGGGCCGAATCGCGTTGCGGCGCCTGCGGGCGGCGCTTGCTCTCTTCAAACCCATGGCGCGCGACGACGCCTTTGCAAGAATGAATGATGAATTGCGGAGGCTCGCGCGCCTTTTTGGAGAGGCGCGCGATCGCGACATCATGCTCGCTAATGCGCCGGAAACCTCTCGTGCGGCCAGCGCCGCCGCGGCCAATGACTTCTCGACATGGCTCGAACACAGACGCCTCGCCGCGCGTGAAGCCGCGCGCGAGGCCGTGCAATCCGAGCGCTGGCGAATATTTCTCATCGACTTCTCCGAATGGATCGACTGCGGCGCGTGGAGGCGCCGTCCCTCCGGCCACCATCTCGAGCCGGTGGCCCAGTTCATCCGCAGGCGGCTGAAAAAGCGGCTGGCGGCTCTGCTGCGAGAGGCGCGTGACCTCGCAGAACTCGATGCGGGCGCGCAGCACGCGGTTCGAATCGCAGCGAAAAAGCTGCGTTACATGGCGCAGTTTTTCGTCGGCGTCTCAGGCGTTGCGGATCGCAAGCGCATGAAGCGGCTGCTTGGCGGTCTTGATAAACTCCAATCCTGTCTTGGCGTCCTGCATGATGACGAGGCCAGTCTGACGGCGGCGCGGATCGACATCGGCCTCTGGCGGGCCGAAGTGGGCGACGTCGGCCCTCTCGCGCTCGAAGCGGCGGCGCGCTGGACGACGCCAAAAGAGGACGGCAAGAAATGGCTGGAGCAGGCGCTCGAAGCCTATTCCGAAGTGGCCGAGGCTGAGCCGTTCTGACTATCCCTTGGCGGGAAAATGCCCTAACAAGTAAACAAGAAGTCCGTGAAGCGCCGATCAAGCGTGGCTCCGCCTTTGCCAAAGCCCGATGGACGCTTCAAGTCATCGAATGTCGAAATATTGCTTTGATGTGGAAACCGCGCCTGATCGGAACCGCGCCAGCGGCTCCCACTGTCCCCGAAGGGGTCAGAATCTATGCAATTGGAGACATTCATGGGCGCGCCGACCTGCTCGAACAGACATTCGTCCGAATCGACGCAGACCTGCTCAGGCATCCGATAGCCAATCCCATCCAGGTCTTTCTCGGCGATTATATCGATCGCGGCCCGAAATCTTCGGACGTTCTGACGCAGTTGATCAATCGCGGAAAAGCCCACCGGACCGTCTGCCTCAAAGGCAACCACGAGCTCTATCTTCTCGAATTTCTGCGTAATCCGGCGATATTGCGCGCCTGGGGCCAATATGGCGGATTGACGACGCTCTTATCTTATGGCCTGAGGCCGAGCCTCAATCCGGACGAGGAGGAAGAGGGCGAGCTCTCCGCAGGCCTGCAACGCGCTCTGCCGAAAAGCCACCATCAATTTCTCAGCTCCCTTCCTTTGTCCTACACATGTGGCGACTTCTTTTTTGTTCATGCCGGCATCCGGCCGGGGGCGTCGCTCTCCCGGCAGCGCGACGATGATCTGCTGTGGATCAGGGACGAATTTCTCTCGCACGAGGAGTCATTTGAAAAAATCATCGTTCACGGCCACACGCCTGTCATGGAGCCGGAGGTACGGAGCAATCGCATCGACATCGATACGGGCGCCTACGCCACGGGGCGCCTGACCTGCCTGAGACTGGAGCGCGATCAAATCGACTTCATCTAGAATTTTGGGCTTTGGGTTATTGTGTTGCAATCCGGCTTGCAAACCGCTCGTCTGCGCGCGAATGATCAAGGAGGGAGTGATCGATGAGTTTGGAACCACCCCGACCGGGCTTCATGTTCGCGCCTGAGGCGAACGACGAATTTTTCCTGGCGGAGCCGGTCGGGCTGCGCATCAGCATTCTCGCCTTTTCGGGCGTTCTCGTGATCGCAGGCCTATGGCTGCTCGTCACCGCGTTGCTGCTGCCGCAGGCGATTGCTCTCCCGCTCGACAGGACGAGCGCAGCGGCCGTCGCGGCTTATCGCGACAACGCCCTCTGGGCGGCGCGGCTCGGCGTCGTCAGGGGAGACCTCTTCGCGCAGGCCGCCTATACCGACGCGGATATTATCTGGCTATACCGGACGCATGGCCCTGACGCGGCCAACGCCGCGCGTCTACAGCGCGCAAAAGCCAACGCAGAAGCCGCCGTCGCTCTGGCTCCGGTCAACGGCGCGGCATGGCTGCTTTTAGCCGAACTGCCGCCCGGGTCCGGCAAAGCCGCGGAGGCGAAGGGAATGATCGCGCTGCAAATGTCCTATTTCACGGCGCCAAACAACGCGTCCCTCGCGGCGGCCCGTATCGAGCAGGCGCTCGCTTCTCCCGCGCCGCTCGACAGGGACCTGCAGGAGTTCATGAAAGGCGATTTGCGCCAGATCCTGACTTTGCAGCCAGAGCAGAAACCCGCGATCCTCGCAGCCTACAAAGCGGCGACGCCGCAGAACCAGGCGAGCTTCGAGGCGCTCAGCGCCCAGGCCGACCCGGATTTTAGCCAATCCCTGCGCGGCGACGCGCCCAAATGAGACCGCGGCTTCTCCCCACCGAGCCGTCCTTTTTTCAGCGCATCGAATAGACGCGGCGAAAGACGGTCGGGACATTTCCAGCACTCAACTCGAAAAGGTCGAAATAATGAGCAAGATCAAGGTCGCCAATCCCGTCGTCGAACTTGATGGCGATGAGATGACCCGGATCATCTGGCGTTACATTCGCGAGAAACTCGTTCTGGCCTATCTCGATCTCGATCTGGAATATTATGATCTTTCCATCGAAAATCGCGACGCCACCAATGATCAGGTCACGGTGGACGCTGCGAACGCGATCAAGACGCACGGCGTCGGCGTGAAATGCGCGACCATCACCCCCGACGAGGCGCGCGTTAAAGAATTTAATCTGAAGCAGATGTGGAGGTCTCCAAACGGCACGATCCGCAATATTCTGGGCGGGGTGATCTTTCGCGAGCCGATTATCTGCCAGAACGTTCCCCGTCTGGTGCCGGGATGGACGCAGCCGATCGTGATTGGCCGCCATGCGTTCGGCGACCAATATGCCGCGACCGATTTCAGGGTGCCGGGCAAGGGACGCCTGACGATCAAGTTCGAAGGCGACGACGGCTCCATCATCGAGAAGGAAATCTATAAATATCCCGGGGCTGGCGTATCGCTGTCGATGTATAATCTTGATGATTCCATCCGCGATTTTGCAAGAGCCTCACTAAACTATGGCCTCGCCTCCAAATATCCCGTCTATCTGTCGACGAAGAACACTATTCTGAAGGCCTATGACGGGCGCTTCAAGGATCTGTTCCAGGAGATTTTCGAGACCGAATTCGCTGATAAATTCGCGGCGGCCGGCATTACCTACCAGCATCGCCTCATCGACGACATGGTGGCGTCATCGCTCAAATGGTCCGGCGGTTATGTCTGGGCGTGCAAGAACTACGATGGCGACGTCCAATCGGATACGGTCGCGCAAGGGTTCGGCTCGCTTGGCCTTATGACCTCGGTGCTGCTCAGCCCGGACGGCAGAACTGTGGAAGCAGAGGCCGCGCACGGCACGGTGACGCGCCATTACCGCGAATATCAGCAGGGCAAGGAAACGTCGACGAATTCGATCGCGTCGATCTTCGCCTGGACTCGCGGCCTCTCGCATCGGGCCAAGCTCGACGACAATGCCGAACTCGCGGCCTTCGCGCAAACACTGGAGAAGGTCTGCGTCAGGACGGTCGAGTCAGGCTACATGACCAAGGATCTCGCTCTCCTCGTCGGCGCCCAGCAAAAGTGGCTCTCGACGACTGGCTTCCTCGACAAGGTCGACGACAATTTACGCAAGGCGATGTCGGGCGCCCTCAAGGTCTGAACGCTTCGTCTATCCAGCGCGGCGGCCGGATTTGCTCTCGCCGCCGCCAGGCGTCCAGTACAATTATCATCTCTTGACATTTACTTGAAGAGGCGCTGCTCCGGCGCCATCCGATTCGCCCGCCCAGATGTGAATGCCGCATAGGCAGGGCGCCCCCGCAAAAAGGAATAACTCAAGACGCGGGCGAGACTTACGATTGAATATGCGCGCCGCAATCGGTATAAGGCTGGCAATTGGGTTTGGGGAGACTTTCCGGTGCCTGCCGAAATGGTCGAAGACGCCTATAGACCTTCTGAAGAAGAGACGTTCATGAATGAACGTCAGCGCGAGTATTTTCGTCGCAAACTTCTGGCATGGAAGGAAGATATCCTGCGCGAAAGCCGCGAGACGCTCGTCGCCTTGCAAAGCGAGAATGAAAATCATCCGGACGTCGCAGACCGGGCTTCCTCGGAGACCGATCGAGCCATTGAGCTCAGGGCGCGCGATCGGCAACGCAAGCTGATTTCAAAGATCGAAGCGGCGCTTGGACGATTGGACGATGGAACCTACGGCTATTGCGAGGAAACCGGTGAGCCTATCGGTTTGAAGCGTCTCGATGCGCGGCCGATCGCAACCCTCTCTGTCGAGGCGCAGGAACGCCACGAAAAACGCGAACGCGTCTACCGCGACAGCTAAACAGACTGATCAAGGGCTAAAATAGCGAGCAGAATCGATCCCTTGAGGAATCATCATGCTCCAGAAGCGGCCCGATTCGGCCAAGCTTCGATGCCCCGACCGCTCGATTGAAGAGATCATGGGGTAGCTAAGCTCAGGTCCGGTAATCGCAGTTCGAATCGCCGCCTCCCCCCGAAATTGATGCCCGATTGGGAATCCGAGGCTTAACGACTGGGTCCCCGTCCGAGAAGCTTCGCCATTTCTTCTTCGAGCGAATCGATCGGATCGAACGCCGAGGAAGCGGGCTTTTCCGGCTGCGGCTCGGACTCCTCCCCGCGTTCCGGCGCGGCCTCGACATCATCCGCTGGTTTTTCCGCGACGATCGCAAGCTCGGCCGGCGCAGTCTGCGCCGCCTCCGGGGCCGCAGGCTCCAATTTCTCGACGATCGGAGCCGGCGGCGCGGCGGCGGCAGTTTCATCTCCAGCGCCCTCCCCGTTCGCCGGGGGCGTGGCCAGCGGTTGAGATAATGGTTCTGCGGCGAGCGGCGCGGCCTCGGCAGGAGACTCCGCGGGTGCGCTCGGAGCCGCTGCCGTTGAAGAGACTGATACGGCCGCCGACTTCGCCATCATCTCGGCTAGCTGGCGCGGCGGCGACGGCCGCAGGAAAGGAGTCGCCAATGGCGCGCGCGGAAAAACGCTTCCCGGCCCGGAGGCGCCTTCTCCGCGCGCGGCAAGGTCTGGGCGCAGGAGAGGTTCGCGTGGCGTCCGCTGCGGCGGCGTGAGCGGCTGGGCGGTTCGCCGGGGCGGAAGGGGAAAGGCCGGCGATCGGGGGGGCGATGCCGGAGGCGTCGGCGAAGCAGGCGGAACGGACGGCGGCGCAACAGAGAACTGATCTGCGGCGGGAGCCGGCGCAACTGATTCGGGTTCCGATGCGATCGGCGACGGAATTGGCGTGGCGGGCTGAATGGGAGCCCGGCGGCCCAACGGCTCGCGCGAGGCCACGCGCGCCGCCACGGGTTCAAGCTCGGGCTGCTGCCACGGCGGAGGGCCGGGCGCCGGGGCAGGACCCGAACCTTGGCCCGCCACCTGGCTCTGCGGCGCCTCTTTCGGTTCGCGCAGATCTTTTTCCCGTGGCCTCTCCCGCCCTTCCGCGCGGATGATTTCCGATTCGATGACGAGATCGTTCGGACCGCCGATCATCAACAGATGCTCGACATTATCCCGCCGGATGATGACAAGCTGACGCTGACGATCAAGGTCGAAGGCGTCCACGACGCCAAGCCGCGGAAGCCGCGTCCTGCCAGCTCCCGGCATCTTCACGCGACGCCCAGTGGCAAACCGGAAAACGACGAGGATGAGCGCCAAAGCGAGCAGAAGAACGATTGCCGCAGCGATGAAGGTCAAACTTTTATTCTCGGACATCTTGTCGAATATGGCCTGCATTAGCTGGGCTCGCTCGAAAACATGGGATGACAATCTGCATCGTGACTCGTTCGATCGCGCGCGAGCAACACAAGATGACGCCGCACCTTAGAAAATGCGGCTCGTTCGATCAAGGCTCGCAAGATTTTCACTCGGGCGACGCCAGTCCCTTCAAACGAAAACACGCCGCGGCGGCGATTTCTTCCCGCGATGGGAGCCTTGACTGGACGCCGTCCGCTTTGATGCGCTGTAATATCATGACATTCTTGTGCGAGACGTTTATTGAGGAAATCTTCCTCGATGCGATTGCCAACGCGAATCGGGAATTGCATCCTCGCGGTCGAAGCGCGCCTGACGATAGAGCGCCCGAGCTTGCGGCGGCGAGCGGACTTCAGGACGCCGGCGCGAAAGCGGCCTGGCCTGCCTCCGCGCTTCGCGCCTCGGCGGGACTGGGCGCGCGGCGGGGTCTGATTCGCGTTTTGCCTACGGCGGACAAACAGCCATGACCGACCAGCCGATTCCCGCCGCCTTCGAGAGGACCGAGCGCGCAGGCAGCCCCGCCCTCGTCCTGGTTTTCGCTCTGTTTCTCGCAGGAGCGGCGGCGCTCTTTTCGTTCCTGCCGAAGGACGAGGCCGGAAATGTCGTGATGGGCCTCCTCGCGGCGCTCGCGGTCGTCGGCGTCTTCGCCGTCTTCGCTTTCGCGGTCGGTCTTCTTCAGTTCGCGGGGCAAGCCGCCAAAAACGACATCACAAAGCTGATTTGCGACGGCAACCAGGAAGGGCTGATCGCAACCGACGCCCCCGGCAAGATCATTTACGCCAACGAGACTTACATGCACCTGTCCGGCGCCCGTAATCCGGCCGATCTGCGCCCCGTGGAGCGCCTTTTTTCCGGCGCGCCAGACGTGTCCGAAGCCATCTACCGGCTTGCTCAGGCGGCGCGCGACGGCAAGCCCAATGTCGAGGAGCTGCGCCTCAGTCCGCCGCTCAGCGGCGACGGACGCGTCGGCTGGTACAAGATCAAGGTCCGGCCGCTGCCTTTCGCAGGCGTGAGGCGCGCCAATATCTGGACCGTCGCAGACGTCACCCGGGAGCGCGAGCGGCAGGAGAATGTCTTTCAGGAATTGCAGCACGCGATCGACTTTCTCGATTATGCGCCCGCGGGGTTCTTTTCCTGCGATCGCGACGGCGCCGTTTCCTATATGAACGCGACCCTCGCCGCGTGGCTCGACTATGATCTCGCGCAGGTCGGCTCGGGTGGTCTTGCGCTTGCGGACTTCCTCGCCGGCGACGGCGCCTCGCTGATCGCCTCGATCGCAGGCGGCGCGGGCGAGGTGCGCACCGAACAGTTCGACCTCGATCTGAAACGGCGCGGCGGTCAGAGCCTGCCCGTCCGCCTGCTGCATCGCGTCGCTTTCGGGAGTGACGGAGCCGCCGGACCCTCGCGCACCCTCGTGCTAAACCGCGCGCCAGGCGAGGAGCCGGCCGAGGATCTGCGCGCGGCGGAAGTCCGCTTCGCGCGGGTTTTCAATTCGACGCCAATGGCGATCGCCATTCTGGACGCAAACGGAGGCATCGTGCGCTCCAACGCCGCTTTCGCCCGGCTGATGCCCGAAGCCTTGAAATGGGCCGATGTCGGAGCTGGACGCTCAATCTATGCCGGAATTCTGGAGCGCGACCGCAACGCGCTCGAAACGGCCCTGGCCGCCGCCGCCGGGTCACAAACCGATATTCCCCCCGTCGACGTCGCGCTGGCCGGGGACGGCGACCGCTCCGCCCGCCTCTTCATTTCCGCGTCCGACGAGCGAGACGGGGCCGGGGCGACCATTTACGCGCTCGACACCACCGAACAGCGCACCTTGCAGAACAATTTCGCGCAATCGCAGAAGATGCAGGCGATCGGCCAGCTCGCCGGCGGCGTCGCGCATGATTTCAACAATGTGCTGACGGCCATCATCGGCTATTCGGATTTGCTGCTCGCCAATCATCGGCCAACCGATCCCTCCTTCCGCGACATCATGCAGATCAAGCAGAACGCCAACCGCGCCGCCGGGCTGGTGCGGCAGCTGCTCGCCTTCTCGCGCCGCCAGACGCTGCGCCCGCAGGTGCTGCAGCTCGGCGACGTGCTCTCGGATCTGCAAATGCTGATGCGCCGGCTCGTCGGCGAAAAGATCAACCTCGAGTTGCGGCACGGCCGCGACCTCTGGCTCGTTAGAGCCGACCTCAATCAATTCGAGCAGGTCATCGTCAATCTGATCGTCAATGCGCGCGACGCGATGCCGGGGGGCGGCGACATTTTATTACGAACCCGCAACGTCATGCCCGACGAATGCGCGTCTTTTGACGAGAATTCGCTGCTTGCGGGCGAATATGTCGCCATCGAAGTCGAGGATGGCGGACACGGCGTCCCGCCCGAAGTCAAAGACAAGATATTCGAGCCTTTCTTCACGACGAAGGAAGTCGGCAAGGGCACCGGCCTTGGCCTCGCCATGGTCTATGGCATCGTGAAGCAGACCGGCGGTTACGTTTTTTGCTCCAGCATGTCCGGCAAGGGCGCCACTTTCACCGTCCTTTTGCCCCGCTATGTCGCCGAGTCGCATGAGGCCGCGCCTTCGGTCGAGCCGGCAAAGCCCGCGGCCGACCTCACCGGACACGGCACCATTCTCCTCGTGGAGGACGAAGAGGCCGTCCGCGCTTTCGGCGCCCGCGCGCTCGCTTCACGCGGCTATAGCGTGCTGCAGGCCGCCTCTGGTCTGGAGGCGCTCGACATCGTTGAGCAGAATCAGGGAAAAATCGATCTCGTCGTCTCGGATGTGGTAATGCCCGAGATGGACGGGCCGACCATGTTCGGCGAATTGCGCAAACGCGGCGTCAAGGCGAAAGTCATCTTCGTGTCCGGCTACGCCGAGGAAGCTTTCGCCAAAAACCTTCCCGAGGGCGAGGATTTCGGCTTTCTGCCGAAACCCTTCTCGTTGAAGCAATTGATCGAGGCGGTCAAAGCCGCGGCGAGCTGAACGCCGCGCTCGCGGCCAAGACGTCTTACTCGATGCCCGCCTCGCGGCTGCGCGCGTTCCAGGCGCCGCGGAAGCGCTTTTCGATCTCGACCGGATCGGTTTCGGCGGTTTTCGCGGCGGCGAGCGCGCCGCGAACGAGCGAGCCTTCCTCGACGGTCAGAACGATCGGGCCCGCCATATAGGCCGCGTTCGGAAGCGCATGCAGGATCGCCGCCTTGTTTGGATGCTCCTTGACCTCGACCAGTTGATCGGCGACAGGACTGCCGTCAATGCAAATCAGCGCGCCGATCACTTCCACTTTGCGTCCGTCCGAAGTGCTTCGAATGAATGTTGTTTGCATCGTCTCCATACATCCTTTCCTGGTTTAGCGATTGCTTTCTTGTTTTAGCGATTGCGAAGTCAGCGCTAGAGCATATTCCGATCAGATCGGTTCGATCTGATCGACAAGGATATGCTCAGGTTTCTGTATCTGGAGCGATTTCTGATCGATCGAATGACTCCATTCGATCGGAAAGCGCTCTAGAGGCGGTGGTCTGTTTCACTTCCAGCCCGTCAATCGCGTCAACTGATCCTGTTCTAGTCAACCGCAGCCGCCAAAGCGGCGATGACGGTTCCTCCCACGAGCTCCATCGCGTCCAGCTCGGAGATCTTGTCGAGATAGCGCTGCGATTTCGCCTTCTCGTCACGGCGCAAATGGATGAAAGCAAGGGCCTTCAACGTATAAAGCGCGAAATGGCCTGGCCCATTGACGTCGGAGGAAATCTGGCCGCTTCTCCAGAGCGTCCAATCGGCGTCCAATCCTGCCTGACGCGCGGCCTCTTCTAGCCCGGCCTCGGCGATCGTCAGCGCTTCGTCGAGATTACCCTGATAGGTATGGATTTTATAAAGGCATAGATAGCTCGGCAAAGCATCAGGCCGCAGCGCAAGCGCCTCGCGAAAGGCAAGGTCAGCGCCGACCGGATCGCGCCGGTAAAGCGACACGCCGCGCTGCAGCATCTTATTCACCTCCGGCAGCACGTCCCCGAAATCGATCAGATTGTCCATTTGGACGATATTGTTGGCTCGAAGCTTCCACGGTTGGCTGATTTCTGACATGGAATCGCGCGCGCTCTCGGGATTTGGCTGACGTGCGGCGAGCAAGCAATTGCCGTGCCCTGCCCGCGCGGTAGCTGCGAAAGGCCGTCACATCCGGCCGCCGCGGCCTCGAGGCATGGCGTTAACCATAGCCAAACTTTTGGCTTGTCCAGCCGGGCGGCGGCGCGACGCGTCACCCGATTATTTTTCTATCTCTCGTTGCGCTTTTCCACAGCCACCAATTGCATATCCCTCTGCCGAGGGCGTCACAGGCTGAGAAATATGCCGGATAAGTAGAACATAAAAAGAACTTGCGAACGAGAACAAATACAGTACATTCAATAGCAACGCAGATCGCATTGCACTCCTCGCCTAGCCTGTGTCAGAAGGATCAATCACATGAGTCAAGCCAATCTCCGCCTCGTAGAAGGATCGTCCGTGGACAAGACCAAGGCCCTTGACGCCGCCCTGTCACAGATCGAACGCGCCTTCGGCAAAGGCTCGATCATGCGGCTTGGCAAGAATCAGAAAGTCGTCGAAATCGAAACCGTGCCGACCGGCTCTCTCGGTCTCGACATCGCCCTTGGCGTCGGCGGACTGCCGCGCGGGCGGGTCATCGAGATCTATGGTCCCGAATCGTCCGGAAAAACGACCCTGACGTTGCATGTCATCGCCGAAGCCCAGAAAAAGGGCGGCGTTTGCGCCTTCGTCGACGCGGAACACGCGCTCGACACCATTTATGCGCGAAAACTCGGCGTCAATCTCGAAGATCTTCTGGTTTCCCAGCCGGACACCGGCGAGCAGGCGCTGGAGATTACCGATACGCTGGTGCGCTCGGGCGCGGTCGACGTGCTGGTCATCGATTCGGTCGCGGCGTTGACCCCCCGCGCGGAAATCGAAGGGGAAATGGGCGATAGCCAGCCAGGTCTCCAGGCGCGCCTGATGAGTCAGGCTCTACGCAAGCTCACGGCGTCGATCTCGCGTTCGCAAACGATGGTGATTTTCATCAATCAGATCCGCATGAAGATCGGTGTCATGTACGGCAGCCCCGAGACGACGACAGGCGGCAACGCATTGAAATTCTATGCGTCGGTTCGGCTCGATATCCGCCGCATCGGATCGATCAAGGATCACGACGAAGTGACGGGCAACCAGACGCGCGTCAAGGTCGTCAAGAACAAGGTCGCGCCGCCCTTCAAACAAGTCGAATTTGACATTATGTATGGCGAGGGCATTTCGAAAATCGGCGAGCTGATCGATCTTGGCGTGAAAGCCGGCGTCGTCGAGAAATCAGGAGCCTGGTTCTCCTATGACAGCCAACGGCTTGGGCAAGGCCGTGAGAACGCCAAGACTTTCCTGAAGGCCAATCCGGCGATCGCCGATAAGATCGAGCTCGCCATTCGTGAGAATTCGGGGATGATCGCCGACAAGATTCTGGACGTCGCCGACGGCGGCGAGGAATGACGCTTTCCGGCCTCTTAGGCCTTCGCCGCGATCGGCCGGTTCTCGAGCATGATCGCGGCGCGGGAACAAGCCGTGCTTCTGGTCTTTCGCGTACGTCTGGCGATGCTGCGGCTCGAAGCCGGCCTCCGGCGCATTGACGATGGCGCCGGCCGCGCCTTGAGGCGCGTCGCCGCGACTTGCGTTTTGCCGTCGCGCCACGCATTTTGCACCAATTCATGGAGAGCTGCTGCGCGCGAACGCAAAGGCTTAAGACGGAAAAGCAAATGAACGGCGTGAACGAGATCCGCTCGGGGTTCCTCAAGTTTTTCAAGCGGCATGGTCATGAGATCGCGCCATCGTCGCCGCTCGTTCCGCGCAATGACCCGACCCTGATGTTCACCAATGCGGGGATGGTTCAATTCAAGAATCTGTTCACTGGCCTCGAAAAGCGTCCCTATACGCGCGCCGCGAGCGCGCAGAAATGCGTCCGCGCCGGCGGCAAGCACAATGACCTCGATAATGTCGGCTATACCGCACGGCACCATACCTTCTTTGAAATGCTCGGCAATTTTTCGTTTGGCGACTATTTCAAGCCGCTCGCGATCGAACTCGCCTGGAAATTGATTACGGAAGAATTCAACCTGCCGAAGGACCGGCTTCTCGTCACGATCTATCACACCGACGACGAAGCTTTCGCGTTATGGAAGAAGATCGCGGGCTTTCCGGACTCAAGAATCATTCGGATCGCAACCTCCGACAATTTTTGGGCGATGGGCGACACCGGCCCCTGCGGCCCCTGCTCCGAGATCTTCTATGATCAGGGCGACAAGCTCCAGGGCGGCCCTCCCGGCAGTCCCGACGAAGACGGCGATCGCTTTCTCGAATTCTGGAACCTCGTCTTCATGCAGTTCGAGCAGATCGGGCCAGATGAGCGCATCAATTTGCCGCGGCCCTCGATCGATACCGGCATGGGCCTCGAGCGCATCGCGGCCCTGCTCCAGGGCGTCACGTCAAATTACGACATTGATCTTTTCCGCGTCCTGATCAACGCCATCGCGGATGCGACCGGGGTTGAGCCGGACGGACCGCAAAAGGCCAGTCACCGTGTGATCGCCGACCATTTGCGCGCCTGCGCCTTCCTCATCGCCGACGGCGTTACACCGTCGAACGAGGGACGCGGCTATGTCCTGCGCCGCATCATGCGGCGCGCCATGCGCCACGCGCAGATCCTCGGGTCCCGCGAACCACTATTGTGGCGCCTCGTTCCGGTTCTGACGCGCGAGATGGGGCAAGCCTATCCAGAACTCTTGCGCGCCGAACCGCTGATCGTCGAAACGCTCCGCCTCGAAGAGGCGCGTTTCATTGATACGCTTGCACGCGGTCTTTCAATTCTCGATGAAGCGGTGCGCGATCTTCCGGGCGGCGCGGCCCTTCCCGGCCAGGTCGCCTTTAAGCTCTACGACACTTACGGCTTTCCCCTCGACCTGACTCAGGACGCGCTGCGCGCGCGTTCGCTCAGCGTTGACGTCGAAGGCTTCAACACCGCTATGGAGCGTCAACGCGCTGAGGCCCGTAAAGCCTGGGCCGGCTCCGGCGAGGCGGCCACCGAAAATATCTGGTTCCCCATCAAGGAGAAAGCCGGCGCGACTGATTTTCTCGGCTATGACGCGGAGCGGGCCGAAGGCGTCGTCACAGCGATCGTCAAGAATGGGCTGCCAGCCGATCGCCTCGGCGTTGGCGAGACTGGTTCGATCATCCTCAATCAGACGCCTTTCTATGGCGAGTCGGGCGGACAGGTCGGAGACACCGGCGTCATGCGCGCCAGCGGCGTGCGCTTCCGGGTGACGAACACGCAAAAGAAACTCGGCGATCTTTTCGTGCATGAGGGCGTCGTCGAGGCCGGCGAAATTCATCCGGGTCTTGCTCTCGAACTTGCAGTCGATCATGCCCGCCGCACGGCGATCCGCGCCAATCACTCGGCCACGCATCTGTTGCACGAAGCGCTGCGTCTCGTGCTTGGCGATCATGTCGCGCAAAAAGGCTCGCTCGTCGCGGAAGATCGCCTTCGTTTCGACTTCGCGCATCTGAAGCCGATTTCGGAGGCCGAGTTGAGCCGCGTGGAGGATATCGCCAACCGCGCGGTTCTTCAGAACGCGCCCGTCGTCACGCGGTTGATGGCCGTCGACGACGCGATCCATTCAGGCGCGCGCGCTCTATTCGGCGAAAAATATGGCGATGAAGTTCGCGTCGTGACGATGGGTTACGCGCAGGACCGCGAAGATGACGGCGAGGGCCGCGCCAACCGCGCCTTTTCGGTCGAATTGTGCGGCGGCACTCACGTTTCCCGGACCGGCGACATCGGACTCATCACCATCGTATCCGAGTCGGCGGTCGCAGCCGGCGTGCGGCGCATCGAAGCCAAGACCGCGGATGGCGCGCGACGTCATCTCAACGCCCAAGCACATCGGCTCCATGAGGTCGCAGGGCTCCTCAAGGCGCCAGAGGAGGACGCCGCCAAACGCCTTGCGTCGCTCCTCGACGAGCGGCGCAAGCTAGAACGCGAGCTGACCGAGGCCCGCAAGAAACTGGCGATGGGCGGCGCAGATGAGAGTCAGTCACATCGCGCTCAATCCATCGGCGGAATCACGTTCCTTGGACGGTCGGTGACGGGCATCGAGTTGAAAGATCTAAAATCGCTGGCTGATGAAGCAAAGCAGAGCGTCGGCTCTGGCGTCGTGGCGATCGCCAGCGTGGATGATGATGGCAAGGCCGGAATTGTCGTTGGCGTGACCGCAGATCTCGTCGATCGTTTCGATGCGGTCGCCCTCGTTCGGCTTGCCGCGGCAAAGCTGGGCGGCAAGGGCGGAGGCGGCCGGCGCGACATGGCGCAGGCGGGGGGCCCGGACGGCGCCGGCGTCGATGCGGCGTTGGCCGCTATCGGGGACGCCCTTCAGGCGGCTCAAACCGCCGCCTGAAAGCTGGGCCTGCTCAATTAATGTCGGCGCGATGCAACTCCTCATTGAGTGAGCGGTTGTAAGGCTTGATGGCCCATGGAGGGAGATCATGTCCGATATCAATCTTAAGGACGCTAACGCGGCTGCCGACCTCAGCGCGAGCACCCTGTCGTCGACGACGAAAAATCTGCAGGCGTTCGCAGCTGAAATCGCAGAAATGTCGCGCCAATCAATCGAGCATACAACCGATACGATCGAGAAACTTCGCAACGCCCGAGGCCTGTCAGAAATCCTCACAATTCAAACCAATTTCATGAGGGAGGCTTTCGAGCATCTGTCTCAACATACGCGCAAGTTCAGCGAGCTGATGACCTCGCTTCCGCTCGAAATGAGCAAGACCTATGCGCAGCTCTGGACGAAATCGCTGGATTCAGGCGTAAGGACCGTGGAAGAAGCCGGTGAAAAGGCGGCGGCGAACGTCGAACGCTTGTCTCAGACTTATCGCAATCCATGAAAGGCCGACGCTCAAGCGACCACCTGCCGGGCGCTGCGAAAACGCCGGCGACCCTCGTTGTTAAAGTGTGATGGGCGGGCTCTTTAATATGTCATAAAGGCATGCCAGAGGTGAACCTTGCTCCGGCATAATTTCCAGATGAGTTCCGCTTCGCATGCCTCGGCTCCTCCTCCTTCGTCATGCCGAAGCTGCGCCGTCGGCTAACAGAAGAGATATTGATAGGCGGCTGACGCCGGGGGGCCGCAGCGCTGCTGTTAGAATAGGAGCCTACCTCCGGTCGGCGGCTCTCGCGCCAAATTTGGTTTTTGTCTCTCCGGCGCAGCGAACGCTCGAAACGCTTCAGGAAGTTGAGCGTGGCCTTGGCCGCGAGCTGTCTTATGTCACCGTACCGGCGCTCTATCACGCGAGCGCGGAGACGATTTTTGCGGTGCTCTCCGAGGCGCCCTCAAGCATCGACACACTTCTGATGATCGGGCATAATCCAGGCTTCGCCGAAGCCGCCAACGTCCTCTCGAAAGCAGGAAATAAAGCGGATCTCGCAAGGTTGCGCGCGCAATTTCCAGCTCCCTGCCTCGCCGTGATAGATTTGGCTCCGATCGACTGGAGCGACGCCAATCATGCCCGAGGTCGCCTCGAACGTTTTGTGACGCTCGCCACCTTGGAAAAGTGACGGGCCGGCGCTTCAGCATTACGCAGACGTCAACGACAATCGGCGGATAGAAGCCAGGCCGGTGTGCGGCCCGCTGAGGGGACAGGCTCATGCTTCTGGAACTGTTCGGCGTCGTTGCGCTTGTGCTCGGTTCAACGGCCTCGGTCAACATTGAAGCAGACGCGAATGGAGCCGCTCGGACATGGACGAGCATGGAGAAAATGTCGGCCCTCGCTATGTCTCGCGCCACATTTCTTCCAGTTGAACGGGCTGTATCGAATTGGCGTTGGGAGGCGGCGCGCAGCCTCGACGCGTCGCCGCGATCTCTCGCCGACGTCATCGCCGACGATCGGCTGGGGACGCCGCGCTGCGTAAAGCTCAACAATTACTGGTGCGTCAAAAGAGCAGGCTGGGCGGGAGAGATCGCCGCCGATTCCGAGGGCCATGTCGCCTTTGCTTCCGCTTCGGAGGGAGCGGTCGTCGCAGCGATGCTGCTGCGGCGCTATTATCTGGTCTATAATCGTCGTTCGGCCCAAGCGATTCTCTCTCGCTGGGCGCCCGCTAAGTGCGGCGGGGTCAGCGCCGCTCGAGGCCGGGGCGGCGCCATTCGGCTTGGCGCGCTGACGACCCGCGGCATAGCAAATACATTGCGAGCGCGCTGGCTAGCCTCGCACCGTCGAGGCTTCGCCGCGCCCAGGCTGGCGCAAGGATCGGCAACCCTTCCGGCGCCAAAACTTCGGCGTTCGGTCGTGGCTGACAGGCCGGTCAGACTGATGGCCGCACCCGAGATTGCCGTCGGCATGGGCGAACAGAATTTGCCGTCGCGCGCGCCCGTCAGGCTGGCCGCGCTCGAGGCCCCGGACCTCGCTCCGCTTCTGCCAGGCCCGAGCTGCGTCGACGAGACCGCGCGCATCCGTCAATATGCGCTTCGCGCCATCGAGGGCGTCGTCGCGAGCCCGGATGATGACTTACAGTTGTTCGCCGCCGATGGGACGCCCCTTTCCAGCCTGTCGCGGCTCATGCAAAACATGGCGAGGGTTGAAATCGGCCCTCTGGCGGCGCGCCTCGATCTCATCACGGCGGCGATCGAGGCGGAAGCGCGACGGGACCGGGAGACCCGCGCCGTCGCCAAAACCTCTGGCGATCCGGCGCGGTAACCCGTTTGATCCTCGTAAAGGGGCTTGATTCAAACGATTGCGTTTGGTTTGTCGCATCTGCGTGCGGCGCGCCGGAGCCGAGTTTTCAAAAAGCCAGCCGGATTATCCTTTGCCCCTGTTTTCCGATATTTTATTTGAAGCGCGGGCCGTCGCGCAGAGCCTTGTTGATCTGTCGGCGGGCGCGCATGTGCGGCTCGGCGTCACCGGATTGTCACGCGCCGGCAAAACCGTTTTCATTACGGCGCTGATCGAACATCTCACCAAAGCGACAAGCCCAAGCCTTCGCGGGCGCAAGAATCCGCTGCCGGTGTTTCGCGTCCACGCCGAAGGCCGACTGATCAGCGGCGCTCTCGAGCCGCAGCCGGACGATAATGTTCCGCGCTTTGCCTATGAAGATCACATGGAGGCGCTAGCCGGCCCCGACGGGCGCGTCGAGGCGCGCCGTTGGCCGCAGTCGACGCGCCGCATCTCGGAGTTGCGCCTTCGCCTCGAATATCAGCAAAAGGCCGGTCTGCGCCCCGGCCGCCATGCGCTGACGCTCGACATCGTGGATTATCCGGGCGAGTGGCTGCTCGACTTGCCGCTGCTTTCGAAGTCCTTCGCACAATGGTCGAGGGAATCCTTCGCCGCCGCCTCCACCGCCGCCCGCGCGCCTCTCTCCGCGCAATGGCGCGGATTTGCGGCGTTGAAAGACGCCAGGGCTAAATTCAACGAGGAGGACGCACGCCGCGCGGCCGAGCTCTTCACCACTTATTTGCGCGCCTGCCGCGCCGAGGAATATAATTTTTCGAGCCTGCCGCCCGGGCGGTTTCTGATGCCGGGCGATCTTGCCGGCTCGCCGGCGCTGACCTTCGCGCCGCTCGCCATCGAGCCAAACGACATTTTCGCGCCCGACTCTCTCGCCGCCATGATGGAGCGGCGCTATGAGGCCTATAAGGCGCATGTGGTGAAGCCCTTCTTCCGGGACCATTTTTCGCGGCTCGACCGGCAGATCGTCCTCGTCGACGCGCTCGCCGCGCTCAACGCGGGACCTGCGGCCATGCGTGATCTTGAACTCGCGCTCGGCGATGTGCTGACCGCGTTCCGCGCCGGTCGCGGCAATGTTCTGTCAGCGCTTTTCCGACCGAAGATCGATCGAATTCTTTTCGCCGCGACGAAGGCCGATCACCTGCATCACACCAGCCATGACAGGCTGGAGGCGATCTTGCACCATTTGACCGCGAGAGCCATTGCCCGCGTTGAAAATGTCGGCGCGGAAGTCGATGTCATCGCGCTCGCGGCGGTGCGCGCGACGCGGGAGGCGAGGGTCAACGGCCATGGCGGCCCCGCGCTCGAAGCGGTCATCGGCGTCCCGCTCGATGGCGAACGCATCGGCGATGAACTTTTCGACGGCAAGACCGAGGCGGCGATCTTTCCGGGCGAGCTTCCGGCCGATCCGCGCGCCGTCTTTCGCGATCCCGCGCATGATCCCCGCCGCCCGGCCTTGGCGCATGAGATCGATTATCGCTTCGTGCGCTTTCGCCCTCCAGTCGCGACGCGGGCCGCCGATGGATCCCTGCTTTCGCCACCCCATATCCGTCTGGATCGCGCGCTTCAGTTCCTTCTCGGGGACAAACTGACGTGACGCTCATACACGAAGGGCGCCTCCATGCAGCCTGACTCCAAACGTCCGCGCGCGTTTCGCCTGCAAGATCTCAATCTCGAATCGAGCGCGGAGACTGAAAATCCGCGCGCGCCAGTGCTGATCGAGCCGACGCGGGACCCCTATGAGGCGGAAGTCGAAGAGGCGATGGCGGAGGCCGGCGGCAATGCCGAGGAAGCGGCCGTCGAGGTCGCGCAGAAAAAGGGCCTCGCGCGGCCCTGGCTCCTGTCGTGGGGCGGCCTCTTCTGGTCGGCCGCCGGCGGCCTCGTCACCTTGAGCTTCGGCCTCTGGCTCAACCATCTTGTCGATGATCTTTTCGCCCAGGCGCCCTTGCTTGGCGCCGTCGGCCTCGGCCTCGCCGTGCTCGCCGGTCTCGCGCTCCTCGTTCTCGCCGGCCGGGAGGCCGCGGGCGTGCTGCGCCAGAGCCGCATCGCCGAATTGCACATCGGCCTGGCCAAAGCGCGCGAGACCGACGACTTCAAAGACGCACGCCGCCTCGTGCAGGAGCTCAGCGCGCTTTACGCCGCGCGCGCCGAAACCGCCCTCGCCCGTGACCAGTTACGCGAACTCGCCCATGACATCGTCGACGGCCGCGACCTCATCGACATCGCCGAGCGCACGCTGATCCATCCGCTCGATCTCGAAGTGCGCCGGGAGATCGCCAGCGCGGCCAAGCGGGTCTCGATGGTGACGGCGATCGCGCCGCGCGCGATCATCGACGTCGTCTTCGTGATCGCGCAGGCAATCCGTCTCATCCGGCGCATCTCGACGATCTATGGCGGACGGCCGGGCCTCCTCGGCTTTCTCAAAGTGCTGCGCTCGATCGGCGCGCATATCGCGATCACCGGCGGCATGGCGGCTGGCGACAGCATCGTGCAGCAGGTGCTCGGGCATGGCATAGCCGCGAAGCTCTCCGCCCGCCTTGGCGAGGGGGTGCTGAACGGCCTCTTGACGGCCCGCGTCGGCCTCTCGGCCATGGCGGTCTGCCGCCCGATGCCCTACGCCGTCGGCAGGGCGCCCGGCGTGCGCGACGTCGCGCCCTTCCTGTTCAGCAAGACCGAGCCGAAAGGGTGAGCGCTGCTTAAGGTCTGAAGGGCCGCAGGCGCGAGGTCTGGTCCCCAACGGATCAGGCGTTTGGCTTTGCAGTCAGACTGCGCACGGAGGCTATTTTGGCGCGCCCAGAGAAGCGGTTCGTTGCGCGAGCAGCTTGTCGATCCGTCGGCCGTCCATGTCGACGATCTCGAAGCGCCAGCCGCCATAGTCAAAATGCTCCCCGACTTCGGGAAGGCGCCCCAATTGACAGAGCGCGAAACCGGCGATCGTATGAAAATCAGCATCGCCTGGCGGGGCCCGCAAGATCAGCCGGCTGAAAGCATCGTGAGCCGGCATCGCGCCGTCGATCAGCAGCGAGCCGTCGTCGCGCTCGACGATGTCCGGTTCTTCGCCCTCGACGTCCGGCAGATCGCCAGCGATCGCTTCGAGCAAATCAGTTTGCGTGACAATTCCTTCCAAGCTTCCGTATTCGTCGACGACTGCCGCGAGGCGCACCGGAGCCTTCTTGAATTGCTCCAACACTCTGAAAATCGATGTCGCCTCGTGAACGACGAGGGGCTCACGGATGACCGCCATTGGATCGAGCGTCTCTCCGCGGAGAACTTGATCGAGCAGATCTTTTTTCAAAATCATGCCCGTCGGCTCGTCAATATCGCCGCGGCCGACCAGCAGCTGTTCGTGGCGGCATTCTCGAATGGTTCGCAGGATCTCTTCACGATCATCATCGGCGTCGATCCAATCGACTTCGCGGCGGGGGGTCATGATGTCGCTGATCCGGCGGTCGCCGATATTGAAAACCCTCTCGACCACTTCCTGCTGCGCCAGATGCAAAAGGCCCCCTTCCTGGCTCGCCGCGACCAGCAGCTTCAGCTCTTCCGGCGAGTGCAGCGATTCCTCGCCGGCGCCTGGGCGCAGACCGAACAGGCGGAGCACCGCGTTGCCGAGGCCATTGAGCAAAGCAATTGCCGGCCGCAGGAGGAACAGGAACAATCCGAGCGGACGCACCACCCAAAGCGCCGTCGCTTCGCTGCGTTGAAGCGCGAGGCTCTTCGGCGCAAGTTCGCCAAGCACAATGTGCAATGCGGTGATGATGACGAAGGAGATTGCGACGGAGACAGCGTGAGAGGCCGCGCCGGCGAACGCTCCCGCCAGGCCGATCAGCAAAGGTTCGATGAGATGCGCCAGCGCCGGCTCGCCAATCCAGCCGAGTGCAAGCGAGGAGATTGTGATGCCGAGCTGGGTCGCCGCAAGATTAGCGTCAAGATTGCCGACTGCGCGCTGCAAGGCGCCAGCATTTATCCGGCCGGAGGCGACGAGCTCTGTCACTCGGCTTCTGCGAACGGAAACCAATGAAAACTCGGCTGCAACGAAAAACCCGTTCGCAGCCACCAGCACGAGAACGGACACGATTCCGAGAATATCGCTCAAACTGCCATCTCCGGGGGGCATGATCTCCTCTCAATGTTGCCGACGCGAACCGGCGCGTCTCGTAAAATGCGAAATGGCGGCATCAGCGGATACCGCCACAAACATGCCCTAGCTGCGACGACCTCGATTGAATCTGGACGGCGCCAATCGTTCCGACCGGTCGCCTCTACGCCGCCTTCCGGGGCTCATCGCAAAGCTTTGCCTCGAAATTTTAGTTCGTCATTTGTTCTTTTCCGCGCTTTTCCAGGATCGTCGAGCGCGCCTTGACGGATACCTTGTTCATGGCCGCGACGAACGACGCCATCCTTACCGCCGCGCGCACTGCGCGCCGCCGATGACATTCTCGCCGCGATTGCCGCTCAACGCCATGCGTGGCCGCCGGACGCGCAACTGCATTCGAGCAGCGGCGGCTTCACGCCGCTTTTTGCTTCGGCGCGATCAGCTTGCGATTGATCAGCACTTCGGCGATCTGAACGGCGTTCAGCGCAGCGCCCTTGCGGAGATTGTCGGCGACAACCCAGAGGATCAGGCCGTTCTCGACCGTCGGGTCCTCGCGGATGCGCGAAATATAGGTCGCGTCCTCGCCCGCCGCCTCATGCGGCGTGATGTAGCCGCCAGCTTCTCGCTTGTCGATCACGAGACAGCCCGGCGCCTCGCGCAGAATATCGCGCGCTTCATCGGCGCTGATCGGATTCTCGAACTCGATATTCACCGCCTCCGAGTGGCCGATAAAGACAGGCACGCGGACGCAAGTGGCCGAGAGCTTGATCTTGGGATCGAGGATCTTCTTCACCTCGACCATCATCTTCCATTCTTCCTTCGTCGAGCCGTCCTCCATGAAGACGTCGATGTGGGGAATGACGTTGAACGCCATGCGCTTTGGAAACTTTTTCGACTCGACCGGATCGGAAACGAAAATCGCGCGGGTCTGAGCGAAAAGCTCGTCCATCGCCTCTTTGCCGGCGCCCGACACCGATTGATAGGTCGAGACCACGACGCGCAGGATCTTCGCCTTGTCGTGCAAGGGCTTCAGCGCGACGACGAGCTGCGCCGTCGAGCAATTCGGATTGGCGATGATGTTGCGCTTCGAGAACCCGGAGATCGCATCGGCGTTGACTTCGGGAACGATCAGCGGCACGTCGCTGTCATAGCGCCAGGCGGAGGAATTATCGATGACCACGCAGCCCTGCGCGCCGATCCGCGGCGACCATTCCTTCGAGACCGCGCCGCCGGCCGACATTAGGCATATATCGACGCTGCTGAAGTCGTAATTGTCGAGCGTCTTGCATTTCAGGGTTTTGTCGCCGAAGGAAACCTCCGTTCCGATCGAGCGCGAGGAGGCGAGCGCGACCACCTCATCGACCGGAAAACGGCGCTCTGCAAGAATGTCGAGCATTTCGCGCCCGACATTGCCTGTCGCGCCGACGACTGCGACCTTGAAACCCATCTTATTCTCCAATTCGGGAGCCTGCGCCCCGGCAACGCAGCGCGGCCCGCGCCCGATACTCGGGCTGGCGGACCTGCTCACTTATTTGCGATCGTTATCCGCCCTGTACATAAGCGATGCGCGCCCTAGCTGCAATGCGACGGGCGCAAGGCCTCGCAGCGGCTACGCTCAAGAAGGCGTTAACAGAGAGAGGCCCCGTAAAGGCTCCGTTGAGCCTAATAGCAAACAGCGGGCGGCCGGTAACGTTTGGCGCAATGTTCGAAACGCATAGTCGCCTCCGGGCCGCTCGACGCGGCGCGAGGAAAGGCTGAAATGCGGCGTTTTGCGTTCGAAGACCAAGGACCGGCGAACGAGATCCGTGAGGCGTTCCATTTCGAGCCGCGCCGGCTGCCGCTGTCGCGAGCCAAACGCTCCAGGCGTTTGCGGCGGCGCCTCATCGGCGCGGCTCTCGGCTCCATCATCTTTGGCGGCGCGCTGGCGCTTTGGCGCCCCGCGAACGACGCGCCCTCCCCCGAATCCCGCGCCGGCCCCCTGGCGCCTTTGCCGGTCTGGACCACCGTCGCTAATGCTCAGCCCTTGTTCGGCCTCGCCTCCCCGGAGTTCGCGCTTGACCTCAAGACCTATGAGGTCCAGCTGCATCGGACCGGCCACGGGCGCCAGGATATTATGGTCTTTGGCGACGTCGGCGGATCTGGTCCGTTCTTGCGCCTGATCGTCTATCGCGTCGGAACCGAAGGCGCGCCAGCCGCCGCATTTTTCGTCGACCTCGCCCGCCGCGCCGCCGAAACGGGACGCGCGATCACCTTCGCCGCGCAGCCGACGGCGCTGCCGACCAGACTGGGGATGTTCGAGGCCGCCGATCTCAATATGACCCGCGCTGGCGCGCCGGACGCGACCTGCCTTGGCTTTCGCAGCCTCGACGCGGAAACATCGCCGGCGCCTCTCGCGCCAACAAAACCGGCAGATCTTCGCATCGCCGGCTTTGCCTGCGCCGCCACAAAGGGCGACGCTGCGCCGGCGCTGACAAAGGAAGCGCTCGCCTGCCTCATCGACAAAATCGACCTCCTGCCAAGCGTCGCCGACACGGACCTTGCCGCCTTCTTCGCCGCCCGGGATCTGAGAGACGCCACGGCCTGCAGGGAAGCCATTTCAAACAATGCGCTTTTAGACAATGAATCTCGGCGGTTACGGCCCGCGGCGCCATAACCCGAATTTTTCCTTCGTTTTACTTGAACGAAAGCGCAAGTGATGCGTTATAAGCGTAGCTTTAGAGGATTTTGACATGTCTTTTGTCGCCCATCGCCATAATGCTTCGATCGTTCTCGCAGCTGCGGCTCTCGCGTCGGTAATTATCCCGGCTTCCGCGCAGACCAAGACGCGCGCGCATCGCGCGCCGCCTGTCGCGGTCGCCTATTCGGGCGAGCGTCCGCCCCTCACTGTCAACAAGCGCAGCTTTCTCGATCCGGGACCCGTCGTTCCGGTCGGCAGCATGTCGAGCTATGTGACGGCCAACACCACTTTCAACCGGACGCCGGATCAGGTGGCTCAGCGGTCGAAATTCGGCAACGAGGAGTTGCCGTGGCCGCTTGAAGTTCCCGGGCGTCCCTCACCGGTGCTTCAATTCGAAACGCCGCGGGTCGACTAGGGCGCTTTCCGATCGAATGGGGTCACTCGATCGATCAGAGATCGCTCCAGAGTCAAAAGCTTGAGCATATTCTCGTCGATCAGCTCGAACCGATCTGATCGGAATATGCTCTGGAGCCTGACGCTGAAAAACTGCTGACCTTTCGGGCCGGCATCATGCGTTGAAACACATGCATTTGTCTCTAGCGACATCGCGTCCGTGAATTTGCGCGAAGCATTGCGGAGGCGAGCGCGCCCGCGCGGCGGACCAGGCGGCCAGGCGGAATTAAAAAAGCGACCGGCGGTGTCCGGTCGCTTTTGTTTTTGACGGGCGTCCCGCTCTTGCGGCTGAAAATCCCGGCTGGTGCATGATGGCGAAAGGTTGCGGACTTCCAGGACCGCATTCTGCTCTAATGCACCGCGATTTTCAGCTCCTCCAGGATGGCGTCGCCCATTTCGCTCGTTGATATGGTTTTCGTCGCTCCGCCCGCAATGTCAGCTGTGCGAAGTCCTTTCTCCAAGACCCTCGCGATCGACCGGTCGAGTCGGTCGGCGAGGTCGTCCATATTGAAGGAATAGCGCAGCGCCATCCCGAGCGAACTGATCATGGCGATCGGATTAGCGATGCCCTTCCCCGCGATATCGGGCGCCGAGCCATGCACAGGCTCGTAGAGCGCCTTGCGCGCGCCGGTCGTCGCGTTTCTCTCGCCAAGCGACGCCGAAGGCAACATGCCGAGCGAACCGGTCAGCATGGAGGCGACATCTGAAAGCATGTCGCCGAACAGATTATCCGTGACGATGACATCGAATTGCTTGGGTCGGCGCACGAGCTGCATGCCGAGGGCGTCCGCGAGCTGATGCTCGAGCTGAACATCGGGAAATTCGCGCACATGCAGAGCCGAGATGACCTCGTGCCAGAGCACCCCCGATTTCATCACATTGCGCTTCTCCGACGAAGTCACCTTGTTGCGGCGCTTGCGCGCAAGCTCGAAGGCGATGCGGCCGATGCGCTCGATCTCATAGGTGTCATAGACCTGCGTATCGATGGCGCGCTTCTGGCCGTTGCCGAGATCAATGATCTGCTTCGGCTCGCCGAAATAGACGCCCCCGGTCAGTTCGCGGACAATCATCAGATCAAGGCCGTCGACCACCTCGCGCTTGAGCGAGGAAGCATCGGCGAGAGCCGGATAACAGATCGCCGGGCGCAGATTTGCGAAAAGCTGCATGTCCTTGCGCAGGCGTAGCAGCCCCGCCTCCGGACGCAGCTCATAGGGAACATTATCCCATTTCGGACCGCCGACAGCGGCGAGCAAGACGGCGTCCGCCGCTTGCGCGCGCTCCATGTCGTCTTCGCTGATGGCGCAGCGATGAACGTCGTAAGCGCTGCCGCCGACGAGCCCCTTCTCTACTTCAAACTTGACGAACCCCTCATAGGTTAGAAAGGCCGCGATTTTCTCCACCTCGGCCATGACTTCGGGGCCAATGCCGTCGCCAGGCAGGACGAGAAGCTTATATGTTGTCATGTTTCAATGTCCGGTGCATCGGGCTTTGCCGCAGAACGCGTTCACGAAAACGCATCCTGCTCATCAAAAGCCTTTGTTTCGACGCATGATGTGGCTCCCAAAGGTCTCAGACCTTTGGGCATCATGCTCCTGGAGCGCGATTTTTCAAGGATCGTTTATGCGCTCTGTCCGCTCGTTTCGACGCTAATCTTCTCGGAAAAGGACGCCGCCTTTCCAAGATCACGCCACTTATTTCCCCATGGCCTCATCCGAAAAGTCTGCAACTTTTCAAGGCCATGGTCTCCTTCAACGCATGGCCTCATCCGAAAAGTCTGCAGCTTTTCGGGGCCATGGTCTCCTTCAACGCATGGCCTTATCCGAAAAGTCTGCAACTTTTCGGAGCCATGCTTTACGCGGCCGCGAGCTGGCGCAGGACGTAGGAGAGAATGCCGCCATTCTTGAAGTAGTCGAGTTCGTCCAGCGTCGCGATGCGAGACAGCAGCGGAACCTTCTTAACCTGACCGTTGGCGTATTTGATCTCCGCCTCCATTTTCTGGCGCGGTTGCAGCGACTCGCCGAGGCCGTGGATGGTGACTTCCTCATCACCCTTGAGCTGCAGGCTTTTCCATGACGTGCCGGGCTCAAACGTCAGCGGTAGAACGCCCATGCCGACGAGATTCGAGCGATGGATGCGCTCGAAGGACTCAGCGATGACAGCGCGGACGCCGAGCAGTTTGGTGCCTTTCGCCGCCCAGTCGCGCGATGAGCCGTTGCCGTATTCGGCGCCGGCGAAGATGACGAGCGGCACGCCTTCCGCCTGATACTTCATGGCGGCGTCGAAGATCGACATTTCCGCGCCGTCGGGCCAGTGCTTGGTGTAGCCGCCCTCGGGCGTCGTCCCGTCAGCTGTCTGGCGGATGAAGTTCTTGATGCGGATATTGGCGAAGGTGCCGCGCATCATGATCTCATGATTGCCGCGCCGCGTGCCATACTGGTTGAAGTTCTCCGCCGAGACCTGGCGCTCGAGGAGATAGGATCCAGCCGGAGAAGCGGCCTTGATCGAACCCGCCGGCGAAATATGGTCGGTGGTGATCTTGTCGCCGAACAAGGCCAGAATGCGCGCGCTCTCGATCTCCTTGACCGGCTCCGGTTCGATCTTCAGGCCCTCGAAATAGGGCGGATTCTGCACATAGGTCGAACCCATGTCCCATTTGTAGGTTTCGCCTTCCGGCGCCTTCACCTTGCGCCAGTTGACGTCGCCGTTGAACACATCGGCGTAACGCTCCTTGAACACTTTTCGCGTCACGAATGCGTCGATGTACTCGGCAATCTCTTCATCTGAGGGCCAGATGTCCGCGAGAAAAACCGGATTGCCCTTCTTGTCGTGGCCAAGCGGCTCGGTATCGAGATCTTTGGTCACTGTGCCGGCGAGCGCATGGGCGACCACAAGCGGCGGCGAGGCGAGATAGTTCGCCTGGACATCGGGGCTGATGCGGCCTTCGAAATTGCGGTTTCCGGAGAGCACGGCCGACGCCACGATGCCGTTCTCATTGATGGATCTCGAGATTTCCGGCGCGAGCGGTCCCGAATTGCCGATGCAGGTCGTGCAGCCGAAACCAACGAGGTTGAAGCCGAGCTTGTCCAGCGATTTCTGCAGGCCGGAAGCCGACAGATATTCGGCGACGACCTGGCTCCCCGGCGCCAGCGAGGCCTTGACCCAAGGCTTCACGCCAATGCCCTTTTCGACCGCGTTGCGGGCGAGAAGTCCGGCGCCGATCAGGACGCTCGGATTCGAGGTGTTGGTGCAGGAGGTGATCGCGGCGATGACGACGTCGCCGTGGCCGAGGGTGAAATCCTTGCCTTCGACCTTGTAGCGTTTGTCGGCGTCTGCGGTCTTGCGATATTCCGTTTCCAGCGCGGTCTTGAAGCCGCTGCCGACGGCGCCAAGTGCGATCCGCCCCTCCGGGCGCTTGGGGCCGGCCATTGACGGCGTGACTGTCGAAAGATCGAGGTCGAGCGTCTCGGTGAAGACCGGATCGGCGGCCGTGCGTGTGCGATAGAGGCCCTGCGCCCGCGCATAGGCTTCAACGAGCGCAACCCGCGCCGGCGTCCGCGCCGAGGTCGTGAGATAGTTGAGCGTTTCCGCGTCGACCGGGAAGAAGCCGCAGGTCGCGCCATATTCGGGCGCCATATTGGCGATCGTGGCCCGATCGGCAAGCGAAAGATGCGCGAGTCCCGAGCCGAAAAACTCGACGAATTTTCCGACGACGCCCTTCTGGCGCAGCATCTGCGTCACGGTCAGGACGAGATCGGTCGCGGTGACGCCGGCGCCGAGTTCGCCGACGATCCTGAAGCCGATGACCTCCGGCAGCAGCATGGACAGCGGCTGGCCGAGCATGCAGGCTTCCGCCTCGATGCCGCCGACGCCCCAGCCGAGCACGGACAGCCCGTTGACCATCGTGGTGTGGGAATCAGTGCCGACGAGCGAATCCGGATAAGCAACCTCGACCGTCTCGGCCTTGCCGCGCGCCGGCTTATATTTTTCTTTTTTCGTCCAGACGGTCTGGGCGAGGTATTCGAGATTGACCTGGTGGCAGATGCCGGTGCCCGGCGGCACGACGCGGAAATTGTCGAACGAGCCCTGGCCCCATTTCAAAAAGCGGTAGCGCTCGCCGTTGCGGCCATATTCGAGATCCACATTGATCTTGAAGGCCTTGTTACTGCCGGCGGCGTCGACGATGACCGAATGGTCGATGACAAGATCAACCGGCACCAGCGGATTGATCTTTTGCGGATCGCCGCCGAGCTTCGTCATCGCGTCGCGCATCGCGGCGAGATCGACGACGGCCGGAACGCCGGTGAAATCCTGCATCAAAACGCGGGTCGGACGAAACGCGATTTCGCGCTCGGTCTTGCCCCTATTGACGAGCCAGGCGGCGACCGATTCGATGTCTTCTTTGGTGACCGAACGGCCGTCCTCGAAACGCAGCAGATTCTCGAGGAGAACCTTCATCGAGAAAGGCAATTGCGAGATGCCGGCAAGGCCGTTTTTCTCAGCCGCTTTCAGCGAATAATAGTGATAGGTTTTGCGTCCGACGGTGAGTTTCTTGCGGCTTTTGAAACTGTCGAGCGAGGCCATGAGCATTATCTCCGCACGTCGGGAAAGGAAGGTACCCGGCTTATAAATAATTTCTACGCCGACAGCTATACGGATGCTAGACAGTTAGCCCAAGCTTTTTATGCGGCATCGGTGCGCTTTTCTCATGCGGCTCTCAGCCTCACGCCTCTCCGTCGAACGCGGCGGACGCGTCATTTTTTCCGATCTTTCTTTCGCGCTTCAGGATGGCGAAAGCCTCGTCGTCACCGGGCGCAACGGCGCTGGAAAATCAACCCTTTTGCGCGCTCTGGCTGGCCTGCTTCCGCTGGCTCAGGGCGAACTCTTGCTTGACGGCGCATGCGACGAAAGTATTAGCGAACAGACGCATTACATTGGGCACGCCGACGCTCTCAAAGGCGCGCTTACCGTTGTCGAGAATCTCGAGTTTCACGCCGCCTTGCTCGATTGCGGGCGCGGCGGAATGGCGCCCTCCGCCGCGCTCGCCGAATTCGGCCTCGGCCATGTCGCGCATCTGCCCTCGACCTATCTTTCGGCGGGCCAGAAACGGCGCGCGGCGCTGGCGAAACTCCTTGTGGCGCGGCGGCCGATCTGGCTTCTCGACGAACCAACCACCGCGCTCGATGCCGCCTCGCAATCCTTGATGACGGCGATCATGGCCGCGCATGTGTCGGACGGCGGCGTCATCATCGCCGCGACACATGCGAAACTGCATCTCGCAGCGCGCGAACTTCAGCTCGGAGCCGCCGCTTGAACACCGAAAAGACGCCGGGCAAAGAGGCCGCGAGATCTCCTCTTCACGCGCTCTTTTTGCGCGAATTGCGGATCGGCCAGCGCATCGGCGGCGGCGCCAGCCTCGGAGTTGTGTTCTTTCTCATCCTCGTCACCTTGACGCCCTTCGCGGTCGGCCCCGATCTCGCCCTTCTCGGACGCATCGCCCCGGCGATGCTGTGGATTTCCGCATTGCTTGCGACGCTTTTGGGGCTAGACCGGCTGTTTCAGGCCGATCATGAGGACGGTTCGCTCGATCTGCTTTTGACGAGCCGGGCCTCGCTCGAGTTGATCGTGCTGACGAAATGTCTCGCGCATTGGCTCCTGACCGGACTGCCGCTCGTCATAGCGGCTCCTTTCTTCGGTCTGATGCTGGCGCTTCCGGTAAACCAATTATGGAGCGTCACTCTGTCCCTCCTCGTCGGGACGCCCGCCTTGACCTTGATCGGCGCGATCGGCGCGGCTCTTACCGTCAGCCTGCGCCGGGGCGGCCTCCTTTTGCCCGTGCTGATCCTTCCGCTCTGCGTCCCGGCGCTGATCTTCGGCGTCGCCGCGGCTGGAGCCGGCGCCAACGGATCACCCTTCGCGCCGCCGTTTTTGATTCTCTGCGCGCTCAGCCTTCTGGCGCTCGTCGGCGCGCCGGTCGCAGCGGCGGCGGCCTTGCGCCAGATGAGCGAATAGCCGGGCGGCGAGGCAACACAATCGGCCTATGATTTACAATTCTAAGCTTTGATTTTCATGAGCCTTCATCCGTTCAGCGCATCAATCGAGGGCACTTGCTCCAGATTGCTCTGTTTTGAGGGTTTCAGCCATGAACCGTAGTTTGCTCACGGGCGCAGCCATATTGACCCTGGCGCTTGCCATTGGCGCGCCGAAACCCGCCAACGCCTTCGAGGGCGGCGTCCGCGGCGGCGGCGCCGATAGAGGAGGAGGCGGAGTTGGAGGCGCCGGGGCCGGAGGCTTCGGGCGCGCGGGGGCGGGAGGGTTCGGAGGCGGCGCCGAGGGCGGCGGCGTCCGCGCTGGAGGCGCCGGCGCCGAAGGCAACGAGTTCCATGCCGGCGCAGCTGGCGCCGAGGGCGGCGGCTTCCATGCGGGCGCCGAGGGCGCCGCCGGTGGCGGCGTCTGGCATGGCGGGGCCGCGGCGGCTGAAGGCGGCGGTTATCACGCCGGGGCGGCCGGCGGCGCTTGGCATGGCGGCGCTTGGCAGGCAGGCGCTGATACGGCGGCGAGCATTATCGGCGCGGACGCAGTCTTGGGCGGCGGCGACGGCGGAGGCGCATATTATGGCGGCGGCGGCGCGGCCTATGGCGGCGGCGCGGGCTATGTAGCGGGCGAAGCCGCCGGAGGCGGCGGTTGGCGCTCGGGCGCGGGGGGCGAGGGATGGACTTCCGGCGCCGCGGCGGCGGGCGGAGGATGGCATGCTGAGGGCGCGGCTGCCGCTGGCGGCGAGGCAGGCGGCGCCGCGGCGGGCGAAAGACATGCCGAAGGAGGCGGATTCGGCGATCGTGGCGGTGGCGGCTTCGGCGATCGCGGCGGCGGCGAAGGGCCCGGGGGCCGTGGAGGCGGGTTCGGCGGCCGTCGATAGCGGCGCCGCGATCCCCGAAGCCGCTGCGGCGACGGTCCCGGATGCGCGGCGACGGCTCTGGATGAATGAATGTGCAAAACTACCGACAGTGATTTACTTTTTTTGCGAAAGCTTCACAAATTGCGCTCATGAATGCCAGAAGATCCGGGCATTTGCTCCAAGAGGCGATCATGAAACGATTTGGGATAGGGGCGCTCGCGGCGGCGTTGATGTTTTCCGGGCTTGCCGGCGCAGCCTTCGCGGAAACTGCGACGCCGCCGGCCGCCAGTAATGATGCGCATCCAGCCATCGAGCCGGCTGCGCTCGAAATCCTGAAAGCGACGAGCGAAAAGCTTTCCGCCGCCAAAAGCATCGCCTTTCACGCGCTTGGCGCTTTCGACGTCCCCGCGCGCGACGGCCAGCCCCTGTTCTATTACAGCCGTTCGGAGGTGCTGCTCGTGCGGCCGAACAAGCTGCGCGTGATCGTGCCTGGCGATGGACCTCCGTCCGAGTTCTATTTCGACGGCTCGACGGTCGCCGTGCTGAGGCCAAAAGAAGATCTCATCGCCATCGCGGAGGTCCCCGGCAATCTCGAAGACATGCTGGAGAAAATCTATCAAAAAGCCGGCATTTATTTCCCGTTCGTCGATTTTCTTGTGTCCGATCCATACAAGGCTCTGACGAGCGGCCTGACGCGCGCATTCGTCATCGGCCAATCGGCGATGATCGGTGGCGTGACCACCAATGTGCTCTCGATTTCAGACGAGAAGGTGCATCTGCAAATCTGGATCGGAGCGGACGACAAGCTGCCGCGCCTCATCTGGGCGACCGGGACGGACGCCGACAAGCCGCGTCACATGGTCGAATTCTCCAATTGGAAGCTCGATGGCGACGTATCGAACGAGGCCTTTGCGCCGAAACGGACAGCCGCGACAAAGCAGATTCCGTTTGCCCGGCCGGACGAGGACCCGGGCCAGAAAAAGCCCTGAGCTGGTTATTCCGCCGGATCATTTTTCGGCCTACGTTTGAAACGCCCTCGCATTCTTAATGACGCTCGATATTGAGGTTTCAGCCATGAATCGCAGTTTGCTCACGGGCGCGGCTCTATTGACTCTGGCGCTGGCGGTCAGCGCTTCGAATACCGCCGACGCGTTCCGCGGCGGCGGGTTCGGCGGCGGCGGCTTCCACGCCGGCGGGGCCGCTGGCGGCGCCTGGCACGCGGGCGGAGTCGCCGGTGGCGGCTTTCATGCGGGTGGCGTCGCCGCAGGCGGCTGGCACGCGGGCGGCGTCGCAGGCGGCGGCTGGCATGGCGGCGCCGTGAATGGCAGCACCTGGCACGCCGACGGCTGGCACGCCGGCGGCTATTATGGCGGCGGCTTCCACGGACCCGCCGTGGTCAACGGCTATTACGGCGGCGGCTGCTGGGGCTGCGGCGCGGCGGCCGTCGGCATCGCGGCGGCTGCGACCGCCGTTGCGATCGGCAGCATGGTCGCGACGGTGCCAGCGGGCTGCCCCTACCAATATGCCAACGGCGTCAATTATTACGTCTGCGGCGGGACCTGGTACCAGCCCTATTACGGCGCCAATGGCCTCTATTATCGGGTCGTTCCGCCGCTTTAGCCCTACAGTGCAACGACCGGAGCCTCGATTGTCAGAATGGCGACGCGTTCCCCGGCGCGGACAGCCGACGGATCGATGCGGGCTGAATTTAGTCAGCGTTCATGCGAGCGCGGCCGACCAAAGCGGCCAGCCGCGCCGCCGGTTGCTTATTTCAGGTTGGCGGCGAGCCAACTCTGATAAAATGCAGCGATCATCAGGTTGTTCATCTCGAGCATTTCCATGTGGCCGTTGCCCAGGATGCCTACCGTCGCCAGAGGCACATGCTCGTTCTTGACCCCGGCCTGGGTGAGGAACTTCGATGTGCAATAGTCGTAGGTCGCATGGTAAGATGCTTGGCCCGTCGCGATCAGGATCGGAATTCCGGTCAGGCCCGTCAGCTTATGGACCGGGCCGCTCTGCAGCCAGCAGCTCTTCTTATTGGCGCTCGGCGGCGCAACTTTGACAAGGTTCAGATCAGCGCCGGTGCTGACCGGCGGATTGAATTTCAGGCAGACGTTGCTAAGCCCGCATGTGGTTCCGGGCGCAGTGTCGCCGTTCAGGCTCGAGTTGCCTGTTGGTTCGACCGCGATGACGGCCTTGATCTTGCCCGGGCTGGCTTGCGGAATGAACCAGCTCACCGGGCCAGACATCGAGTGGGTAATGATGATCGCGGGGCCGATATCTTTGATCAGCGCCGTCACCGCCTTGGTGGTGAGGTCGAGGGCCTGATCGCCGTTCGGCATATTGGCGACCTGAGAGGCGAAGAACTGATCAAAGGCGTATTCGCCGGGCACGCCGCTGCCATAGCCGCCCGGCCATTGCGTATGGAACCTGGCTTGCGGCCACTGCAGGGGAACCGTCAGCTCCGGCGCGGTGAACATTGTCTTGACCGTCGTGGGAGACGGATTGCCGGCCTGCGGACCATAAGCATTCGGGAAATAGCCGGATTTGCCGCGTCCAGGCTGGTCGATCACAAACACCGGCCAGCCATTCTCCGCGAAAAACTGCGCCCACCCGGGCCGCCCATCCGGCGTTCCGAGGAAATTGGCGCCGGTCTGCTGGCTGCCATGGATCATTATGATCGGATATTTGGCTCCAGGGCCTTGCTGCCCCCATCTGTAACCCGAAGGAATTTGATAAAACACATGCATCTGCCCCGACATTGTGGTCGGGTTCGAGGGGTTGTCGTAAACGCCGCCTTCGTAGATCACGCCTTGGCTGCCAAGGAACAGGGGCCCTTTTTTGGGTCCTCCGCCGCCTCCGGTGAAACCGTCATCAGCCGCGCTGGCGATCGCGACACCGAGAAGTAACGCCATGCCCGCGACTGCGCCGGCGCGCGCGCATGCGGTCGATTTCGCTAGTCGATTTTTCACCTATGCCCCCTTTGTTCTTTGGAGCCGCATTGGCTTGCGAGAACGGGAGGGATCGACGCTCGGCAATTCTTTATTCTTCCACTTCGAAGAGCAGATTTGCCTCGACAGATTCCCCCTGAGCCATTGCGGCTTCTCTCCGTCACTCAAGTTTTTGTGACGACGGGGAAAACATTTCAGTCGCGTTGCGAATAATCTTCCATGAAAGTCAGTTCTCTACAATAAAATGGATATTTTACATGCGAAAAATGCCAGCATAAACGTTGCAATACACGGTATGTTCAACAGTTTTTGACGCAGTGTCTATCCCTGGCGTTTGCGCTGGATCCACAAAAATCACAAATCTACCATATATTTAGGTATATTTAAGCTTTACCACGCTCTCGAAAAAAGTTCCTTACATTAATCAGAGAACCCTGCCCATGAGCGGATATGGCCTTGTTGTTGGCGTCCATTATCGGCGCGCCGTGCTCGCCGCCGAGCTCAAGCAGCGCATCCGTCGCCGCCCGTCCCGGCAATTTGCGTTTGATCGACCGCCGGCATAGACAGTTTGGCGCGATCCGCTTGGGGCTTACGAGGATAGCTGAACCGTTCGGCGCAGATCGAAGCAGATTCGGGCAAAGGGCATGCGAAACTACGCCAATCCGACGAACTTTCTTCAACTGGTCAGCGCCTCCACGCCATTCCTGGCGACGGCGACGGCCGTGCTGCTCGCCCTTGGCCTTTATCTCTCCTGGTTCGTCGCGCCGCCGGATTACCAGCAGGGCGAGACTGTGCGGATCATGTATCTGCACGTGCCCGCCGCCTGGCTTTCGATGTTCATCTATATGGTTATGACCTCGGCGGCGCTCGGCACACTGATCTGGCGTCACCCGCTGGCCGACGCGGCGCAAAAGGCCGCCGCGCCTCTTGGCGCCGCCTTCACCTTTCTTTGCCTCGTCACGGGATCTTTGTGGGGCAAGCCGATGTGGGGCGCCTGGTGGGTGTGGGATGCGCGCCTGACCTCGGTGCTTGTGCTTTTTCTGATCTATCTGGCGCTGGTCGCGCTCTGGCGGACGATCGAGGACCCGGGCAAGGCCGCCCGCGCAGCGGCAATTTTCACCCTCGTCGGCGCCGTCAATATCCCGATCATCAAATTCTCTGTCGACTGGTGGAATACGCTGCATCAGCCGGCGTCTGTGTTTCGTCTCGGTGGCCCGGCGATCGCGCCCACCATGCTCTGGCCGCTCATCGTCATGGCGCTCGCCTTCACTTTCCTTTTTCTGACGCTTCATCTGCTCGCCATCCGCAATGAAATCCTTCGCCGCCGTCTGCGCCGTCTGTCCATCCAGACAGCCGACTCCGAGCGCACCAGCATGTCCGCCTCTTCCGCCTCGCTGGGGACCGCGCTTTGACCGCCGATCCGCACTTTGGCTTCATCGTCGCCGCCTATGGCGTCGGCTTTGTCGTCATCGCGGGAATGATCTTCGCAATTCTTCGCGATTATTTCACGCTGAAGCGAGCTCTTTCGCGTTTTCCGCAGCGTGGCGAACGCGACGATAGGACGAAGCCTTAAAACGATGCTTTCCTGGCGCATATTCACATGACGACGACAGAACCACAGCTGCAACCGGCGGCCCCTGTTCCGGCCAAGAGACGCTCTCTCCTGGTCTTTCTGCCGCTGCTCTTTTTCGGGGCGATCGCGGCGCTGTTCCTGTTGCGCCTGTTCGCGGGCGATGCGTCCCGCCTGCCCTCGGCCCTGATCGGCAGGGAGGTTCCAGCTTTCACGCTCGCCGGCGTCGAAGGATTGCCCGGCGCGAATGGCCTTTCGGACGCGGATCTGCGCCAGGGCCATGTAACCATCGTGAATGTGTTCGCGTCCTGGTGCGTGCCCTGCCGCGAGGAGCATCCGACGCTGATGGGGATCGCGGGCGATCATAAGCTGAAGGATCTCGGCGTGCGCCTCGTCGGCCTCGCCTACAAGGATACGCCCGCCAATGTGCGCGAACTTCTCGGAGCGGACGGCGACCCCTACGCGACGATCGGCGCCGATCCCAATGGCCGCGCCGCGATCGACCTTGGCGTCTATGGCGTGCCGGAAACCTTCATCATCAGGGGCGACGGCACGGTCGCCTATCGCTTCGTCGGCCCCCTTAGCGATGAGAGCTATGCGGCGACGCTCCTGCCGGAGATCAAGAAGGCGGCGGGAGCAAACTCGTAAAGGCGCGATTGGCGCTGGGCGCCGATCCTCGCGCGAGCCTCAACGCCGCCCCGTCAGCTTCAGCCAGTCTTCCTCGCTGATTGTCTCGACGCCAAACTCCGCCGCCTTGGCGAGCTTTGATCCGGCGCCTGGACCGGCGACGACAAGATCGGTCTTTTTCGACACCGAGGCCGCGACCTTGGCCCCTAACCGCTCCGCCTGCGCCTTGGCCTCGTCGCGCGTCATGTGTTCGAGCGCGCCGGTGAAAACGACGGTCTTGCCGGCGACCGGGCTTTCCGAGACGATAGCCTCCATCGGCTGCGGCGTCACATGCTCGAGCAGCGCGTCCAGTGCCTGCTCATTATGCGGCTCGGCGAAGAAATCGGCGATGGCCTCGGCGACGATTTCGCCAAATCCTTCGATATTATTGATCTCCGCGCGCGCCTCCGAACCCTCGGCGGCGGCGCGGCCGGTCTCGCGCAGCGCCGCGAATGAGCCGAAATGACGCGCGAGACGGCGCGCATTGGTCTCGCCGACATGTCTTATGCCGAGCGCATAGATGAAGCGGTTGAGCGGCGGCTCCCGCCGCGCCTCGATCGCCCTGAACAGATTGCGGGTCGAGGTCTCGCCATAGCCCTCACGGTCCTTCAGCTTTTTCAACGAGGCTTTGTCGCGCACCTCCAGCGTGAAAATATCCGCGGGCGTCTTGATCAGCCCATCATGATAAAACTGCTCGATCTGCTTGTCCCCGAGCCCTTCGATATCCAGCGCATTGCGGGAGGCGAAATGCTTGAGCCGTTCCACCGCCTGCGCCGAACAGATAAGGCCGCCTGTGCAGCGGCGCACGACATCGGCGACGCCCGTCTTTTCGTCGATCTCGCGGATCGCCGCCGACCCGCAGACGGGACAATGGTCGGGAAAAACATAGGGCTTGGCGCCCTGCGGGCGCTTTTCCAGCACGGGTCCGAGAACCTGGGGGATGACGTCGCCGGCGCGCTGGATTCTTACCGTATCGCCGATGCGAATATCCTTGCGCGCGATCTCGTCCTCATTGTGGAGCGTCGCATTGGAGACGACGACGCCGCCGACCGTCACCGGATCAAGGCGCGCGACGGGGGTCAGCGCGCCCGTTCGGCCGACTTGAATTTCGATGTCACGCAAAACGGTCGTCGCCTGTTCGGCGGGAAATTTATGCGCGATCGCCCAGCGCGGGGAACGCGAGACGAAGCCGAGCCTCTCCTGCAACGCAAGCGAATCGACCTTGTAGACAACCCCGTCGATGTCATAGCCGAGAGAGGCGCGCATCGCCTCGATCCGGTAGTATTGTTCAAGCAGTTCCTGCGCCGAATGGCAGAGCGTCATCAAGGGATTGACCGGCAGGCCGAAAGATTTGAAGGCGGCGACCATGCCCATTTGGGTCTCGGCCGGCAGGCTGCTCGCCTCGCCCCACGCATAGGCGAAGAAATGCAGCGGACGCCCCGCAGTGACGGAAGGATCGAGCTGGCGCAGCGAGCCTGCCGCCGCATTGCGCGGATTGGCGAAAACAGGCTTGCCCGCCTCGATCTGGCGCGCATTCATCGCGGCAAAATCCCCATGCGTCATATAGACTTCGCCGCGCACCTCGAGAACGCCGGGCGGCTCGCCGCGCAGCTTTGCCGGGATTTCACCGATGGTGCGCACATTGGCGGTGACGTCCTCGCCCTCAAAGCCGTCGCCGCGGGTCGCAGCCTGAACCAGTTCGCCATGCTCGAAGCGCAGCGAGCAGGACAGTCCGTCGATCTTGGGCTCCGCCGTGATGGCGAGCTTTGCCTCGGGCGCAAGGCCGAGAAACCGGCGCACGCGCGCGGCGAATTCCGCCACGTCCTCGTCGCTGAAGACGTTGCCGAGCGAGAGCATCGGAACCTTGTGGCGGACTTTTGCGAATTTCTCGGACGGCGCCGCGCCGACTTTTTTGGTGAGTGAAGCGGGCGTCGAAAGCTCTGGAAAAGCGGCCTCAAGCGCGCCATAGCGCAGGCGCAAAGCGTCATATTCGGCGTCCGAGACGGTCGGCGCATCCTCAGTGTAATAGCGCCTGTCATGGGCGCTGATCTCGGCTTCAAGGCGCGCATGTTCACGGCGCGCCTGCCCGAGGGTCAGCGTATCGACGGGCTTTGGCTGTTTCATAGCGGCAGAATTAGCATGGGCGCGGGAAGCCGAGAAGGCAGGCAAATGGCGTCAGAGCTGAATGGGCGTCGGCGAGCAATGACCACAGGTGCGCCAGGCTTTGCGCCTACGCCTGCCGCCACACGCCCGGCTGATAGCCAAATACCCGCTCATAGCGGGCGATCTCGTCCTTTGGCCCCAAAAACTTCGCTGGATTGTCGGAGAGTTTTACCGCCGGACGGCCCTCGACCTCGATCACTTTGCACACCAGCGAAGGCGGCATCACATCGACATCGGCGCCATGCGGCACGCAGCCGGCGAAATCATTGGTGAGATTGGTGCCCCAGCCGATCGAAACCTGCGCCCGGCCGCGCAGATGGCGCACGCTCGCCTCGATCGAATCGCTCGTCATGCCGTCGGAGAGAACGATCAGTTTCTGACCCGGATCACGGCCCCGCGCCGTCCACCAGTCGATCAGTTCCTCCGCGCCTTCGATCGGCGGCTTTGAATCAGGGCGCGCGCCCGTCCAGTCGGCGGCCCAATCCGGCGCCGCCTTCAAAAAATTCGTGGTTCCGAACGTATCGGGCAAAAGCACAAGAAGATTGCCGTCATAAAGGCGCGACCAGTCCTCGAGCACGGTGAACGGCGCCTCGCGCAGGGCCGCGTCGTTCTCGGCGAGAGCTGCGTAAACCATCGGCAGCTCATGCGCATTGGTGCCGATGGCCTCGAGTCCGAGGTCCATTGCGTGCTTGACGTTCGAGGTTCCGATCAGGGCCTCGCCGACGCCCTCCCGGAGCGCCTCGATGCACCAGCGCTGCCACAGAAATCCATGCCGCCGGCGCGTGCCGAAATCGGATATTTTCAGCGGCCCCTCGCGCGCCAGAATCCGCAGGCGTTCGACCTTGCTCCAGAGCTTCGCCTTGGCCCGCGCATAGAGGACGTCGAGCTCGAAACGGCCCATCCTGAACATGGCCGAGCGCGCCCGCAATTCATTGAGAATGGCGAGCGCCGGCACTTCCCACATCGTGGTCTCGCGCCAAAGCCCCTCGAAGCGAAGTTCGAATTCGCCGTTGCGACGCGACAATTGATAGGGCGGCAGGCGAAAATCGCCGAGATATTCGAGAAAACCCGGCTCGAAAATCTTGGTCCGGCCATAGAAGCTGTTTCCGGCGAGCCAGATCAGTTCATTTTTCTGGAAGCGCAGCGAGCGCGCATGGTCGAGCTGTGCGGTCAGCTCCTTCTCGTCGATGCAGTCCGCGAGCCTGACGGCGCCCGATCGGTTGTGCAGTCCGAACGTTGCGTGGACGTCCGGCTTCAGCTTCCAGATCATCTGCAACATCAGGAACTTGTAGAAATCCGTGTCGAGCAGCGTGCGAATGATCGGATCGACGCGGTAGGAATGATCGTGAACGCGGCTGGCGAGATCGGGAATCATCTCGAGCCTTGCAGCAGCCGGGCGGCGGCGGCGCGCGCTTCATCGGTGATCGTTGCTCCCGCCAGCATGCGGGCGATTTCCTCCCGCCGCGCGTCCTTGCCGAGGGCCAGCACGCGCGTCGCGACGCGGCCGGGCTCCGCTGCGTCCTTGGCGATGCGGAAATGGTCCTCGGCTCTCGCCGCGACCTGCGGCGCGTGCGTGACGGCCAGAACCTGCACGCGCTTTCCGAGCCGGGACAGGCGCTGCCCAATGGCGTCGGCCACGGCGCCGCCGACGCCCGTATCAATTTCGTCGAAAACGAGAGTTGGAGCCGAGCCCCTGTCGGCGAGCGCTACCTTCAGAGCCAGCATGAAGCGCGCGAGCTCGCCGCCCGAGGCGATTTTCATCAAAGGACCCGGCCGCGTTCCAGGATTCGTCTGCACCCAGAACTCGATCTGGTCGACGCCTTCGGGCCCGGCCGGCTCAGGCGCGATCGCAGTGGAGAAGCGCGCGCCTTCAAGCTTCAGCGGCGAGAGTTCGGCGTTGACCGTACGATCGAGCTCGGCGGCCGCGGATTTACGCGCTTCCGACAGGCTTTTCGCAGCGGTGAAATAATCGGCCTCCGACGCGGCGACCGCGGCGGCGAGCGCGCGAAGTTTCGCCTCCCCTGCGTCGAGATCGCCAAGCCGCGCCGCGAAGGTCTCCGCCAATTGCGAAAGCCCGGCGACAGGAACCGAATATTTGCGGCTTGCGGCGCGCAGAGCGAATAGCCGCTCCTCGACCTGCTCCAGTTCGCGCGGATCGAAATCAGCGTCGCGCAGCGCCTGTTCGAGCGTCTGCCCCGCGAGGTCCAGGGCGCCGAGGGCTGCATCAAGCGCCAGCGCGGCCGGCTCGATCAGGGCCGGCGCCTGCGGCTGTCGGCGCTGCAGCCGGCGCAAGGCGGCGGAAAGCGATGACATCGGCGAATGATCGCCGGCGACGGCCTCAAACACGTCGCGCAAATCGGCCGTCACCTTTTCGGCCTGCATCATGGCTGTGCGCCGCGCCGCCAGCGCCTCTTCTTCGTCCATCTCGGGCTTCAGCTTGTCGAGCTCGGCGAAGGCGTGACGCAGGTAATCGGCGTCGGCGCGCGCCTGCTCGATGCGCGCTTGCTCGCGCGCCCGTTCAGCCATGAGGCCCCGCCATTCGGCGTGCGCCGCGCGGACTTTTGAAAGCCGGGCGTCAAGGCCGCCGAATGCGTCGATCAGCTGGCGATGGGTCGTGGCGTCGACGAGCGCGCGATCGTCGTGCTGGCCATGAATTTCGACAAGCTCCCGCGTGATCGCGCGCAGCGCCTGCGATGTGACGCGCTGATCGTTGACAAAGGCGCGCGTGCGGCCATCCGCCAATTGCACACGCCGCAGGATGAGGCCGCCATCCGTCTCGATGTCCTGCGCGTTCGCCGTCACAAGGGCCGGATGATCGGGGCTAAGGTCGAAGGCCGCCGTCACCTGGCCCTGCGCCGCGCCTTCCCGGACCAAGGCGCCGTCGCCGCGCGCCCCGAGCGTCAGGGAAAAGGCGTCAAGCAGGATCGATTTGCCGGCGCCGGTCTCGCCGGTCAGGATCGTGAGGCCGCCGCCGAACGTCAGATCCAGCTGGTCGATCAGGACGATGTTACGGATGGAGAGCTGAACCAGCATCCGGCCGACGCCTCCCCGCACGAGCCAGAGAAATCTTTGCGTCGCTCGGCGCGGGCGCCTCAAAAAGCGAGAGCATTTTCAAGCGATATGGATAGAGGATCGCCTACGGAAAATGCAATAGAACGCACCAAAAGGGAAGCGCTGAAAACCTCAGCCGAGGTGGAAAGCCTTGGAGATCCAGGAGCCCTTATCCTCGTTCGGCTCCAGCCCGCCGGTTTTCAGAAGCGCATAGGCGTCCTTGTACCAGACCGAATCAGGATAATTGTGGCCGAGAACAGCCGCCGCCGTCTGCGCTTCCTGGGGAAGCCCAAGCGCCAGATAGGCTTCGGTCAGCCGCATCAAGGCTTCCTCAGCGTGGCGGGTGGTCTGGTATTTGGCCAGAACCTCACGGAAGCGGCCGACCGCCGCGACGAAATTGCGCTGATTGAGATAATAGCGCCCAACCATCATTTCCTTGCCGGCGAGCTGGTCGCGCGCAACCTGAAGCTTGTAGCGCGCGTCCTCGGCATATTCGGATTTTGGGAATTTATCGAGGATCTGCTGGAACAGATCCGCAGCCTTCGATGCACGCTCCTGGTCGCGGCTGACGTCCGGAATCTGATTATAATAGGACATCGCCTGGAGGTAGTAAGCGTAGTCGACATCGGGCGCGTTGGGATAAAGCCCGATGTAGCGCTTGGCCGAACCGGCGGCGTCGTCATAGCTGCCGTTTTGATATTGGGCGAAGGTGGTCATCAACAGACCTTTCCTTTGCCATTGCGAATAGGGATATTGCTTGTCGAGATTGGCGAATGTCTTCGCGGCGCCGTCGTAATTCTTGCTTTTCAGCCGGGCGAGGCCCTGGTCATAGAGTTGATCGGCGGGCGTATCCTTGACGACCTCGGTCTTATATTTATCGCCGCCGAACAGATTCATCGGATTCAGCGAATCCAGTCCCGAACATGCGCCAGCGGTCAGCGCAAGCGCGCAAGCGGCGCTCATCCTGAGCAAAAGCCGGGGCGCGGCCCGTGGCGGCGACGGCCGAACGTCATTGGAGGCATAGGTCATGCAGTGTGCTCGATCATCGCCTGGGAGTGTCCAGATCAACGCATTCCTAACGCAACCGCCGCCTAAAGCAACCGCCGCGCATGCGCCTGCTTTGGTGTGAGGCGACACAACGGCATTAGTGTGGCGCCGAAAGCTCGCCCCGCCTGTCCGTTCACATTTTCGAGCGCGACTTTGAAGGGGACGATCAGATAAGGCTGCGGAGCGTCGCCTGATCTCAGCGCCATCTTCTTGTTTTATGGCATAATTTCAGGCGTTCCGCCGCGCTTAAGTCATGTTTCGACGCCTCGGCCGGCCGGCCAGAGCGCCGACTGGCCAAGCCGTCGTTCGTTTTGCCGCGCTTCAGCTCGACTGACGGCGCAAAAAGGCGGGAATTTCGAGCTGATCCTCCTCACGCGATTGATAGGCGACCCTGCCATGCGGGTCGAGCTGCGGCTGCGGGGCGCGCTGGGGCGCCGGCTGCTGCGGGCGCTTGCCATATTCGGCATGGACCGGATTTGGCAGCTGCGGGCGCTGCTGCGCCGGAGAGGGCGCCTGCGGGCGCGCCTGCTGCGGCGCGGGGCGTTCATGCGCGGCCGGGTGCGCGCCTTCTTCATGCTTGCCCGCGCCGAAAGACGCGAGGCGCTCCAGCAGCGAACGGCGCTTTGCCTCGGGATGGGCCTGCAGCGGCGGCTCTCCGCGATGGGCGCGGATCTGATTTTGCGCGGGCAGAGGCAGATCGTCGATCTGTGGCATCCTTTGGGGCCGGACGACCGGCGAATCGGGCGCGCCGGGGATGAACGGACCCGGCTCGAAATGATCGACCGCATGGGCCTGCTGCGGCGTGGGCTCGGCGTAGCGATGCTGCGGCGGCGCCGACTCTTCAATGTAGACCCCCTGCTTGCCGGGATGAGGCGCAGCATATTGCTGCTGCGCCGGGGCGTGGGGGACGCGCTCCTCATAGGCCTGCCGGGCGGGCGGAGCGTAAGACTCCGGCGCGGCCGCTTCGAAGACCGGCTGCGGCGCCGTCTCGATCGGACGCGCCGCGGTCTGCGCGCGCAGACGATTGGCGACCTCGGTAATGCGGCTTTCGGCGGCGTTCAGCTCATAGGAGCCCGCCGGCTGATCAATGCCCGTCGCAACGACGGAAACACGGACGATGCCGTCAAGGCTCGAATCGAAGGTGGCGCCGAGGATGATGTTGGCGTCTTCGTCGACCTCCTGACGAATGCGGCCCGCCGCTTCGTCGACCTCATAGAGCGTCAGGTCGTTGCCGCCGGTGATGGAGATGAGGAGGCCGCGCGCGCCCTTCATCGACACTTCGTCGAGCAGCGGATTGGCGATCGCGGCTTCGGCCGCGAGAATGGCGCGGCGGTCGCCCGAGGCCTCGCCGGTGCCCATCATGGCTTTGCCCATCTCGCGCATGATGGCGCGAACGTCCGCGAAGTCGAGGTTGATCAGGCCTTCTTTCACCATCAGATCGGTGATGCAGGCGACGCCCGAGTAAAGCACCTGATCGGCCATAGCGAAGGCGTCGGCGAAAGTCGTCTTTTCGGTGGCGATGCGGAACAGGTTCTGGTTCGGGATGATAATGAGCGTGTCGACGGCTTTTTGCAGCTCGTTGATGCCGGCCTCGGCGACGCGCATGCGACGCGAGCCTTCGAACTGAAACGGCTTGGTGACGACGCCGACCGTCAATATGCCCATGTCTCTGGCGGCCCGCGCGATGACCGGCGCCGCGCCCGTGCCCGTGCCGCCGCCCATGCCGGCGGTGACGAAGCACATATGGGCGCCGGTCAGATGGTCGCGGATTTCCTCGATCGCCTCTTCGGCGGCGGCGCGGCCGACTTCGGGTTGCGATCCAGCGCCGAGGCCTTCGGTCACCTGGAGACCCATCTGGATGATGCGCTCGGCGCGCGAGGCGGTGAGCGCCTGGGCGTCGGTATTGGCGACGATGAAGTCGACCCCGATCAGTCCCGAAACGATCATGTTATTGACGGCGTTGCCGCCGGCCCCGCCGACGCCGCACACCATGATGCGTGGCTTGAGTTCCCTGAGCTCGGGTGCTTTGAGATTGATCGTCATCGTCTGGCCTCTCGACGTTGGAGCGCCGGTCAAGGTCGCCCAGGATTGATTTTCTGCTTCATTTGACGAAACAGGAAAGGCCGCCACCTTTCCTGCTTAGCCCAGAATTTGATTAGAAACTACTCTTCAGCCACCGGCCAACCCGGCCGATGTATCCGTCCGCCTCGGGCGCTGGCGCATTGGCGCCGCGCGAGGGCCTGAAATGTTCATTGCCGCTCACTTGCGGGTAGACGAGGAGGCCGACCGCCGCCGAGAAGGCCGGACTCTTCGCCGATTCCGGAAGCCCCTGGGCGCCGAGTGGACGGCCGAGGCGGACCTGACCCGAAATGATGCGCTTCGCCGCCTCGGGCATGCCGGTGAGCTGGCTTGCGCCGCCGGTCAGAACGAGCCGGCGTCCGGCATGGGCCGGAAAGCCCGCGGCTTTCAGCCGGTCGCGCACGAGTTCGAGGATTTCTTCGGCGCGCGGCTTGATGATCGAGATCAGATTGGCCTTGGGCAAGTGAGCGGGATGCTCGCCGTCCTCGCCAACCTGGACGACGGCGATGGTCTCGCGCTCGTCCGAGGCCGAGGGCAGGCACGCGCCATAAAGGGTCTTCAGCCGTTCGGCGTCGGCGAGCCTGATGCTGAGGCCGCGCGCAATGTCGGTCGTGACATGATTGCCGCCGAGCGCGAAGCCGTCGACATAGGTCAGATTGCCGCCGGAAAAGACGCTGACCGAGGTGGTGCCGGCGCCCATGTCGATGAGAGCGACGCCGAGTTCGGCTTCATCGTCGGCAAGCGTTGAAAGCCCCGCCGCATAGGGCGTCGCGACCATGGCGTCGACGCGCAGATGGCTGCGCTCGACCGCCAGCATCAGATTGCGCGCCGCCGCCGCGTCGCAGCTCAAAACATGCATGTCGGCGCCAAGTTCGTCGCCGATCATGCCTCTTGGATCTTCGATGCGGCGGGTTTCCCCGATCGAAAAGCCGATCGGCAGGGAATGCAGCACAGCGCGGCCGTCGCGGCCGCCGCGCGCCGTGCACGCCTCCAGGACGCGATGGATGTCGGCCTGCCCGACGGCGCGGCCGCCGATCGCGACCTTGGCGTCGAACAATTGCGAGCCGAGCCGGCCGCCCGTCGCGTTGATGATGACGCTTTCGACCTCGACCCCGGCCATGCGCTCGGCGGCGTCGACGGCGAGCCTGATCGCTTCTTCGACCGCGTCCATATCGACGACCGCGCCGCCTTTGATGCCGCGCGAGCGCTGATGGCCGATGCCAAGAATGCGGCAGCGATGCGTGCGTCCGCGCAGAGACTCGGATGTTCCGCTCGGATTGAGCCGTGCGATCAGGCAGACGATCTTCGACGTTCCAATGTCGAGGACCGAAAGAATCGCGCTTCTGCGCTCCGACAGGGGTCGCAGACGCGGCGGCATGACGCCGGAGTTCATATCTGACCGCCTTTCGGCTTCGGTTTATGCGGATCGTGTTCGGCGCGCTCGGCCGCGGCCTCGTCCGTCATCCGCGCGACCAGGCGATCCGGCTCGCGCAGATCGATCGACAGCACCGCCTTGTCGAGAATGTGCGATTCGCGCTGCAGTCTGACGAGCGTTGCGATCGCCTGCTGCGGGTTGATCTCCGGCAGGAGGATGTCGACGCCATCGGTCGTTTTCAAATTCCAGCGTCTGCCGGATACGAACACTCCCGCGCGGATCTCTTCGCGCAGATCTCCGGCGGCCTCGAGCAACGCCAGATATTCGCCAAGTCTCATATTGGCGCCGTCGCCGACAATGAGCGGAAGCTTGACGAAACGCCGGTCGCGCATGGCGTCGATCGTCATGCCGTCGGCGGCGACGACCTTCACCACGCCATCCTTTTGCCAGAGAGCCGACGCCTGACGCTCCTCGACCTCGATCAGGAGGCGATTGGGATAGAGCTTGGTGACGCTGACCTCCTTGATGAGAGGCACCTTTTGCAGCCGCTCGCGAACCTCCGCGACATCGAGAAACGGGAGCGAATTTCGCGGCCCGATTCCGGAGACGGAGAGAATTTCAGCCTCCGTCATCTCGCTCTGACCGGCGATCGTCACGGCCTTGATGTTGAAACCCAGCGCCTTGGCGAGAATGTCGGCGGGCTCGCCATCGGCGGCGACCATCGCGTCATACTCGCCGCCTTTTATGGCGCCATAGACGCCGGTAGCGAGAAACAGCGTGGCGATGAAGCAGAAGGTTGCGCCCGGCTGGCTCAGCCGTTCAATGATGCGATGATGAACGCCGATCCTCGAGCGTCTTGCGCGCGCGCGCGCCTTCAGCCGCGGCGCCTCCGGCGCGCGGCGGCTCAAGGCTCCGCCGGCGAGCGCCGGCATGGCGAGGGCCATCTGCGCAAATCCGGTCTGCGATTCTTTTAACGATCGCAGGAAGCGTCTTCGACCATCCATCGAACAAGCTCACCAAAAGACATGCCGGCAAAAGCGGCGATCTCGGGCACGAGGGAGGTCTCGGTCATTCCGGGCTGGCTGTTGACCTCGAGCACGACGAGTTCCCCTGTTCCCCCAGGAGAATCGTCGTAACGGAAGTCGGTCCGGCTTACCCCACGACAGCCGAGCGCCCTGTGCGCCACAAGAGCTAACTCTTGTACATTTTGGTAAACAAATTCTTTAAGATTTGCCGGAAGGATGTGGATGGAGCCGCCGGGGGCGTATTTTGCGTCATAATCATACCAGCCGCCGTCGGCCGCCCGGATTTCGACGACGCCATAGGCTTTGTCGCCAATGACCGCGCAGGTCAGTTCGCGTCCGGCGACAAAGCTCTCAATCAGCAGTTTCTCGCCGTAGGACCAGTCGGCGCGCGTTAACTCCTGCGGCGGATGCGCCTGATCGGCCCGCACGATGATGACGCCGAAGGAGGAGCCTTCGCTGAGCGGCTTCACCACATAGGGCGGCGGCAGGACGTGGCGCTTGGCCGCCTCAAGACGATCGACGGTCAGGCCCTTTGCGACAGGAACGCCGGCGGCGCGCAGCACGTCCCGGGCGCGATCCTTTCGCATGGCGAGCGCCGAGGCGAGAACGCCCGAATGAGTATAGGGAATGGCGAGCATTTCGAGAATGCCCTGGATGACGCCATCCTCGCCGTAACGACCATGCAGAGCGTTGAAGGCGACATCGGGCCTCAGCGCCGCGAGCCTTTCGCCGATCTGCCTGTCAACATCGAGCCGCGTGACGTTGAACCCTTCGGCCTCAAGAGCCTTCGCGCATGCCTCGCCGGAGCGCAACGAAACCTCACGCTCGGCGGACAGCCCGCCCATCAGCACGGCGACATGTTTGGTCATGGCAATAATCCAGTTGAATTGTATGGAAGGCGGCGGAAATTTTAACGCGCGTCCCTCGTCCTTCGGGACGCTTGCTGCGCAAGCTTTCGGATCGGCCGCTCAAGCGGTCCCAACCCTCAAAATCTCCCATTCGAGCGTAACGCCGCTCGTTTTGAGCACTCTTGCGCGCACCTCTTCGCCAAGAGCCTCCAGATCAGCCGCGCTGGCTGAATCGTGATTGATCAAAAAATTGCAGTGCAGTTCGGAGACCTGCGCGTCCCCGATCGCAAGGCCCCGGCAGCCCGCGGCGTCGATCAGCTCCCAGGCCTTGCGCCCGGGCGGATTCTTGAACGTCGAGCCACCGGTGCGCGTATTGACCGGCTGCGTTTTGGTGCGCTGCTGCGAGATGTCGTTCATTTGGGCCATGATCGCTTCCGCCTCGCCCGCAACGCCCGCAAACGTCGCCTCAGTGAAGATCACGCCCTGATCTACGCCGCTATGGCGATAGGAAAAACCCATGTCGGCATTGCTGAAGGTATGGATGCGTCCGCCACGATCAACGCCGCGGCAGGAAACGAGGCAATCCTTGATCTCGGCGCCATAGGCCCCCGCGTTCATGCGCAGGGCGCCCCCGATCGAGCCCGGAATGCCGCGCAGAAAACTCAGTCCCGCGACGCCGGCCCTGGCGGCGGACAAAGCGAGCTTCATGTCCCGCGCGCCGGCGCCAGCCTTGATCGAAGTCCCCTCGATCGTGATCGTCTCGAACGGGCGGCCAAGACGGATCACGACGCCCTCGATGCCGCCGTCGCGAACCAGAAGATTGGAGCCGGCGCCCAGAAAGAGCACGCTCCGCGCGGGGTCGAGCCGCTGAAGGAAATAGGAAAGATCCGCCTCGTCCTGGGGCTCGAAAAGAACCTGCGCGGCGCCGCCGGTCCGAAACCAGGTCAGCGCCCCGAGCGGCGCATTGGCCGAAAGGGCGCCGCGCAGATCAGGCATGGCTTCGCGCAGATCCGCAATGAGGTCGGGAAACGGCGCGGAATGCGGCTTCTGAAGCACGATATCAAAGTCCGTCTTGAGGCGCGCAGCCGCTCACCATGAAGCGGCCCGCCCTCCTGGCTAAAGGCGCGTCTTTGAGACCCTTCTCAGGCTGAGGGCTTAAGGGCCATGACGATGGCGCGAAGCGACAAGCGGGCGTCACGCCGCCTTCGCCGCGAGTTCGCCCGGCAGGGCATAGGCCCATTGCGTGATGTTGCCGGCGCCGAGCAGAACGATGTAATCGCCGGGGTTGGCAAGCTGGCGAATCATGCCCGCGAGTTCGCCGGGATTTTGCAACGGCAGCGTCTGGCGGTGCCCGCGCGCCCTGATCGCCGCGACGAGGCTGTCGCGGTCGGCGCCCTCGATCGGCGATTCGCCCGCGGGATAGACATCCGCCACGATCACCGCGTCGGCGTCGTTGAAGCAGCTCGCAAATTCGTTGAACAGCGAATGCAGACGCGTGTAGCGATGGGGCTGCACGACGGCGATGACGCGCCCTTTGGTCGATGCGCGGGCGGCCTTCAGCACGGCGGCTATTTCGACAGGATGATGCGCGTAATCATCGAAAACGATCGCGCCCTTCCACTCGCCGGTGCGGGTAAAACGCCGTTTGACTCCGCCAAAGCCCGCGAGCGCCCCGCGAATCTGGTCCGCGCTCATGCCGAGCTGATGCGCGACCGCGATCGCGGCGGTGGCGTTCAACGCATTATGATGGCCGGGCATGGGCATCAAAATCTTTTCAATCGTCATCTCACGGCCCGTCTTGCGGTCGCGAATGAGCGCGCTGAAGCGCGAAATGCCGCCGGAAAGATCAATATCGACAAGCCGCACGTCGGCGTGCGGGTTCTCGCCATAGGTGATGACGCGCCGGTCCTCGATCTGACCGACGAGCTCCTGTACCGTCGGATGATCGAGGCACATCACCGCGAAACCATAAAAGGGGACGTTTTCGACAAACGCGCGGAACGCCTTCTTGATGGCGTCGAATGTGCCGAAATGATCGAGATGCTCCGGGTCGATATTGGTGATCACCGCGACGTCGGCCGGCAATTTGAGGAAGGTGCCGTCGCTCTCGTCGGCCTCGACGACCATCCAGTCGCCGGCCCCAAGCCGCGAATTGGTGCCATAGGCGTTGATGATGCCGCCGTTGATGACGGTCGGATCGAACCCTCCGGCCTCCAATAATGTCGCGACGAGCGAAGTCGTCGTCGTTTTGCCATGCGTCCCGGCAATCGCGACGCATTGCTTGAGGCGCATCAGTTCGGCGAGCATTTCGGCGCGGCGCACGACCGGCAGCCGCTTTTCACGGGCGCTTCCGAGTTCTGGATTATCCCGCTTGATCGCGGTCGAAACGACGACGACTTCGGCGTCGCCGAGATTTTCCGCACGATGACCGATGTGGACGATCGCCCCTTTCTTGCGCAGACGCAGGACATTCGCGTTCTCGTTGGCGTCGGAGCCCTGCACAGAATAGCCAAGGTTAAGCAATACCTCGGCGATCCCGGACATGCCGATGCCGCCGATGCCGATGAAATGGATGGGGCCTAATTCGTGCGGAAGTTTCATCGCCTGGTTTTATTCTCCGTGTCAGCCGCCACCCGCAGGACAAGGTCGGCGAGCCGGTCGGCGGCGTCGGCGATCCCCGATCCTTTGGCCGCCGCGGCGCGCCTTGCGAGGCCCTCGGCGTCGTTTTGCGCCGAGCTTATGGCATTGGCGAGCCATTGCGGCGAAAATGCGCTCTGCGCGACGACCAATGCGGCGCCGCTCAAGGCAAACTGCTCCGCATTGGCGGCCTGATCCTGATCCAGCGCATGCGGCAACGGCACGAGGATGGCCGGGCGTCCGATGACGGCGAGTTCTGAGACGGTCGAGGCCCCGGCGCGCGCGATGACGAGATGGGACGCCGCGATCCGGCGCGGCAGATCGGAAAAAAACGATTTGACCTCGGCCTCGACGCCAAGTCGCCGGTAGACGGCGCGGACGCGCTCTTCATCTTCAGGGCGCGCCTGCTGCACGAGAATGAGCATTTTGCGCGCCTCTTCCGGCAGAAGCTCGATCGCGCCCGGAACCACGTCCGACATGATCCGCGCGCCCTGCGAGCCGCCGGTGACGAGCAGCCGCAGCTTGCCCCCGGCAAAATCCGGAAACGGGATTTTCGCCGCCTCGATCACCATTGGCCGCACCGGGTCGCCCGTCAGATGGGCTTTCGCCGCGATCGCCGCGCTGACGCCCTTCAGAGTCTCGAACCCCTTGGCGATGGCGTCAACGCGAGGGCTCAGAAACAGATTGGCCTTGCCGATGACGGCGTTGCCTTCATGCAGAACCGTCGGCACGCCGAGTTGCGTCGCCGCGAGCACTGGCGGCACGCTCGGATAGCCGCCAAAACCGACGAGCGCGAGCGGGCGAATGCGCTTGATGAGGCGGCGCGCCTCGAAGGTTCCCCGCGCCAGTGCGAGGGCCGCCGAGGCGCGCGACAACAGGCTGGCGCTACGCGGGGAGGCCGAGCTGACAATGTGAATCGCCCGCGCCGGAAAAGCCCCGCCATATTTTTCCGCACGCGAGTCAGTGAAGAGTTCAATGGCGTAGCCGCGCGCGGACAGGGCGTTGCTCAACGCTTCGGCCGGGAAGAGATGGCCGCCCGTGCCACCCGCCGCCAGAAGAATGGGGCGCTCAAACTTCGTGCCTTGCTCGCTCATGCGTAACGCTCGTCCTGCGCCCCTGCGCTGGCGAACATGCGCGACCCCGGCCGCTTGCGCGTCACCGCGATGAGAAATCCGATGCCGAGCGCCAATGAGACGAGCGAAGAGCCGCCATAGGAGATGAAGGGCAGCGTCATGCCTTTCGCCGGCATCAGATGCAGATTGACCGCCATGTTGATGGCGCTCTGGATGCCGAACATCATGACGAGGCCGGCGGCGGCGAGGCGGCAGAACGGATCCTCGTTGCGATCCGCCATGACGAGCCCGCGCAACACGATGAAGGCAAAGAGGGCGACGATGAAAAGGCAGGCGGCGATGCCGAATTCCTCCCCCGTCACCGCGAAGATGAAATCAGTATGGGCGTCGGGGAGGATGCGCTTGACCGTGCCCTCGCCCGGCCCCTTCCCGAACCATCCGCCGGACAGAAAGCTGTCGAGCGCGGTGTCGACCTGAAACGTGTCGACGATGCCCCCGCCGGCGGCGGGATCAAGGAATTTCAGCACGCGCACGCGCACATGGGGCACGAATTTATAGGCGAGCAGGACGCCGCCGAAGCCCGCGCCGCCAATGCCGACGACCCAGAACCAATGCAGGCCAGCCATAAAGAAAAGCGCCGACCAGACAATCGAGATGAGCAGCGTCTGACCAAAGTCCGGCTGTAAAATCAATGGAATGATGGTCAGCGGAAGCAACATGAGAGCGATCAGATTGCCTGGCACGTCCTTGCGTTTGCCGCCTTCCGCGAAGGCCCAGGCGGCGAGAATGACGAAAGCGGGCTTTAGGAATTCGGACGGCTGAATGCCGAAGATCCAGCGGCGGGAGCCCTTGACCTCATGGCCAAACAGCAGCGCCGCGACGATGAGCGCCATCGCCACGATAAAAATGATCAACGCGGCGCGGCGCACCTGCCTCGGCGTCAGAAACGAACTCAGCAGCAGCACCACGATCGTCGGGATCATGGCGAGCGCCTGACGGTGCACGAAATGGAAGGTCGGCAAGCCAAGACGCTCGGCCACGGGCGGGCTCCCCGCCATGGTAAGGACGAGGCCGAGAACGATCAGGGCCGCGATGGCGGCGAGCATCCAGCGGTCGATGGTCCACCACCAGTTGGCTAAAGCCGATCGTTCCGCGCGCGACGCCATAGTGCCGATCCCCGATTATTCGCCCCGACTCTCGATTCGGAGCGATTTTGTACGCTTTTGGTTAACCTTTCCTTCTTCGCGCTATGGCTTGTCCATCAAAGCCTTCGCAAGCGCGCGGAAACGGTCGCCCCTTTTTTCAAAATCGGGAAATTGATCGAAAGAGGCGCAGGCCGGCGACAGCAGGACCACGGGACTTTCGAGCGCGCTGGCCCTCGCGTCCTCGGCCGCCATCGGGACCGCATTCTCCAGCGTGTCGCAAAACTCGACAGGAAAAGCGCCGCTGATCGTCTGCGCGAAAGCCTCGCTCGCCTCGCCGATCAAATAGGCTTTGACGATGCGGCCGAACAATGGCCGCAGCGGCTCGATGCCGCCCTGCTTGGCGCGGCCGCCAAGAATCCAGAAGATCTCGTCGAAGGAGAGCAGCGCCTTTTCCGCGGCGTCGGCGTTGGTTGCCTTGGAATCATTGACGAACAGCACTTTGCCCAGCCGCCCGACTTCTTCGAGGCGATGGGCGAGGCCGGGAAACGAGGCGAGTCCAGCGGCGACGCGCGCATGATCGCGCCCCAGGGCCCCCAGGGCGGCGATCGCGACGGCGGCGTTCTGGCCATTATGCGCGCCGCGAAGCGATGCGACGCCTGCAAGATCGGCGATGAGATCGGAACGCCCCCCTTCGCGGCGAAAAAGGCGGCCGCCTTCGTAGATGATGCCCTCGTCGAGTTTCTGGCCCGCCGCCGAAACCAGCGTGATCTCGCGTCCGGGCTCGCGCAATCTGGCCGCGATGGCGCGGGTGAATTCATCGTCGACGCCGATGACGGCGTGATCGGCGCCGGTGACCAGGCGCGCCTTGATCGCCGCGTAATTCTCCATCGTCCCATGCCGATCGAGATGATCGGGCGTGACATTCAGCAAAATGCCGACTGAAGGATCGAGAGAAGGCGCAAGATCGATCTGGTAGGACGAGCATTCGATCACATGGACGCGCGACTTGTCGGGCGGCGCCAGCGCCAGAATGGGCGTGCCGATATTGCCGCCGATTTCGACGGAAAAGCCAAAGCTCGAAAAAAGATGCGCGACCAGCGCCGTCGTCGTCGATTTTCCATTGGTGCCGGTGATCGCGACAAAAGGCGCGCCGGGCGCGATTTTTCGGCGCTCGCGGCAGAAGAGTTCGATGTCGCCGATGACCTCAATCCCCGCCTCCTTCGCCTTGACGACGGTCCAGTGCGGCGCCGGATGCGTCAGGGGAACGCCGGGAGAAAGAATGAGGGCTTCGAAGGCGCTCCAGTCGGCGCCGGCCAGATTCTCGATTCTGAGACCGGCGGCGCGCGCTTTTTCACGCGCGTGTTCATTGTCGTCCCAAACATTTACGCGCGCTCCGCCTGCGACCAGAGCTTGCGCCGTGACAAAGCCCGAGCCGCCCAACCCGAAGACGGCGACGGATTTACCCTTGAATGCGGTGACCGGCGTCATGATCACCTCAGCTTCAGCGTCGAGAGTCCGATCAGCGCCAGCACGAAGGCGATGATCCAGAAGCGCACGACGACCTGCGGCTCCGACCAGCCCATCTGTTCGAAATGATGATGGATCGGCGCCATCTTGAACACGCGCTTGCCGGTGAGCTTGAACGAGATCACCTGCACGATGACCGACAGCGTTTCGACGACGAAAAGGCCGCCGACGATGCCCAGCACGATCTCATGCTTCACTGCGACGGCGATTGCGCCAAGCAGGCCGCCGAGCGCGAGCGATCCAGTGTCGCCCATGAAAATCTGGGCGGGCGGCGCGTTGAACCAAAGAAAGCCCAAGCCCGCCCCGATGACCGCCCCCGTCACGACGGCGAGTTCGCCGGCGCCCGGCACGAAATTAATGCCAAGATAGGTCGAAAAGATCGCATTGCCGGCAAGATAGGCGATAATGCCGAAGGTTCCGGCGGCGATCATCACGGGCACGATCGCCAGCCCGTCGAGGCCGTCCGTGAGGTTCACCGCATTGCCGGCGCCGACGATGACGAGAGGCCCGAAGACAAGAAAGAACAGGCCAAGATCAATGATGAAGCCATTGATCGAAGGGAAAGCCAGCGCCGTCGTATGCGGCGTGCCGAAGCGCATCATCGCATAGCAGGCGATGACCGCGACGCCGACCTCGAGCGCCAGCCGCAGCCGGCCGGAAAAGCCTTTGTCGGTCTGCTTCGTCACCTTCAGATAATCGTCATAAAATCCGATCAGTCCGTAGCCGGTCATGACGAAGAGCACGACCCACACATAATGATTGCGGAGGTTTGCCCAGAGCAGGGTCGAGACGATGAGCCCGGACAGGATCATCAAGCCGCCCATCGTCGGCGTGCCCTTCTTGGTGAGGAGATGCGATTGCGGACCGTCGAGACGGATCGGCTGCCCCTTGCCTTGTTTGATGCGCAGCGCCGCGATGACGCGCGGACCGAAGAAGAAGACAAAAAACAACGCGGTCGCCGTGGCGCCGCCGGTACGGAAGGTGATGTAGCGAAAAAGATTCAGCGGCTGAAAATGGGGTGAAAACTCGGTAAGCCAGGTTAGCATTTCACGAAGTCCGCCCGTTTTGCGCCGCGTCGCCATCGGCGCCGCCCTGTTTCAGGGCGCCGACAATGACGCTCATCCTGCTGCCGTTCGATCCCTTGACGACGACGATGTCGCCGGCGCGGACCGCCGCCGCGACCTCCGGCTCCAAAAGGCTCGCGCTTTCGCGCCAGGCGCCCTGCATGGAGACAGGCAAAGCGTCGTAGAGAGATTTCATCAAGGGCCCCGCAGCAAAAACAAGATCGATATGATTGGCTCTGAGATCGTCGGCGAGTTCGGCGTGCATCGCCGCGCCTTTGACGCCAAGCTCCAGCATGTCGCCGAGGACTGCGATGCGCCGTCCAGGGCTCGGCAAAGGCAAGGCTCCGGCGAGTTCAAAGGCGGCGCGCATCGAAGCCGGATTGGCGTTGTAGCTCTCGTCGATCAGCGCGTATGGTCCGTCGACGGCGGCAAGGGTCAATCTCTGGCCCCTTCCCGGCTGCGCGGTAAAAAACGCCAGCGCGCCCGCGGCGGCGTCGAGATCGACGCCAAAGGCCTTCGCGGCAAGCAATACGGCGAGCGAGTTCATGGCGAGATGGCGCCCTGGCGCGCCGAGGCGATAATGAAGGCGCCTTCCGCAGATCTGCGCCTCGATGATCGAATAATCCGGAAAAAGCCGCACCCGGATCAGTCTCGCCTCGGCGCTCTCATGGTCGCCGAAACTCGCGACATGCCCGGCGGGCGAAGCCTTGGCGCGGGCGTAAAGCCGCTGATAGTGAGGATTGTCGCGGTGAAGAATGGCGACGCCGCCCGGCTCCAGGCCGTCGAAAATCTCGGCCTTGGCGTCGGCGATCGCCTCGACGCTGGCGAAATTCTCGATATGGACGGGCGCGACCGTCGTGATGATCGCAACATGCGGACGCGCCATTTCGCTCAAAGGCGTGATTTCGCCGGCATGGTTCATGCCGATTTCAAAGACGCCGAACCGCGTCTCTTTCGGCATGCGCGCGAGGGTCAAGGGCACGCCCCAATGATTATTATATGAGGCGACGGAGGCGTGCACGGCGCCTCCTTGCGTCAGAGCCAGCCGCAGCGCCTCCTTGGTCGAGGTCTTGCCGACGGAGCCCGTGACCGCGACGACCCGCGCCTTTACGCGCGCTCTGGCGGCGACGCCGAGACGCTCCAGCGAGGCGAGCACGTCGCGCACCACATAGAGGGGCCCAAGCCCCGTCAGCGCGCCGGCGTGCGCTTCATCGACGACGGCGGCAAGCGCGCCTTTTTCGAAGGCGCGCGCGACATAGTCATGGCCATCGCTGTTCGCGCCATGGATGGCGAAGAACAATTCGCCCGCCTGCAAGGTTCGCGTATCGATCGAAATTCCGGTAGCGCCGCCCTTCGGCACGCCGCCGCTGACGCGCGCGCCGAGCGGCGTGACAAGGCCGAGACTCGTCCAGATGATCCCCGCCGGCTCCCTGACGCTGATCTCACCCTGATTTGCGTCGGCGCGGCTGACTGCTTCGCTCACTTAGGCTAAATCCTTCAATGCCGCATCCTTCAAAGCCGCGCGCGCGCAGTCGGAATCCGAAAACGGCAAGGTGGCATCGCCTATGATCTGGCCCGTTTCATGGCCTTTGCCCGCGATCAGAAGGACATCGCCAGGGCCCAGCATCGCGACGGCCTCGCGGATCGCGCTGGCGCGATCGCCGATTTCGTAGAGTTCGAGCGCGCCGGCCGCGCCCAGCAGAATGGCGCGGCGGATCGAAGCCGCGTCCTCGCTGCGTGGATTGTCGTCCGTCACAATGACCCGGTCCGCGAGCCGTGCCGCGATTTCGCCCATGATCGGCCGTTTTCCGGCGTCGCGGTCGCCGCCGCAGCCGAAGACGACGACGAGCCTGCCTTTGACGTAAGGCTGCAGTGTGCGCAAGACGTTTTCGAGCGCATCGGGCTTATGCGCATAATCGACATAGACGGGAGCCCCCTTGCGCTCGCCGACCCGCTCGAGCCGGCCCGGGGCTCCTTCAAGATTCTCCAGCGCCGCGAAAACCTGCTCCGCGGGACTGCCCGTCGCGATGCAGAGCCCGGCCGCCACCAGCGCATTCGAGGCCTGGAACGCGCCTGCGAGCGGAAGCGTGACCATAAAGCGCCGGCCTTCGTAGACGACCTCGAGCCGGGTCGAGACGCTGTCCGGCTGCGCGGACAAGAGCGTCACGCCATTACCCTTGACGCCGGTGGAAAGCACGTTGAGGCCGCGCGCCACGCAGGCCCGGATCACTTTTTCCGCGACCTCGCTGTCGGCGTCGACGACCGCGCTCTGCCCCGGCCCCAGCAGGCGCTCAAAAAGCTCCAGCTTGGCGGCCAGATAGTCTTCCATCGTCGCATGATAGTCGAGATGGTCGCGGGACAGATTGGTGAAGGCGCCGGCGCTGAGCCGGACCCCATCGAGCCGGCGCTGGACGATGCCATGCGAAGAGGCTTCCAGAGCCAGATGCGTGACGCCGCGGCCGGTGAGATCGTCCAATGTCCTGTGCAGGCTGATCGCATCCGGCGTCGTCAGCGCGCCATAGACGGAGCCGGATGGCGCGACGACGCCAAGCGTGCCGAGCGAGGCGGCGGCGAACCCCTGCGCTGCGAAAATCTGACGCACGAAAGCTGCGACCGAGGTCTTGCCGCTGGTGCCGGTGATGGCGACGATCGTCCCTGGCTGGCGCGGAAACAGTCTTGCGCTCGCCTCCGCGAGCGCCGCGCGGACGTCCCCGACCGCGATCACTGGCGCGCCGGCGATCTCGCGCGCCATCGGCGTCTGCGCGACAACCGCGATCGCGCCCCGGGCGATGGCCTGCGGCGCGAAGGCGAGGCCGTCGGAGCGCGTTCCCGGAATAGCGAAAAACACGGCCCCCGGCGCCGTCGAACGGCTGTCGCAGCTAATCTCCGCAACTTCCCGCTCAATCAGGCCTTCAGGTAAAGGTGCGCCGGGAAGAAGCTCGGCGAGCCGCATCAGTGCTCCCTTCCGCCAGTCTGGGGGATATTGGCCATCCCATAGCCCAGTTTGGCGAGAAGGGGAAAGGGCTGCGTCGGAAGCTCGAAGCGCGGCGGAATGCCAAGCAGAGGGCCGACGCGCTCGATGATCTTGCCGGTGACGCTGCCGGAGTTCCAGGCCGCGGTGCGGTATCCTCCCGTTTCCGGCAGGCCCTGCGGCTCATCCATCAGCGTCAGAATCAGATATTTTGGCTTGTCGGCCGGCATGATCGCCATGAAGGTCGTAAACACCTTGTCTTTGGCATAATGGCCGTGAACGATCTTGTCGGCCGTGCCGGTCTTGCCGCCGATGAAATAGCCCTGGACATTAGCCATTTTCGCGGAGCCGATCTCGGCGTTGAGGCGCATCAGATAACGCAGCGACTCGGAGGTTTCGGGCTTTACGACGCGAGGCGCGTCCCTCTTCGCGTCCTCCGCGTTGCGTTTGAGGAAGGTCGGATTGACGAGGATGCCGCCATTCGAGAGCGCGCCGACGGCCATCATCGCCTGCAACGGGGAAACGTTGAGGCCCTGCCCGAAGGCGATGGTCATTGTGTTGAGTTCGCCCCAGTTTTTCGGCACCAGCGGATCGGCGGTCTCCGGCAGTTCCGTGTGCAGCCGGGTCAATTGTCCCATCTTGCGCAAGAACGCCTTGTGGCCTTCGACGCCGACCATCAGGGCAAGACGCGCCGCGCCGATGTTCGATGAATAGGTGAACACCTCCGGCACGGTGAGCATGCGATGCTGGGCGTGGAAATCATGAATGGTGAAATGGCCATAGCGCAATGAATCGCGCGCATCGACCCGTGTGTTGAGATTGACCTTGCCGAGATCGAGCGCCATGGCGATCGAGATCGCCTTGAAGGTCGAACCCATTTCATAGACCCCGACGGAGACGCGGTTGATGTGATTTGGGTCGAGCGCGTCGGCCGGCGTATTCGGGTCATAGTCCGGCAAGGACGCCATCGCGATCACCTCGCCCGTGTTGACGTCGAGAATGACGGCTGCGCCCGACTTCGCCTTGAATTTGGCGACGCCTTTGGCCAGTTCGTCGCGCACCGCATAGGTCGCCTTGAGGTCGAGTGAGGTGGTGATCGGCGCCAAAGTCTCGGGCGTCAGGCTGAAGCCCGCGCCGTGCAGATCGGCGAGGCCCTGCCCGTCGATATATTTCTCGAGGCCCGAAATGCCGACGCCGTCGAGGTTGGCGAAGCCAAGAACATGCGCGGCGATCGGGCCGTTTGGATAGACGCGCTTGTTTTCAGGCAGGAAGCCGACGCCGGGCAAGCCGAGGCGATAGACCTCCTGCTGCTGCTTCGGCGTAACCGCCCGCTTCACCCAGATGAAGCCTTTGCGCGTGCCAAGCCGCTTGCGCAGATCATTCGCGTCGACGTCCGGCAACACGGCGGTCAAAAGCTCGACCGCCTCGTCCTTGTCGATGATGCGGCGAGGCTCCGCGAAGACCGACATCACCTTGATATCGGTTGCGAGAATTTCGCCATTGCGGTCAAGAATATCCGGCCGCGCCGCCGCGATCACATCGCCGCCGCGCTTCGCGCCGATGGATTGCTCCTGGTGCAGGCCGAAATAGATCAGCTTGCCGGCGATGACTCCGTTCATCGCGATAAAGACGCAGGCGACGAGCTTTATCCGCGTCCGGCTTTTCGTCAGATCGGTGGCAAACAGCTTTGCGAAAAACGCTCCCAGCCGATGCGCGCGCTGCGCCTTCGCGCCTGCGCGGTCTTTCCCAGGTGAATCAAAGCGGTCGGTCATCTTGACTTACAATCTTCATCGGGTCGGAGTGGACGGCGTCGTGGGCGCGCTCGCCGCCGCGTCGCCTGGCGTGTTGGTCGGCTCGGCGAGACCGAGAGCTTCCAGCTTGTCGCCGATCCCATCGGCTCTGGCGGTCTTGGCCGGCAACGCGTCGGCGCTGACGATCTGGCGCAGCCCTGTCGGCTGCAGGTCGAGGAATTTATCGGCGAGCGCCTCGATGCGCTCGGGCCGCGTCAGATGCGACCACTCCGCACGCAGCGTTGCGATCTGGTCTTCCTCGGCCTTGATCTCATGCTTCAGCTTGACGATGCGCTCGGCATGGAAAATCGTCTGATATTTGATCGAATAGGCGTAGATCGCTGAGCCGATCAGGGCGACGACGGCGAGAAGATTGAGAATTCGCACCATTATCAGCGTCCCTTGACGGCGCGTTGAGGCAAGCGCGCCAGCGCCATGAGCTCGGCGTCGACCGGACGCGCCGGGGCGGATGTCCGCACGCCATGCCGGAGCTTGGCCGAGCGCGCGCGGGGATTGGCGGCGACCTCGGCGACCGATGGGATGACCGGCTGCTTGCCCGGCAGTTGAAAAGTCGGCGGTTTCGGCGCCGCCTCGCCCGGCAGGCGGCGCGAGGGCGCCTCGCCGCGCCCCGATCTTTCGGCAAAGAACTGCTTGACGATGCGGTCCTCGAGCGAATGGAAGGTGACGACGATCAGCTTTCCGCCCGGCTTCAAAACGCCTTCGGCGGCGGAAAGAGCGGCGACCAATTCGCCGAGTTCGTCATTGACCGCGATGCGCAGCGCCTGAAAGGAGCGCGTCGCCGGATGAATGTCGCCGGGTTTGCCGGGGACGACGCGGGCGATCATGCCGGCGAGCGCGGCGGTCGAGACGAAAGGCTCTTTGGCGCGATCCATCACGATGGCGCGGGCGATGCGGCGCGAGGCGCGCTCCTCGCCGAAATAATAGAGGATATCGGCAAGCGTCGCCTCATCGGCGCTATTGACGATGTCGGCGGCGCTCTGTCCCGTTGGCTGCATGCGCATGTCGAGAGGGCCGTCGCCGCGAAAGGAAAAACCCCGCTCGGCGTCGTCGATCTGCATGGACGAAACGCCAATGTCGAGAACGACGGCGTCGAAATCGGAGAAATCGAGCCGCCGCGCGACGTCGGCGAGCTGCGAGAAGCGCGCCTCGACAAGAGTGAGCCGGCCTTCCGCCGCCTCAACGAGCGAAGCGCCGCCTTTGACGGCGAGCGGATCGCGATCAAGCGCCAGGACGCGCGCCCCGGCGGGCGCCAAAAGCCCACGGGAATAACCGCCCGCGCCGAAAGTGGCGTCAAGGTAGAGGCCGCCCGCGCGCGGACCGGCGATCGCCAGAACTTCATCACGAAGCACGGGAATGTGCCGGGCCGGTCCGCCAGCGGCGAGATGATCCTCATCGCCGCGACCCGCATTCATTCCCGTGCTCCATGTGATCGCAGCGGCGGAGCGTCCGGCGCTGCGGGTCTGGAGTTCGGCTGTCTTCGGGAATCGCGCGCATGGGTTCTGGCCTCCCCCATGCGTGCGCGAAAACGGCCGGACTCCCAGATCTGAAACTTGTGCCCCATTCCGGCGAAAGTGACTTCGTTCGAAATGCCGGCATAGGCCTTTAAGGTTTCGGTCAGGATCACCCGCCCTTCCGAATCGACTTTCAAGATCTCGCTCGCTCCCATGAGCGCGAGCGAAAGCATGTCCCGCTCCTCCGTATAGGGAGCGTAGCCCGAAAGCAGTCCATCGATTTCCCTCAACAGGGCATGGCCGCCGCAATCGAGAGCCTCCTGATCGAGCGAGGGATGAACGTAGAGACCATCGAACCCGTCGCGCGCCAGCACCGCGCGAAACGGCGCCGGGATCGAGACCCGCCCTTTAGCGTCGAGTTTATTGGTGTAGTGCGAGACATATATGTCCACTCCACCCTCTCGAAACCGGGTTGCTGTTTAAATCGGGGCGCGGCGCACTTGGCCGAATCCAACGCTGACGCACATACGCTTGAACGGGACGATTTGGGATAACATGGGATCATATGGGGGTCAATGCGATTCCCTTGGGCTGAAGGCCCAAAATGGCGCAAAAAAGGCGCGGCCGCGCACCAGCGTCAGACGAAAACAGATCCAGTTTGAAAGGATGGCGCGCAGAACAGGACGGAACACCGCAACGGCTGCGGCTCACGAGCGGCTACGAACCGCCCAATTTCATGTCTGCGAAGCCGGAGGAAGAACTTGGAGAGCGCGAACCTGGTCAGGAGCCGCTTTTCGGATCGGGTTTTGCGCTATTTCAGACGGTCGTTTGGAACCGGGACGCAAAAGCTCAAAGTGAATGCAGGCGATGGCGCGTTGCCAGCCTCGTCTTGAGGCTTTGATGGCGGAGCCGGACCCACCGCAGTGCCCGGCCGGCGCCCTAACCGCCTCCCGCGCATCGGCGGCGCTCGATATGCGCCCGTAACGGCTCTTTCCGCGAGCCTTTGCGACGGAAGCCGCGCTTTATGCGCGGGGCCGCCACTAAAGTCGGATTAGAATTTGAACCCCATCGTGGGCTGCCCATTTCCGCCCATGGAAAGGGGCATATCCGTGCTCCCGTTTTCGAAGCCGCTCGACTGCTCAAAGAACTTTTTCCGCCCCTCGGCCAGGCGAGCCGCCTTGTCCGCTTCATCAGAATCTGGCAGCAAACTGCCCCGAACTGCGCCTGTCTTCTTGTGAGGGATCTTCTTGCCATGCGCCTTCGCGGGAGGGCTGATCGATGGATCAGCGTTGACAGCCGGTTGGCTAGTCTGGGCAAAACTGGCGCAAGCAGACACGCCAAAGAAGAAGGCGGTCAGAACTCCCAGTTCAAGTCGCGTCACAGCAAATCCTCCCGTGCCGAAGAGCCGCATGAGAGCAGGCGAAATGGGGCATCTTCATGGCAAACGCAGCAAGGAGCTCGGCGCAAAGGCCACCCAACCCGGTAAACTATCCTTTTCCAGCACGTCTCGCGTCGTTCTTGAGCCTATTTCCGCTTTTTGTCGTGATCTGGCGCGCCAGGCGAGCCATTCGGCTGGGTCATTGAGGGCGGATCGCTCGCCGGGAATGAGTCTTCCAGTTCGTGTTCGAGCTCTTCGTCCTTCTGGTCCTTGCTTAGCTGTTCTTTCGTCGGCGTCTTATCTTTTTCGACCATTTTTGGCTTCCTCATGAGTATCCATCCAGGATAACAAGCGCTGGCGCAATGTGTTCCATGAGCCAAGGGGCCGAGGCCAAGAAATTGAGGCACCAAAAGATCGCCGGCAATGTCGCGCTTCGCGGCGCTACGTGCGATCGGCGACGACGCGGGCCGGCGGAAAGGCGACCTCGACAAGCGTGCCCTCATGGAGCTTGCTCTTGATCGAGAAAGAGGCGCGATTGGCTTCGACCAGCGCCTTCGTCAGCGGCAGGCCGAGCCCTGTTCCGCCAGCGACGTGCGAGCTTGAGATCTGCCGGAAGGGTTCAAGCGCCACTTCGACATCATCCTCCGACATGCCGACCCCCGTATCGCGTATGCGCAAGGCGGCATGGTTGGCGTCGGTCAGCGCGGTCGAGATTATGACCTGGCCGCCCGCCTGCGTGAACTTGATCGCATTGGATAAAAGATTCAGCACGATCTGACGCAGCGAGCGCTCATCGGCGAAAATATGCGGCAGCTGCGGCGCCAGCGATAGCCGCATGATGACGCGCGCCCGGCTCGCCTGCGGCTGCATGATCGAGACGCATTCGGTGACGATGCGATTGACGTCGACGGATTCGAAGGAAAGCTCCATCTTGCCCGCCTCGATCTTCGACAGATCGAGAAGGTCGTTGACGAGGCTCATCACGAGCGCGCCGGAACTGTGGATATCCTTCAAGTAATCCTTGTAGCGGTCATTGCCGATCGGTCCGAAGCGTTCCTCCATGATGACTTCGGCGAAGCCGAGAATCGCGTTCAGCGGCGTCCTGATTTCATGGCTGACCTTGGCGAGAAAATCGGATTTGAGCGCGCTCGCGCGTTCGGCCTGCTGGCGCGCTTCTTCGAGCTCGCGCTCGACCTTCTTCCAATGCGTCATATCGCGCAGAAGGGCGCAGAAGCGCTGATCGGACGCGGCGTTCGATCCGGCGCCGACCTTGCCGAGCGTCATGAAGATCGGAATGACGCCGCCCTGCCGCGTCAGGCCCAAAATCTCCCGGCCGTCATTGAGGAGGCTCGCGACGCCGTTCGATTTCAGGCCTTCAAAATAGCTTTGGGCGCGCTCGCGGCTCTCGGGGGCGATGAGCGCGGTGAAGGGCTCTCCCGCCACCTCCGCCTTGTCGTAGCAAAACAGCGCTTCGCCTGAACGGTTCAGCGCCAGGATGCGGCCTTCCGCGTCAAGAACGGCGACGCCATCCATCGCCGTGTCCAAAATGGCGTTGAGCTCGCGCGCCTCGCGCTGATAATGACGCAGCTCCGCGTCGGCGTTCGGCCGCGGCGCGTCGTGACGCGCCAGAAGGGACACCAGCTCGGCCTTTTTTGAGCCGCGTCGGAGATCCTCGCGTCGCATCCGCAGTGAAACGGCTTTCCCCGAGCTATCGCGAAGTTCGACGCCATCCCCCTGCGTGAGGTTCGGCAAGCGCTGGAGAATGGCGCGGATCGCCCCAATCGCTTCGGCGCCGCGCAGATCGACGCAACCCAGACAATCGAGCAGGAACCGATTGGCGAAGGCCGGCGCGCCATCGCAGAGCATCAGTATCCCTATCGGAAGAGCATCGAAGGCCGCCACTTCGTCCCGCGAAATCTCGACGGGGTCTTGAGGTCCCGCAAGAACCCGCTCTGACTGCCCGCTCAACCCGGAGCTTGGCTCACGCTGATCCGCCGATCCCTTGGCCGCCTCGCCTCGCGCTGGCGTCCCGGCCGGGCGCGCGACCCCGCTCAAGGTCGAGGCGATAGCGTGGAACGCGAGCTGTTCGTCCGGGCTCAAGGCGCCTTTGAGCACGCCTTTTGCCTCGGGACGGGCCGTCCCGCGCTCCCCTCGCGCCGGTTCGGGTAAAGGAACGACATCCGCCGCCTCCGGCCCCGCGGCCGGCTCATGCGCCCGGCTGGCAGTGAAGCGGTCGAGATGAATGAGGCCGAAGCCGCGAAAACCAAGAAAGCGGCGCTGCGGATCAAAGCTCGGCGATGCGGCGAGCGTGATCGGCACAATCGCGCTCGAGCCGGCGATCGGCCAGTCGATCTCGACGCCGGCCCAGCTCTCCTTGCGCTCCATCAGTTGCGCAAGCCGCCGGCTCGTTTGGGCGTCAAAACGCGCCGCGGCCTCAAACAGACGCCGGCCCAACAGATCGCCGGACGTTCCGCCGATCACTTCACGCAGCCGCGGACCGATCTCGACGATTTGGCCGTCGGCGTCCGTGCGCCAGAGGAAACGATCGGCCCCTGTCCGACGAGACCGCGAGAGCCGTGTGCGAATCTCCTCAAAGCCCGTGGCATGTCGCGAGTTCTCCCGCCCATCCTGTTTTGACGCCGCTGGATCGGTCGCAGGCGATAGGCCGCCCGGCACGCTGGAGTCGCTGACGACCGCCGCTCGCGCTTCTGACCGATAAGCAGGAGAATCGAGCGCCGCCGCCAAGAAAAGAGGCGGCGCGCCCTTGACCGCCAGGCGGCGGCACAGAAATGTGATGGCGCGCGGCGCTCCGCCAACGCCAAAACGCAGGCGCTCGAGACGCGCCGGACCATTGAGCGGCAGGGTTTCCGAGAGCTCCCTCAGCCGTTCCGCCGCCGGATTTGCCGCTTCGATGGGGGCCGCGCCCGGCCTCGCCGCCGAACCGATGCTTTCGGAGAGTCCCGCAAGTGTCGTTGCGCCAAAGAGACGCATGATAGCCGCGCTGGCGAACACCGCCTGCCGGGGCGCCCCCGCGTGCTGTCCGCCGAGCGCCAGAACCGGAGTATTGGCGGCGAGCCTCGGCGACAGACTGCGCAATGCCTGCGCGACGTCATCCTCGGTCAGCCCGAGCTCAAAGCAAATGCCGGTCATGTCGATGGGCTTCTCTTTGAACAGCCTTAATCGAATGCTAACGCCCCCCTGACCCGAGGTCCATTGACAGTGCTTGATTCAGTAAAAATTGATGACTTATCCTTAACTTTCGGCCTCTGGACCCGGATCACGGCCGGCATTCGCCGGCCCGCCGGCGAGATCGTCTGCGTTCCGCGCTTGCAATCGGCGATCGTTCCTTTTAGGAATCGCCGCCTGTTGGTCGCGCCGCCATAGCTCAGTTGGTTAGAGCGCTAGATTGTGGATCTAGAGGTCCCCCGTTCGAGCCGGGGTGGCGGTACCAATAAAATCAATGATTTAGAGTCTCCTGACAAATTCTTGGCCGTAGCGAGACGGCGCTGGCAGAAGCCCCATCTCGCGCTTCGTGCAACTAGTGCCGCTGAAGCCGAATCAGCGCGACCGCGTTGCGCGCGCGCCGAGCGCTCTCCCGCCCGGTTCAATGTCAACTCGAAACTGGCAAACTTGCTGAACCCAAGAGCCGCACGGTGAGCGAAGCCGTGGGATCGGCGCCTTATGGCGCCTGAATCTCGCGCCAGTTCACCAAGGCGGGGCGTGTCGTCCACCTTGCGACAGACGTTCGTCTCGCCTTCAGCTCGGGACTTGCGCTGGTAAGCGCGGCAATCTCGATTTGGGACGCCACGCTGGCGACTCCTAATCCTTAACTTATTGATTTTGAGCTATGCAAAATGGCGTCAGCCGAGGCGTGCGCAAAGTTACATCTTTCTGCGTCAGCTCCCCGCAATGTCGCGGCATCTTAGCACCTACCAATTTCAGGTTTCTTCGGGAACCAACCGGCGCGACTGCAGCGTGCCGGGCTCCCGGTTTCTCAACCGGCCTCGCTCTGCCCCTGCGTCGATCTCCGGCGGCTAAGATCGCACGCCCCGTTCAGTTCTGATCATTCTTAGGGCTCTTCAAAACAAGAGGACGATGGTAGGCTTGCCGACGTTCCCGCTACGATGACTGGAGGTAGCCGTGCTTACGCTCATAATTGGAATCCTGATTATTATTGTTGTCGGCGCCATCTTGTTTTGGGTCATCGATAGGTTCTGTCCGGAAGCGCGGCTAGCGCAGCTTCTCAAGCTGTTAGTGGTGCTGGTCTGTTTAGGGGCAATCGTGGCCCGGTTGCTTCCGCTGATCGGATATCCGTCTGTCCTCTAGGATCGTTATTATTTCCTTCCCTTTGATATTACTATGATTTGTGTCTTTCGCACGGCGGCGCAGAAGTCATCGGCTTTCGCCGCCATTTTCGTTTATGCGTCGGAACACATGCCCGGAAAAATCGGGACGGAGGCGGGCCTTTTTCTGCTTCGCCTTCGGCATTGCGGGTTGAGCGGCGGCCGTTCTTCGCGCTCTGGCTGAAATGACGAGCATCGACTTCGTCTACCGGGCCTGTGCTTTCCTCCCGGCGACTGGCCTTCTCGCCCAGTTTCCCGCCAAGGCTCGAGGGGCTTGATTAGGCCTGGTAGGCCTCCAGCTGGCTGACACGGAAAAGCCCTTGCGCGGTCCTTCCGCGCAAGGGCTATTTTCCGGAGATGGGGCCTCTTGGCTCTTATGGGACCATGATGCTGTGATCGTAATCGACGAGGCCGCGGCTTGTGATGACAATCCAGCCGCCGCCGCGCCGCTCGATGGCTTTTACAGTCCCGGCGCCTGGAATCTGATCGCCGAGAGCGACCTCGATGGAGCCGCGCGCATTCTCGACCAGCGCGACGCCGTCGTAAACGTCGCGCACGACCCAATCGGTGATCAGCGCAAGCCGCTTTGGCGCAGGGGGGACATCCGCCGGCTGCGCTTTCGCCTGTACGGCCGGATTGCGGTTTTGCGTCGCCGCCTTCACCATCGGAACAACGGAGCCGGTCGGAAGCGCTGTTTGTTTTTCGATGCGGTCGAGCCGTTCAGCGACCTGCTTCAACGCCGGGTTTTGCTGAAGCCGATCCACCTTGGTCGAGAGTTCAGCCAGGGCGCCGCTGGTTTCCGTCTTCACCGCATCCAATCTCGTTTTCAGCGAATCGACGCTCTTCTCGATGCCGCGCTGCTCTTTGCCGCCCTGTTCCTGCGCAACCTGCACGCGAAGCGCCTCGACATTGGCTTTCAGCGCGCTGATCTCCTCGACCATCTTTTGGGTTTTGCGGGCAAGGTCCGCGCTGTCCGGCAACGCGGCCTCCGTCGCCGGCTTCGCGCCGGAGCCCGGTGCGCCGCCGAAGAAATAGGTTCCCGCAGCGAAGGCAAAACCCAGCACGCAGAGAACGAAGGCCACGTTCGAGCCAAAATCGACAAAAGACGCGAATCGCCCGCGCGGCGGCGCATCCCAGGCTCCGTTGGCCTCGCGCGGAAAGAAGGGAGTGAGATCGGACAGGCCGGCGTCGTAAGCGCTGAGATGCGCGCCATGCGCCTGACGCGAATCGGAGCCCGAAGTCTCGGCGCCGCTCGGCCGGCCCAACCGGCGCGGCTCCGCATCAGCCGCGGCAGCGTCCCCCTCGCTCTCAGCGTCCCGCTGATCCGCGCCTGCATGATGTTCCGCCGCAATGTCCTGGCTCGCACCGGCGTGGCCGGCACTGAGTTCGCCGGACTGCGGGGCGGCTTTGTCGTCGGAATCGTCCATAAGCCTCATCCTCGGAAGGTTAATAATTCAGGATAGAATTGAACTTCTTCCCTTAAATCTGCGTTAAGAGTTAGGCAGAGCCGATCGCACGGACGGGGCCAAATTGAGCCGTTTCCGTCGTTTTTCTCTTGCAAAACAGTACATTTGAACGGTTTGCCGCAAAATCTTTCACCTCAATTTGAACGCCCGCCAGAGTTGCATGCGTCAAATCAATGCGAGGTTCAGGGGACTATGCAACGTTTGGATGACGCACGGTAGGAGGATCAGATGGGCGGGAGCAACCTCACGGCTTTGGTCTTGATGATGGCGATGAGCGCCGCGGCGAGCGCGCAAACGAGCGCGCCAGACCCTTCGGATGGATCACGCGATCCAGCGGCCCCGAACCTCATCAACCGCGATTATCTGACGCCGACCGGCGAGACCGTCCCGCATCCAGGCGCCTCGCAAAGCGCCGGCGTGACGACGCTCGACCGCGCCATCCAGCGGCGCGACAACGCAGTCGAGAACGGCATCTGCAGCAATTGCTGACGGCGGCGCTTCGCATCGGCGAAGGACACGCTTAGACTGAAGCTCTGCGAAGGAGCTTTATCATGCGCGTCGACGGCAAGGCTTTTACGACAATCTGGGCCGATAAAGCCACGGCAAGCGTCACGGTTATCGACCAGACCCGACTGCCGCACCGCTTCGAACTCATTTCGATCGCGGATGTCGAGGCTGCGGGGCGCGCTATCAAAACCATGCAGGTGCGCGGCGCGCCCCTGATTGGGATTACAGCGGCCTATGGGCTCGCGCTTGCAATGCGCGCCGATCCTTCAGACGACAATCTGGAGCGCGCTTGCGGGCTGCTCAAAGCGACGCGGCCGACCGCCGTGAACCTCCAATGGGCGCTCGACTCGATGCGGCGCATGCTGGCCCCCATGGCTCCGCCGGAACGCTTCGACGCCGCCTTCAATCAGGCCGCGCAAATGGCGCAGGACGATATCGCCCTTTGCGAAGCGATCGGCAGGCACGGCCTCGGACTCATCAAAGGGATCGCCGCGCGCAAGCCGCGAGGCGCCTCGGTCAATATACTGACGCATTGCAACGCCGGCTGGCTCGCCACAGTGGACTGGGGCACAGCGACGGCGCCGATCTACAAGGCGCAGGAAGCCGGCCTCGAAATCCATGTCTTCGTGGATGAAACGCGTCCGCGCAACCAGGGGGCGGCGCTGACGGCGTGGGAGCTTGGGCAGCATGGCGTGCCGCATACTGTGATTGTCGATAACGCCGGCGGTCATTTGATGCAGCATGGCGAGATCGATCTCGTCATTGTCGGCACGGATCGCACAACCGCCACAGGCGACGTTTGCAACAAGATCGGCACCTATCTCAAGGCGCTCGCGGCGAGCGACAATCATGTGCCCTTCTATGTTGCAGCGCCCTCCCCCTCGATCGACTTTTCGATTTCGGACGGCCTCGCCGAAATCCCGATCGAGATCAGAGCACAGGAAGAAGTCAGTCATATTTTTGGACTCGGCGCCGACGGCGACATTCACAAAGTGCGCCTGATCCCGCAAGGCAGTGGGGCGCTTAACCCCGCCTTCGATGTCACGCCGGCTCGTCTTGTGACGGGGCTGATCACTGAACGAGGCGTGATCGCCGCCAGCCGCGAGGCGCTGGCCATAGCCTTTCCGGAGCGCATCCGCGCCTGATGAACAAGAAGGCTGGCCAGAGGCTGCGTCCCTATCGCACGGCGCGGCGCCACCACAGAATGGTCGCGCCGATCGCGACAATGATGAGCAATCCCAAGGTCAACAAAAGGGCTGACTGGTCGAGCCAGGCGATGGCTGGGACGCCAAGCGCCATGATGACGCCATTGGCGCACATGCGCCAGGACGCGATATGAACGCCGGCGATGAAGGTGCCAAGCGCCAGCAAAAGGAGAATCGTGAGGCTGGTGGTGTCAGAATCGGCGATCGCCTGAACGCTTGGCAGAAGCACCAGGTTCATGGCGACGAGAAACGCCCCCCAGTGCAGCGCCTGCGTCCATATCAGACGCCACCGTCCGCTGGAATCAGCGGCGTGACGCCAGCCCGACGCGACGCAGACGACGCCCATAAACAGCGCCATGAACTCCCAATAGCCAATCAGCGGCCGGCGCGCCATGCTGATGTAGCCGACGCCGCCAAGCGTCAGCGCGAGAATGATGAGATAGGGCAGTTCCCGAACCCAGAAGCCCGGCCCTTCGGGGTGCTCGAAACGATAGAATCGATCTTCAGCTTCTGTTGGTGCGCTCATGGCCGTCCATTCGATATGAAAGGTGCGATTCTGAGAGGCGCGTTGGAGCGGACTGCGTTCAATCCCTTTCGCCCGCGCTCTGGCTGCGTTGCGCGCTCCTGTGCCAGGAGTAAACGACGCCGACGCCGATGAGAGCGACGAAAATGCCGAGGACGATAACGATGGCCGACTGCTGCAGCCAGGCGATGACCGGGACGGAAAACGCCATCGCGACGCCAATGAAGCAGATCTGCCAGGACAATATATTGATGCCCGCCGTGACCGCGCCAAGCGCCAGCAGCAAAAGAACGGTGAGGCCGGTCGCTTCCGGGTTGAGCAGCCGTTGCACGCCAGGCAGCAGCGCCAGATTCATGGCGATAAGGAACGACAGCCAATGGAGCGCTTGCGTTATGATCAGACGGAAGCGCGCGTTCCTCGTTTCGGCTTCGACCCATGCCGTCGAAACGACGGTGATGCCGATGATCAACGCCATGAACTCCCAATAGCCCACGAGAGGACGCCGCGAAACGCTCGTATATCCGACGCCGAGCAGCATAAGGCCGAGAACAGCGAGGTAGGGAAGCTCTCTCAGCCAGAAGCTCGCTTTGGGCGTCGGCGCGACGCGAGGGGCAAGATCATCCGCCAGTTTGGGTTCGCTCATGACAATCCATTCGCTAGGGCTTGACGTTCAAGGAAGGGCACAGGTTCTGGACAGGATCAAGCGTCAAACCAAGGACATAAGGAGCACTAATGATATCATTCAAAGCCGGCGCGCGCGCAGACAGGCCAAGCGGGCGCCGCAACGGATGATACTGCCGGAGCCTTAAAAAAAGCTGCAAGGTATTTCGCATTTTTTCCGGTAAGAAGCTACGGGCTCCAGGTTAATTTGAGCTGGATCGACCTCTTGGCCTTACTCCACTTTGCGTAGCCCCCATGACGCGCGGCGCATGGCGCGCTGTCGTTTGGGTCGCAATAGCGCCCCAAGACCCTTTGATCTTAAAGCGTCTCGGGCGGCCGCGCCGCCAACCGGCAGATCCCGCAAAGCGCATTCCCGTCCGACGACGCTGGCAGGGCAACGCCCGCGCGCGTGGCCGCAATCCTCAGCCGGTGTGGTTTTGTGGCTTTGTGATCGAAGATTGGGCGCGGTGGCGCGTTTTTACGCTGGCTCAGCCTTTCCCGCCTTTCCGACGCCACAGCGGACCAGAGTCTAGATAACTATAAGATAATACGCGTTTATTCTATATTTGACGCGCTCTCACGGCCAAGGCGGCTCTCCGTCCTGTTAAGAGGTGCAACGTGGATCCGCCGTGAGTGGCACGGTCATTGCTGAGGTTTTCATGACTGTTTGCGCTGCTTCCGTCAAAAACCACATTGATGGGCGGCCTCCCGGAGAAGACAAAGCCGATGATCGATCGCCGCACCTTCCTGTCTCACGCCGCCACACTCGGGGCCGGCGCCGCCTACGCCAGCATCAATCCCGGTTTCTTCATCTCGTCCGCCTTCGCGCAAAGCGGGAAGACCCTGACGTTTCTCTCGGCCGAAAACATCACCGGAAACTGGGACCCGACCGCCCATACGACGCTGTCGCAGAAGAATGTCGAAGGCTTCGTGATGGGTTTTCTGACCCGCACCCCGATGCGCCTCGATAATCCGCAACAGACGACCGACGATCTCGCGACAGGGATCACCCTGCTCGACCCCAGCAGGCTCGAGATCAAGCTGCGAAAAGGCGTCGTCTTTCATGACGGCAAGCCGTTCAAGGCGGAGGACGTGAAGGCGACGTTCGAGTATGGCTCGCGCGCCGATCGCCCGGCGCAATGGTATCCGGGATCGAACGAGACGCTGACCATCACGACGCCCGACGATTATACCGTGATCGTCGACACCTCGAAGGGCGGCTATCCGGCTCATCTCTTTATCTTCCTTGCGTCCTTCCTGCCAATCATGTCCGCCGACGACGTGAAGGGCGGCCCCTCAGGGCCTTTGACGCAGCGCCTCAACGGCACCGGGCCGTTCAAATTCGGCGAGCAAAAGGGCAATGAGACAATCCTCAAGGCCAATCCGACCTATTACGCGGGCGCGCCCAAAATCCCCGAGATTCATTTCAACTTCGTCGGCGACGCGACGACACGGATGCTCTCGCTGATGAATGGTCAGGCCTCGATCGTCGAGCGCCTCGAGCCCGAACAGGTCGACACGCTGAAGAAGAATCCGGCGATCGCGATCAGCAGCGTCGTCTCCGTCGAAAACAAATATCTCTGGTTCCGCTGCTCCAAGCCGCCGTTCAATGATCCGCGCGTGCGTATGGCCGCCTGCCACGCGATCGACCGCGCGCAGATCCTCGATATTCTCGGCTCCGCCGGGCACGCTTCGAGCAATTACGTGTCGCCGGTGAAATTCGGCTATGTCGATCTGAAGAACTATCCGGCCTATGATCCCAAAGCGTGTCAGGCGCTGCTGGCTTCGGCCGGATTTCCAAACGGCAAGGGCCTTCCCCCGCTCGAATATATCACCTCGGCCGGCTTCTATCCGAAGACGAAAGAATATGGCGAGGTCATCACCGCCATGCTGCAGGAGCAGGGTTTTCCGGTGACGCTCACCGTGCTTGAGCCCGCGGCCTGGAACGAGCGCCTCTATGATCGCCCCGGCGGCGGTCCCGGTCATATGATCGACTGCGGCTGGTCGACGGGATCGCCAGAGCCGGACCTCGTGCTGCGCACGCATTTCCATTCAAGCTCAAAGCGCATCACCGGCATCGTTGATCCGGAGATCGACGCCTCCCTCGACAAAGAGCGCAATGCGCCGACACTCGATCAACGCAAGGTCGTTCTACAGACAGAGACCATGCCTTTGCTCGCGACCAAGGTTCCAGCCCTCTCGCTCTTCACCTCGGTGATGATCCACGCCATGCAAAAGGACCTGACGGGGCTCTTCATCTACCCTGACGGCTCGATGGACGCTTCCAAATCGACCTTCGTCTGATCGCTCGGGAACGCGCATGTTCGTGCTCAGTTTTCTGGCGAGACGTCTGGCGCAAGGCGCCCTGATCGTCTTTCTGGTGTCGCTGCTGATCTTCACCTTGCTGCGCGTCGTGCCGGGAGACCCGGTGCGGCTGATGGCGGGCGGCATGGCGCCAGAGGCGCTGATCGAGCAGATCGCAACGAAAATGGGATTGCGTGATCCAATCCTCGTCCAGTTTGGCCGCTACGCCAGCCATGTGGTTGCCGGCGATCTCGGCGAGTCCTTTGTGCGGCCCGCCAACGGCGCCGCGACCGGAGGCGCGAGCTTTGACGATTCAACACGCGGCGAACGGGCGAAGGTCCTCGATCTCATCGGCGAGACGCTGCCGATGACGCTCCAACTCGCGGCCGTCTCGATTGCTCTTGCGCTGGCGTTCTCCTTCCTGATCGGCATTCCCGCCGGATTGTCGCCGGGCCGATGGCCGGACCGCCTCGGCTTTTACATCTCCTCGCTATTCATCTCATTGCCCAACTTCTGGCTCGGCATCGTGCTCACCCTGCTGTTGTCGGTCAAGCTCCGCCTGCTACCCGCGATCGGCTATCAGGGCTTTGCCTACACGATCCTGCCCGCCATCGTGCTCGCGGTCGAATTATCGCCGGCGCTGATCCGCACGCTGTCCGGCTCGATCGCCTCGATCATGCAGGAGCCCTTCATCGCGACCGCCAGCGTGCGCGGCCTCAGCCGGCCACGCATCATCGTCAATCATGCGCTGCGCAACGCATCGGCGCCCCTTCTCAATCTGCTCGGCGTGCAGTTCAGCGGCCTGCTCGGCGGCGTTCTGATCGTCGAATATATCTTCGATTATCCGGGGCTCGGCCTGCTCACGATCAACGCCGTTCTGCAGCGGGACTTTCCGCTGATACAGGGGATCGCGATCGTCACCAGCGCTATTTTTGTCCTCATCAACATCGCGGTCGATCTTGCCGCCACCATGATCGATCCGAGGCTGGACTACTGATGGCGGCTATCGACGCTTCGCTTCCCCATTCGCCGGCGCCGCGCAGCGCGTCGATCTCGCGACGAATCTGGAGAGCGTCGCTGGCCCTGAACGAATTTCGCGTCGGCCTCGCGCTCTTTACGATGCTGCTTCTCGCCGCCGCCTTCTATCCGGAGCTCAGCGGGATTGATCCCACCAAGATGAATGTGCATGACAGGCTGCTGGCGCCGATCTTCATGGGCGACCATTGGTCGATGCGCCACCCGCTTGGAACGGATCAGATCGGCCGCGACATGCTGGTGCGCAGCCTTGTCGGCCTGCGCTACTCTTTCCTCATTGGCGTCTCCACCGTCGCCGTCATGTTATGCATCGGCTGCTCTCTCGGCATGATCGCAGGCTATTTCGGCGGCAGGATCGACATGGGGATCATGCGCCTCACGGACGCACAACTCTCCATCCCGATGATCATCCTCGCCATCTCGGTGCTCGGGGTATCGCGGCCAACCATTCCGGCCATCATACTGGTGCTTGGCCTCTCGAGCTGGCCGATCTATGCGCGCGTCACGCGCAGCGTGACGATGACGGAAAGAAAGCGCGAATATGTCCGCGCCGCGCAGCTTATGGGCGCATCCGACTTTCGCATTCTGACGCGCCTTCTCGCGCCGCTCATCGTGCCGCCGATCATCTTCGTCTCGGCGCTCGACGTCGCGCGCATGATGATCTTCGAATCCATTCTGGGCTTCATCGGACTTGGCGTGCAGCCGCCGACGCCGACCTTCGGCAATATCATAGCCGACGGCCGCAAATATCTGCTCAATGCCTGGTGGATTGCAACAATGCCGGGCGTCTTTCTGTGCCTGACGCTCACCTCCATCAATCTGATCGGGGCCTCGCTCGAACGCGCCCGCAATCGCATCCATGGAGGCGCGTCGTGAACATGCAAGCGCCGGTCCTTTCCGTGCGCCGCCTCAGCGTCGATCTGAACGCCGCGTCGGGCCGACGGCCGATCATATCCAACGTCAGCTTCGATCTCGCGCCCCAGGAAATTCTCGGCATCATCGGCGCCAGCGGATCGGGCAAGACGGTGCTCTCTCGCGCGCTGGTCAACTGGATTGATCCGCCCCTGGAAATCGTCTCCGGAGCTGTGACGTTCAAAAATCAGAACATTCTTGAGCTGAAGGGAACGAAGCTCCGCGAGGCGCGCCGGGAAATCGCCTATGTTGGAGCCGATCCAATGGGCGCGCTCGATCCGACCTTGCCGGTCGGACGGCAGATCGTCGAAAAGCTGCGCGCCGTTGCGCCGGAGATCGATGCGACTGAAGCTCGCGAGCGCGTCATCGACCTCCTCGCCGCCGTTCGTATTCCTTCGCCGAACCATCGCTTCCACGACTATCCGTCACAGTTCAGTGGCGGCATGATGCAACGCGCGCTGATCGTCGACGCGCTCGTCACCAACCCCGCCTTTCTGGTGGCGGATAATGTGACGCAGCCGCTCGACGTCACGGTGGCCGCGCAGGTTCTGCGATTGCTTCGTGAACTGACGGACAGGTTCAAGACCGCGATCGTATTCGTCTCATCTTCCCTGCCGACCGCCATCGAGGCCGCCGACGAAATGCTCGTCCTCGCCGAAGGCGCCGTCGTGGAGCGCCAGGCGCCGCGCGATCTGATCGCTTCGCCGCAACATCCCTATACGCGCTCTCTCATCGCGGAAATTCCCAAGATCTGGACGAATGATGCGATCGAGGTCGCGCCGATTGAAAGCGGCGCAGCCGTCATCAGCATTCGCGAAGCAACGCGCTTCTATCGCGTCAAGAAGCGGGGAACCTTCGCGAGCTACAGCGAAGTGCGCGCGGTCCGCAATGTGACCTTCGACGTTTTCGCAGGCGAGAATTTTGGCGTCGTCGGCGAATCGGGTTGTGGAAAATCCTCGCTGATGCGGCTGCTCAGCCGGCTGGAGCTTCCGAATTCCGGGCAGATTCTTTGCAACGGGAAGGATATTGCAAATCTTTCCGGCAAAAACCTTCTCGAATTTCGCCGCAATTTCCAGCTTGTCCTGCAAGATCCCTTCGGCTCGCTTCCGCCGCGAACGTCCATCGGGGCAATCATCGAAGAGCCGCTGCGAACGCACGGGGTGAGCGGCAGGCGGGCGCGCGAACGGGCCCTCGCCGTCATGGGTGAAGTCGGGCTTCCCGGCGGGCTTTACGATGAACTGCCGCTCGGCCTCAGCGCCGGCCAGCGCCAGCGCGTCAATGTCGCCCGCGCGATGGCGCTGGAGCCCAGAGTGCTGATCATGGACGAGACGCTCTCGGCGCTCGACCAAACGGAACAATTCAAGCTGCTCAACCTGTTCGAGCGGCTGCAAGCCAAGCACGGTCTGACCTACGTCTTCATCTCGCATGACCTCGCCATGGTGCGCCGCGTCTGCAACCGCATCGCCGTGATGTATCTCGGCGAAGTCGTGGAGCTGGCCGAAAACACGCGGCTCTTCTTTGATCCCGGTCATCCCTACACGCGCGCGCTGCTCAGCGCCGTCCCGACGCTGGAGGAGCGCCGCTATCGCTCTGAAGATTGCCTCCTCGAGGGCGAGCCTCCAAACCCCATCGACTTGCCGCCGGGATGCAGTTTCGCCAGCCGCTGCCCCCATGTGTTCGAGCGCTGCCTGCGCGAAAGCCCCGTCCTGATGTCGCGCGGCGGCAAAGACCTCGCAGCCTGCTTTCTTATCGATCCAATGCGGGCGCCGCGCGGCGAGACGCGGAGCCAGACAAGGCAAGCTTCATGAAGCCGGCCGCCGATTCCGAAGATCTGTGGATTGAACGGAACTCGCGCGCTAAGCTTTGCGATCTCAGCCGTGGGCTGCGCGCGCTCGTCGAGCACCGCCCCGCCTATCATCTCATCGGAACCCCCGCGATGGCCCTGCCCGAGCTCCGGCTGCAAACGATCCTGACCGAGCTTGGCAAGCATGGCCGCGTCTATGTCAAGGAACTTGCCGAGACCTTGCACGTCAGCCGCGAGACGATCCGGCGCGACCTCAAACATCTCGAACATGAGGGGCATCTGCGCTGCACCTATGGCGGCGGCGTCAAGCAGCAGACCGACGGAGATCAGCCGGTTTCCGACAGGATGCGCGTCAATGCCCGCGAGAAGGCGCGCATTGGCGCTAAAGCCGCCGAACTCGTCGCCGACGGCATGAAAATTTTCATCGACGCGGGAACGACGACGCTCGCCTTTGCGCGGCATCTCGCCGGCCGCAAGCGGATGACCGTCTACACCAATTCGCTGGATGTCGCGCAGGCGCTCGGCCAGCAGGCCGTGGGGGATATCTTTATCATCGGCGGCAAGCTTCGGCCGGAATATCGCGCCCTGCTCGGCCCGACGACCATCGAGGCGATCGGCGAACATCTCTTCGACATGGCCTTCATCAGTGTCGCAACGGTCGACTACCGGCATGGCTTCATGGACTTCGGCGAAGAGGAAGCCGCCATCCGCCGCGCCCTGGTCAAACAATCGAAGCAGATCGTCATGCTGGCCGACAGCTCCAAGTTCGGACGCGAGGCGCCGAACCGCACGCTGAGCGCTCGTCAGATAACATCGCTGATTACCAATTCGCCAGTCGACGCGGACTTTTCCGCCGAACTTGAACAAGCCGGAGTAAAAATCTTCTATGTTTGAAACGAAGTCTGAAACGGCGGCGACGCCGATCATCAACGCCGGCGATCTGCACCACCTGATGGACGAGGTTTCCGCCATCGGTGGCGGACCCGACGGCTCGATGAATCGCCTCAGCCTGTCGCCGGAGGACGCCGCAGCGCGCGACTGGCTGGTCTCATTTCTTCAAAGCGAAGGACTGAAGGTCGCGGTCGATCGGATCGGCAACATCTTTGGCATTCTCGACTGGGCCGGCCCCGATGCGCCGACCGTGATGACCGGATCGCATCTCGACAGCCAGCCAAATGGCGGGCGCTTCGACGGCGCCTATGGCGTCGTCGCGGCCTGCGCGGCCGTGCGGACGATCAAGCGCGAAGTCGCAGAGAGCGGGCTAAAGCCCAAAGCCAATTTCATCATCGTCAATTGGACGAATGAAGAGGGCGCAAGGTTTCAGCCGAGCCTTCTCGGCAGCGCCGTCTACGCCGGCGAGATCGACGCGGCCTACGCGCTCGCGCGCCGGGACGGCTCAGGCGTCAGCGTCGGCGAAGCACTGGATGCGATTCAATATCTCGGCGAAGCGGCGCCGAAGATCCCCGACGCCTATATCGAACTCCACATCGAAGGCGCAGCTTCTCTGGAGAACGCGGGACTTCGCTTTGGTGTTTTCAGCCGCTACTGGGGCGCGGTCAAATATCGCCTCGCCTTTCTCGGCAGACAGGCGCACACCGGACCGACGCCGATGGCGGAACGGCGCGATGCGCTTCTGGCCGCGGCCCATCTCATCACTGAACTAAAAGGCATGGCGGATCGCGCAGGTCTCGAACTGCATACGTCCGTCGGACGGCTCGAAGTCTTCCCCAACTCGCCGAACGTCGTCCCGAACGAAGCTGTGCTGTTCATCGAACTGCGGTCTGGATCGCCCGAAGTTTTAGCGGCCGCCGAAAGAGAACTTGAGCTTAAAATCAGCCAATCGGCGGAGCGCGCGGGCGTTATGTTCGAAGTCCGCTCCATCGATCGGCGCAAGGCCGGGCTGATGGACGAGGGCCTCGTTCGGCTCGCTCAGAATACGGCGCGCGATTTCGACGAAAAGGCGCTGCTCCTCGATACGATCGGCGGCCACGACGCGATCAGCATGACCGCCGTCTGTCCGTCCGTCGTCATCGCCGTGCCGAGCGTCGGCGGCGTGATGCATCACCCATCCGAATTCACGAGCGAGCCGGATCGCGCGCTCGGCGCGCAGATCCTCGCCGGGATGCTGTGGCGCTTTTGCGTCAATGGCGACGTCCTCGCCGCGTGACAATCCCTCCGGAGCTTTGCCCATGAACGCGCCCGCAGACATCAAGACCGTTGAAGAGCGATCGCTTGAGGCGGCTATCGCGTCCGCGCCGGAATGGGCGGGTCTGACGTTCCGCTATTGGCGCGCGGCGCCGGCCGTCATCTCCCCGACGCATCGCGCTGTGGACAGTTCGTGCTTCGCAGTGGATGTTGGCGACGCGCCCCAGCGTTTGTTCGTCAAAATCCTGCATCAGGATCTCTGGCCGACGATCGATCCCGTCAACGCCTTCGAGGCCGCAAGCATAGCCGCGGAACTTGGCGTGACGCCTTCGCCGCGGCGCTTTTGTGAGGCGCAACGCGCCACTGTGTTCGACCGGCTCGATGAGTCGTGGCGCACGGCGACCATGGACGACATCTCCGGCGAACTCATCCTTTGTAAAGTCATCGCGGCAAAGAAAGCGATCAACGCCGGGCCTCGTTTCGCCCACGATTGGACGATCTTCGACGGCATTCGCCAAATGCGCACAGACCTCGAGGCGGCGGGCGCCCAAGCCGCAACCGACGCCTGGTGGATGCTCGACGCCGTGAATGATGCGGAGCGCGCTCTTTCCGCCGCCGGGTGGGATACAAAGCCATGTCACGGCGACGGATTGGCGTCGAACATCATGATAGGGCCGAGTGGCGCCATTCAACTCGTCGACTTCGACAACGCCTGCAATTGCGACCCCTATTACGATCTCGGCGTGTTGCTCAACGAGGCTTTCGCCTTCGAAGAGGAAATGCTCACGGGGATAGAAGAATTCGATGGAAGCGTCCGGCCCCAAGCGCTCAACCGTTGCCGCCTTTACGCCATTGCCGATGATCTCTATTGGGGACTCTGGGCGAGCCTCATGAACGTCGTTTCAGCACGAAAGGGCGTTGAATTTCTGAAATATGCGCAGTGGCGGCTTCTGCGTTGCCGCATGACGATTCGCGATGCGCGGTTCGAGGATATGCTGAGGCATCTGTAATCTGAAAAAGGCGGACCATATTGGACAGAGCAGGCAGTAAGTCGCTCGGCGAGGCCTTTACCGACGCCGAACGCGAGATTGAGGCGGCGCTCATTCAGATCGCGCCGTGGCGCGAGCGCGGGCTACGTTACAGCCCGGTTCACGGCGGCATCAGCAACGTTAACTGGCGCGTCGCGGTGGATGGCAAAAGTTTCTTCGTCAAAATACCTGGCCGCGGAACCGAGATGTTCATTGATCGAGCCGCGGCGCTCGCTGCGAGCCGGCGCGCCGAAGCGCTCGGGATCGGCCCACGCGTTCATGATTACCTTGCCGATCAGGGCATCGAGATCAATGATTTCATCGAGGGCCGGCGGCCTTGCACGAACACTGATTTTCTCGATGCGACGATCCGCGCCAACGCGGTCGGCGTTTATCGCGCGTTCAACAATTCCGGTCTCCTGCCGCTGACGAAAACTGTCTTCGACATGATCGACGAACACTTCGATCAGGTGTGGAGTCTTGGCGGCAAGGCGCCCGCCGATTTCGAGTGGCTCTCCAAGCAATACGGGCTGGCGCGCTCGGCGCTCGAGGCTTCCGGCATAGATCTCGTCCCCTGCTTCAATGACCCGATGCCGGGAAACTTCATGCTTGGCGCGGACAAATCGATCATGCTGATCGACTATGAATATGCCTCCAACAATGACCGCTGCTATGATCTGGGCGTCTGGTGCGGAGAGATGTTCTTCAGCGACGCGGTGGAGAATGAGATCATCGAGACCTATTTCGGCAGCTTTGATCCTGCGATGAAAGCCCGCCTCGTCGTCCATAAGGCGCTCGCCGATATAAAATGGGCGACGTGGGCGATGGTTCAGAACAAGGTTTCGACCCTCGATTTCGATTTCTATAAATATGGCGCGTGGAAGCATATGCGCGCGCGGTCGATTATGAGAGATCCGCGCTGGGTCGATTATCTCAACTCGGTCTGATGCGCCAGCGCGGATCATTGTCCTGCGCCGCTCAAAGCCTGCTGACGCCTATTTCCGGCGTCGCGCGGGCGTTGCGCCCGCCAGCGCCGCGAACGCGACATCAAAGCCCACCTTTAGCCCATCGCGCAACGCGCCTCCGTCTGGAGCGAGGCACCGAAGGCATAAGCCGGCGCCGCCCTGAAGCGTGCTGGCGCCGGCTAGGCAGCCCTCGGCGTCGAACGCGCGCTGAAGCTCCAGCGCGTCGGGCCATGCCTCGCGCGGGGCCAGAATGATCATTGACGCATAGGCGCGATAGGGGCCGAGCGGCGAGGTCTTAGAGAACACGTCTTCTCCTGAAACGCGGCTGCGCTCGCGAACGATAACCTCCCCATCCCGAACGATGGTCAACAGCAGCTCGAGGTCCTGAAAAGCTCGACCGGCCGCCGACGGGTCATGACAGGCGAACCCTTCCGTGACGATCGCGCGCGATGTGGCGTTGATCGTGATCGTGAGCGCGCTCGTCAACGCGGCGCCCGGAAACAGAATGAGTGGGTCGGGCGTCAGCGCAAGAAAGGCCGCCGGCGCGACGACCATGGATGTGTCCTGACGCGCGGGCGAAGCGCCCGTGTCATGCACGACGCTCGACGATTGAGTTGTGACATGCGCCCTCGCGCCCGCTTTCGCCTCGACGCTGAGGCGCAGATGATCGCCGCGGTAGACGCCGCCCGAAGCCGATTGCAGATAGAGCGTTGCAAGATCCGGGCACGCGGCGTCGAGCCAGAACGGCCGCGTGATGTGGAAGGGGTAGGGAACCCTCTGGCTGTTGAGGAAGGTGCGCCCGCCTCCCTTGGCGAAGACAAGGCTCGCATGCGACCGGCGTCCGGTCTCGATCGCAAGCGCATTGCCGGGCATGGCTAGAACTTGAACAGGACGGAGTCGATGATGGCGTCGGCCACGGCCGCGATTCCTTCGCCGCTGCGTGCATTTGACGTCAAAACCGGCCTGTCCCCACGCAGCTTTCGAGCCTCGCTCAGCATGAGGCCGAGGTCCACCCCAACGTGGGGCGCAAGATCGATCTTGTTGACGATGAGGAGATCGCAACGCATGACGCCGGGGCCGCGCTTGCGCGGAATATCGCCGCCGCCAGCGACGTCGATGACGAAGATCCACCAATCGACGAGATCAAGCGAAAAGGTCGAGGCGAGATTGTCGCCGCCGGATTCAAAGATCATCAGATCAAGCCCCGGATAGCGCGCCTCGAGTTCATCGCCCGCGACGATGTTGAGCGTCGGATCTTCGCGAATGACGGTGTGCGGACAGGCGCCCGCCTCAACCGCGGCGACGCGGGCCGGATCAATGAGGCCGGACCGGCGCAGACGCTCCGCGTCTTCCTTCGTGACGAGATCATTGGTGATGATGGCGAGATCGACGCCGCGCGCGGCTAGAACGGGAATGAGCGCCTCGATCAGCGCGGTCTTGCCACAGCCGACGGGACCGCCGATCCCGATGCGCGCCGCCGAAGCCGGTTTTATTGCGTCGCTCTGTCGCGGCTCATTGATTGTCAACCGATCACCTCAGCATGTAGCGTTGCGCGAGCGGCAACTCGCGGGCGGGAGCGCAGGTGGCGATTTCCCCGTCGACGAAAACGTCAAAGGTTTGCGGATCGACGCGGATGTTGGGGCAGGCGTCGTTCCACATCATATCTCCTTTGGACAATTTTCGCGTTCCCTTCGCTGGCAGCAGCGATTTCCGCAACCCGAGCTCGCCCGCAAGATCCCGCGCGATCGCCAGCGGATGCACGAAGCAGGCGGAGAGCGCCTGCTTGGCGAGGCCGAACGCGCCCCATTGCGGACGCATCATCATCGGCTCGCAAGTCATCAGCGAGGCGGCGGAATCACCCATCGCGCCCCAGGCGATGAAGCCGCCCTTGATCACCAGTTCCGGCTTGATGCCGAAGAAGGCCGGACGCCAGATCACGATATCGGCCATCTTGCCATCTTCCAGCGACCCAACGTGATCGGCGATGCCGAAGGTCCGCGCGGCGTTGATCGTATATTTGGCGATGTAGCGCAAAATTCGGGCATTGTCGCCGAAGCCCTGCCTGTCCTCGGGCAACGCCCCGCGTTGATCCTTCATCTTCGAGGCGAGCTGCCAGGTCCGGCAGATCACTTCATGAATGCGGCCCATGCCCTGGCTGTCGGAGCCAAGCATGGAGATCGCGCCGATGTCATGCAACACATCTTCGGCGGCGATCGTCTGCGCGCGGATTCGGCTTTCGGCAAAGGCGACATCTTCCGGGATCGCCGGGTTGAGATGGTGGCACACCATCGTCATGTCGAGATGTTCGTCGAAAGTGTTGATCGTGTAGGGATTGGTCGGGTTGGTCGAAGACGGCAGGCAATTCGAGAAGCCCGCGACGCGGATGATGTCCGGCGCATGGCCGCCGCCAGCGCCCTCGGTATGATACATATGGATCGTGCGGCCGCCGATCGCACGCAGCGTATCCTCGACGAAGCCGGATTCGTTCAGCGTGTCGGTATGCAGCTGGACCTGAAAATCATAGTCGTCGGCGACGCCAAGACAGGCGTCGATCGTCGCCGGCATCGCGCCCCAATCCTCGTGGATCTTGAGCCCGAGAACGCCGGTCTCGATCTGTTCGACCAACGGCGCTGTCTTGTGCGAATTGCCGCGTCCGAGAAAGCCGAAATTGATCGGCCATTGTTCCGCCGCCTGCAACATTTTGCCGGTGTTGAAGGGGCCGCCCGAGTCGATGCCGACCGTGATCGGGCCGAGCGAGCCGCCGATCATGGTCGTAATGCCGGAAGCAATTGCGTGATCGCAAAGCCCCGCCGAATCGAAATGGACATGCACGTCGATCGCGCCCGCGGTCGCGATGAGGCCTTCGCAATCGCGCACGGTGGTGCCGGCGCCGACGATGAGGCGCGGATCGACGCCGTCCATAATCGCGGGATTCCCGGCTTTGCCCATTCCGACGATGCGCCCGCCCCTAATGCCAAGGTCGCCCTTGACGACCCCAAGCACCGGGTCGATCACGAGCACGTTGCAAAGCAGGAAGTCGAGCGCGCCCGCCGCGTTGGTGACGCCCGCGGCGAGCCCCATGCCGTCGCGCAGGGTCTTGCCGCCGCCATGAAGGCATTCATCGCCATAGACCGCATAGTCTTTTTCGACCACGGCGACGAGCGAAGTGTCGGCAAGACGAACGCTATCGCCAACGGTCGGGCCATACATCGCCGCATAATCAGCGCGCGGAATGATTGCCATCTGGGTTCTCCTCACGCGCCCTTGAAGCCGGCGGCTCTGGCGCGAGAGAGAGCAGCCTCGCGCGCCGCTTCGCTATCGTCCATGCCGCGCGACAGATCGTTCAACCCCGATAACGAGCGGTCGCCGCCGAAGGCCACCAAAGTCACGGTTCTGCGCTGGCCCGGCTCGAAGCGCACGGCCGTGCCGGCCGGTATGTCGAGACGCATCCCCATCGCACTCTTGCGATCGAAGTCGAGCGCCCGATTGACTTCAAAGAAATGATAATGCGAGCCGATCTGCACCGGCCTGTCGCCGGTGTTGACCACATCAAGGGTCGTTCGAGCACGCCCCGGCGCAAGCTCGATCTCGCCTCCGACCGCTGTAATAAGGCCAGGCTCCAGATCGTCGCGCTCGGACCCTTCGACGGCCCGGATCGGCTCATGCACGGTGACGAGTTTCGTTCCATCGGGAAACAGGCCTTCGACTTGCAGGATAGGCGTCATCGCGGCGACGCCCGGCATGACGTCCTCAGTCGTCAATATGGTCGAACCCCAGGCGATGAGATCGGCGACGCTGCGTCCTTCCCGCGCGCCTTCGAGAATTTCATCCGTTATGATCGCGACGGCCTCGGGATAATTCAGCTTCAGCCCTTTCGCGCGACGCTTGCGCGCGAGTTCGGCGGCGGTAAAGATTGTCAACCGCTCCATTTCGGTCGGGGTAAGCAACATGGATCAGCCTCAATTGGCGAAAAGACGCAGATCGGCCGCGGCGTGGCGCATGGCCGCGATTTCGATATAGGGGATGAAACTCGTCAATATAGGGGCGTCTTCTGTGCGCCGGGGCTCAACTGCTTCGGCCTCTGGCTCAATCGTTTGCCGGTCTTGCAAATTCACGTCGTCCGCCGGCTGCTGGATAATGTCCGCGAGGAGTGCGAGCGCGCTGAAAAGGGCGCGCTGCGCCTCGATGGCGCCGATCTGGCCGAGGCGGACCGCCGCCGCCGTCATGCTCGACGCCGTCTGGTAGCCGGACATCAGCGCCGCGTCGCATTCCTTGATTCCGACAGCGCGCCAGAGCGCGCCCTGAACGACGGGCAGATGGCCGTGGAGTTGGCCGTTACGCAGTCTCTCCCGCAAATGCGCCGCGCCGGGCGTGCCGAGCCGCGCATGAGCCGCGAGCAGGGATTGTCCATTTCGCTTCGAGCCGGCGCGCATCGGTTCGGCGAGCGTCGCGGCCTCGAAAGCCGTGTCGATGCGGGCGAGCCTATCGTCATCATCGTGAGCGCGAAAGGCACGAATAAGAGCGACGCGATCGGCGCCCGCCCAGCGATGGCGAAGCGACGCCGCGATTGCGTTCGCGAGATCCATCGGCGTCATTGGCTGGCCGAGCCCCGCGAGCCCTTCAATGCCGTTGGAAAAAGCAAAACCGCCGCTCGGAAACGCCGTATCCGCGTGCTGAAGCATAAGCAGTTGCGTCAGCACGCGGACACCTTGTCAGACGCGCGCACGGACGAGGTGACGCGGCCCGAAGTGATAAGATCGCCAAGCCGCACGAGATAATCTTCGACCGGCGCCTCGATCGCAACCAGAAGGGCTTCGCCTTCAAAAGCGACGCGCCAGTGCAGGTTTCCGGCGTGATAGCCAAGTTCGATGGCGCTTTGCCTGTCGCACGGGACGAGATGGAGCCAATGTCGTTCGGCGACTCGCACAACCAGGCCGTAACCTGTTTCCAGCGCCAGAACGGCGCCGTCGAAAAGAGCCTGATCGCGCGGTAGCGCAACAGCGATCTCCTCGCCTTTGTCGGTCCGGGCGCGCAGGCGGCGTCGAGCGACGTCGGCGCTCTGCAGGGTCAGAACGTCGACGCCGCCGTGATGCTCGAGATGGTGCAGAGGGGTCGCAAACGCCTCATCGAGCCGGCTTCCGAGAATAGATTCGATGAGGCGCATGTGCTTAATAGAGTCCTAAGGCCAGATGTTTTGAGCGTTATGCCCAAATTCTAACGTGAAGCGGCCTTGAGAGTCCGCGGGCTCGCGGGCTTTTTTTGCCGCGTTTCCACCAGTTTTACAGGCGGCTTCGCCTTTCCGGCCGGAGGGATCCCGTCAATCGGACATTCCTCGACGCCAAGGCCGGTGCGGGTGATGGCCTCGACAGCCTCGCGGGTCGCTTCCGGATCCTCGATCCAGCGCCTGTAGAAATCATAGGGGCATTCAGCAACGCCAGGCTGGTTCTCTTTCGAATTGATCATGCCTGTATAGCCACGGTGCAGCAGTTTGAACAGGTGATTTTCAGACTGCTGGTTGCGGCGCGCGTCGCGGATCAAAAATTTGGAGAGGCCTGCGTATTGGATGCCCATTTCCTCCGTGCCGCATTCGCCGAGCGTGCGGCCATCGAAGCCAACGATCGCGGAGTGGCCGAAGTACGTGTAAACGCCGTCAAAACCCGCCGCGTTAGCGACGGCGACATAGCAATTATTGGCGAAGGCCATCGCCTTGGACATGAGGATCTGCTGCTCCTTGGCCGGATACATGTAGCCCTGGCAGCGGATGATGAGCTCAGCGCCTCGCATCGCACAATCACGCCAGATCTCGGGATAGTTTCCATCATCGCAAATGATGAGGCTGATCTTCAGCCCTTTGGGGCCATCCGAGACATAGGTGCGATCGCCGGGATACCAGCCTTCGATCGGCGTCCAGGGCATGATCTTGCGATATTTCTGAACGATCTCGCCCTCGTCGTTGATGAGGATCAGCGTATTGTAGGGCGCCTTGTGCGGATGGTCCTCGTGGCGTTCTCCCGTGATCGAGAATACGCCCCATACTTTCGCTTTCCGGCAAGCGGCCGAGAAAATCGCAGTCTCTTCGCCCGGCACAGCGCTGGCGGTCGCGTACATTTCCGCTTCGTCATACATGATGCCGTGAGTCGAATATTCCGGGAATATGACAAGGTCCATGCCCGGGAGGCCGGATTTCATGCCGACCACCATGTCGGCGATCTTTTTCGCATTCTCCAGGACTTCCGCCTTCGTGTGAAGTCTTGGCATCTTGTAATTGACAACGGCAACGCCAACGCTGTCGTTGCTGCTCGAAATATCACCATGCATCATGGCTGTGCTCCCTGCTTGCTTAATTCTCAGCGCGACGGCGCTTCACACCAAACCGATCGGCCTGCCCAAAATCTTAGCAAAGACTGCGCCACGGAAGAGCAAGCAGCTCTCCGTCGGCGCTGTCGATGTCACAATCCACATTCCCCGGCCCGCTGATCAATTCGTCTTTCTAAACATGAACACGCTGGCGCCCGAGGCAACGTCACCCGCGACCGAATGAGCTTGCTGGCGGCCCGTCATCCAGGCATGAACCATGGCCGCCGCCGATGCGGAGACGGCGGGCTTCCAAAGCCAGATGTCGCGCGCCGCATCGACCTTGTTGATCTCGAAAAGCGCTTTCGGAGCGTCATCCGCGACGCCGATCGACCATTCGCGGAAATCGCCGCCAAATTCTTTCACATAGCTGATGAATTCAAATTTGATCTGCTGCACGCTGTACGTCATGATTCAGCCTGGGATTGGATTGATCGTCGCGGGCGCGGTTCCGCCCGCCATCCGGCCTCGTTGCTGCTGAGCAAGGGCGAGGCCGCGCTTTTTCTCCTCGCCCGACATGTCGGCGATCAGCGCCTCAAGGGCCGTCAACGCGGTTCCGACGCCATGCTGGGCGGCCAGCGACAGCCACGCGAAGGCGGCGACGCGATCCTTTGCAACGCCTACGCCATTGGCGTAGAAATAGCCAAGCCGCGCCTGCGAGGGATAATGCCCGGCCTCCGCCGCGCGACGATAGAGTTGAGCGGCGCTCTCATTGTCCAAAGGAACCCCATCGCCTTTGGAGAGAAGCGTCGCAAGATTATACTGCGCCATCTGGTCGCCAAGTTCAGCCGCCCGCGACAGCCACTTTGCTCCGGCGGGGCGATCCCGAGGCGTTCCCTGCCCCATCGCCAACATCGCCCCGACATTGGTCGCCGCCTGGACATGACCCTGTTCAGCGGCGCGCAAATACCAGGCGAAGGCGGTCGGTAGCGACGCCTCGACCCCAATTCCGTTGGCATAGAAGGATCCGAGCCACGCCTGCGCTTCCATATCGCCCGCCTCGGCCATCGTGGTGAAGAGCGAAAGGGCGCCCGGATAGTCGCCCGACTTGAACGCCGCGACTGCCACGGCTACCTCGTCGCGCTCCGCTACTGCAATCGCGCTCATGCTCGTCTCCCTGTCTGCGATGTTGCGTAGAAGGCCTCGCCGGCAATCGGCGGAGTCGATCGAATGGCTTCATTCACCACGGATTGGAGCCACGCCGCGGGAGCCGCCGCGTTTCTCAACGGCGCGCGTTCGGCCTCTTCCGACTCTCGATCCGTCGGGTCGAAACGCGCGGCGAGTTGCGCGGCCTCCGCCGCCGACAGGCGTGGCGCGATCTCGCCCAGCCAGAGCCGAAGCGCCGCGCTATATGCGTCATCGGTCGGAAACTCTCCGCCAAGGCGTATGCGGCAGAGCGTGCGCCCAAGCGCCGTCGGCTGTAGAATGACGGTGCACGTTTGGCCATGCGCCCGGATGACGATCGCATTCGGAAACAGAATCGTCGCGGCCGCCAGAGCGCCGCTGTCGAGCCTAATCAGCGTGCGGATAAAGTCAGGGCCGCTCGATTCCTCGGCGCCGGCTGCGAGATGATGCGCAAGCAATTTCCAATCGGCGTCGAATTCGAGCCAGTGCGTCGCTTCAGCTCCTCGCTTTTCCGCCGCCGCCACGTCTTCCACGGCGATCGTCGCGTCCCGCCAGCTCGGCGCACCGGCGCCCAATGGATCAACATTGACGCAGATGAGGCCGCCGAACATTCTAACTGCGACGGGCAGAAGCCGCTCCGGCCTCAAGCCGAGATACTGATCGAGCGCCAGCTCCGCATCGGCGGCGCTTCTCGTGATCGGACGGCGGTCACGGCTGTATCCACAGGCGGTGAAAGAGCACTTCGTTTTCGCTCCCGTCTGGCACTGCAGCGGCACAGCGCGACACCCGCCGTGCTGCGCCTTGTTGAAGCGGCCGATGAGACCGCCGTGGGCCTGTCGCTCCACGTGAACCCCGTGGCGGCCTACCGTGAATGGCAGCACATCACCCGGCGCCAGGATTTCATCACTGAATCCAATCGACACCCATGAGCGCGTCCAGATCCCTTCGTCCTCAAGGTTCGCGAAGTCCAGCGAACGGAACGCCCGTGGAGGAAGGGAGCGGGCGGCGTCCCCCACCGCCCGCTCCTGGAAGGAATGGCCGGATCCGGCGCCCGGCGGCTCAGCGGTAAGTCCGGCGCCCGTGCGGTTCATCATGCCATCCTCCAAGTCACCGCCCTTACGCCGGCAGCGGTTCGCCGCGCTCTTTGCGGCTGCGATGCTCCAGCGCCTTTGCATCGTAATCGGCTCTGCCGCGATGCTTGATCGCCTCCGCTGGCGGGGCCGGCAGCGGACCGTCGGCCGAGAAGCGATCGAGCACGTTTTTCACCAGCTTCGAGATATTGTTGTCGCAATTGTTCCACGGCAAGGAGCCGCAGAAGGCGATCGACGAAAACGCGAAGCAGGCGCCGCCATTCGGCGTTTCATGATAGGCGATATCGCCGCGCACACGAGGATGCGTGGTGCCATCCGTGCCTTGTTGATTGAAACCGAAATCCTCCATCACCAGAAGATAGGCTTCCGTGTGGCGTCCCGCCGAGGTGGCGACCGCGAGCGTGTGCGGCGGCGATCCCAGCATCGTGTCTACAATATCGAGTTCGAGACCCGCCGCACCGCCGCCGACCAGTCCGAAATTTCCGAGCTTCTCGTCATAGCCGATGCCTTCGAAGGCCCAGCTGACGCGGGGATCGAGACTATCCGGCGTGCGCGAGAAATAGCTCGATATGTCGAAGCCCTCCGACGACATGCCGACGCCGGCGACGGAGTGGAGGTAGCGGCCGCGGAAGCGCCACATGCCGCCGAGCTCTCCCGTGCCCTGATGGTAATATTCGCCAGGATCGGCGCGCCATGTGCGGATGCCGGATTCGCAACGCCGCATCTCCGTGACGACGCCGCGTCCAAGGTGATCATAGGCCGGGTGGAAGGAATGCACCCAGTACCACGCGTCGGCGCCCATATACATGAGCCGGCCGCCACGCTGCGTATAATTGTGAAGCGCGTCGAGCTGCGGCCCGCTGTTGTGTTCAGGATGCGACCCGGTGATGATGACGTTGTAGTTCTCGATCCGCGCGAGACCGTCGTAAGTGATGTCCTCGTCCGTGAAGACGTCATACTCATAGCCGAGCGTCTCCAGCCAATAGATGAGATGAAGATCGGCTGGATATTGCCACGGCGCCTGGGCGAGGAAGTGATCATATTTCGGCCTGATGCTCAGAATGGGCCGCAGCCGCGACGAAATCGAAATGCCTGTCCCGTCGGTATGCGTATCATAGATCGAGCCGCCATATTCGCGATGCTCCGACAGGAACATATTCTGCTGCTGCATGATCGGCACGCGATAGACGAAAAGCTCCGCGCCGCCGGCGTTGCAGGCGACATGCTCATTCGCATAAGCCATGTAGCTGATCGTCGGAACCATAACCGCGATTTTTGAAGTCTCCTCGCCAACGCGGGGCACGACCCAGAAAGGTATGAACTCCTCGTCGCCCTCGGCGGTCGTCAGCTTGACAGCGTAGAAGCGGCTCTTGATTCCGCTCGGCGGCACAGTCCACTCGAAATCCGATGACCATCGCGCGTCATCGACGTCGTCGTCGTGAAAGCTGATCGCGCCATATTCTTCCGCCGCGTGCTTCCAGTCGAACTTGGTTCCCGACCAATTGTAGCCGGTCATCCCGCGATTGGGACAGTTGACGAGCTGCGCATCCAGCCGGTAGGGGCCCTCGTCCGTCGCGACGATGGTGTCTATGCCTTTCGAGAAATTCCAGGCGGCGACGATCGTCTCCGACAGGCGCCCGCTCGGGCCGCTGTTGCGGCGCTCCGTCAGTCCCGGCTGCGCGCCGAGCTTCATGCTCTCGATGTCCTGCCGCGAAAGAGCTTTATTGCAGATGCGCGGGCTATCGATCTTGCCATTGTATTTGCCTGTGAAGACGACGCCGGCGGGCTTCGACGAGGCGGCGAGCGGATCGTCGGGCGCAAGCGCCTCGACATAGGCTCCAAGCGCGACCGGGACCGGCGCATGGCTGATCGCCACGTTCAAAGTGGTCTCGACCGGCTCAATGACGGGGTCGAGCGCATAGGCGACCTGCGGCTCATGATAGAGCGTGACGGCGCCGGTAGCGACGTCGAAGGTCGCGGCGACAAAATGCCAGGCGTGATCACGGATCGGCGCGCCCGTCGTGATGCGATGCTCATTGATGCGCAGCTCGAGACAGCCGTCCTCATTGATGAAGAGTCCATAGCCGCAATCATTCGACCATTTCGTGACGAGACCTTGCGCGCCATGCTTCCAATATTGCGGATGGGTCTTTGGCGCCGTCGGCCAGATCCAGCATTGCAGCGTGAAACTCTCCACATGAAACGGCCTTGCGTCTGGGACGTAGCCATAAGATCCGCCGTGAATGATCTGTTTGCGGCCTTTGTAGGTCTTGTTAACGTCCGCGAGGATCGGCTTATCTATGTAGCCCGGACCGCGCGGATTGGTGTCGCCATTGATCATCTGCACGATCTCGGCCGTGTATTCGGCTGGGCCGTCGCAATTCACATAGAATTTGATGGTGTCGCCGGGATGCACGCTGAATTTGTCGGCGTAGCCCGTCAGCCTCATGAATGTCATCATCTACTCCAAAACTTTGCTTTTGTGAGAGGGCGTTGGGAAAGGCGGCGTCATTCACGTCACCGGCCAATTATCGTCCCTGCGCTTCCACCCCTCGTTGAAGTCGTCGGGCATGCCGTAGCTTTCCGACAGCTCCTCAAGACGCATCAAAAAGATCGTGTGCTGGATCTCCTGCTCGTCAGCATAAACCGTGTCGTCGATAAACTTCGGCGGCACGCCGCGGATGCCGCTGAGACGCGCAATGCGCCACTCCTTATCCACTTTCGTGCAGATCACGATAAGTTTGCCCTTCGGGCTTTCACCCCGCATGCGAAGGAGAACGCGACGCAGCAGCGGGTCGTCGTAGAAGCCGCCCCCTACCGTCGTCGTGTCCCCGGGGGTCTCGCATTTCAACACCGAAAAGCCCGCCACGCCCTTCATCGACTCAACGCACGCTTTGTGCTCGTCGATCAGGCGCTGGCGCTCCGGGGTTCCCTTTTTTGGTATTGGTTGCATGATCGATTCCTCCTGTCGGAATAGGTATGTCTCAGATGGTCATGTGTCGCTCGACCAGCTCGTCCGTCATCTCCGCGATGGGTCCCCGAGCGACGATGCGTCCGTTCTCCATCATCAAAAACGCATCGCCGAGTTTGCGCGCGACCTTGATGTGCTGCTCCGTCAGAATGAGCGTGATGCCGAATTCGGTATTGAGGCGCCGCAGCGTCTGACCGATCTCGTGCACGATGTTTGGTTGAATCCCTTCTGTTGGCTCGTCCAGCAGCAGGATCTTGGGATTTGTGGCAAGCGCGCGCGCGATCGCGAGTTGCTGTTGTTGGCCGCCCGAAAGAAGCCCTGCCCGCTTGTCGAGATTTTGAGCAAGATAGGGAAACAGGCTAAGGCAAAGCGGCGGCACTTCCGACAGCCCGTCGCTGCGTGCGAAGGTGCCAAGAAGTATGTTTTCCTTCACGGTGAAATTCGAAAGGATTTGACGCCCTTGAGGGATATAGCCAAGACCATATTTCGCGCGCTGATAGGTCGGGGCTTTGCTGATGTCGTCCCCGGAGATCTGGATCCCGCCAGACATTCTATCCGTCAGCCCCATGATCGTGCGCAGCAGAGTCGTCTTGCCGACGCCATTGCGTCCGAGCACGCAAAGGCATTGGCCTTCCTCAAGATCAAATCCAATATCCTTGAGAATCGGCGTTTTGCCGTAATAGGACGTGACTTGATTGAGTCCCAAAAGCATCTCTAATCCTCCGGATCGCCGAGATAGACCTCGCGCACCCGTTCATTGGCTTCCATCTCCTCGATCGAGCCTTGCGCCAGGAGGCTGCCCATATGCATGACGGTGACGACGTCCGCGATCGACCGGACGAAGGCCATGTCATGCTCGACGACGATCAGCGTGTTGGTTTTCTTCAGCTCGTTCAGAATGCCCACGGTCTTCTCGATCTCCGCCTCAGTCATTCCCGCGACCGGTTCATCGAGAAGGAGAATTGCCGGATCCTGCATAAGCACCATGCCGATCTCGAGCCATTGCGTCTCCCCGTGCGAGAGCGTTCCGGCCTCGGTATCAATGCGCGCGCCAAGCCCTGTGACGCTCAACACCTCATCGAGCTTCGCTTTGAGACCGGAAGGCCGCATGGAGAACATGTTCTTGAAAGGATTGACTTCGCGACTGAAGGCCACCTCCAGGTTTTGGCGCACCGTGAGATCGCGAAACACAGCCGGCACCTGAAACTTGCGGCCGATGCCAAGGCGCGCGATCTCATGCTCGCCGAGGCCGGTGATGTCTTCGTTGCGCAGGATGATCTGACCCGACGTCGGCTTCTGCCGGCCGGTGATCAGATCCATGGTGGTGGTTTTGCCCGCGCCGTTCGGGCCGACGAGACAACATAAGGTGAGTTCCGTCACTTCCAGGCTGAAATCATTGATCACCTTGGTGCCGCCGAAGCTCTTATGCAGATGGTGGATGTCGAGGACGCCCATCTCATGCCTCCAATTTGCTGGGCGCGTCCGCAGCGCGGAGCGGCCGTCTGACGCGTTGCGGAGCAAAGCGGGCGCTCAGCGAGCCAAGCGCCTGCTCCAGCAAACCCGCGAGCCCCTTGGGAAGGAAACGCACGACCAGGATGAAGAATCCGCCGAGGAGCAGCAGCCATGTCGCCAGGAACTGGTCGCCGAGATAGCTTTGGCCGCCCTGGATGATGAAGGCGCCGAGCATAGACCCGATCAGCGAAAAACGGCCGCCTATGCCGGCCCAGATGACCATTCCGATGCTGAAATTCACGTCGAGCTGAGCCGGAGAAACATATTGCACCAGCATCACCGAGCAGCAGCCCGCGATCGCCGCGATGAGGCCGGACAGCGCATAGATCACAGTCTCGTAGGAGGCGACGTTATAGCCAAGAAAGCGGACGCGCTCGGGATCACTGCGCAGCGACTGTGTCACAAGCCCGAATTTGCTTTGCGTCAGCAGCTTGCCGCCGACCGTCGTCAGCAACAAAAACCCATAGACGATCCAGTAGCTGACGGCGCTGTAGGGATCGATGTCAGCGCCAAAAATCTTGAGCGGCGCCGGCGGCGTTATGCCATTCGCCCCGTTTGTATAGGGCTGAACGTCAAGGATCAGGGTGTAGAGCGCACTGAGCATGGCGAGCGTCATGATTGCGATGAAAGGACCCGATACTCTTGCGCGGAACATCAGGCTGCCGAAAAAGACGTAGAAAAGGGTCGGCACCACCAGGGCGAGAATAATTCCGAAAGTCGTACTCTGGAAAGGGATCCAAAGCGCAGGCAAATGGTCGAGGCTATTGTTGAGCATGAAGGGCGGCATCGGATTGGCCGCGTCCTGCGACTGCATCTGCATCGTCATCGCCATGCCATAGGCGGCTAGCCCGAACGCAATACCCTGTCCGAGATTGAGAATGCCGCCAAAGCCCCAGCCGAGGCTGATGGATACGGCAAGCATGCCATAGACGCCGTAAGTCGCGAACTGATTGAGCAGAAACGAGTCGCTGACGGTCAACGGAATGATCGCGAGAAGAACGAATAGCAGCGCATAGACAAACCATTGCGCGGTCTTGTTGTAGTATAGATTTGGCATAATATTATTTCCTGCCTGCGCTTATCTGGGCCAGCCTGTTCGCTGAACGTTAGCGGCGTGCTTTCGCCGGAGCGAACAATCCCGCTGGGCGGAAGCGAAGGAAAACGACGATCAGCAGGTAGAGGATAAATCGTGCGAAAGTGTCGCTAGTGGCGTAAGCGAAGATCGATTGCAGTTCGCCGGTGAGGCCAGAGGCGACGACGCTGCCGATGATCGTTCCGCCGCCGACGACCACAACGAGAAAAGCCTGCACGACGTAAGCCGTTCCCATGGTTGGCAACACGATAGCCAGTACGCCGAACAGAGAGCCCGCGAGGCCCGCAAGGCCCGCGCCGATAGCAAAGGTCACCATATAGACCCGGTCGGCGTTGATTCCGAAAGACGCCGCCATTTCCTTGTTCTGCATGACCGCGCGCACCTGCATTCCGAACCGCGTGCGGTAGAAGAGAAACACCGTCGCGGCGACGAGCGCGATGGTCAGGGCGAAAATGAAGATGCGCAGCACGGAGAGATTGACGAAGCCGATTTGAACATTGCTTTGGAACATCTCGGGCACGGCGATGTATTTTGGGTCGCTGCCGAAGATCAGGCGGACGACTTGCGTCAGCACAAGCGAAACGCCCCATGTCGCCAGCAGCGTGTCGAGAGGCCGCTTATAGAGGTAGCGGATCAGCCCCCGCTCCAGGAGCAGTCCGATCAAACCGACGATCACGAAGGACGCCGGTATGCAGAGCAGAAACGGAAGGCCGACGGATGATTGCAGGGCGTATGATGTGTAGGCGCCGAGCATGATGAACTCCCCGTGCGCCATATTGATCACGCCGATCGTCCCGTAGATGATCGCAAGTCCGAGCGCAGCAATGAGCCAGATGCTGGCGATGCTGAGACCCAGGATCAGCGAATTCAAAATTGGGATTAGGTCGGCGGATAGGAAATGTCCTGTCATCAGTCGTCTCCGATTGCGTTCGCCGTGCGGGCGGCGAACGCAGGTTGGCGAGAATGCAATGGGCCGCCGGGGCCGGATCGTGGCGATTTGAGCCTGATCACATCGAGCTCATAGGCCACCTCCGCTCCTCCCGGTCGAAATACAACGTCGATCCGGAGCGCGCGCCGCGCTTCAAATGACGCCCTGGCTCAGATCACATTGGCGCGGATCTTTCCGTCCGGCGCCTTGAGGCCCGTGGGCGTGCAGACGCCGACGTCCGGGTAGATCGAATAGGGATCAGGCGCGACCTGCGCGTCCGCCTGTTTGACGATCTTGAAGCTGCCGTCAGCCTGGCATTGGCCGATTTTCGGCTTGAGCCATGTGTTGAAATTCTGGTCGTCGATCCAGATGAGGCCTTCAGGGGAGACGCCATCCTCGACCCTGACGCCGCCGCTGGCGTCGCGGATCATCTTCGAGGTTATCCCATCAATGCCGCCGGCCTTCTTGGCCGCGGCCTCAAGGCCATATTTGAAGACATAGGCCGAAATGTAGGTCTCCTCCATGTTGTAGTGGGTCACTCCGTTCTTGCCGTATTTGCTCTTCAAAAAACCTTCGACGAATTTGTGATTGGTGGGATTGTCGAGCGCCTGGAAATAGGGCGCGGACAGGAAGTGACCGGCGCCGAATTCATTCCCCATTGCCCTTGTTTCGATCTCCCCGGTCGTGAGGGAGGCGATCGGCATTGAGTCGACCTTGAAGCCTTCCTGCTTGAACTGCTTGTGGAAAGCGATGTCAGAGGCGCCGACGACAGTCGAGAAGATGAAATCCGGCTTTGCGTCACGGATCTTGTTCAGGATCGGCCCAAATTCGGAGCTGCCGAGCGGGATATATTCTTCGCCGACCAGTTCGCCGCCGGCGGCGTTCAGCCAGACCTTCGCATTCTTGTTGGATTCCTTCGGCCAGACGTAGTTCGAGCCGACGAAGAAGACCTTCTTCCCGAAATTCTTGACCATGAAGGGAATGAGGTCTTTCGAATGCTGATTGGCGAGCGGACCCGTGCAGATATCGTTCTGACTGCACTCGGCTCCCTCATAACAGGTCGGGTAGTAAAGCAGACTGTTCTGCGACATGACCGTCGGCAGGATCGCCTTGCGGCTCGCCGAGGTGTAACAGCCGAAAATCGCGATGACCTTGTTGCGTAGGATCAGCTCTTTGGTCTTCTCCGAATACACATTGAAATCCGATTTCGCGTCGACGATGACCGGCTCGATTTCGTGTCCGGCTACGCCGCCGCTCTTGTTTATCTCATCGATGGCGTATTGCATGACGAGCGTGGAATCCTCCTCCGGCACGGCAAGGCCGCCGGTCAGCGAAAAGAGGAGCCCGACCTTGATGGGCTCGCCCTTTTTGAGGGTCGCGCCCCAAGCATCGCCCGCCATCGGGATCCAGATGTTCGGCGCAGCAATGGCGGCGGCTGCCAGTGACGTGGTCTTGAGGAATTTGCGGCGAGACTGATCCATAGGATCTCCCAATGGCTACGAAATGCGCACACTGCTCAATTTTTCACTTGCAGTGAACATATTTGCTTTATAGGAAAACCTAGACCTTTCGTCAATACTTTTTCCTGGAATTAGATCATTTTCCGGATCTTACGATTAGCGTATTCCGTCAAAAATAATCTACACACCCGCCGGTCGCTTCTTTGCACGCCTAATATTCATCTAGCTCTATTGATTAGGCGTATTGCACGTTCTATAGGCGCCTGCTGCAACGGCGCGCTTGAGCCGGCTTGGGCGGACACGTACTCTTTGCAAAAAAACAGCCGACGAGCGCGCGCTCGCCGGCTGATTAGTTTCACCTGAGAAATTAGAGGGCGATCAGGTCGGAGCGGCGATGCCAAGGAGAACGCCAAGCGGAACAACAAAGGTTCCGCCAATATAGACGCCGTCCTTGGGGCGTGTGACCGTGCTCGGGTTCCAGAAGCTGTTGGGGTTGATTACATACTGAAAGACCGGCTCGAAGGCCATGCCTGCAGGGAGCGCGAGGTGAGCATTCGCCTCGATGACATATTTGTTCCGATTGAACGGAGCCCCTGTGCCGCCGGCGACGAAATTGGCCGCGGAGAGATACGCGTTATAATTTGGGTTGAGTTGCTCCCAGTTGAATTTGATACCGAAATTGTCGCCCGGCCTGCCGGCGAATGGCGAACTGAGCTTTGCGCCGACGTAAACGCTGCTGGAAACCGGCACTGTCGAATCGAGGGCGAAGCCGGCGCTGCCGTAGAGCGAAATAGCGGTTGGAGTTAGATTCTTCTCAGTTCCACCATCGGCCCGCCAGACAACCTGGTCACCCTGAAGGACCACGCCGGACGTTCCGTTCTTGGTGTTGGTCACGCCAAACGCCGTCGCGACATTATTATCGACATGGCTCTGCGAATTATAGAAGCCGGTGAACGAATAAGTGCCCGGGTATGGGTTGGTTGCAAAGGTGGTCTTCCAGCCGATCTCGCCCATGGCGATCACGCCCTGCGGATCTTCCTGGTTGAACCACCTGTAACCCGTCTGATAATTCGTTCCAGGGCTCCCGGAAAACACGCCGGCCTCGGCGTAGACCGGCCCGTCGAACTTGTAGCTCACATTGCCGCCCCACACGCCGCGCTGCGGTGAGGTCCAGCCCGCATTAAGATAGAGAATGTCCTGGAAGCAGCTGTTGATGGAATTACAGTTGGGCAGAGCGTAATAGCGGTCCGGATGGGTCTTGCCGATTTCGATGTCGAGATGATCATCGAAGAGCTTCTGCTCCAGGGTCATGATGGACAACCAAGCACTCGCCGGCGTGTAGGGAGGTTGATAGCCAACGAGACTATCGCCAATCTGCGGCGCGAGATTCAGGTTTTCGACGATGCCGAAGAACGTGTTCTCATAATGAAGCGAGGTTCCTTGCAGGCCCATGATTTTGCCGAGATCCGCGTCGCCGCCCACAATGAAGTAGGCGGAGTTCGAATAGCGGCCCGTCACCAGTCCGGCGCTTGGGTTGCCCTGAACGAAGTCCAGCGCGAGCGCATGAAACGTGTAGCCTTCCGCCGCCAGAGGGGCGAAAATCGAGGCCAGAGGCCCATTGAACCCTGGCTTGACAACCGGCTTCTCGAGACCAACCACGAGATTGGGATTGACGTCCTGCGGATTCGCGCCGGGCGCCGCCTGACCGACTCCCTCCTGAGCCAACGCGCCCGACGCCAAACCCAAAAAGGCCGCGGCGGTCAATCCAGCGACGACGCCTGAGCGCCCCCGTCGTTTATGCGCCGGCGCGGCGGCCTCCGACTTTCGCGTCAACGTCGGCGGAGACGATCCGCCAGAAGCAGTTGTATTCGACATTCTCTACTCCTGAAATTAGCCGGACCGAGATCTCATCCCGATCCGTTAGCCAGCTCGCATCCGAGTCTGGACTCGGCTTCGCAACCCCATCGCTGGGAAATTCATTCACCAAAGCGCGGCAAAGCCGCATCGCTCATGCAGTTCGCCGGAGCCGGAAGTCGCTCAATATCCACCGCGCATCTCGTTTGAAGAGACATCACAGCTATAGGCGCGCCCTTGTCTCGCAGGCCGATCGACAGCTCAATTTAAACTCAGCGAGCCCCCCGATTCCTAGTCAAAACATCTACTCTTTACTGACCCTTATATTCCTAGCCTTTCTGTCTGATACGTCTAAGGCTTGATGTACGAAGCGGAGACTGTCAATGTCCGAATAAACAAATATTCCTAAGAGTGATATTTTCGCATCATTTATTGTTCGAGAGCAAAGCAGAAACCGTGCCGTTCGATTGGACCTTCCGCCTACTCGCGGGGCGGAGGATGAGTTGGCGCATCTGCTTATTTGCCGGGCGCTGGCGAAGCTTGATCGTCCGTCAAACCGGACCGCCTTGCGCCGCCGCTTCGGACGGAAAACGTAAGACTTGGCTTGATGAGAAAATCGCAATTTATGTCTCGGCCCTTTGGATCTTCAGACCGGATCGAAGGCCGCCCTTTGAAATCCGGCGGGGATTGACGCGCCCCATTCATCAGGGCCTGCGCGGGCTTGTGAGATCATCAGCCAGCTTTGGGGAAAAGCGTTCGGTTAAACGCAGTGGCCGGCGCCTGCCGACAAACGGCTGCCCAAGTTTATCGCAATTGCTTAAATTGATGCATTTCCCTCAGCGCGGCGCATCATGTTCGCGACCGTGTGAAGATGGGCGCATCGGGGCGCGCCGCCGTTCAGGAATCGGGCGATATCCATGGGGGCGCGACGAAGCGCTCCGTATTATAAGGTTCGGGAGCGATGAGCGCCAAAGCCCCCTTCTTCCAGTCCTGGATCTGATAAAAAAGATGCGGCAGCCCGAGGGAAGGATCATGGACATAGTCGGGATAGGGCGCGGCGGCCTGCCAGTCGGGATGATACCGGATGATGCCGGCGACGCTGCGATAGATCGTCTCGCGGAGGGCGCGGGCGACTGCGCGGTTCTGATCGAACGCGCCGGGGGCGCCGGCGCCGCCGGCGATGCAGGCTGCAATCGCATAATGATGGACAGCGCTATAGGACTGACAGCCGACCTGCGGCGTCGAGCCCTCGCCAAACCGTTGGATGTAGCGCCGCGCGAAGCGTTGGCCGATGTCATCGCGCAACAGGCCGATGACGGTGCTGACGATGACGCCCACGGCCTTGTCCTGCGCGATGTCGACAAAGGACTGATGCATCGCGCCATATTGCAGATAGACGATGCTGTTGGTCGGCTGCTCCATGAACTGGAGCTGGAAGGAGGCGAGGTCGCCGGCGTAGAAATGCGTATTGGCGATGACCGCGGGTTTGACGGCGCGCACCTGCGCCAGAACGTCGCGCCAGTCGGTGGTCGGCGTCGCGACGATATGGGGGCCGAAGGCGAGTTTCCAGCCAAACTGCGCCGCCGCCGCCGCCATGGCGTTGGCGATAACGATGCTATAGGGCTTTGATCCGGAAATGATCGCGATGCGGTTCGATTGAGGCTTCCATTGTCCGCTGTCGCGCAGCCATGAAATGAATTTGATGAAGCCCTGGCCGTACCAATAGTCAGCTGGGTCCCCCATGAAGCAACCGAAATAGCGATCCGGATCGCTGAGGATCGTATCGTGGTGCTGCAAGAGCGTATTGTGATGAATATAGATGATGCCTGCGTCGGCGATCGGTTCATATTCGGAATTCTGCGGCCCGATATTGTAGCCGTTGATGATCGCATGGACGTTGTGAAGCTCGATCAGCTTTCGCGCCGCGGCGACAACCTCATCCGCGCTCTGATGCTTGGTGTCGACGAACACCGGACTGAGCGGCCGCCCATAGATGCCGCCGCGCGCATTGACCTCCTCGACGGCAAGCATGACTCCCTTGCGGAATTCGGCGCCGTCGGCCGCGGAGGGCCCGGAGAGAGGCACCATGCTGCCGATCGGTATTGGTGCGCCTTGAGGTGATGTTGACATGGCTTTGACGACCGTTGGCTACGACTGCGATCCTGGGCGCTCAGCAAGGTTGCGCTGGCGCGCCAATCCGACCTTGCCTCGCATTTTTTGATTTGGCGTCATCTTCATCCGAACGCCGGCGTCCAGTTTTCGGAAACAGCGCTTAGATCAGGCCGGGTTCGAAGAGAAGATTGTGCATGAGAACGCGAAGGCGGGGTGGACTGACGGGCTTGATGAGCACGGGAAAGCCCTCCGCCTTCACCTGCGCGATCACACGCGGATCCGTATCAGCGGTAACGATGATGCCCGGCACTGGCCTGCCGAGGATCTCGCGGGCGGCGCGGATGATCGAGGTGCCATATTGGCCGCGCAGATTGTAATCGGCGATGATGAGCTTTGGATCGAGGTTTTCCTCATGCAGCAGGCGTAGCGCCTGGGCCTTGCCTTCGACGGCGTGAACGTCGACGCCCCAGCGCTCCAGCAGCTCCTTCATGGCCCGGCGCAGCACGTCGTCGTCCTCGATGAGAAGCGTCGATACGCCGACGAACTCGCCGCCGAGCATCTCGCTGATTTCCGGTTCGCCGATGGCGCTGTGCCAAACATTGCCGAGCGGAACAACCACCGCGAACACGGTTCCGCGACCGGGAATGGAGCGCACCGTCACTTCATGTTTCAGGAGAATGGCGAGGCGCTTCACGATGTTCAGTCCGAGCCCGAGGCCCATCTTCTTCGCTCGCGTCGCGTCCGGCGCCTTGTAGAACTCATCGAAGATGCGCGGCAAATGCTCGGCCTCGACGCCGCGGCCGGTATCCCAGACCTCAATGCGCAACGAGCGCCCGACATGCCGGCAGCCGACGACGATTCCGCCATAATCAGTGTAGCGGATGGCGTTGGCGACGAAATTGCTAAGAATGCGCTCGAGCAGCGCCTTGTCCGAGGTCACGGCGCCTCGGGGCGCGACGAAGCGGAGGTCGAGCGCCTTCTCGGCCGCAAGATGCCGGAACTGAACGTCAAGACGCTGGAAGAGATCGACAAGCTGGAAAGTCGTCACGCGCGGTAGAATCTGGCCAGCGTCAAGCTGTCCGATCTGCAGCAGGGAGCCGAGCAAATCCTCCATGATTGAGACGGCGATCTCCATCACGTGGAGCATGTCGTCGCGCCGGCTCTTATCCTCCTCGCTCATGCAATTATAGATTAGGATTCGCAAAGTGGCGAGAGGTTGCCGGAGATCGTGGTTCGCCGCGCGCAGGAACCGCGATTTCGCCTGATCCGTCGTCTCCGCCTGTTCCTTCGCCTGCCGCAGAGCGCGTTCGTTCTGTTTCGCCTTCGAGATGTCATGGATGGTGAGGGCCATGCCGCCGCCGGCGATAGGCTTCTGCACGACGTCAAGGGTTCGCCCGTCAGCCAGGGCGACCTCGCTTTGTTTGTCGGCCCCGAACTCGGCGTCCTCGCCGGCGATCCATGCGTCGCTTAAGACGGGAAGGAGCCATTCGTTCGACCGCGCGACGCGGCGCAGATAATCAGCGAACAGGATGCCGCTGCCCAGCACCTCACCGCCTGAACCGAATGAGTCGCAGAACGGCCGGTTTGCGTAGCGCAGACGCCGATCGCTCCCCCAAATTGCGATTCCCGTCGCAATGGCGTCGAGGCCGCCGGCGAGCGCGTCAGAGGCGGCTTGCTGCGCGTCCTTCTCAACCTGCGACGCCGCGTCGACCCTCACTCCACCCGTCCCTTCAGCGTTCGCTCAACTTCGCGTCATTGACCACATTGACAGCGTAGTGGATCGTCGCCGAGCGATCCTCAAGCCCGAGTTTCTTCATCATATTGCCAAGGTGCACGCGAACCGTATGGCTCGTCAGGCTGAGATCGCAGGCGATCCGCTTGACCGAATAGCCTTTTCCGAGCAGCGAAAGGACGTCACGCTCCCGATTGGTGAGCAGATCGACGCTGGGCTCCCCCGCCGCATCCGGCGCCGCGCGCTGCGCCCCGTTCGAGGATTGTTTGATAATCCGGCGCGGAAATGAGACTTCGCCCGCGAGAACGCGTTCGAATGCGCGCTCGACCTCGGCGCCGCTGGCCGACTTCGGGATATAGCCGATAACGCCCTGCTCGACCGAACGAATGACGTGCTCGACATCCTCATGCACTGAAACGACGACGATCGGCACCTCGGGAAACTCGGTTCTCAGCCTATGCAGGCCCGTGAATGCGTCAAAACCGGGCATGATGAGATCGACAAGCAAGAGGTCCATGTCGGGATGCTCGCGCAAGGTCGTGATCGCTTCGTCGAAGGTCGCAGCTTCGAAGACGGCGAGCTGCTTTTGCAGACGTTGCATGACCTGTTTCAGTGATTCTCTCACGACCCAGTGATCGTCAGCGATCAGAACTTTCATCTTATAGGTCTCAAAGGCGCTCAAAGCTGGGGCGCGGAGCCGAAGACGACAAAGGCGTGCGACTCACCGCATCATTTGCGCGCTGAACGTTGTGGTTTCTATCATAGCAGGCCGCGACCGAAAAGCGCGCTCGAGGCCCTCGGCGAACATAGGTCCCAGCCATAAAAAGACTAAAAACCGGCTGACCCAAAAGCGTAATCTGTCCAAACATCTAGGCATTCCAACTAGACACATGTGGCGAGGCGCGTCCAGCCAAATCCCGAATCCCCATCGAACGTCGGATGAATTTTAGGCACACTGGCGCACATTGCGGCTATCATTGCTTCATAAGAAATATTTTTCATCACTACGCAAGCTTTTGCTTGACGCTGCAAGCGCCAGCCACTTAACATCCTAGACGAAACAGCAACAACATACAATCAGCATTAGGACATATTGGCTAGCTCCGGGCCGGCCTCCCAAAAAGAGGAAGCGCGCGCACGCCACAAACAAACATTCCACAAGAGGGGTAGGGATATGGTTCGAAAGATCAATCGGAGAGAGGTCGTACTCAGCGCAGCCGCGGGGGCGGCGGCGACGATATTTCCCGCTCCTTATATTTCCAAAGGCTTCGCGCTCGACTCGAAGCCGATCGTACTGGGCGTGCCGACCTCACAAACCGCGGCGGCCGGCGTCGCCGACGATCTCGACCATCTCAACGGCACGACTCTCGCGATGGAGGAGATCAACGCCGCCGGAGGCATTCTCGGTCGCCCGCTGAAGCTCTTCGTCACGGACGTCGACAAGCTCTCTCCCGAAAGCTGCCAGCAGGCCATCGCAGCCTGCGTTGACGCAAAGGTGGATGCGATCTCCAACGCTTTCCTCTTCGTTCCAATCCCTGCGATGGACGCCTCGGCCAAATACAAATGCCCCTACCTGCAGGGCAACACGCAGCGCGCCGCCACCGAGGCGTTCAAGGCCAATCCCACGAAATACAGCCATATCTTCCAGACCGATCCGTCGGAAGTTCACTACGGCTACACCTATCCGGTCTGGCTCAAGGCCATGGAGGACTCCGGCGCCTGGAAGCCAAAGAATCGCAAGGTCCACATTGTTCAGGAGCAGGTCGCCTACTGCCAGACCATCTCCAAGGCGGCGCAGCAGGCGCTGAAGAACAGCAACTTTGAGCTCGCCGCGGTCACGGACATTCAATTTCCGGTGCAGGACTGGAGTCCCGTCATCGAAAAGCTCAAGCAGACCGACGCGGGTGCGATCATGATCGACCATTGGGTCGCGGCCGAATATGCAGCTTTCTGCAAGCAATTCGTCGCCGATCCGGTGAAGGACTCGCTCGTCTATCTGCAATATGGCCCCTCCCAACCGGAATTCCTGACGCTCGCCGGCGAAGCCGCCAATGGCTTTTGCTGGAGCACCGTGCTCGGCGTCTACGCCGATGAACGCGGCAACGCCTTCCGCGCCAAATACAAGAAGCGCTTTCCCGGCGTCATGGGGCTCGTCTACACCGGCAACGGCTATGACATCGCGCATTATCTGAAAGCCGCATGGGAGGCGACGGGAGATCCCTCGAACTTCAAGGCGGTGTGCGACTGGGTGCGCGCCAACCCCTATCGCGGCGTCTGCGGCTACATGGACATGCGCAACGAATATCAGGAAGCCGCCCACTATCCGGACGACGGACATCCCGTCTCGGCGTCAGAGCTCGAAAAGGGCATGAGCCAGCTCTACGTCCAGGTTCAGAACGCCGAGCACAAGATCATCTATCCCTACGACATCAAGCAATCGAAACTGCAGCCGGCGCCATGGTGGGGATGACAATGGCGCTATCCGGCGCAGGCAACGCGGGCGCCCCGCTTTTTGCATGCCGGAACATCCATCTCGATCTCGGCGGGCGGCAGATTCTTCACGGCGTCAGCCTCGACGTGCGCCGTGGTGAAGTGCTCGGCGTCATAGGCCCGAACGGAGCCGGCAAGACCAGCCTGTTTGAAGTCTTGTCCGGCCGTATCCAGCCAAAGAGCGGCGAGGTTCTGTTCAAGGGCGAGAACATCACGCGCCTGCCGTTGCACGCACGCGCGCGGCTTGGCGTCGGGCGGACCTACCAGACGCCTGTCGTGCCAGACGAACTCACCGTCGGCGAGACGTTCAAAGCGGCGCGTCAGGCCTATAAGCCATATCTCACTCGCTTCGACGCCGAATATGGCGCCGAACTTGTCGGCCTGCGCGTATGCGATGACGAGCCAACGTCTCAACTCGAAACGCTGAACCGCCGCAAGCTTCTCCTCGCCTGTCTGTTGATGCGCCGCCCTCCCCTCCTCTTGATGGATGAGCCAGCCGCGGGACTGATTAATTCGGAAGTCGACGAGATCGATCACCTGATCCGCCTTCTCTCCAAGGAAATGGAGGTTGCAATTATCATCGTCGAACACCGCATCGAGCTTCTGGAAACCATCGCCGACCGCGTGATGGTGATGGACGCCGGAGAGATCATTTCGCAAGGCTCGCTCAAGGACATCCTCGCTGATCCGCGCGTGCACGCAGCCTATTTCGAAAATGTCGAAGAGGGAGCGCTGGAATGAGGCGCGATGCGACCCCATGATAGAGAAACGCGAGGTGTTGAACGTCAAGGGTCTATCCGCCGGCTACGGGCCGATGCGGGTCATCCATGATCTCGATTTCATCATCTACTCCGGCGAGCGCGTCGGACTTGTTGGCCTCAACGGTCACGGCAAATCGACGCTTTTCTACGCGATCGCGGGACTGACCGGATGGCAGCGCGGCTCCATCCGTTTGAATGGCGCGGAAGTCGGCCGGACGCGAAGCCAGGGACCCGGCCGCTACACCCATCTCGTCGTGCGGCAGGGCCTCGCCCTGATCCCGCAAGGCGACGAAATCTTTCACGGCCTGTCGGTTGAGGATCACCTCGATTCCGGCGCCTTCACGCCGCGCGCCTGGAAGGAACGGGGAGAGAGAAAGAAACGCATCCTCGAAATCTTTCCGCCGCTCAAAAAGCTGATGCGCGTTCCTGTCGGACGCCTTTCAGGCGGCGAGCGGCGCATGGTGTCGATCGGCCGCGGCCTGATGGCCGAGGCCTCGCTGTTTCTCGTCGACGAACCGTCGCTGGGTCTTGCGCCAAAAATCGGCAAAGGCGTGATGGACGCGTTGATGAGCGTCGATCTCGGCGCGTCCGCCATGGTGATCGCCGAACAGAATGTCGCGCTGCTCGAAGGCCGCGTCGATCGCATCATAGGCATGCATGTCGGAAAACTGAAGGGAGAGGCTTCGGCCACTTTCGGATTCCAGACCAAGCGGGAGCTTTGATCTCAGCATGGATTTTGGCTTCATCCTCATCAACGCCATCGTCCTCGCATGCATCTATGGCACGCTTGCGATCGGCATATCGATCACATGGTCGAGCGTCGGCCTCATCAACCTCGCCTATGGCTTCATCTTCGCTGCGGCCGGCTATGGCGCATGGCTCTGCGCGCAATATGTTTCAACCTATGGCGCCGTCGTGCTGATCGCCGGCATATTGACTGGCGCCGCCGCGGGACTGCTCGTCTGCGCGCTCGCCTTCATCCCTATACATGACAAGCCTAATTTCACCGTGCGCGGCTTGATCGCGACGCTTGCCATCAATCTCATCGGGACGCAGTCGCTGATGTGGTGGTTTGGGCCGCGCGCTAAAAACTTGCCTGAGATCTTCGGCTCCTGGAAGATCCGTTTCGGCCATGTGGTGCTAACCGCGGATAAGGTCGGCAACATCCTCACCTCGATCATCGTTGTCGCGGCTGTCCTGCAATGGATGCGCTCGAGCCGGCGCGGCCTCGAAATTCGCGCCATGATGATGAATCCGCACGCGGCCGCAATCGTCGGCATCGGAGTGAGGCGCACCGGCTTCTACGTCATGGCGATCACGGGAGGACTTGCAGGGCTCGCCGCCGTCCTGCTGTCTCAGACCTATTACATTTCGCCGTTCGGGGGCCTGACGCCGATGATCAAGGGCGTCAGCATCGCGCTTTGCGGCGGTCTTGGAAGCGTCCGCGGCGCCGTCATCGCGGCCATCCTTCTTGGCCTCAACGAAGCGTTCACCAGCGTCGCTCTTGGCGGCCAATATGTACTGATCACCCAGTTCATCCTCATCATCCTGATTCTGCTGGTTCGCCCCCGCGGCATCGCCGGCATCCTCGACAAAGCGCGGGAAGCTTGAACACATGACCAATTCCTGGCGCAATCCGCTTTATCTTTGGGACGTCGAAAACGCCGTCGAGGAATTGCCGACGGGCGAGTACGTCAGCCCTCAAGACATTTGGGACAAGACGCGGCGCTCGAAGGTTCCGATGCTCCCGGTCGGGCGGCTGCGCTACTACTACAAATGGCCAGGTCACGGCGGCGCCTTGTGGGGCCGCCTGCGCTATTGGCCGACGCGGCGCCGCATGCTGAACATTCGCGGCGAGTACAATGCAAAGACGATGCGTCGAGAAAAGACCATCGTCGACAAGCGCCCCATCTGGTGGCTGCTTGGTCTTGTGGCGTTTGCGCTGGCGCCCCTCGTCATACCCGGAGACATGGCCAACACGCTGCTGACAGCCGGCGCGACCTTCGCCATTTACGCCGCGATCAATCTATGCTGGATGCTGATTATCGGCACCGCGGGAATCTATTCGCTGGCGACCTACGCCGTCGTCGGCGCGGCCGCCTTCGGCTCGGCATATCTCTCCATCCAGTACGGCGCGCCCTGGTACGCACTGCCCTTTATCGGGGCTGTGATTGGGCTGGTCGCCGGCCTGTTCATCGCAATCCCGGCCATACGGCTCGACGGATTCTATTACGCGCTGCTCACCATCGGCCTCAATGAGCTGTGCCGTGTCTACACATTGCAGTCCAAGCTGTTTGGATCCTCCACCGGAGGCCTCTACGGCGCAGACACCTACATCCCGCAGAATTGGAATCAACAAAGCCAATCCCTGCTCGCCTATTACGTCTGCTTCATTTTGATGATCATGGCGCTCTGCCTCTATCGTCTGATCAACGGCAGGCGGATTGGACGGATCCTGCGAATGGCGCCGGAGAAGCGAGAGGCCTTCGCCGAGGCGACCGGCGTCGACTATCGCCGGGCCCGGATCCAGGTATTCGTCATATCCTCGATCGCGCTCGGCTTCATCGGCGGCTTTTACTCAGCGCATTACCGCGGCGTGGCCTTTTCGATCTTCAGTTTTGACACGGTTCTGCTTGGTCTCGCGATGCTGGTCATCGGCGGCCTCGGGCGCGCCGAAGGCGCCGTCGTCGGCACCGCGATCGTCGTGTTTCTCGACAAGGTTTTGATCTTTTTAGGTCCGATCCGACTGCTCATCATCGGCCTCATCATGCTCGGCGCCGTGCTGTTTCTGCGCGGCGGCCTGTTTGGGATAAAGGCCCAGTTCCGCGCCTGGCGCGACAAGAAGAAAAGCGAAAGGCGTTCGACGCGCGCCGAGAAAGGAGGCGAGATGTTGCCCGAGGAAGCCACAGAGACGAAGAACAAAGATCTGCTGTACTGGCGCCGCTACGACAAAATGCAGCGCGACTATCTGAAGGCGTTGATTTCGCCCGAGCTCATCGCGGAGCACGAGCGCAGCCCCCTCGGCCAGCATAGCGAGGCGCTTGAACGTCTTCTGCTCTACTTCCGTCGCGCGCCTCAGGCGGACAAATATGCGATCACAGTCGTCGAGCCATTCAAAGCCTACCGCATCGTCGCTCTCTCCGGACATCGCGGCGTCGCCCCCCGCGTCGTGGAGGACAAGATCTACGCCTCTCAGAATGACGCCTATCATGGCGTGTTTTTGCGTCGCGTGCAGGATTTGCTCGAATCCTGACGCGTCATCGCCCCTTCGGCTGTCCGCCTGATTGAGACAAGCGAGGCCTCGCTTTATCCCAATCAAATCACGCGCGCCGCCCTTTGAAACTCGTTTCGGATTGCCCCATGGCTCAGGTCAAACTTTTCGGTTACGCAAACAAGATCAGCATCAAGCCTGGCGAAACAATCGACATTCATGTCAACGCCGACGGCGCGACGACGGCGAGCGCTCAGCTGGTCCGTCTGATCCACGGCGATGAGCACCCGGATGGGCCGGGCTTCGTTGAGGAAGAGATTTCCTGCGAGGCCAATGGCGAGTGGCAGGTCAAGAAACAATACACGCAGATCGGCTCGTTTCTCGAAGTCGCCGATCCACAAAAGCGCCTCGCGGTCGAGGGCAGCCTCACGCTCTACGCCTTTATCTTGCCGAGCCTGCCCGAAGCGGGGCTGAGGCAGTGTCTTCTCGGACGATGGGATAACGTCAAGAACTTCGGCTATTGCCTCGGAATCAATCAAAAAGGCCATCTCGAATTCTGGGTTGGACAAGGCGACGAGGTCGACTACGTGGAGACCGAAGCGCCGCTCATTCCCAAGATGTGGTATTTCGTCGCCGCGACCCTCGATGCTGCGACCGGACGCGCGACGATCCATCAGGAAAGCGTCGCCAACCGCTACAACAGCCTGCTCGGCAAGGTCTGTCCGATCGACTACCGCTCGCATGTGTCGGAGGCTTTTCGCTTTCGCCAGAAGCATCTGCCCGATACGCCGTTTCTGATCGCAGGCTCGCGGGACTGGCATGAGACACGAGGCCATTTCGTCTCACAGACCTATTGCGGAAAGATTGACCGGCCGGGTGTTCACGCTCGCGTCCTCACATGGCATGAACTGGGGACGATCATGAGCGGCGCCCTGCCCCCGCCCGACGGCATGGCCGCCTATTGGGACACGACCATCGGCTATACGGAACACGGAATCGGCGATATCGTCCATGACGCCGGGCCCTACCATCTCGACGCCAAAGGCTACAATCGCCCGGTAAGGGGCCAAACCGGATGGAACTGGAATGGCCGCAACGACTGCTTCCGCCTCGCGCCGCATGAATATGGCGGGGTCGAATTTCATTACGACGCGATGATCGATTCGAATTGGCAGGTTACCCGCAGCGTCGAATTGCCGGCGGGCCTCAAGAGCGGCGCTTACGCGATCAGACTTCGGGCTGGCCCCGGCACGGGGCTCGGCGAAGAACATGTCGTCTTTTTCGTGCGGCCCACAACACCCAGGGCGCGTCTTGCCCTGCTATTCCCGACAGCAAGCTATCTCGCCTACGCCAACGAGCATTTGAGCTTCGACGCGCAGATCATTCAGCCGATGACGGGACAGCCGCCGATCGTCTCGGAAATCGACATAGAGATGTACAAGAACTGGGAGTTCGGCCTCTCGACCTATGACGCCTGGGCTGACGGCAATGGCGTCTGCTATTCGTCCTATCATCGTCCCCTTGTCAACATGCGGCCGAAACATCGTATATCGAGCATGGGCGTGACCTGGCAGTTCCCGGCTGATCTGTCGATCGTCGCATGGCTCGAGCACAAGGGCTACGACTATGAGGTGTTGACCGACGAAGACCTGCATCGCGAAGGCGTCGACGCCATCGCACCCTACACATGCGTGATGAGCGGCACCCACCCGGAATATTACTCGGAGAAGATGCTCGACGCGACGGAGGATTACATCGCGGAGGGCGGCCGATACATCTACATGGGCGGGAACGGATATTACTGGAACGTCGCTTTCGGGGACGATGATCCCTCGACCATGGAGGTGCGCAAGCTTGATTCCGGCATGCGCGCCTGGAGCGCGCGGCCCGGCGAACATTATCTTGCGACGACCGGCCAGAAGAGCGGACTTTGGAAAAATCTCGGGCGCCCCCCGCAAAAATGCCTCGGCGTCGGCTTCATCGGAGAAGGCTTTGAGACGAGCAGGCCCTATCGGCGCATGCCGGACAGTTATCATCGCACCGTGTCGTGGATGATGAAGGGCGTCGAGGGCGAAATCCTCGGCGACAGCGGCCTTGCCTACGGCGGAGCGGCGGGCCTTGAGCTTGACCGATACGACCTCCAGTACGGCACGCCGCCGCACGCGAAAATCATTGCATCCTCCGGGGGGCACAGCGACAATTATATGCTCTCCATCGAGGAAATCCTCTACCCCTATCCCGGCCTCGCCGGGTCGCAGGATTATCGGATCCGCGCGGATATGGTCTATTTCAACGCGCCCAACAATGGCGCGGTATTCTCGTCTGGGTCCATTGCTTTCGGCCAGGCGCTTCCTACGAAGAATTTTCAGAACAATATATCAATTATGCTGGGCAATATCGTCGACGCTTTCATCAAGCCTGGAATGCTCCCGGGCTGCCTTTGGGTCAACGAGGAGAAGCAGTGGAAGTAGAAAGATCGTTCACGCACGCGGACGCAGCGGAGTCGAAAGAGGCGCGAGCCTGTCGCGCCTCTTTCCAGCTTCCATCTCAAAGGCCTGTTCTTGCCCCTGAGGGCCTCGGCGCGGGCATCGCGCCCGGATGGCGGGGATAATCAATAGACCTGATAGGGCCCGCGCGCCGGGGCCATGGGCGTGAATTGCTGGCCCTGATTGGCATTGTAAGCCGGCTGTCCGGACACTCCGGCCGAGCGGCCTGTCTGAACGCTCGTTTCAACAGCAGAGCTTGAAGCCCCATGATTTGAGGACGCCTGCTTTGCCTCGGCAATTCCCGCGGTCGCCGCGGCCAGCGCCCCCACGAGCGCTAATTGAAGGATTTTCATGTCATAAACTCCAGTTTCGATGGCTGGTCGGGTTTTTCCCAACTCATGCCCGGTTATTTAAGCCCGGAGTCGGCGTCGCGCTAGTATCTCGATCAGCGTCTCAGAATTTCGGCGGCGACAACAATTATTGATGCATCTTAAGGCCAAGTCTTCGTCAGGACGGGCCGCGGTTTGAGAAGCTAGCGCTGAATCAACGTCTTGCGCGCCAATGTGGCAACTTTTCGGATCGCGCCGGTTTTGCGTAAGGGGCCGACGATCGCTTTTTGCCAGAGAGCCGAAGCGTCCGCGCTCAATACCGCGGCACAAGGTGAGACTCGGGCTTTGCCATCATAATCAACATGGCCGGCATCGGCTTCCGCGGGCGTCGCAGCCGCCGGTGAACGCGGATCCCGACCAGTCAGCGTTCGCGCAGCCTTCTCGTCTTGCCCACGTTGGAGCACACGGCCGCTTTGAAAGAGGCGCCCCGGCCGCCTTCGTCCGGTGCGCGCCCGAGATCACTTAGCCGCCGTGCCCGGCTCGGGATTGGCGACGATGGCCGGGGGCTCGTAGGCGAGGCCATAGCGCGCGAATATCCTTTCGATCGATCCGTCCTCCACCATTTGACCAAGGATCTCATTGATGCGCGCGACCGTCGCGGCGTTGGTGCGGCGCAGCCCCATCGACACCTGAAAGTTGAAGCCCGGATCGAGCTTCACCGCTTCGTCAACCCGCAGCGGCGCCCCGGCGTCCCGGCGCATGCGCCACTGATAGGCGGGGAGAGGAACGATCCCAGCGTCGGCTTCGCCCTTTGCAACCGCGTCCAGGATCTCGTCATTCGTCAGAAAGCGAACCCAGAGCGGAAAGCCGGCCGCGTTCAACACATGCCTCGCCCATGATGTGGCGAGGACTGCGATATGGCCCGTCCGGAATTCGTCCAGCTCCTTGACGGGCGGATGGTCCTTGGCCAGGACCAGCACCGATCGAACCGCCATATAGGGGATGGTCAAGCGAATAGGATCGTCGCCAGGAAGATTGGCGACCGCCGGAATGAGGTCGCAATCCGTCTTGCGGACATATTCGGCGGAGAACAACCATGTATATTTCGCCTCGACGCCGAGACGCTCCGCGATTGCGGCCCCAAGATCAAGGAAAACGCCGCCCGGCTTCGCCTGAGCGCTGGAGAACGGCAGATTGTCTTCCTGCACACAGATGTTGAGGCTCTTCGCGTCCAATATTTCGTCAAGCGGGCGCGCCGAGGCTGGCGCGCCAGCGCCGACGAGCGCGGAAAGGCTTAAGGCCAACCCAAGCGCCAGCGCCCTATTGCGTTTTGGCCTCCGGCGCGGGCTTCGCCTGCAAAGACAGAACATAGGCGACAAGCTTCCAGATCGTCGGCTCATCAAGAGAGTCCTTCCATGTTGGCATGACCAGAGACCCTGCCCGTTTTCCATTCGAGATTGTCGTAAACAGATAGTCTTGCGTCAGATCCGTCCGCCCGGAGATCGGCCCGGCTTTTCCTCCGCTGCCCGCATTGCCGTGACAGTAGACGCATGTCTGCGCGAATTGGACCCGGCCCTCATCAATGATCTGTGGATCGGTGAGATTGAAAGGCGGCGTCGGCGAGCTATCTTCGGCGACGGCCGCCGTCGCGCTCAGGCAGCCGGCAAACACAACGCCGAAGAAACCAGCGCGGGACAACAATGAATGTGCTCTTTCGCTTAATCGGTAGGCCATTAGCTCCTCTTGCTCAATTACCCGGCCGCCGGATCGGCGACTTATTTGGACGGCTCAAGTTTTCGACTTCCTGATCACAGAAGCAAACCCCTTTGCAGGCCGGCGCCGCACGTCCAAACTCTTTGGCCAAGCTCGCTCTCCAAACATCGCCCAAAAGCTTCCGCTCCAAATGAGATCGCGCGAAAAAAAAGGAGCATGATCGTCCGGGGGTTTACGCGATCATGCTCTAGTTTAACCGTTTGGGCCTCCCCCGGCAGCGCCGAAGCCCCCGCCGCTAATCGAGCGCGAACACCACCATCGCGGCGCCGCCCTGAAGCTTGCCGACCTCCGGGAAAGCGCTCGCCATGAACCCCGGCGCAAGCGAACCCCAGCCAGCTGGCACGGCTATATATTGCTTGCCGTTGACCGCGTAGCTGATGATCCCCGCGCGAACGCCGGAGCCGACATTGAAATGCCAGAGCTCCTTGCCGTTTTCGGCGTCATAGGCGTGCACCAGCCCTTGCGGATCGCCGTTGAAGACAAGGCCGCCGCCCGTAGTCAGCACGCCGCCAAGGCCCGGAATGGAATAAGGCACCGACCATTTCAGCTTGCCGGTGATCGGATCTCGCGCATCGAGACGGGCGCTTGCCGGCGCATCCGGCGGCTTCACGGCCTCGAGTTTCTCGACGCCAAGATAGAGCCCTGCGATGCCGATTTTGGATACGTCCTGCTTGGCTGGAATCAAGGTCTCACAGGCTTCCATGGCATTGGTGTACCAGAGCTTGGTCTTCGGGTTATACGCTCCCGGATTCCAGCTTCTCACTCCAAGCAGATAGGGACAGACAACGGTTTCCTTTCCGAGCGGGTAGTCCCCGACCTGCCCGGTCAATTCGCCCGTCTTGGGGTCGATGCTTTTCACCCAATTATAGTTTTGCGCAAGCGGCCAGACATTGGCGAGCTTGCCGTCCGCTTTGTCCATGACGAAAACGAACCCGCTCTTGCTGAGATGCACGATGAGCTGGCGTTTTCCCTCGTCCACCACGAGGGCCTCATAAACTGCGTCATAATCATAGTGATCGCCCGGAACTTCCTGACGATGCCATTTGATGTTGCCCGTCTTGGGATCCAGCGCCAGCATGGTCGCAGCATAGAGGTTGTCGCCGTGTCTATCGTTCCAGTAAAAATCCGGAGCCGCATTGCCAACGCCGATGAACACGGTGTCGCTCGTTGGATCATAGGTGCCGACGTTCCATGCGGTGCTGCCGCCGACCGCGCCCGTGTCGCCGGGCCAGCTTTTCGGATCGTCCTTCGTCGTCTTCAACGTCCACAACAGCTTGCCGGTCAAAGCGTCGACGCCAAAGATTTGGCCCGCGATGGGCTGATCTCCGCCCGTCGTGCCGCCAACGAGCACGTCCCCAGCGAGCACAGGCGTCGATGAGAACAGACATCCGTAGCACTTCTTGAGATCGGTGAGCTGAGTCGACCAGGCCTCCTTGCCGGTCTTCTGATCAATCGCCACGACACGGCCGTCAAGCGTGCCAAGATAGACGAATCCGTGCCCCATCGAAATATTTCGAATTTGTGAAGCGTAGAAGCTCTGGCTTGCCACAGGAGCAAGTTTTGGCTGATAGTGCCAGATGGTTTCGCCAGTCGCGCCATTTAGCGCAAAGACATTGTCATTCGCCGCGACATAGTAAAAGACGCCGTCAGCGACGAGCGGCGTCGACAAGAGTCCGCTCGTAATGTCTCCCGGCTGATGAATCCAGGCGACGTGCAGCTTCTGGACGTTCTTGGTGTTGACCTGCTCGAGCGGACTATAGCGCCAGGCATTCCACGTGCGATGATATTCCGGCCAATCATTCGGATTGGCGTTACCGGCGGTAAGCGAATCCGCCGCGCGAGAAGACAGGGCGGCGCCGCACAGCACCGCCAAAGCGGTTCCGCTCGCCAGCGCGAGCCGCCGCAACACATCAAGTCCCATTTGCTTTTGTCCCCTGTTTTGCTCTGCGCCCTGAAGATGCAGCGACGCCTGTCGTCGCATCACCACACATAGGCGAGTTTGAAATATCCGGCGTTGGTCATATCGACGTTGCGCCCCTGCACCGAGTGCGAGTAGCGCACCGTCAGCGACATCGTCGGCGAGAATTTGAACATGACGCCGGCGCCGAGCGCCGTCTCTTCGCTGTGCGGCGCCAGGATGAGGCCGTCGACGACCTGGTAGGCGCTGCTCTGCGTTTGCCAGTCGACCCCAAGGAACGGCTCGAAGATCGTCGGGTTGACCCAGCCGAGACGAGCGTTGAAATGAAAGGTCGTGCCAGCCACGGCCTGTGGCTGGCCGGGCAATGATTGATTCGAACGGATGACGGCGCCAAGATTTCCGGTGAGACTGACCGCCGGCCACTGCGCGTCAAAGAAGATGCTGGAGTAATTCGCCCAGTAGCCATTCGTAACCCTTGGCATGCCGATGGGAAGCTGCAGGAAGTTCTGCACGCCGAGCGTCGAATTCGGCGTCGGCTTGAACCACATCGCAGGACCCGTCAGCGTGTCGCCAATGCCTCTGACGCCATTGCCCGTTCCGGGGCCAGTGACTCCAACCTCAGGCGTGATGACTTCATAAGCGAACCCAATATCGCTGATGCCGGGAAAGCACCAGAAATACACATATTTCGAAAGGCCGACGAACTGATTCTGTTTGCTTCCGTTGATGGCGCCGCCGCTGTTGTTATAGGCCTGTGATCCGATGTTATTTTCGCCATATTGGACAAAAACATTGAAAGGCTTGAAATTGACCGGCAAATCATATTCGTGCGGCCCGATCACCGCGAATGTAATGTTGTCTGCTAGCGCCGGCGTTGCAGCCAAGCCAAACGCCGCCGCCACCGCCGTCAACAGTGGGCTGCGCCGCGCCGTTTTTTCATGACATCCATCATTTCTCGATGTTGCGCGGCATGATGCGCCCGCTTCACTCTTTTCCATGTTCCCTCTCCCCTCTTCCACCGCATTCGAAATGCGGCCTAGATTGCGCCTGACCGGTTTGGTCAACGTCCACCCCACTAAGTGTCGCCGAAGGTTTCATGAACACGCGCTTCATGAAAGAAACAAACCACGCAGCACAATTCTATTTTTTATTATGTCTCTGTTTTACACCAGTTTTTTAGGCTCGCAGCTCCATGACGAGCAGCTTGCGCCGGTATAATGCCGACGCAGTTCTGAGCCGCTTTCAATCTGGTCTTCTGCGAGTCTCACGATGGTCGCGCCGCCGCGCAAACGTCCAGACACGATGTTTGACGCCGGGAATATCGCGTTCCGTATTTATGCCATTTCGCTCATCATCTTCATCGACCCGCATTTAGCCCGGCGCTTATGATTTAGATGCCCGCATGTTTGCGAATCAGCGCATTGACGGCGTTGGCCTTCTCCATCTGCACCATGTGGCCAGCACCCTCGATTACCTCCGCGCGCCAGCCTGCCGGCAGGGAAGATGCGTGAGAGACTGGAATGATCTTGTCGCCTGCTCCCCAGATGACAGCGACCGGCCGCTGCGCTTTCGCCGCCTCTTCCTTCAACACAGACGCCTGCCTGCCGTTGGCGAACAGATTCTTCGCCAGCGCGTCCAACGCCTCGTTGACTCCATCAAGCCGCTTGTATTTGAGGAGGTCGTCGATCAGTTGCCGGCTGACGAGATTTGGATCGTCGAACAGCTGTTCGAGCACGGGCTTCAACTCGCGCCGGGACGAGGAATGGGCGAATCCTTCAATATAGCTGATGTTGATATCCTCACCCAATCCCACCGAGCTGATGAGCGTCAGCGATTTGACAAGTTCTGGATGATCGATCGCCGTCTTCAGCGCTATCGCGCCGCCCATCGAATGCCCAATAACATGCGCGTTGCCGACGCCGACCTTGTTCAAGAAATCAACGAGCGCCTTGGACAAGCCTTCCAGGGAGGGTTCGCTAAGCGTCTTGGTCGATTGGCCATGACCTGGGAGATCGAGCGCATAGACGGTGGCGTTGTCCGCCAGAGCGTCGATATTGAAAAGCCAGTTGTCGAGATCGCCGCCAAAGCCATGCACCAGCACAATCTGCTCGCCGCCCTGCCCACGCTTCGCGTAACGGAGCCTCCCGGCGGCCGTATCGACGAACTCATATTTCGGTCCCGCGTCCTCGGCTTCGTCTTCCCCGGCCGCGGGCGTCACATAGCCGGCTATAAAGGCGTCGATGTCGGCCTCTGGAACCTCGGGGTCCGCGAGCACGGCGAGAAGCGCCTTGACCGGATAGACGGTGTCCTCCCTGCCGATAATGCGGCGCAAAACCCCGGTATCGCCCGCCTCCACCACATTGGTTATTTTATCGGTCTCGACTTCGAGCAGTTCGTCGCCGAGCTTGATCGTCGATCCGGGCTTCTTGAGCCAGCCCGTGACCTTGCCTTCGGCCATCGAAAGCCCCCATTTGGGCATCACCAATGGCTTGATGCGTTCATCCGTCATTACGCTTAATCCTCAGGCTGCCGCCATTTTGTGGACGATGGTCTTCCGGACCGCGGCGGCGATGGCGTCGGCCGTCGGAATGTAGATATCCTCGAGCGTCGGCGAGAACGGCACCGGCGAATGCGGCGCGGTTACCATTTGAGGCGCCGACTTCAACGCGCCAAAAGCGTGTTGCGCCACAAAGGCTGAAACGTCACAGGCGATCGAACAGCGTGGATGGGCTTCATCGACAGCGATGAGACGTCCGGTTTTTTCGACGCTTTCAATAACGGTGTCCCAATCAATCGGCGAGAGCGTGCGCAGGTCAATGACTTCGACCTCGACGCCCTCCCTGGCAAGCTTCTCGGCCGCGTCCCGCGAGCGATGCACCATCAACCCATATGTGACGATTGTCGCGTCCTTGCCCTCGCGGACGATGGCGGCCTCTCCGAAGGGAATCGTGTAGGATTCAACTGGCACGTCGACTTCATGCGAGTAGAGATTCTTGTGCTCGCAAAAAATGACGGGATCATTGTCCCGGATGGACTGGATGAGCAGCCCCTTAACGTCATAGGCGTTGGACGGGCAGACGACTTTCAAACCCGGAATGTGTGTGACGAGCGGCGTCAGCATCTGCGAATGCTGAGCAGCGGCGCGATAGCCGGCGCCAATCATGGCGCGGATCACGACCGGAGTCTCGGCCTTGCCGCCGAACATGTAGCGGAACTTCGCCGCCTGATTGAAGATCTCGTCGAAGCAACAGCCGATAAAGTCGATGAACATGAGCTCGGCGACAGGGCGCATCCCGCACGCCGCGGCGCCGATAGCCGCGCCGACATAGGCCGATTCCGACAAAGGCGTGTCCATGACGCGCGCGCCATGCTTGGCGTAAAGCCCCTTGGTGACGCCGAGCACGCCGCCCCAGGCGTCGTCTTCGCCGGGCGCGCCGGCGCCGCCGACGATATCCTCTCCCATCAAAATGACTGTCGGGTCGCGCGTCATTTCAAGGTCGAGCGCCTCGTTGACGGCCATCTTATAGCTGAGCTTGCGAGCCATGGTCCGTTGTTCCTTTCCTATCAGTACGAGACGTATACGTTGGACATCAGATCCTTCGGCGAGGGCAGCGGCGCGGCTTTCGCGCTGGCCACCGAATCCTCAATGAGGTCCGCCACCTGCTGATCAATCGCGTCGAGCTCCGCATCGCTAATGACGCCTGCCTCCGTCACTTTGGCGCGGAAGATTTTCAGGCAGTCGCGGTTGGCGCGGTTGTATTCATTCTCTCCCTTTGCCTTGTAGGTTTGCGCGTCGCCTTCGAAATGGCCGAAGAAACGAATGACCTCACATTCCAGGAGCGCCGGGCCGCCGCCTTCGCGCGCGCGCTTGATGAGCTCGCCGACCACCTCATAAACCGCGAAAAAATCCGTTCCGTCGGCGACGACGCCGGGAATGCCGAAACCCGCGCCGCGATCGACATAGGATTTCACAGCCGTTCCGTAGTCACGCGACGTCGCTTCCGCGTAGCCATTGTTTTCGCAAACGAAGATGACCGGCAGGTTCCAGACGGCCGCAAGGTTCATGCTTTCGAGAACCATGCCCTGGTTCGCAGCCCCGTCGCCGAAGAAGGAGATCCCGACGCCGCCATCGCCGCGGAACTTCGCCGCCAGCCCGGCGCCGCAGATGAGCGGCGCGCCAGCGCCAAGGATGCCGTTCGCCCCCATCATGCCTTTGGACAGATCCGCGATATGCATGGAGCCGCCGCGGCCCTGACACGAGCCCGTCACTTTGCCATAGATTTCAGCCATCATTCCATGAACGTCGACGCCCTTGGCGATGCAATGGCCGTGGCCGCGATGGGTCGAGGCGATCCGGTCCCGATCATTGAGATGCATCATGATGCCGGTCGCAACCGCTTCCTCGCCTGCATAAAGATGAACGAAGCCGGGTATGTCGCCTTTCGCGAAATCAATGTGCAGCCGCTCCTCGAACTCGCGGATGGTCTTCATCATGCGGTAGGCTTCGAGAAGCCCGGCCTTGTCGATTGGAAAGGGATTGTCGCTCATTTCTTTCTCCGTGATCTTCATTGCGCCGCGAACGCCGCCAAAAGCAAAGGTCCGCCAACTGCGTCCTCGTTCATGATTTCTTCGCGCAGCAGGCCATGCGTTGCGGCGGCGCGCATGCAGGCCGCAACATCGACACTGCGGAAGGCGCCGTCACGCAGCGTGATCGAGACCTTTTCATTGCGCGAAAAGGTAATCTCCCGCTCACCGTCAAACGCGAGCGAACCTGCCTCCAAGCGTGGAACGATCGCCTCACCCGGCGCGATCCTGCGCCAGTCTGCGAGCCGGATCGGCGCGATCAGTCCAGGCGCGATCGGGGCGCGCAGGATTGCGCGCGGACGCGCGCCCGCGCCCTCCCCGGCGAACATCACCTGCAGACCGAAAGGCTCCTGCCGGGAGACTGGCTCAAGAAGGCCGGCGATGGCGGACATTCCTATGAGCGTCGGATCGGCGAAAGTGACGTATAATTCGCGGAAGGTTTCCGTGCGCCACAGCGCCTTCGCGCCGACATGGCGGTCGCTGATGAGCGCAATATCGACCAGGGCGATATGCGTTGTCCCGCCAATAGCAGCGTCCAGGCGCTTGTTGGCGCGGAATGCGAGATCAGCGGGAACCCGGCCGGTCACGGCGACGCCAACGGCAAGCCCGACGACTGTGTGCTCACTCTGTTCGGCGAAAGCGTTGTTGGTTCCTGTTGAGATCGCGGCGATGGGCGTCGAGCCGCACGCGGACACAACGGCGCGATGCGTGCCGTCGCCGCCAAGAGCGATGATCGCGCCAACGCCGCCGGCGCGCATCAAGGTCGCCGCCGCGCGCGTGTCCTCGACGGTTCCCCATAGCGGCATGTCGAGAGGCGTGACGTCAGGGTAGCGCTGAAGCCCCTGATTGCGTGCGCGCGACAATCCGCGCAGCACATGCTGCAACAGTCCGGAGCGATCCGGCATCATCACGGCTTGGGTCACGCCGCAGGCAAAGAGTCCGGCAAGCACCCGCAGCACAGCGTTGGCGCGGTCGGCAATTTGCACGCTCGATGCGTCGGCAATCACTCGACGAATGTCTCGCGCCGAAAAAGGATTTGCGATTATACCGACGGTCAGCGTCAACTCATTCTCCCGGCGACCCGCTCTTTTTTCTTCGCGGCGGATCGAGAAGGAGACAGCAAGCATGGCGCCAGCGTCGCGGCGGCAAGCAATATGTATTTAAATCAATTGGTTATGATTTTCCTCGCGTCGCGGGTGAGGCGCCTCTCCCGCCTCGCCTGAGGCGATCGGCTGCAACAGGTGTGGCGGCGAATCTGGCGCGCCAACTGAAGCTATCATCAGTGCTGGAGAGTCAGGGATCGCGCTTTTGCGGCGGCACGAGCCCGAAGCGCCGCATGCGGCGATGCACAGTCGACCGATCGACGCCAAGCGCGCGGGCAACGGCCGAGACGTTCCAATGATGCTCGCGCAGCGCTTCTCGCAGACCCTTCAGCGTGTCGGGACCGATCTCGCTCTCCGCGGCGCCGGCGTCCCCGCGCCGTGGGGCGCCCTGGGCTCGCAAAATGATATCTGGCAGGTCTTCGACGTCGATCACATGCTCTGAGCAAACGGCGCTGGCGTAATCGAGGCAATTGACCAGTTCGCGGACGTTGCCTGGCCATGAATGGGCGCAAAGAGCGGCGAGAGCCGCTTCGGTCAAGCGATAGGCCGCGCCATCCTCCTTCGCCCTGCGCGCCAGAAGACGGCCGATCAACCATCTTACGTCGGCGCGCTGACGTAGCGGGGGAAGCGTGAGCACCGCGCCATTGAGACGGAAGTAGAGATCTTCGCGGAAGCTTTTCGCCTTCACGAGTTCGACGAGGTCCCGGTGAGTCGCCGCGACGACGCGCACGTTGACGGGCAAAGGCTTGACTTTGCCGATCGGCGTCACCTCCCGCTCCGCCAGCACGCGCAGGAGGCGGGTCTGGGAGGCGAGCGGCATATCGCCGATCTCATCCAGGAAAAGCGTGCCGCCGTCGGCTTCCAGCACGAGCCCCTTCTTGCCTTTGGAGGCCGCTCCGGTGAACGAACCGGCCTCATAGCCAAAAAGTTCGCTTTCGATCAGACTTTCAGGCAGGGCCGCGCAGTTGACGGCGACGAAGGGCTTGCCGGCGCGGGGCGAAGCCGCGTGCAGCGCCTTTGCAAGATGTTCCTTGCCGGTTCCGGTCTCCCCCTGGATCAGAATGCTCATCTGCGTGCCGACAAGCTTCGCGGCCCGTTTCATCGCGCCCGACATGATCGGATCGTCGCAGAACATCTCCCGCAGCGGCGGCGGCAGATTGACCTCGGCCGCGGGCGACGGCCGCGCTGGCGTCGCGGCCGGGGGAGGCATCGCCTGCGCAAACAGCGCGGTGCCGCTCGCCAGAAGCCGCATCATGCGCTGATCGGTCGGCCGGAAGCGGGCGAACTGGGGAAGCGATGTGACGTCGCAATCGAAAAAAGTGGACAGGGGCTCGCCGATGACCCTCGTGCTCGCCCGTCCGACGAGCGTCGCCTCGCGGGCCAGAAGCTGACGCGTACGGTTGTTGAGGCCGATAATGCAGCCGTTGTTATCGACCGCGAGAATGAAATCCGGGTCGATATCGGCAAACTCCTGGGCGTTCGATAGCTTGAGGATCCAGTCGCTTCGGAAGCGATTGAGAAGGTTAGCGTTTTCTATCTTATGGGCAAAGCTTTGGACGAGCTGCAGGGCAAGATGCTGGCTGACTTTCGGCTCCGGGGAGTGTAGCGCGGAAATGTCGAGCACAGCCGCGAGATCGCCATAGGAATCGAAAATCGGCGCGCTGGTGCAGGTCAAGGATATATGGGATGCGTCGAAGTGGTCGCTCTGATGCACGACGAGCGGCTCGCCCGTGGCGATGCACGTGCCGACAGCGCATGTTCCAGCGAGCGGCTCATGCCAATCAGCGCCGAGATAAAGACCCGCCCCGCGCAGATTGTCGCTGAAGGTCGGATCGCCCATGAAATCCACGGTGACGCCCTTGGCGTCCGTCAGCAGCATCACATAGTCGAGGCATGAGACTTGCCGATACAGGGTTTCGAGGCCGAATCGCGCCGTTCGCAGGAACTCTTCCATCGCCTCCCGGTGTTCGGTCAGCCGCTCCTGCGGCAGGATATAGGCGACGCGCGAGGCTATCGGGTCGAGCCCGTGCTGGTCTATGCAGCGCCGCCATGAATCATGGATAACTTTGTCCCGGTCAGAGACCTTTCCCGTCATGAGGCCGACGACCTCATCAATATGGGCAACCTGATTCCGCTTCACCCAAGTCTCACTCCCCAAATCTTTTTGGCGCGATCATCAGGGAAATTAAAGCAATATTCAAGCAAATCCGGCTCCCCACGATTTCAACGTCGAACATCTATCCTCGAATGGAGGACAAATAACAGACGAAATATTTCGCCGCCCGCAGCGGCGTCCGGCAAGTTACGCGTTATTCTAATCCCGTTCCATGAGCGTCTTAACCCGCTCGAACCAACATTGCGGCTACCCTGGCGGTTGATGGAATCATGAGCCAGAAGGACCGGCGCGTCGCTTTTCGTGCGGTCGCAATTCGCCCGCCTGCATCAGCGAGAACCTGCCTAAAGTCCGCGAGGCCAAACCTAGCTTTGTCGCATCGGCGCGAAAGCACAACGCCCGCCGTTTGACGCGCCCGCGCCGAAAAACACGATTTAATCACGTATTTTCTGACGTGCTTCTCACCTTTTCTTGCGATGATCGTTCACACATGATGCTTGTCCCGAGAACGCCTTGCCTCTTCTATTCACCAGCTGCCCCATTATTTGTGCGACGCATGATTGATACCGGCGTGTCGCTTGTTTAGTTTCCACTAGGCACTAAGAAAAAAACTCAAATTCGGGGGAACGATCCATGAACCATTCTCAAGCGCCGGCGGGAGATGGCGGCCCGGCGAATGTTGTCGATGTGGAGGAACAGCTTTCTTGGTCGAACGGATCCGTGCTGATGAAGACGCAGGGCGCTGATAGCAGCTGTCAACGCCATTTTCTTCGCAAGGATCTGGCCATAGGCATCCTCTTTCAAAATCCCGGCAGCGAGGTGAATTGGCGGCTCGATAGCAAGCCGGCGTTGGCAAAGGCGTGGACGTCAACGATGGGATCCCACGACCTTGTCGTTCTTCCGCCCGGCTGCGAGTTTCGCGCCAACTGCCGAGGGAGCGGACAGGGATTGTGGTTATTCATCGACCCTCAATCGGTCCTTGACGATCATCGGGTTAAATCTTTCGCTGAACGAGCGACGGTGGATTGTTCATGGACGAAAGACCGTCTGGCATGGACGGTCGTGTCAGAAATCAGGAAAGAATGCGCGAACGGTTTCCCGCGCGGGCCGATGTTCCTCGAAAACACAGCAACGATGTTCCTCACGGAATTGGCGTATTTCCTCGAGGATGGCGGATCACGCTTCGAGCCAATACGCGCACTTGACGATACAAAACTGCGAATGGTCGTCGAGTATATCGAAACCAATCTCCATCGTAACATTACGCTGACAGAACTATCAGGTCTTGTCGAACTCACCCCGAGATATTTCTGTGGGGCGTTCAAACAGGCAATGGGGAGGCCTCCCCATCAATTTCAGATCGAACAGCGGATAGAGCGGGCGAAGACGCTGTTGCATGAGCCCAGGTTGTCCCTGATCGATATTGCGCTGACGGTAGGATTCAACAGCCAAAGCCACCTCAACGATTATTTTCGTCGCGTCGTAGGCGTAACGCCCGCCCGCTATCGAGCTGAAATGCGACCAGGCAAAACAACGCCGCCGAATAAGCCAAGCTCCTGAAGACGTCACGGACGGGCTCACCCAACACGATTGACCATGCGTTCGGACCAGAGAGCCGGTTTGATTCCTATAATGACGGCGCCTGTTGGCGAAAGACGAGTGCTTGATCCCTGACGCAAAGACGATCGGGACGAGCTTGAGCGCCGGACGTCCGAGGTGAATCTGAGCCGATCTCCTGTCAGAAGCATATTGTGACGGAAAATATCCAGATCCTGATATGGATCGGAATTTCATGGAAGATTGAGCGCTGCCCTGGCGCTATGCGTTTTCAAATGTCGTCAAATAAGTAGGCGGCAGTTAAGCAAAGTCATCGGGGGAAGCAATGTTGAAACGATCAGAACGGCGCTATACGCGCTCACCCGCGCAAACAGTAAAGCGGCGCGTCAGGGAAAGCGTCGGCATGGCGCTCGGCGTGTGCGCCTTTGCAGGAGTGCTGACGGCGCCGATGCAGGCCCATGCGGCGAACCCGCTGCGCGTCGAGACCAAGGAAGGCCCGGTCAAGGGATTCCTGAAAAACGGCGTCGCGGAATTCCTCGGCGTTCCCTACGCCGAACCGCCGCTTGGCAATTTGCGCTGGAAGCCGCCGCATAAACATGCGCCCTGGACCAATGTTCTACAGGCGACAGCCTATGGGCCGACCTGCGCCCAGATTACGACTCTCGGCGTGTTCGCTGGCCCCGCCAACAACAACGAGGACTGTCTTTATCTCAACGTCTTCACGCCGAACGTCGATCCCGTGGCAAGAGAAAAGCTTCCAGTCATCTTCTGGATCCACGGCGGCGGCAATGTCGATGGCGAAAGCAATGACTATGATGCGAGCAAGCTCGCAGCCCAGGGCCACACGGTCGTCGTCACCATCAATTATCGCTTAAATCTGATGGGCTTTTTGGCAAATCCCGCATTGGACGCGGAAGGCCACAATTTCGGCAACTACGGAACGCTCGATCAACTGCTTGCGCTCAAATGGGTGAGGCATAACATCGGACAATTCGGCGGCGACAAGAACAACATCACTGTCGGCGGCCAGTCCGCGGGCGCCCAGGACACCGGCGTAGCCGTGATATCGCCTCTGTTCTCCGGCCTGTTTCACCGCGCGATCTACGAAAGCAGCGTCCCGAGCGCAGTACCGACGCTGGCGACTGCTGAAGCAAGAGGCACGGCTTTCTCGGTCGCGGCAGGCTGCGGCGCCGGCTCGGACGCGGCTACCGCCAAATGCCTGCGCAGCTTGACGGCTCAGCAAATTGAGACGCTTGCGGGAACGGCGAGCACTCAAAGCGCCTACATAACAGGCCCGCTGCAGGACGGCACAATTATTCCAATACAGCCTAGCGCGGCCTGGAAGAGCGGCCAGTTCAGCCATATGCCGATGATGAATGGACGCGTGCAGGATGAGGCCAACTTTGGCCTTGGCATTACGGAATATTTTTCCGGTCCTCCCCGCGTGCCGCCGACTGCGGCGCAATATACGGCTTTTGTCACCACTACCTACAGCGGCAACGCCGGACCGATCAACACGCCGCCGGCCTATCCGCCGGGGACTGTTCGGGCGGTTCTGGCTCACTACCCTGTCGATGCCTATGCCTCGCCGCAATTGGCCTGGGACGCGGTCGCGACAGACCCCGGCGCATGCATCACCAGACACTACAGTCAGATCATAGCTCCTCAAGTGCCGTATTACGCTTACGAATTCGACGAGCGCACGGCGCCTTATTATTTCCCGAAGATGCCCGGCTTCCAGGCCCTAGCCTATCATACCAGTGATATTCAGTTCTTGTTCCCCCTCTATCACGGCGGGCCGGAGGGAATCCCTCACCAGCTGAACAAGAAGCAGGAAGATCTCTCCGATCAGCTCGTTGCCGCCTGGACGAACTTCGCCTGGACAGGCAATCCGAACGGATTGGGGAATGCCCCTTGGCCGGCCTACACGGCGAAAACGCCTTTCTGGTTGTCGGAGGACATTCCGTTCCTATCAACCTTGACGGACGCCCAATTCTCGGCAAATCACAAATGCGGCTTCTGGGATAAGGTCCTGATCTATCCTTAGTCCAATCTATAGCCGATGCGGCGAAGTGACGGTCCCCGGACCGTCACTTTTTTATTATCTCCAAATTTCGCGGCATTGCTTGCTTCGGACGAGCCTCAGCCCCGAATAGCTCGGCTGCCCGTTCGAGCAATTGCGCCGGGTGATCTGATTCGGGTGGCATCCCATTGACGCGTGAGTGCGGCCAGCGTCTTCGCGCCCTCGATCGCGGCCAAGACCACCTTCTTGATCCATGTCCGTGACACTGCGGTCAAGCAGCCGGCGAACTTTTTGATAAGGTATGTGAACGAGGCTAAAAGAAATTCGCTATGATCGCCGGTAATGGGGACAATATCTGATCAAACATCGTCTTTCAGCGCGGCGAGTCGCAAGGCCTATCCGCGCCAAGCTGGCGGTTGAGACACATGGAAGGTTCGCGAGCGCTGTCTCTTCGCGATCTGCCATCCGTTAGCGCGGTTCTTAGCGCCGCCGCGGCTCCGGCGCTGCTGGAGCGCTTTGGCCGCATTGCGTCGACAGATGCGGTTCGGGCGGTTCTGGGCGATGCGCGCAGGGCGTTAAGGGCTGGCGCGCCGTCCGTCCCCAGCGCGCAGGATGTTGCGCTCCTTGCGCTCGCGAGGCTCGACCAAGAAGACCGCTCCGGTCTGCGCCCGCTGTTCAACCTCACCGGCACGGTTCTGCACACCAATCTCGGCCGGGCGGCGCTGCCCGAGGCGGCGGTCGAGGCCGCGATGGCGGCGATGCGCGAACCCGTGGCGCTGGAGTTCGACCTCGAGACGGGCCGGCGAGGCGAACGCGACGATCATGTGCGGGCGCTCCTTTGCGCCCTGACCGGCGCGGAGGATGCGACGGTGGTCAACAATAATGCGGCGGCGGTGCTGATCTCCCTCAACACGCTGGCGAATGGCCGCGAGGCGATCGTGTCGCGCGGAGAATTGATCGAGATCGGCGGCGCCTTCCGCATGCCGGACATCATGGCGCGAGCGGGCGCGAGGCTGGTCGAGGTGGGGACGACGAATCGAACTCATGCCAGGGACTACCGCGCGGCGCTCAGCACGGAGACCGGAGTCATTCTCAAGGTGCACACCTCCAATTACCGTATTCAGGGGTTCACCGCCGAGGTCGGCGGGGCTGAGCTGGCGCAGATCGCCGGCGAGGCGAATGCGCCTTTGATGAACGACCTCGGGTCCGGCACGCTGATCGATCTTTCGCGCTACGGGATGCAAAAAGAGCCGACCGTGCGCGAGGCGGTGGCGGAGGGCGCCGGGGTGGTGACGTTTTCTGGAGACAAGCTGCTCGGCGGACCGCAAGCTGGCTTCATCGTCGGCCGGCGCGCGCTTATCGCCGCCATCAATCGCAACCCGATGAAACGCGCATTGCGAATCGACAAGATCCGGCTGGCGGCCATCGAGGCCACGCTGAAGCTTTACCGCGACCCCGATCGTCTTGCAGAGCGTCTGCCCACACTGCGGCTGCTGACGCGAACTCAAGCGGAGATCGAAGCGCAGGCGCGCCGGCTGCAGCCGGAAGTGGCGCAGGCGGTCGGCGCCGCTTTTGCCGTGACGATAGGCGAATGTCGCAGCCAGATCGGGTCTGGCGCGCTGCCGCTCGATACGATCGCCAGCGCCGGCCTCGTCATTCGTTCAGGCGCGGGAGGCCGCGCGCTGGAGCGGCTGGCGGCCGCTCTGCGCAACCTGCCCCGGCCGGTGATCGGGCGGATCGAGGATGGCGCCCTGACGCTCGATATGCGATGTTTGACCGATGAAGCGGCCTTTGTGTCGACTCTCTCGGCGTTGGACCGCGATGCGCTGGCTTGAGCGGTTGAAGGAGCCGCACGCGCCGCGCCGCGATGCGCTGGCCGAAGCAAGAGCCGCGGCCGGGAACGGCGGCCGCGGCGCGCAGCCCCAGCCGGACACGGCGTCATGATCATCGGGACCGCCGGCCATATCGATCACGGCAAGACCGCTCTGGTCAAAGCGCTGACCGGGATCGACGGCGACCGCCTTAAGGAGGAGAAGGCGCGCGGCATCACCATCGATCTCGGCTTCGCCTATCTTCCGCTGGAAGATGGCGCGATTCTCGGCTTCGTGGACGTGCCCGGCCATGAGCGTTTCGTGCACACCATGCTGGCTGGCGCGAGCGGAATTGATTTTGCCCTGCTCGTCGTCGCCGCCGACGACGGCATTAAGCCGCAGACGCTGGAGCATCTGGCGATCGTCGATCTGATGGGCGTCAGGCGCGGTCTCGTTGCGCTGACCAAGGCCGATATTGCCGCGCCTGAACGTTTGGCCCAGCTGACGGGCGAGATAAGGGCCGCGATCGCCGGAACGGGGCTTGAGGGCGCCGATATCCTGCCGGTTTCGGCGCTGACCGGAAAGGGCGTCGCTGAGTTGCGCGCCCGGCTTGCCGCGGCCGCCGCCGAAAGCGTGGATTGCTCGGCGGAGGGCCGCTTTCGCCTTGCGGTCGACCGCGCCTTCACGCTGTCCGGCGTCGGCGTCGTCGTCACCGGCTCCGTCTTGTCCGGGGCGGTGCGCGTAGGCGACCGGGTCCTCATCAGCCCGTCCGGTCTGCCGGCGCGGGTGCGCTCGCTGCACGCGCAGAACAGATCAGCGCAGACCGGGCGCGCGGGTGAGCGTTGCGCGCTGAATTTAGCCGGCCCGGACGTCTCCAAAGACGCGATCCAGCGCGGCGATATGGCGCTCGATCCCGAATTGCATGCGCCGACAGACCGAATCGACGCAGTGTTGCGCGTGCTGCCCGGCGAACCGAAGCCGATCGGCCAATGGTTTCCGGCGCGACTGCATCACGCCTCGGCCGAAGTTGGAGCGCGCGTCGTCCTGCTCGGCGATGATCCAATTCGGCCCGGCGACTCGGGCGGCGTCCAACTGGTGCTCGACCGGCCGATTGCCGCCGCTGCGCTGGATCGCTATGTCATCCGGGACGCCTCGGCCCAGCGAACGATCGGCGGCGGCCGTCTCATCGATCTTCGTCCGCCAGCCCGGCGACGGCGAACGCCAGAGCGGGCGGCGCAACGCGCGGCGCTGGAATTTTCCGACCCGGTGGCCTCGTTCTCCGCCCTGCTTGCCGCGCCACCCCATGCGGCGGATATTGCGGTCTTCGCGCGCGATCGCACCCTGTCCGCCGCCCAAACGGATCGGCTGGTCAAGGCGCTGGATCTGGTTATTCTGGACGCGGGCGCGTCAAAAATCGCCATCGCGCCAGAACGCTGGCGGATTTTCACGTCGAGCCTGATGGAGCGGCTTGCAATCTTTCATGCCGAAAATCCCGACCTTCAGGGCATTGGCCGGGAAAGACTGCGGCTCGCGCTGCAACCGCGCCTGCCGGCGCCAGCGTTCGTCATCGCCCTGCAGAAGGCGGCCTTGAATGGCGAGGTCGTTCTCGATGGCGCTTTTGTCCGTCTTGCCTCGCATGAAGCGCGTCTCTCAGCCAAGGACGAAGAGGTCTGGGCCAAGATCGCGCCCTTGCTCGGCGGCGCGGCGCGATTCCGCCCGCCCCGCGTGCGCGACATCGCCGGATCAACGGGGCGGCCTGAGGCTGAAGTCCGCAGGCTGCTCAAGCTGGCGGGACGGATGGGCTGGGCCGATGAGATCGCGCATGACCATTTCTTCCTGCGTCCAACCGTTCACGAAATGGCAGGCGTCGCCGCCGGCGTCGCGGTTCAGGCGGAGGGCGGCGCTTTCACTGCGGCGCAGTTTCGCGACAAGCTCTCCAACGGCCGCAAGGTCGCGATCCAGATCCTTGAATTCTTTGACCGGCATGGCGTCACGGTGAATCATGCCGACATCCGGCGCATCAACAAGCGCCGGCTGGACATGTTCGGACCCTTCGTGCTTCCGTCCGGCGGCTCCGATGGAGGAGAATCGTCCCCGGTGGGGCGTTCGGACTTCAAATCCGAATGGGGCGGCGAGCCTGTCCCGGGTGGGTTCGACTCCCGCTCTCTTCCGCCGGCACTGTCCCGGGACGGTTCGAGATGACTGCGGCGCGCGCCACCGATTTCGACGACTGGCTGGTCCAGACATTCGGCCGGGTCGGCGCCTTTTCGGTGCTGATCGTGCTGGTCGAGATCGACGAAACCTCGGTCGCCCTGTTGTGCTCCTCGTATCTTCATGTCATCGCCGACGAGACGCGCTGGACGGACATGACGCGGCTGTTCGACGGCTCCGGCGCGGCCTGGAACGGCGCGGCCTTCTTCGAAGCCGATCAAGCCGGGTTGGTCGCCGACGCGGTCGCAAGGCAGCGGCTCACGTCGCTGACGCGCCATCTCGAAAAGGATCGCTCGATCCTCAATGAAGGCGCGTTTTTCGACGCTCGCGGGTTACGCCTGAATGTCGAAGAGATCATCGCGCGCTGAAGGAGAAGCGTTGGCGCATGATACCGAAAAGTTGCAGACTTTTCGGACCAACATCATCACGCGTCCCGCGCTATGCGACGCGAATAACCGGGTCTCCTGACGTGACCGACCCGATGATGCTTGCGCGCGGATAGCCCGCAGCCTCGATGGCGTCGCGAATGGACGATGCGCGGCCCGCGGCGCAGGCGATCAGCAGGCCGCCTGAGGTTTGCGGATCGGTCAGCAGCGTGCGCCGCCAACCCGGCAGACCGGACGGCAGAACGACTCCTTCTCCATAGCTCGCCCAGTTGCGCCCGGAGGCGCCGGTTGCGTATCCAGCCTCGGCCAGCGCCTGCGCCTGCGCCAGAAGCGGGACGCGCCCGAAGTTGATGTCGAGGCCGACGCCGGCCCCCCGCGCCATTTCGAGGCCATGGCCGAGCAGGCCGAAGCCCGTCACGTCGGTTATGGCGTGCACGTCCGCGTCCTCAGCCAGCGCAGGACCGACCCGGTTCAGCAGGGTTGTCGAGGCGATCAACTCGGCATAGCTGTCCTGCGTCAGCTTTTCCTTCTTGAACGCCGCGGAATAAACGCCAACGCCGATGCCCTTGGTCAGGATCAGCGCATCGCCGGGCCGTGCGCCGGAATTCCGACGGATATGGCCCGGACTGCACAACCCGATGACAGCAAGGCCGTAGATCGGCTCCGGGGCGTCGATCGAATGGCCGCCGGCGACGGCGATGCCCGCCTCGGCGCAGATCGAGGCGCCCCCTTGCAGGATCGCGCGCACGGTTTCGATCGGCAGCTTGTCGAGCGGCATGCCGAGGATCGCCAGCGCCATGATCGGCTTTCCGCCCATTGCGTAGATATCGGATAGTGCGTTGGCCGCGGCGATGCGCCCGAAATCGCGCGGATCATCCACCATGGGCATGAAGAAATCGGTGGTGGCGATGACGCATTGCTGGTCGTCGATCTGCCACACCGCCGCGTCGTCGCCCGTTTCCGTGCCGACGAGGAGTTGCGCGAAGGGGCCTGGCTGCGGCTGGCCGGCGAGAAGCCGCTGCAGCACGGACGGCGCCAGCTTGCAGCCGCAGCCACCGCCATGAGCAAGGCTGGTCAGACGGACGGGAGAGGTCGACATCGACAGGCCTTCTTCAAAAAGCGCCGCCCGCGCCCTGGCGACGAGGATCGTTCGAGTCTATCCGCGACAGCCGGCGAGCCGGTAATCCGCTTCATCGATTGGGATCGTTTCCATCGACAGCGCGTGCGCGTGCGGTTACGCTGGGCAGGTTGATCGGGGTCGAGACGGGGCTGATCATCCAGTCCTATCTCGACAAGCCATTGAAGTCATATTTTGTTCGCCCAGACCAGCCCCTTTTGCACGAAATGGCAGACAGGCTTCCGCTAACAAGCAAGCCACTGGAAAAGCGATGAATACAACGCGACAGAATAATCCCGCAATGGGATGGATCACGTTCTTTTTGATCGCGGCGGCCGGTCTATTCTACGTAAAATGGCTCCCTTACTACAATAGGGCGTTTGTGGCGGCGGCGACTCATTCCATCGGCCAGTCTATTTTGATGGGCAAGGCGGCGAGTCCGCCGTCCCCTTCAATCAGCGCGGCGCTGGATTATGCGTGGGTCTACGGCAAAGCGATCTGGCAGGCGATGGTTCTCGGGCTCTTGCTCGGCTCAGCGACCCAGGCCTTGCTGCCGGTCAATTGGGTGGCGAAGGCGCTCGGCCGCACGGAATTTGGAAGCGTGGCCGCGGGCGGCTTGCTGTCGATCCCCGGCATGATGTGCACTTGCTGCGCCGCGCCCATCGTCGTTGGGTTGCGCGAGCGCCAGGCTTCGGCTGGCGGAGCCATCGCATTCTGGCTTGGCAACACAGTATTGAACCCGGCGACGATTGTGTTCATGGGCTTCGTTCTCGGCTGGAACTGGAGCGCGCTGCGTCTCGCGCTGGGGCTTTTGATGGTGTTCGGGCTCGGCTACCTGGTGAATCGGATGGTGACGCCGAAGGAAGCGGAAGAGGCGGAGGCGCGCCTCGCCACGCTGGTCGGGAATACGCCGACCTCAGGCGCCTTCACGCGCTGGATGCGGATTCTGTGGCGCATGAGCGTGCGGCTCGTGCCCGAATATATCGTGCTGGTTCTGCTGCTCGGCGCCGCGCGGGCCTGGTTGTTCCCGCAAATCGACCCGCAGATTGACAATCACCTCATCTGGATTGTCGCGCTCGCGGTTGCGGGGACGATCTTCGTGATCCCTACCGCGGGCGAAGTGCCGATCATCCAGGCGATGCTTTCGCTCGGCATGGGCGTTGGACCGGCCGGCGCATTGCTGATGACGCTTCCGCCGATCAGCGCGCCGTCTGTTGCGATGCTCGCACGCTCGTTCCCGCCGCGGGTGCTTGCGCTCGTGACGGCGTCTGTCGTGGCGTTCGGCGTGATCGGCGGTTTGCTGGCCGTGGCGTTGCGATTCTAGAACGGACGCCCTATCCGACGAGCAGCAGCGGGTTCGGCGCATGGCGGGCCCAACCCGCCTCGCTAACCAGAATATCCAGCCCCAGCGTCGCAAGGTCGTCCGCGAAGGGATCGAGCCGCATGTCCCGGGCCTGGTACAGCATCTTCGCGTAAGTGTGGCACGTGTCGCAGGTCTCAGCCTTGGCCAACCCCGCATCGCCCTCGATTCCCTTGAGCGCGAGCGCACGCGAGTCGCCGCAGGTGACGCACACGGCGCGCACATGGTTCCACGCCGTGGAGCAGAGCGAACAATAAAGATAACGTGTTCCCGGCGTCGGGCCCGATGCGGTCACGACGCCCGCGACCGGCGTCGAGCCGCAGCAAGGGCATAGTCCGCGCTGCGGCAGCAATCGCAAGGATGACGCGGGTAAAGCCGCGGCGAGGCAGGTGAAATAGACCTGCAGCGCGGCCGCCACGTAAAGCGCGGCGCCTGCGTCCGCAACGTCCAGATCGCCATGGAGGAAACCATCGGCGAGGCCCTCGAGCGCTTCGGCGTTCCGATCGCGCAATCCCGTCACCACCGCAGGCGCTCGGAGAATTTCGGCGCCTAAACTGTCGAGCAGCATAGCGAGGCCGTCGCGCCACACTGGATCTCGCCGGCGCCCATCCGCTGCGAGCGGCGGCATGCGCGCTTCCACAGCGAGCTCCACCGCGGCTTGCGCTGGAGGCGAGAGAGGCCCCAGCTTCGCCGCGACGGCGTGTTGAGCGCTCGCGAGCCGCGCCATGAACCGCAGCCATTCCATCATCGGATGGCCGCCCGACAAAGCCTCCAATCGGCTTGCGGTGTTGGCGAATCTTCTCGCGGGGTCACGCAGGATCAGCGGCTCCGGCGCCTTGACGCCGCCGAGCGGATCACCGATCCAGGCGCCCTTAGGCGTCACTTCACCTTGTCTCATGGGCCTCGCCTCGTCTTCTCCATCAGCGCGGCGGCTCGCCGCCGGCTCGCGGGTTTGGCCCCCTGGAGTCGGTCGCCGCCAGGCGCCGCAGCCACTTGCGGTGATGCCGCCAAGCCCAGCCCGGCGTAACCCAGCCTTGCGTCATCGCCCGCATCGAGCCTTTGACCCAGAACGCCGCATAGACATGGATGATCCAAACGATGATCGCGGCGATCGCCGCAAGGGAGTGCACGAGCGCCGCGACGCGCTGCGTCTCGATCGTGGTCAGGCCCGAAAAATAGACGTCCCAGATCAAAATGCCGCTGACGAACAATGTCGGCACCAACAGGGTCATCGACCAGAACACACCTTTCTGGCCAGCGTTCAATCGTCCGATTTCGGGGATCTCCTCCTCTTCGTTCTTGAGGACGTGCGCGCCGGCCTTGAGCCATGCGAGATCGTCCGCGTTCCAGAGATTGTCGCGCCAGAATTGTATGAACATTCCCGCATAGCTGACGAGAAGCGCCACGCCGATCCACGGATGGACCGCGCGCGCCCATTGGCCGCCGCCGAACAGCCCTGACAGGAAGAACAGCATGGGGTGGAACATGGAGAGGCCAGACAGCAGCAAAAGGGCGAAGCAGCCTGCGGTGATCCAGTGATTGATCCGCTCGCCTGTGGTGTTGCGGATCAGCGTCCCTCTCGGATAGTTCATGATGCGTCATCCGCAGCGTGGAACAGGCGTTTCGCGTTCGCCTCATCGGCGGGTTCGACTTCGTTTGGCCCGACCACGACCCAATGCGCGAATCCCGCGATGGCCGCGAAAGCCATGCCGGCAAGCGCGAGGGGCTTGAGCAGTCCCTTCCAGGCCGACACCAATGGGCTGATGCGGGGATTGTCGGGCAGTCCCGCGTAGATCGACGGGCGGTCGGCATGATGGAGGACATACATCACATGCGTGCCGCCGACGCTCGGCGGATCATAAAGGCCGGCGTTGGCGAAGCCGCGCGATTTGAGTTCTTCAACGCGCTCACCGGCCCAATGGCTCATATCCTCCTTCGAGCCGAACATGATCGAGCCGGTCGGACACGCCTTGACGCAGGCGGGTTCTAGGCCGACCGAAACCCTGTCGGAGCAGAGCGTGCATTTATAGGATTTATGATCCTGCTTGCTGATCCGGGGGATGTTGAAGGGACATCCTTTGACGCAATAGCCGCAGCCGATGCAATTTTCGCTGATGAAATCGACGATGCCATTGGCGTATTGGACGATCGCGCCAGGCGCCGGGCACGCCTTCAGGCAGCCGGGATCCTCACAGTGCATGCAGCCGTCCTTGCGGATCAGCCATTCGAGATCGCCCTTGTCATTGTCCCACTCGGTGAAGCGCATGAGCGTCCAGACGGCGGGCTCAAGATCGCTCGGGTTGTCATAGGACCCTTCAAAGCTTCCGATCTCCGGCCGCAGATTGTTCCACTCCATGCACGCGGCCTGGCACGCCTTGCAGCCGATGCAGCGGCTGACGTCGATGAGCTTTGCGACTTCCTGTTCGTGGTTGCGCACTGAAGGTGGCGTCAAGGTCGAAGCCGAGCGCCGGATAAGGTCCTGGGACTGCAGGTCTGCCATCAGTTCGGGCTCCTTCAGGCGACGGGGGCGCCAACCTTCTCGAGATTGACGAGAAAGGCCTTGAATTCAGGCGTTTGCGTGTTGGCGTCGCCGACCGAGGGCGTCAGGGTGTTGGCGCCGTAGCCTTTGCGGGCCATGCCAGTGAACCCCCAGTGGATCGGCACGCCGATCACGTGCGTTGTCTTGCCGTCGACCAGCATAGGCTTTATCCGCTTCGTCACATAGGCCTTGCAGACGATCGCGCCGCGCTTGGATGCGACGCGCACCCAGCCTCCCTGAAGGACGCCTTTTTCCTTGGCCAGTTGCTCGCCGATTTCGACGAACTCCTCCGGCTGCAGGATCGTATTGATCAGAGCATGCTTGGTCCAGTAGTGGAAATGCTCGGTCAGCCGGTAGGTCGTCGCGACATAGGGGAAATCCGCGGCGGTCCCGAACGCCGCGCGATCGTCAGCGAAGACGCGCGCCGCGGGATTGGTGCGCACCTTTGGGTGCAGCACGTTCTGAGACGGCGATTCGAATGGTTCATAATGTTCCGGGAACGGCCCCTCAGTCATCTGGTCTCTTGCGAACAAGCGTCCAAGACCCTCGTCGTTCATGATGAACGGCCCGATATCATCTGCCGGCTTCGCGGCGGGCGCGTAGTCGGGCACGTCTATGCCCGTCCATTGGCTGCCGTTCCATTCGATGATCGGCTTGCCCGGATTCCAGGCCTTTCCCGCGGGGTTGGCGCTGGCGCGATTGTAAAGAATGCGCCTGTTGGCCGGCCACGCCCAGGCCCAGTTCGGCGCGATGCCCTGTTCGCGCGGGTCGGTCGCATCGCGCCGCGCCATCTGATTGCCCTTTTCGGTGTAGCAGCCGGAGAAGATCCAGCAGCCGCTCGCAGTCGAGCCGTCGTCGCGCAACTGCGCAAAGCCGTCGAGCAGGCGCCCGGCTTTCGTCGTCACCGCGCCCGTATCGTCCTTGAGATCCGCGAGAGCCTTGCCGTTCATTTCCTTGGCCAATTCCTCAGGATCGGGCTCGGTCGGATCGGTATAGGCCCAAGTCAGGTTGAGGATCGGATCCGCAAACACGCCGCCGTCTTTGCGGTACATCTCGCGCATGCGGTGGAAAATTTGCGCCATGATCCAGATGTCGGACTTGGCGTCGCCAGGGGGCGGCGCCGCTTTCCAGTGCCATTGCAGCCAGCGCGCCGAATTGACGAGAGAGCCGTCCTCTTCGGCAAAGCATGTCGTCGGCAGCTGGAACACTTCGGTCTGGATCGAGGCCGGGTCGGACGGATTCTGCGGCCCGAAATTCTCCCAGAAACGTGAAGTCTCGGTGTCGAGCGGATCCATCACGACGAGATACTTCAGCTTGCCGAGGCCGCGGCGGATCTTGCCCTTGTCCGGGAAGGCCTGCAGCGGATTGAAGCCCTGACATATGTAGCCGTTGAGTTCGCCATGGTTCATCATCTCGAAGGCGCGGATGATGTCATAGCTGCCTGCGTCCGACTTCGGCAGGAAGTCATAGGCCCAATCATTGTCCGAGCGCGCCGCGTCGCCGTAGATCGCCTTCTGGAAACTGACAAAGAACTTGCCATAGTTGCGCCAGTAGCTGATCTGGCCACGCCGCAGCGGCTTGAATTGCCGCTTTTCCATATATTTCTGGAAGGTCGGTTCTGTCTCGGTCGGCAGCACCATATAGCCCGGCATCAGATTCCAGAGGAGTCCGACGTCGGTAAGGCCCTGAATGTTGGAATGGCCGCGCAAAGCGTTCATGCCGCCGCCTGCGACGCCGATGTTGCCGAGCAGAAGCTGAACCATCGCCATCGCACGGATGTTCTGGGAACCGATCGAGTGTTGCGTCCAGCCGAGGGCGAACAGGCTCGTCAGCGCCTTGTCGGGCGCGGATGTCGTAGCGAAGAGCCGACAGACGTTGAGGAATTTATCCTGCGGCGTGCCGCAGATGCGCGACACCATCTCCGGCGTGTAGCGATCGACATGGGCGCGCAGCAGATTGATGACGCAGCGCGCGTCCGTCCATGTATCGTCCGCCCTGGCATAGCCTTCGTCATCAAGCGCATAGTTCCAGCTCGACTTGTCGTAGCTGTGCGTGTCCTCCTTATAGCCAGAGAACAGCCCGTCCTCGAAAGCAAAGCCGTCCTTCACGATCAGGCTGGCGTTGGTGTAGGCGCGCACATATTCCTTCTGGATGGCGCCCTGCTCCAGAAGGTAACGGATGACGCCATTAAGGAAGGCGATGTCGGTCCCCGGCCGGATCGGGACATAAACGTCCGCGACCGACGCCGTGCGGGTAAAGCGCGGATCGACCACCACGAGCTTGGCGTTGTTCTCGATCTTCGCTTCGATCACCCATTTGAAGCCGCAGGGGTGCGCCTCGGCTGCGTTGCCGCCCATGACCAGCACGACATTGGCGTTCTTGATGTCCTGCCAGGTGTTGGTCATTGCGCCGCGACCGAATGATGGGGCCAAACTGGCCACCGTCGGCGCGTGTCAGACGCGGGCCTGATTGTCGAAGACCAACATCCCGAAGGAGCGGGCGATCTTCCACGTAAGATAAGCGGTCTCGCTCGATGACGCGGACGCCGCCAGCATCCCGGTGCTCAGCCATCGGTTGACCGTCGCCCCGGCAGCGTTCTTCGCGATGAAATTCGTGTCGCGATCCTGTTTCATCAGGGTCGCGATGCGGCCGAGCGCGAAATCCCACGAAACCTCTTTGAGCTCGCCGCCGCCCGGCGCCCGATATTTCGGGGATTGCAGCCGCGTCGGCGCATGTACGATGTCGAGAAGCGCCGCTCCCTTCGGACACAGCGTGCCGCGGTTGACCGGGTGGTCGGGATCACCCTCGATGTGGATAATGTTGGACCTCGCGTTCTTCGCGCGGTCTCCCATGCTGTAGATCAAGATCCCGCAGGCGACGGAGCAATAGGTGCAGGTGTTGCGGGTCTCCGTCGTCGCCGTGAGCTTGAACGGGCGGACGGAAGCAGCCAAAGCTTCGCCGGAAAGGCCGAACCCGAGAGCGCCAAGACTCGATACCGCCAAGCTGGCGCCGGTGAGCTTGATGAATCCACGCCGACTGAGTTTCATGAGCGCACGCTCCCGCGGATCTTGGCCATAGCCAACAGACACTCTAGGGCAGTCCAATCAACGCATAAATATAGACGATATGGCCCGCGTCACAAGGAAAAGTCGCGCCAGCCTGGACGACGCGACATCATACCTCCGCGATCCGGGCGCGAGGGTCGAGACCGCACTGACGCCGGCGCACGCATCATGTGGATGGCGTCGGGCGAGACGAAGCAGGCGCGGTTCGTCGCTTTCGGGGCGCCTGCCCGAAACGGCGCCGATTAGGGCGCCCCCGGCCTGTGTCTTCGCGGATTGGCGCCGGGCGTGCGTTGGATTTGGCGCCGCCTGGCCAGAGAGACGATTGACGAAAGGAGTTTGGCGGCTCTCCGTTCGCGCTTGTCATGCTCGCGCTCAGGCATTAGGCGTTAAGATACGCAGACCATCCGTTAAGCGCGATCATTGCGCGAGGTTGATTTGCCGGCTCTGGCGGCTCGCCCGGAATCCTTTTGTAACACGGCGCAGAAAGCTGCGCCGCCGACGCCATGGTTATTGCCTTGGAACCTCGCCGAGACTGAATTCCCCGCTCACCAAAAGCAGGAGGACATAAAACAAATGCCGAAAGCCATATTCGTAGAGCCCGGCGGAGGATTCGAGCGCGTGGTCGTCGGCGTGAGCGAGGCGCCAGAGCCGCAGCGCGGCGAAATAACCGTGAGACTTCACGCAAGCTCGCTCAACTATCATGATTATGCGGTGGTGAGCGGCATGTGGGGACCGAGCGAGCGGCGCATTCCGATGTCGGATGGCGCGGGCGAAGTCTGCGCCGTCGGCCCGGAGGTGACCGAGTTCGCCGTCGGCGATCATGTCGTCAGCACTTTCTTCCCTACCTGGCTCGCCGACGCTCCTGCTGTTGACAGTTTTGCGACCGTTCCGGGCGACGGCGTCGACGGCTATGCCCGTGCGATCGTAACCCGTCCGGCGACCGCCTTCACCCATGCGCCACAAGGCTACAGCCACGTCGAGGCGGCGACGCTGACGACCGCGGCCCTGACGGCATGGCGGGCGCTGCATGTCGACGATGCTCTCAAGGCTGGCGACGTCGTTCTGGTTCAGGGAACGGGCGGGGTTTCGATCTTTGCGTTGCAATTTGCGAAAATGGCCGGCGCTACCGTCATCGCAACCTCATCAAGCGGCGAAAAGCTCGAGCGGCTCAAGGCGATGGGGGCAGACCATGTCATCAACTACAAGACCGACGCCGCATGGGGAGAGACCGCCCGCCGCCTTACCGGCAACCGCGGCGTCGACCATGTGATCGAGGTCGGCGGCCCCGCGACCCTCGAGCAATCCATGACCGCCGCCCGTGTCGGGGGCCATATCTCGGTCATCGGCATCCTGACCGGCGTCGCCGGCCCCCTTCCCCTCGTGCCGGCCCTCGTGCGGCAGTTGCGCTTGCAAGGCGTTCTTGTCGGCAGCCGCAAGCATCAGATGGACATGATCCGCGCTATCGACGCAACCGGCATGAAACCCGTGATCGACAGCGAGTTTCCGCTCGAGGACATCGTGGAAGCTTTCCGCCATCAGGAAAGCAACAAGCACTACGGGAAGATCTGCTTGAGCTTCTGACCAGCGCGGCGCCGCCCGACAGCCGCCGCCGCAGGAAGAGGCGTATAAATATTTGCGCCCGAGGCGGGCTTCTTTATCGAGGCGGCCCGCCTCAACGCGTCAACATTGTCAGGCTCTTCTAGCCAGCCAAACGTCGTCTTTTTAAGACATACCCTACGGTTTTCGAAAGCAACAGCCTTGACGTATTTCCCCACATAGATTTTCATCAAAGTTCATCATCCATATAATATCCGCGATGCCATTCCCTTGAAGTGTACCGAGTAAGGCCGCCCCAAAACATTTTGTAAAACTTAAACACGAGAATAAGCCCAATCCAAGGGGAAGCGAATACGCCAACCCAAAACCAAATTTGAAAAAGTTCGTTTGCTGGAGCGTTCCAATTTCCCTGTTGATAGATAATGGCCACTATACCAAAAACAATCCAAGCAAAGATAACCCAAAACGTCTTCATAATAATCTCCTTGAAAATAATAAACACAATACGAGGGTATTATGCCTTCCTCAGCGTGCGTACAGCCGCGCGACTATCGGGCAAGAGCAAGAGCACTATCCTCCGGGCGATCCGATCCGGACGGCTTTCGGCCAAGAGAACCGATCAGGGCGCCTATGCGGTAGACCCAGCTGACTATGCCGCGTTTATCCTGGCGCCAACACGCCCATTGAAACGGAACGTTTCACGGGCCAGAACGCGGAAGAACTCGCATGGTCTAATAGAGACCGCGTGCTACGCGCTCGCCGCGCCGCGCCGACGCGCGCCATGTGCTGGACAATCGGGTGTGGACGATGATCGTTCGGCGCATTATCGCTCCCGAAGTCCAAAACTTGAAATCAAACCGATCGGGGTCGCGCGCGGCGGTCTTTTCCCGGCTTCCAACAGCGCCATCGCCCTTTCCTCGATACGTTGACGCCAGGCGATCTTTTCGAGCCAGCGCGGCGGGATCCCGCGGCGGCCCCAGATTGCGCCCGCCAATTGGCCAGCAACGGCCCCAACGGTGTCGGCGTCGCCCCCGAGATTGACGGCGAGGATCAGCGCCTCCTCGAAACAGTCGCTCCGCCCAACGGCCCAGAGCGCCGCCTCAAGCGTTGAGACGACATATCCGGAAGAGGAAATCGTCTCGCGGGTTTTGCTCTTCCACGCCCCAGCGGCGATGGCGCCGACGACGCCTCTTTCGCCCAATTTTCGATCGCGCAAAACCTCCTCCTTGTCGCCTCCGGCAATGGCTTCGACAAGAAGCCGCGCAAAAAAAGCACAGGCCGCCTGGCATACGACCGCCGGATGGGTTGTCTTGCTTTGCAGCTCCGCAAGGGTGGCGGCTACATCAGGATCGGGCGCGGCAAACAATGCGACCGGCGCAAGCCGCATCAGCGAGCCATTACCGGCCCGGTTGGGGTCTCCTCGCCCTACCCCGGCAAGCTTGCCTGTCCGATGGAAATCAGTGAGCGCTTCCCGCGTCGCGACGCCGATATCAAAACAGCGGCCGGTGACGCTGTTTTCCCCCTCGCGCCACCAGAGGACAAATCGGCGCATGAGGTCGAGCGGATCAAAAGTGCGCCGCGCGATAAGAGAGTCGGCCAGACACAGCGCCATACTGGTGTCGTCGGTCCATTCGCCGGGTTTCAGGTTAAATGGGCCTCCGCCGATGATGTCGCGCACCTCCGGATGGCTATCCCGCTTTGAGAATTCGAGCGCCGCACCGAGCGCATCCCCGACGGCGAGGCCAAGTAAGGCGCCAAGAGCGCGGTCGAGATTGATCTCGCGGCTGCGGGAAACGCCAGTTCTGCCGCGGTCTTGAAGGTCGTCGTCGAAAAAGGACTCGCTGATCATGTTTGATCCTAAAGAAAAATCGTTCCTCGAAAATGAGCCATGAAATTTATAATGAGCAACTACGTCAGACTCGGACGCTCCCGATAAGGGACCTCCGAACTATGATTTTATCGGCTGAAACGAATCTGCTTCCAGCGCGCCGCATCGTCCTGCGCATGGCGATCTTCGCCTCCGGGCAAATCAATCATGACGTTGCCGTCTTGCTTGCACGGGCTCTGCTTTTCGATAAGCGGTGATGCGCGTGAAGCGCCGCGACCTGGTCCCACATGAGTTGTTTGAGCCGCTCGGACGCGAGGATCGTCACCGTCGGTCCCCAGGTCATCAGATGATGCACAATCTGGAGCAGGCCTCCCGCTCGAAAGCTGACCGTCACCGACCCGTCATTTTCATCCGCCATCTGTTGGGTTGGATGAAACAGATAGGTGCGGGCGTCGGCGGCCGCGGACGCATCAAAGCGCAGTACGATATCCTCGGGCTCCTCCTGAAATACGCCGAACGAGCGTGAAGCATAAGCGGCGAGATCAAATCCCTCCGGCGGCGCGCCTGGTTCGTCGGTGACCTCAACGTCGTGAATGCGGTCGAGACGGAAAAGCGCCAGTTCCGGCTTTCGCTTGACGCTGGCGACGAGGTAATAGCGGGGCGCGAACAGGATCCCATAGGGAACCACCGTGTGTCGACGCGCGGCGTCGCTGTGGTTGCCTTCATAACGAAACCTTATGATCCTGCCGGCGAGCAGGGCCTCTCTCAGCGCTTTGAGCACGGCCGGGTCGGCGAGCGGACGCGGCCCTACCTGCCGCGCGAAGGCCTCCGCGCGAATCTGATCTTCGACATCAATGTCGAGCCGCCGGCGATCAGCCTCGCGCAGGCTGGCGCGGATCTTCTGATCCAGTGACCGCAAGGTTATCGCGCGGCCGACATCTCGGCCAGTCTCAAGGGCGCGCGCCGCGTTTTCCAGTTCGGTCAGTTCGAGCGCCGTCGGCGCCACGGCGAAATTGCCGAGGCCGCGCGCGGCGATGCGAAAGCGCATCTTGCGGCCGTCTTCCACGCGCTCAAGCAAGCCGAATGTGGCCTCCACAGCATCGCGCATCCGTTCCGCCGTGCGACGGCTGACGCCCGCGGTCTCCGCCATTTCCTCGATCGTCAGACCTTCCGCGCTAGCTGCGAGCGCGCGCGCGAGACTCAACACGCCCACCGACTTTTCGAAACGCATGATGTGCCGCCTCTGCTGAACGTCCGAAGATGACGTAGCAATCCCGTATCGTCGTTTGCTGTCAAGCCGAGGTCGCCACGCACCGCTGCGCACGATGAATGACGTCGCTATCTCCCGATGGGCTGAAGTCGGCGGCTCGCCGCGCGCGCGCCCGCGGTTGCCGCGACCATCGATTCTGCAACGCGAGACACGCGGTTGCAGGCGATCGCCTGCTCGCGCCGCTGGATGGGCGCGATCCATTCTGGACAGACTGCATCGTTCGACGCCATCGCCGGCGCCCAGCATCTCGCCGAGCGCATATCTGCCGCCTTGCGCCGCTGGCTTTCCTCCCGCCCAAAATCATGCAGGCGGTCGCTGACGGTCTGCTGCCGCCGGCCTGACGGTCTGTCGCCTTCCCCAGGCCTGCTCAACGCCCCGGCCATCCAAGAGCAAATGCTCGGCCTTAGCTGGGACGAGGCTTCCAAGCGCTCCCGCCGCTCACCGCAAGCTCGATGTGACCCGACCGAAGCGGGACGCACTTGTCTCGGTCCATCCCCCCGCACAAGCCCAAATCGAACCGCTCTGCGCGAGAATCGAACCGGTCTCGGGCGCCCGTAATTCCGAAATCCCGCACATTGGAAAACGCCCCAGAGACCGGGGCCTGAAAAGCGCCGAGGAGCGGGCGGATTCCGCTGCATGAGAGTCTCCGGGACGCTGGCCGCCGCACCAAGATCCCGAAACCGCGGGCCTTTTCGCCGAGACTGCGCCCGTTCCGGAATCGCGGGAATGCGTGGCTGACGACGCAGTCCACCGCGAACCGGTCTCACCTCGAAATTTCTGGTTAACAGGGAAAATACAGGGAAAAGGCGTCGAATATTGATCGAGGACGCGCGATAGAAGGCCGTTTTCCATTGCGAACACAGATCTTTAGCAAACAAATTCCCTAGCGAAAAAACAGGGAAATCGTTCGCGGCGATCAGGGAGGGACCGAGCGTCTGGCAGGGATTAGGCTTGCGGGTTCAGGGAAAAAGCTAGGGCGGCGAAGCGTCAAGAGCAGGGGCAGGCTTGGCCTCGAGCTCAATCATTGACCCTCGTCGTCTTCGGAATCGGAAGCCTCAAAGGCAAGCAGCGTGATGGCGAAGCCTCGACTCTGGGTGAGGGTCTGCACAATCAGGGCGTCTCGGCTAGGACGCGCGACCCAGTCGCGGGCGATAGCTTCTTCATGTGCGGAAAGGCCGCTGGCGTCAACGACAGACGGTAAAATCGGGAGTCGATCGCCACGCTGGCAGGAAAGCCAAGGAAAGGCGGAACGCCGCTCGATATAGCGAACGATCCCTTCCGAGCTGAAAACCAGGGCGCAGGACTCGTCGTGGAGTTCGACATAGCGGCGCGCGGCGGACTCGCGGCTGAGTCCCAATTCATCCGATAGCGCGATGGCGCGCGCGAGATCGGGAAGGCCGTGCAGATAGCGCCGCGCAAGCCGTTTCGGCGCAAGCAGCTCGATGGCGAAGCGGCTCGCTTCAGCCTCCTGGATCGCGCGTCGCGCCGCGGCCGGCGGCGGCCTGCCCCACGGCGTTCCGATATCGGATCGCGAACAGGCGAAGCCAGAACCGTCCTCGGGCGTGTGCCATGGATTGAGGAAATGCCCGAGTTCATGCGCCAGCGTGAACAGGCGCCTCGTCTTGGACGACGCGCTGTTGATCGCGATCATGCCGACGTTACGGTCGGCCGGCGTGACGAGAGCGCCCTCAAGGCCGCGCAATGGCGCCTCTCTGATCTCGACAATGTCGAGCGCCATGGCAATGGCGGCGACGGGAACCTCGCCGCTCTCGTGCCCCAGCTGGTCATGAATCGCCGCAGCGAGGCGGTCGGGGTTCGGTCCCGCCTCTTCAATCGACATGCGATCGAGCGCAAGCACGGCGTTCAGCCGCCGGCCCCCGTCTTGCGGCGTCGCTTGAGCAACGTCCGCTCTCATGGAGGACGCGAAGGCCGAGATGGTCTTTACGGATCCGCCTTACAATGTCGCGATCGAGGGTCACGTCAGCGGACTTGAAGAATCTGATCGTCTGGGCGAAGGACAATGGCGGCATGGGTTCGTTCTATCGCTCCCGGCACGAGCTGATCTTCGCGTTCAAGAACGGGACCGCCGCGCATCACAACAGTTTCGAGCTTGGCCAGCATGGACGCTACCGGACGAACGTCTGGGAGTATCGCGGCGTCAACACCCTGAAGGCCGGACGCGCCGATGAACTGGCGCTGCACCCGACGGTCAAACCTGTCGCGATGATCGCCGAGGCGATCAAGGATGTTTCGCGCCGCGGCGGCGTCGTGCTCGATCTGTTCGGCGGGTCTGGCTCGACGTTGATCGCGGCGCAGAAGACCGGCCGGCGCGCGAGATTATGCGAGCTCGACCCGGTCTATTGCGACCGGATCATCCGTCGCTGGGAGCTCTTCGCCAAGGACGAGGCCGAACAGATCGCCTGCGGCCGCGCCATTGTTGAGATCGGCAACGACGGCGGCCTCGAAGGCGGCGCACTGAGCAGTCCGGGCAAAGGCGTAAGAGCGGCGAAGGCCGAACCTCAGAGCGCCGGGTGGCCCCCCGCCCGCGCGCGCCAGCCCATCGAAGGCTGACGCGACGATGCCGCGCGATCGCAAACCCCGCCTGCCGCCGGCCGAGTCGAGCTCCTACGAGGTCGGCTATGGCAAGCCGCCGACCGCGTCGCGGTTTCAGCCAGGCCGCTCGGACAATCCGAAGGGCCGCCCCAACGGCGCGGCCAACAGGCTCCCGGCGCTCAACGAGGAGCGGCTCAAGAGCATCATCCTTGAAGAGGCCTATCGCAGCATCATGGTCAACGACGGCAAGCGGCAGGCCTCGATCCCAATGGCCCAGGCGGTCGTCCGCGCCATCGCCGTCAGCGCAGCGCGTGGCCAGCCTCGCGCCCAGCAACTGTTCGCGACGCTTCTCTCCGAGACGGAGCGCGCCAACAAGGCGGCGTACGACGACTATCTGAAAACGGCGATCGAATATAAACAGCACTGGGAGGAAATCCTCGACCGGCGCGAACGGCTCGGCCTCTCTGGCCCCGAGCCCCTCCCCCATCCCGACGACATTATCCTCGACTTTCGGAGAAACGAGGTCGTCATCAAGGGCCCAATGACCCGCCAGGACAAGATCGAGTGGGACCGCCTCTACGCCCGCGTCGAGGAATCAGACCGCGAGATCGAGGAAATGACCGCGAGCCTCAAAGACCCAGAGAACGAACACTACCAAACCTTCATCGAGGATGACATCCAGCACGAACGGCGCTTACGCGACATGATCGTCAAAGCGATCGGCGAGCCAAAGGACCGCAGACGAAGGTAGCGTCCTAAAGTGTGTTGATTTCCACAAGGACGCAACCCGGATTTTTTCGCTGAGAAGTTCGCGATGAAAATCTCGCGTCAGTTCGAAGCGGAAATCAACAGTCTGGACCACGCCTTGCCATAGTGACGCCCGCTTTTCCGTGCTAAATGCCAACCTATGAAAGATGAGATGTGAACCGTCCGACCGTTTGCTTTGCGCTTTGGTTCGTCGCCGTACTTGCGGCCGCGATAGTGCTTGTTCCGGTCTCGGCTTCGGCCCATCCGGGTCACCGCGATTCGGAAATGGTCTCCCACCGCGATCAACAAACGATCGACATAACCTCTCCGAAAACATTGGCGGGGGGTCAGATCTCCCCGGTCTACGCCGTATTTAGCCAGGCTGTGAGAGACCTTTCCGCTGAACCAACGCTCCTTGACGCTCTGCCGGAGCACGGATCCTGTCAGGACGAATGCTGCTGCTCGGGCATGGGCTGCTGTTTCGGCGTCAGCGTCCCCGGCGAAGCTCCGATTGCGCCACTCTTTGGCGCGGGTGCGAAATACTCGGTCTCGCCTCCCGTCTCCGCAAGGGGAATAACGCCGGCATCCCTGCTCGAACCGCCAAACGCCTTCGTCTGATCGCTTTCCGCCGCTGCCGAACCCAAAGGTCCGGCGGCCGCTGACCGTTCAGCTCGAAGGTAATTCCATGTCAATGAAATTCGCCGCGGTCGCCGCGGCACTTCTGTGCGCGCTCCTCGTCGGAGCGCCGCGCCTCATGGCACATGAAGGTCACGATCACGAGACCGCGGCGCCTGTCGCCTCAAGCAATTTTCCCCGCGCCGAAGCGGTATCCTCAGCCTTTGAACTCGTCGCTATCAAGCAGGGAGCCGAACTCGAAACCTGGCTCGACCGGTTTGAGACGAACGAACCCGTTCGAGACGCGATCATCGATGTCGAGACGCCTGCTGGTCCAGCAACGGCAGTCAAGGCGCCAAACGGCTCCTATCGCATCCCCGCGGCATGGGCGAGCGCCCCGGGCCGCTACGATCTGATCTTCACGGTCACGGATGGGGGGAATGTCGACGTGCTCACGGCCACCCTCGTAGTTCCCGTCACAAGTTCCAGAAAAACGGAGCCCCTGCTGGGTCCCAATCAGGGCTCTCTGCTCGGAGGCGTATCGACCATGGCCGTCGCGGTCGCGAGCCTCTTGTTCGGCGCCTTCTCAGCCTTGACGCTGCGGAAGCATCCGATCCTGTGGACGCCCTTTATCGCCCTCTTTCTGGTCATCGTGGTCGGGGCGGTCCGGCTGCTGGCGCATGAAGGGCACGATCACCCGGACGAAGCGAAAGGCAGTCCTGCTGCTAAAGGCGACCGCTCGCAGATCCTGCCTGACGGCTCGATTTTCATGCCGAAGCCGACCCAACGCGTCCTTGCCGTGCGGACGACGGCGAGCCGCGAGGAGGAGCACAAAAGAACGGTCGAACTGCCAGGTCGCATCATTCCGGATCCAAACAAAAGCGGTCTCGTCCAGGCTGCGGCCGCCGGCCGTCTCTCGGCGCCGCCTGCCGGATTCCCAAGTCTCGGAGCCCGCGTCGAGGCGGGCGACGTCCTCGCCTATGTGACCACGCCATTTCTTGCACTCGACCAGCCCACCTTGCGTCAACAGGCGGGCGATCTCGCCCAACAGATCTCGATCGTCGAACGGCGTGTCGCGCGCTATGAGACGCTTGTTAAGTCGGCCGCCATCGCGCAGGTGACGCTCGATGACGCTCGCCTCGAACTCCAGGGCCTTAAGGCGCGCCGCGCCACCGTCGACACGGTCAAGCGCGATCCGGAGGCGCTCGTCGCGCCCGTCGGCGGCGTCATCGCCGCAGCCAATGCCGTGGCTGGCCAGATCGCCGATCCCAACGCCATCCTGTTTCAGATCGTCGATCCGGCACACCTTTGGGTCGAGGCGCTGTCCTTCAACGCCATGGCGGCCGGTCTAAAAGCTTCCGCGCGCACCTCGGAGGGTCGCAGCCTTTCACTCGATTTTATTGGGGCCGGCTTCGCGGATCGCAATCAGGCGGCGCCGGTTAATTTTTCGATCGGAGATCCGGCCGGACTTCGGCTCGGGCAGTTCGTGAGCGTGTTTGCGGAGACGTCCGAGGCGACCGCGGGCCTCGCTTTGCCGCGTGCGAGCGTCGTTCGACGTTCAAACGGCGAAAACGTCGTTTATGAGCATGTGGGCGCGGAGCGATTTGAGGCGCGGATCGTCAGAACCCAGCCTCTCGATGGCGACAATGTCCTTGTCGTCGACGGTCTTTCAGCCGGGCGCAGGGTCGTGACCCAGGCGGCTGAACTTCTCAATCAGGTGAGGTGACGCCGATGTTCACCTTCCTCGTCACACAGTCGCTGCGCAATCGCCTGCTCGTCCTCGCGATCGCGATGGTCCTGGTGCTCTGGGGCGGCCTTACGCTGAGCCGCCTGCCGGTCGATGTCCTTCCTGATCTCAACAAGCCGACCGTCACGATCATGACGGAGGCCGAGGGCCTTGCGCCGCCCGAGGTCGAACAGCTCGTCACTTTCATCATCGAGACGCAAATGAACGGGCTGCCCGGCGTTTCGCGGGTGCGCTCGGTTTCAGGCGTCGGCCTGTCGATCGTCTACGTCGAGTTCGACTGGGGGACCGACATTTATCGCAATCGCCAGCAGATCGCCGAGCGACTGACTCTCGTGCGCGATCAATTGCCTGCGAATGTCACGCCACAGATGGGGCCTATCAACTCGATCATGGGACAGATCATGCTGCTGGCCCTGACAGCGCCGGCCGACGTATCGCCGATGGACGTGCGCGAGACCGCCGACTTTCTGCTCCGTCCGCGTCTCCTCGCCATTCCGGGCGTCGCCCAGGTGATCCCGATGGGCGGCGAGGTTCGTCAATACCGGGTGTCGCCTAACCCGGCGGCAATGCGCACGCTCGGCGTTACCTCGGACCAGTTGGAGAAGGCGTTGACCCAGTTCGGCGTCAACACGGGCGGTGGCTTTACCGATCAATTTTCGCGCGAGTTCCTGGTGCGCAATATCGGCCGCACGCTCAAATTGGAGGATCTGGCGAATACCGTCGTCGCCAACGCCAGCGGCGCCCCTATCTATCTGCGCCAGATCGCGGAAGTCAGCTTCGGCGCCAAAACGAAGCGCGGCGATGCCGGCTACATGGGTAAGCCTGCGGTCGTCGTGTCGATCGAAAAACAGCCGGACGTCGACACTGTTCGGCTCACGCGCGACATTGAGGCCGCGCTCAAAGCGATTTCGGCGAGCCTGCCTTCGGGCATCAGGGCCGACAACATACTGTTCCGGCAAGCCGACTTCATCGAAACCTCGATTCAGAACGTCGAGCGCGTGTTGATCGAGGCCATCGGCGTCGTCGCCATCGTTCTTTTCGCTTTCCTCCTCAACTGGCGCACAACCGCGATTTCGCTGACAGCGATCCCGGTCTCGATCCTCAGCGCCGCCATCATATTTCACTTGATGGGATTATCGATCAATACGATGACGCTTGGGGGCCTCGCCATAGCCATAGGCGAACTCGTCGACGACGCCGTGGTCGATGTCGAAAATATTTTCCGGCGGCTCCGAGAAAACCGGCACGCTGCGCAAGCTCGATCCGTCTTCGATGTCATTGTCTCCGCGAGTCAGGAGGTTCGGTCCGGCATCATTTATGCGACGATGATCATCGTTCTCGTGTTCATGCCGCTGTTCGCGCTTTCCGGCATCGAAGGGCGACTTTTCGCTCCACTCGGTCAAGCCTATATCATCTCGATCCTGGCGAGCCTCATCGTCTCCATCTCGTTGACGCCGGTTATGGCGTATTACCTGCTGCCGCCCATCGCCAGCCTGCACGAGCACGAAGGCGCGCTCATGCGCATGTTCAAGCGGGCGAACCGGGCGGCGCTCGAGCGCGCCCTTGATCATCCCCGCCTTGTCATGGCGGCTGCTTTGATCGGCGTAATGGGTGCAGGCGGCGCCGCCGTCATGCTGCCCCGCGCTTTCCTGCCGCCTTTCAACGAAAGCACTTTAACGATCAACACGGTCTTCACGCCGGGCATATCCCTCGCTGAATCGAACCGTATCGGCCTCGTCGCCGAACAACTTCTCATGGAGACGCCGGAGGTCAAATCCGTCGGCCGGCGGACGGGGCGCGCCGAGCTTGACGAGCATGCGGAAGGGGTTCACTCATCCGAAATTGAGGTCGATCTCGGCAAATCCGCGCGATCGCGCGACGAAGTCGTCGCCGACATCAGGTCGCGCCTCCGCATCCTCCCAATGTCCGTCAATATAGGCCAGCCGATTTCGCACCGGCTCGATCACATGCTGTCAGGCGTGCGGGCGCAGATCGCGCTCAAGATCTTCGGCGAGGATCTCGACGGCCTGCCGCGCGTCGCGGAAGACCTGCGCGGCAGGCTCGCAAAAATTCAAGGTCTGGTCGATCTTCAAGTCGAGAAGCAGGTCCGCGTTCCGCAGATCGAGATTGCGGTTGATTACCAAGGAGCAGCGCTCTATGGACTGCAGCCCGCTGCGATCACCGATCAGCTTCAACGGCTGTCCAATGGCAAACTGATGTCGCGTATCGTGGACGGCGACAGGCGCTTTGACGTCATCTTGCGCCTCGACGATAGCCGTCGCACGACCGACCGCCTGGCGGACCTCCTCATCGAGTCGCCGTCGGGCTGGATCCCGATCCGCCAGGTCGCCGAGGTCACGGAGACCGACGGGCTAAACCAGATCCTGCGCGAGAACGGCAAACGTCGCATCGTCGTGCTCGCCAACGCCGACGGGTCGGCCGATATGGCGCGGATCGTCGCGGACATTCGTAACGAAATCGCGGCGGCGCATTTGCCGAGGGGATTCTTCACGAGCCTCGAAGGGGCGTTTCAGGCGCAGGAAGAGGCGACCCGGATGATCGGTCTCCTTTCCCTCATTTCGCTCGCGCTCGTATTTGCGATCCTCTTCAGCCGCTATCGCTCAGCCTTGTTCGCCCTGATGATCATGGGCAGCGTGCCGCTCGCATTGATCGGCAGCGTCGCGGCGCTTTGGATCGCTGGGCAACCTCTCTCGGTCGCTTCGATGATAGGCTTCATAACGCTGACCGGGATCGCCTCGCGCAATGGCATATTGAAGATCAGCCACACCATCAATCTGTCGCTCCGCGAAGGCGTGCCGTTCGGGCGCGAACTTGTGATCCGGGGCAGCCTCGAACGGATGACGCCGGTGCTCATGACCGCGCTATCGGCCGGGGTTGCGCTCGTGCCGCTCTTGATCGACGGCCATGCGCCGGGAAAGGAAATTCTGCATCCGGTCGCCGTCACCATTTTTGGCGGACTCGTCAGCGCGACGCTGCTCGACGCCTTCTTAACGCCCATCCTGTTCATGCAATTTGGCCGCAAGCCATTGGAGAATCTACATGCGTTGGACCCCGCGCGCCTATCGCCTTCCACCGCGGCGACGCCCTTGCAATCTTATTGAGCCAACAAAGGAGAAGATCATGAAAGCGATGCTCATTTCGACCGGGGTGCTGTTCGCGGCCGCCGGATTTGCGCTTGCGCACGACCAGAAGGGTCCGCATGGTGGCCATCAGGTCGATGCAGGAAAGATGCACGTCGAATTGCTCGTCAAGGACGCCACGATCGACGTTTATCTCGCCGACGAACTGGCCAAGCCAGTCGATGCGTCTGGCTACAAGGGGCTTGCGATTCTCATCATTGGCGGCAAGGCCGCCCGCATTCCGCTGGCTCCGGTTGGAAGCGACAAGCTCACTGGCACGGCGCCTGCCGAGGTCAAGGGCGAGCCAAAGGGGGCCGTGCAGATCACGTCCCCGTCCGGCGCCACAGTCCAGGGAAAGTTCGACTAAAATTCATGTATGGATTCTGAAGCGAAAGGCAATTTGCCTTTCCTCGCCGGTTCAGAGTTCCACGACGAGATGTGGTGAAACCCGATACCCTCGTTTGCACGGCCGGCGGCGCGATCACATTGCGCCGCAATCGACGCCAATCAGCTGATCGGCGATTTTCTTCTGCTCGTCAGTCAAAACTGCATACAGTTTGACCGTTGCCGGTTTGACCGCCTTCAGGGATTCGAGCATGGCCTCCATGCCGCCGATGCGGGCGTCCATCCGCTCAACGACGCCGCCCTTTTGCATCGCTCCCATCATGCTTTCGCGCATGTCCTGCATGACCTTCACCCGGCCCTTGACGGTCTCGGCATATCCGTTCCAGGCTTCGGTTTGGGCGTCGGTTATCTTAAGCTCATCCTTCAGATAGGCGAGCCGCCCCGAAACCATGGCGCCCATCCTTGCCTGGCCGCCGCGCATCATGCCCTGGCCCATCATTCCGCGCCCCATCATGCCCATCGTCGGGCAGCCGCCGCCCATCATCCCCATCGTGGGCGCTGCCTGATCGTCGTCTTCGGCGATGGACGGTGAGAGGACGGCTCCACTCAATGCGAAACCAAGAGCGGCCGTTGCGAAGAACTTGTTCATTGCAGTGCTCTTTCTGTTCTCACTCGACAACACAACTCGAAATATTATTCTCCTTATCCGCCTCGCCGGCATTGACCGAGAGCAATTTGTGGACGTTGAGATGGGACGCGCGCTTGGATGCGCCCTCAGAGTCTGCACATGCTGACGCTTGCTCACATGAATGAAAGCTCGTCGGCAGAATCGACCTCGGGCTTGGGCGCTAAGCGGCTGACTCATCGTCTAGCGCCCCAGATATTTGATAAGCGCGGCGATGCCGAGGAGGACCAGAATGACGATCAGGAGGCCGACCAGCCACATCCCCGACATGCCGCCCGTCATTCCATCAAGTCCCATCATCGCGGCCTCCTCAGTTTAACGGCGTGTGGCGCAGCCGTAGCGCGTTGGCGATGACGCTGAGGGAGGAGAGCGCCATGGCCGCTGCCGCAATGATTGGGGAGAGCAATAGCCCGAAGGCGGGATATAGTGCGCCCGCCGCGATCGGCACACCGGCCGCGTTGTAGATGAAGGCGAAGAACAGGTTCTGGCGGATGTTGCTCATCGTCGCATGACTGAGCTTTCTGGCCCGCACGATCCCCTGAAGATCTCCTTTCAGGAGGGTGACCCCGGCGCTCTCGATCGCGACGTCCGTGCCGGTGCCCATGGCGATGCCGACATCGGCGGCGGCGAGCGCCGGCGCATCGTTGACGCCGTCGCCCGCCATGGCGACGATCCGACCCTCCTTGCGCAATTTGGCGACGACCTTGCCTTTGTCCTCCGGCAGGATTTCAGCCTCGACCTCGCTGATGCCGAGCTTATGCGCCACGGCGTCGGCCGTGGTCTTGTTGTCGCCGGTCAGCATGACGACCCGGACGCCCGCGTCCCGCAGCTCTTTGAGCGCGGCGGGCGTCGTCTCCTTGACCGGATCGGCGATCGCGAGAAGGCCGCCAACCCGTCCGTCAATCGCCACGAAAATCACGGTCGCGCCTTCGCCGCGGAGAGCTTCCGCCTCGCTGGTGAGAGCAGAGAAATCGACGCCGGCTTCCGCCATGATGCGATGGCTGCCGATGACGAGCTTCTTTCCGTCGACAACGCCGGTGACGCCCTTGCCGACCGGGCTGTCGAAATCAGTCGCGACGCCGAGCAGCAGATTGCGCTCCTTTGCGGCGTTGACGATGGCGGTCGCCAGAGGATGCTCACTGGCGCGCTCCAGCGTCGCCGCAAGGCGCAGCAGCTCAGCCTCATCGAGACCGCCAACCGCTTTCAGGGCCGTCACCTTCGGCTTGCCTTCGGTCAGGGTGCCGGTCTTGTCGACGACCAGCGTGTCGATCTTCTCAAAGCGCTCAAGAGCCTCGGCGTTCTTGATCAGCACGCCAAGGCCGGCGCCGCGGCCGACCCCGACCATGATCGACATCGGAGTCGCGAGGCCAAGCGCGCAGGGGCAGGCGATGATAAGCACAGCGACGGCCGCGATCAGACCGTGGGCGAAGCGCGGTTCAGGACCCCAGATCGCCCAGGCACCGAAGGCGAGCACGGCGACGAGGATGACTATAGGGACGAACCAGCCTGAAACTTCATCGGCAAGGCGCTGGATCGGCGCACGGCTGCGCTGCGCCTCGGCCACCATGCGGACGATCTGCGCCAGCATGGTGTCGCTTCCGACCTTTCCGGCCCGCATGACGAATCCGCCGCTTTGGTTGAGCGTGCCACCGATGAGCTTTGCGCCCGCGCTCTTGGTCACCGGCATCGACTCGCCCGTGATCATCGATTCGTCGAGCGAACTACGGCCCTCGATCAGTTCGCCATCGACGGGAACTTTTTCGCCGGGCCGAACTCGCAGCCGGTCGCCGACTGCCACTGCTTCGACCGCGACGTCCTCGTCGGTCCCGTTGGGGCGGACGCGCCGCGCGATTTTCGGCGCGAGATCCAGCAGCGCGCGGATCGCGCCGCCGGTCTGTTCGCGGGCGCGGAGCTCAAGAACCTGGCCGAGCAGCACCAGCACGGTGATGACCGCCGCCGCCTCGAAATAGATCGCGACCGTCCCGTCCGCGGCGCGGAACGTGCTAGGGAAGACCCCCGGCGCGATAGTAGCGACGACGCTATAGGCCCAGGCGACGCCCGTCCCCATCGCAATCAGCGTGAACATATTGAGATGGCGCGTGACGAGCGATCGCCATGCGCGGGCAAAGAAGGGCGCGCCTGCCCATAGCACCACCGGCGTCGCCAGCGCCAGCTGGATCCAGCTCGCAGCGTGCGCGCCGAGCACCATGTGGAGATTGGTGAGGTGGCCAGCCATCTCGAGGATAAACACCGGGATGGCGAGGGCGAGGCCGATCCAGAACCGGCGCGTCATGTCGGTGAGTTCGGCGCTCGGGCCGGTCTCGCCCGTCGCGACGAGGGGTTCGAGGGTCATCCCGCAAATCGGGCAATTGCCCGGCCCAATTTGGCGGATCTGCGGATGCATCGGGCAGGTGTATATCGTTCCGGCCGGCGGCTGATCGGCGGCCGGCGCGGCGGCTCCGCCCTTGAGGAATTGCGAAGGCTCGGCGACAAATTTCTCGCGGCACTTCGCGGAACAGAAGAAGTAAGTCTTGCCAGCTTCCTCTGTGCGGAACTCCGCCGTTTGAGGATCGACCGTCATTCCACACACGGGGTCCGTGACCTTTTGGGATCCGACCGTGCCGGTCGGGCCTCCGCCATGCTGATGGTTGTGTCCGTCGTGGGGGCGATTGCCACCGGGCGTCGTCTGATCATTTTCCATAATTGGGCTCTTCTAGGCGCAGCGCCATGATACGGCGTTGAAGACGGGAACAAACACTGCTGCCGCGAGCCAAGCGAAAGCGACGTTGCTCAGGATGCCCTCGACCAGTCCGGCCGCCGACAGCAGTGGGGCTGCGGTAAAGAGTCCGAGCCAGGCGTGAGAGGCTTGCAAGCCCGGCAGCAGCAACGCCACGAGCGCGCATGCGACATAGATCACGACAAGCGTGGTTGTAAGCCCGACGCCGACGGCAGCCAAAGACAATCTGATCGATTCATGAAAAGGTTCGTTCGCCCCTACATTTTTCCTCATCTGGTCCGGCCACCATCCCAGCTGTCGCTCTAACGCCCGCCGGACTCCTTTGAACGTTGCCCCGCGGCGCCATTCGCAAGAAGCCAAGCCGCGGGCGTCTGAGGCCGTGTCACGCTGCAGTTAATCGCGAGCCGGCCATTGATCACGATTTCAATGGCTTACGATTGCATATAATTTTCGACTGTACAGATTATCGTGAGACAGGGAACGGATTTATGCAGTTTATATGAGATTTATGTCATTGACGTTGGTGAAACATTCGCGTTCACCACGGCTTCAGAAATACGATAGTGGCCATCGTCGCGAAGCCGTTTAACCTCGAAGCACGCTTTGTCGACGTAGTCTTGACAATGTCTATTCCAATCTCACATTTGCAGCATATCTGAGACTGGATGGTTGTTGACTCTCACAATTTACTGCAGCATTTTTCACCAACCGGGTCAGTCTCACCATTACGTACAGCGCGACAGCCGCATTGGGATCAGATCCAGGCCATGACAGCGCGTCGTCCCCACTCAGAATGCAACGCAGGGCGACGACGCAAAGGCCGTGAAGCACGCCATCCTTTCCGCAAACAGCGTGTCGTTCCCGCCGCGGCGCTCGATTGCTTCGCGCCCGACAAGAAGCAATCCGACAACAGGCGCCCATACAACGATCTTTGAGGAAGTGAAGCCATGAAGCTTGTCCGTCGCCAGTTTCTCTTCCTTGCAGGCGCAGCGATCGTGGTGCCCGCGATTGGGCAGAACGCCAAGCTCACCCTTCTCATCATCCGCCACGCCGAAAGGCCGGACGAAGCCTGGCCCGGCCCGGGCCTCACGCCCGGGCCTCACGCCCGAGGGTTCGCCGGACAAGAAGTCACTGGTGATCCGCGGCTGGGAGCGCGCCGGCAGCTGGTCGGCGCTGTTCGGCGCGGGACTGGGCGGCGTCGATTTCCCGCAGCACCGCTCATGAAGCTGGTGTGCCTCTAACAGGCTGCTGAAAAACCCTTTCGCTTAAGCCGCGTTCATGATTCCCTCGTGTTGCGAAGGGAGCGAACGAATGCGCGGGTCGGACGAACAGGCGGGGCGGCTTTTCAGCTATGTCGATCTGGAGACGAGGGTGCGGCGCGATCATCCGCTGCGCGCGATCCGGGCAATTGTGAACGATGCGCTGTCGGCCTTGGCGCCGGATTTCGCGGCGCTTTATTCGAAGACCGGCCGGCCGTCGATCGCGCCGGAGCGGCTGTTGCGCGCCATGCTGCTGCAAGCCTTCTATTCGGTGCGCTCCGGGCGGCAGTTGATGGAGCGGCTCGACACCGATCTTCTGTTTCGCTGGTTCGTCGGCCTTTCGGTCGACGATGCGGTATGGGACGCTACCGTGTTCTCGAAGAACCGCGACCGCCTGCTTGAAGGCGCCATCGCGGCACAATTTCTGGCGGCGGTTCTGGCTCGGCCCCGCGTGAAGAGGCTTCTGTCAAACGAGCATTTCTCCGTTGACGGCACACTGATCGAGGCCTGGGCGTCGATGAAGAGCTTCAAGCCCAGGGACGGCTCGGGCGATGAGCCGCCGCCCGGCTCCGGGCGCAACACCGAGGTTGATTTCAAGGGCGAGAAGCGCTCGAACGAGTCGCACGCCTCGACCACCGATCCCGAGGCCAAGCTCTACCGCAAGGGCGCGGGCATGGAAGCCAGGCTCGCTTTTCTTGGCCACGCCTTGATGGAGAATCGCTCCGGCCTCATCGTCAACGCCTGCCTGACCCCAGCCGACGGCCAAGCCGAACGAACCGCCGCGCTCGTTATGATCGAGCCGCTCGCCAATCGCCCGTCCGGCGTGACGCTTGGCGCCGACAAGGGCTATGACGCCCGCGTTTTCGTCAATGAGCTGCGCTCGATGAACGTGCGGCCGCATGTGGCGCAAAACAACAATGGACGCCGCTCGGCCATCGACCGGCGCACGACGCGCCATCCCGGCTATGCGGTCAGCCAGCGCATCAGAAAACGTATTGAAGAAGCGTTCGGCTGGATGAAGACGGTCGCTGGTCAGCGCAAGACCAGGTTCCGGGGCGTCGAGCGGGTCGCCTGGTCCTTCGCCTTCGCAGCCGCCGCCTATAATCTCATCCGATTGCCGAAGTTGATGGGGGAAACCGCGTGATGGGGCGCCAAGCCCAGCCGGGCCCCGCCGCGCGGCGCGGGGCGCCCGCGAAAATCACGCCCCAACCCCGAAAATCGCAAAGGCAAGGCGTTTTTCAGCAGCCTGCTAAAAGCCGTGACCACGACATTTGGCGTTGATCTCGCCGGAACCATGGCCTCGCCATCCGGCCCGGAAGAATTGACCATCCGACGATGATGTCTCGCCAGAGCCCCAGATCGCCGCCATGGGCTCGGCATGGTGCGCGTTGATAATTGTTCCGAGCGCCCTCTATAGGTTTCCTCGCGCAGATACCAGGTGTGAATCCAGGCGAGTTGCGCCTTGGTCACGCCCTGCGATGCATTGGCCATTCGCTCCAGACCGAGATTGGTGCCGTCTGCGAGGATGGCCGCGAGCAGCGCGTTCTAGTTGTCGACCGGCTTACCGGAACGAAGATCGGCAAAAGTCTGCGCAAAGCCGGTGCAGCGGTCGACTTCGTGCAGAAGCTCGGTAATGCGAACTCGCGGCATCAGCCGGTCAAGGGCTCTGTCCAGACGCTCGGCTTCCGGGGGCGTGATCACCAGAGTCGGCGAGACGTGAAGAACTCTATTTCTAAGTACGATGCCTTTGAGGCGGTCATGGCGCAATGCGTTGGCGAAACGATGGAGCCGCCAGTCCAGCAGACGGCTGCGCTCCCGCAGATAGTCTTCGCATTCCACCGGCACGGCCAGCGCCTTTGCGTTTTCGGCAACGTCAGCTTTCGCCAGAAGATAGCGGTCGAATTGTTGATAGTTCCTGGTTCCTTCGATCCAAATGTCGCCGAAAGCCAGCCGGCGGCACAAAACGGCGAGGGTCGCGATTTCGTAAAGCCGGCGCTTAACGCCACCATCTTTCACAACGATACGTTGCCAGCCTCTTAGCAGGAACGACACCATCGACCGAAAGTTCGGCAATTCTACTGCCGTTGAGGTCGATTCTCCGAGTGCTGGCGGCAATTAGGGCGATTTTTCCGTCGATCCAACAGTTCTTTAATTCGATATCGTGTGGCACAATTGCGCCCTCGAGATTGCGGATCGGCGGCAGGCTCGCGAAGGCACCGCCAGGCTTTTGGGAACAGGCACCGCCGACGGCGGCCTCAAGGGTTGTTGAGCAGGTGATCGTTGATCAGCGCGGCCGCACCGCGATTCCAGGAATAGTCCGCGCCGAGGCGAAGGTCGCTTTGCCGCGCGTGGACGAGGGCGCCGGTGCGCGCGTCGCGAATCTGGAACCGCACCGCGTAATCCGTCCGGCTGATCCGTGTCACGACGCCGACAAAGGATTGATCGGCGCCGAGCTCTAGCGCGATGGCGGCTTCGCAGCCGTGGCATTGATGCAGCGAGCGCCCTTTCACGGCCTCGCCCTCGCCGCCCGAGACGTCGACGAGGCTGTAGCGCCCGGACCCCGCGATGAGCCGGCGCGCCTCGCTCGTCGCTTGATCGAGGTGCGCAAGGTCGGCGGCGTGATCGCCCGCAATTCCCGCGCCGCCGCTGAAATCGTCGAGTTCGAAATCAAACACCGCAAGCTTGATCGGCGACGGCTCGGCGCTGGCGCGAAATCTTGCGGGGAGCGCCGCGAACAAGGCGATGACGCAGGCGGCGAGCAACCGGCGACACAGGAAAAATGGGTTCCTCACTGGCACGGCTCCTTGGCCATTCGATGAAAGCGACCTCAGCGGGACGCGGCTTCTTGCTGGACCTCGCGTTCGATGCCGCTGATCAAGTCCGACAGGGCGCCCTAAAGAAGGGCGACCATCTCGTCCTTCGCTTCCGGCGCGACGTCGATATCGACGGTCCATGAGACTTCGGATCGATCCTTCGGCGCGGGGCGGACTTCGACTGTTCCAACATAGTTTTTGACGGGAAAGGGCGAGCGCGTCGCGTGTAGCGGAAGCGCCGGGGCTGATGATCGATCTCATCGACACGGTCCTCGACCTCACCACCGCTGGCGATGCGTAGGAACCGCAGGGCGCCTTCGCCTCGGCCTTCGGCGCGGCAGCTCTCGATGAGCGGGAGCCAGCGGTCGATACCGCCGATCCCGGCGACGGCGGTCCAGACCGCGTCGCTCAGCACGCCGATCGTTTTGGTAGAGTTTATTGTCTCAAGCATGGGCGACTCTCCAAAGTTGGCGTCCGCTACGAGGGCGGCAGCGCGGTGACCTCGTCGAAGATGAAGGCTTCGGCCCGGCGCCAGGCGTCGTCCGTGTCGCCGCGAAAGGTGAACAGCTTGTCGAACAGGACGCGCCCCGTCTTGGCGTCGATCGCCTCGATCTTCGCCCATTGCACCAGCGTGCTCATCTTGTGGATCCCGCCAATAATGACGACGTCCGCGCCAGCTTCGCGCGCGGCGGCGAGGAGATTGGGAACAGTCGTGCCCGTGAGAGAGCATGGCTCGGGGCTGCACACCGGCGTCACGACCTGGAACTGCGAGCCTTTGGCGAGATCGCTCCTGAGGGCGCCCGCGAAGGCGGTGAGCCGCGCCTCATGCTCTTTGCGCTGATCGCGCACCTCGCCCGACGTGTCGAGATAGTCGAAGTCGATCACCGCGATCGCGCCGCCCTGCACCTTCGCGCCGGCATCCTCGGCCTTGCCGCAGGACGGCGCCAGCCACAGGCCGGCAGCCAGTATCGGAAGAAGTAAATGACGCATGTCGCAAATCCCCGTTGTTTCGCCGTCACCTTGCGCGGACGGCGGGCGGCCGGAAAGCGCGCGCGTCCCGGCTATGGCCGGGCAATTTGCCCGATCGTCCGCGCGCGCCTTCCATGGGGCGGGTTCCGCCTCTAGACTAAGCGCGGCTTTGCGGCTGCGGCCGCCAACCTCGCGAAAGAATTCGCCAATGCGAGCGTCAAGGATCGACCTCAAGCTTCGGCTCGCCCTGCGCGTCGCCGCTCTGGCGGCGTTCTGTTTCGCCGCCGCCGCGGCTTACGTTCTGTTCGAGACGGACCGCGCCGCGCAGGCGCGGGCGAACTGGATCGCCGAGGTCCTCGCCAAAGACCTCGCGCTGCAACAGGGCCAGCTCCACTGGATCAAGGGCGCGCCCAGCCAGTTCCCCGATTTGCAGAGAATTGCGCCGGCGCTGATGGCGCCCGGCGTCTGCGTCGCCTATCGCGCGCGGGATGGCGAGATGATTCAGCGCCTGTGCAGCGGCGTCGCGCCCGGCGACGCCGGCGCCCCACAGCTTTTCGCCGACCTCTACCAGCGCCTGTTTGGCGCGGACCGGGAGTCGGCGCGTCCCGTCATCTACCACGGCGAGGCGCAGGGGGAGGCTGTGGCGTCCATTGATCGCCAGAGCCTCATCGGACAGAGCTGGCATGAGACGAGCCGCCTCGTCGGGGTCCTCGCCGTCGCGTTGCTTGCGTTGTGCGTCCTTGTCTACGCTGCGCTCGCCGACGCCTTGCGGCCGACCCGGGCGATCCGCGCCGGGCTTCAGCGCCTCGCCGCCGGCGATCTCTCGGCGCGTCTGCCGCCCTTCGACCTCGCCGAGCTTTCGGCGGTCGGCAACGTCTTCAATCATCTCGCCGGCAGCCTTGAGACGACGCTCGCCGAGCGCAACGCGCTGACGCAGCGGCTGATCGCGGTCCAGGACGAGGAGCGGCGCCATCTTGCGCGCGAGCTGCACGATGAATTCGGGCAGTGCCTCGCCGCCATCGGTGCGGTCGCGGCCTCCGCCGACCAGACCGCGCGGCGGGAGTATCCGGCGCTGGCGCCCGCGTGCCAGAGCATCGCCCGCACGGCCGCGCATATGATGGAGGTGCTGCGCGGCGCGCTTTTGCGCCTGCGTCCGCCCGATGTCGATGAGCTTGGCCTCGCCGCGAGCCTTGAAGGCTTGGTTTCTGGATGGAACGGCCGCTGCGCTGGCGGCACGCGTTTTTCAATCGAGCTTGGCGGCGAATTCGACGCGCTGCCGCGCGATTTCGCGGCGAGCCTTTACAGGATCGCGCAGGAAGCGATCACCAATGCCGCGAAACATGCAGAGGCTTCGCAGGTGACGCTGAGGCTTGACATGCGGGAGCCCGCCGAAGCGGATCAGCGCGCGCGCATCGAGCTTACAGTCGATGACGACGGCAAGGCCGGGGCCGACGTCTCGGTCAAATCCGGCATGGGGCTGCTTGGCATGCGCGAGCGCATCGCCGCGCTCGGCGGCGCATTGAGCATCGAGACCTCGCGCCCGAGCGGGCTTCGCCTTCGCGCGCGAATTCCCGTCCCGCCAGCGGAAACGCCCCCGGACGAGACGAGGGACGCGGCGTGACGGACGTTGCGATAATGCTCGTCGACGATCATGCGATAGTGCGCGAAGGCTATCGCGCGCTGTTGCAGCAACAGCCGCGCCTCAAGATCGTCGCCGAAGCGAGCGATGGCGCCGAGGCCTATCGTCTGTTCAAGCAAGCGAAGCCGGATCTCGTCATCATGGATCTAACCATGCCGGGCTTCGGCGGCGTCGAAGCTATCAGGCGCATCCGGCAATGGGATCCCAATGCCCGCATTCTGGTCTTCACCATGCATCAGAACGCCGCTTACGCCGTGCAGGCGATCCGCGCCGGGGCGAAGGGCTATGTCACCAAAAGCAGTCCGCCCGAAGCGCTGGTGCGCGCCGCCTTCGATGTGCTGCAAGGCAGAATTGCGCTCAGCGCCGACATAGACCATGAGCTCGCGCTGAGCCGCGTCGCAGATGCGCCGGTCGCCACCGATGTGCTGACGCCGCGCGAGTTCGAGATTTTACGCATGTTGCTTGCGGAAAACTCGACCGAGGACATCGCCGGAATTCTTCACGTCAGCCCGAAGACGGTGGCGAATACGCGCTACCTCATCAAGGGCAAGCTTGGCGTTTCCTCCGACATTGAACTCGTTCTCGCGGCGCTGCGGCAGGGAATTTTGGGCGAGAGCGGACGCGTGGAGCCGGATGCGGGCGGCCCCTCGTGTCGCGATGACGTTAATTAGGGTCTGCTCACGTGGGGATGATGGAGTCAATGGCTGCATTTCAATCAGGCATGAGCAATCTCCGTTAGCTGTTTCGGTATCCGAGGTCCGAGCCTAATTGCACGATCTGGTCGTTTCCGCACCAGCTCAAACTCACATTCGGTCGTCGTGCGAAACGACTGCACCATGATCCCGCTTGCTATGGGTGAGGCTCAGGAGGACGAGACCATTCTTCACTTCGGCTTTTCAAGCCACACAGACCCTCTTCAAGCCACACAGACCCTCGATTCGTCCACCCGGATCCGCCGAGACTGATCGGGCCTCGGTAGATTTTGTTTGTCGCTTCACACGGTCGATCTCTTTAGATCACCGTTAGGCGGCTTTCACGATGGTGTCGGATTGTACTTAAATCGGCTCTGTTTCACTCTTGGTGCAAATCATCTTGATAAAGCGGAATCATCCGAGCGCGTAGCAGTTCGACGCCGGCGCGGCCATACATGGCCCGCTTGATCGCTTTCAACCGATTGATCTGGTCCTCCGTCTGCCCATTGCTCCAGGGCTCCAGCACCGCGTTTCGGAGGGCATCGATATCCTGACGCGCAGTTCGCGCGAAGCGCTGCATGGCGTAGACACCTGATAGGCGCGCATCCTGCAGCCAAACGCCGAGCTTTTCAATCGAGCCGCCCATTAACAAACCACGGAATCGCATTGCCAGCTGGCGCATGATGGTGAACTCGGCGGATTCGATCTTCAGCGCGTTGATGCTGGCGATTTGCTGGGGCGTCATCTGCCCGCGCGGCTTCACGCAAAGCGCCGCCGCCGTCAGGGACGAAATTTTGCGACCGGTCGTCGGGTCCAGCGTCGGCGATGGCGCCGAGGCCGGAGGCAGACCTAGATCGTAGTGACGAATTCCTCGCTGGAGGGATTCTCGGCGGTCGTTTTCCATGATTCAAGGCTGATTTTTGGAGATCAGCTCTGATGATTCGGGATGTCGATGCGCTACGCGACGATCAATGGGAGCGGCTTTGCGACCTCGTGCCGGGCGGCAGGGCCGGTCAGCGCGGGCCGCGCTGTGATAACCGGCGCTTCGTCGATGCGCTGTTATGGATGGCCCGCTCGGGCGGGCGCTGGCGCGACCTGCCCGAGCGCTTCGGCGACCATCAAGCGGTGAAACGACGCTATTACCGCTGGATCGAGCGAGGCGCGTTGGATGGGTTTCTGAAAGCGCTCACCACCGAAGCCGACCTCGAATGGCTGATGATCGATTCAACCATCGTGCGGGCTCACCAGCACGCTGCCGGCGCAAGAATCGCCAAAGGGGGGCGGATGCCCAAGGTTTGGGGCGATCTCGCGGTGGCCTGAGCACCAAGATCCACGCCGCGACCGACGCGCTCGGCAATCCCGTCCGCCTGCTGTTCGGGCCAGGCCAGCGCAACGACATCACCAAGGCGCACGCCCTGATCGAAGGCTTCGAGGCCGAAGCCGTCATCGCCGACAAGGGTTATGACGCCAATCACTTGCGCCAGGCTGTCCTCGAATGCGGGGCCAAACCCGTCATCCCATCGAAATCCAATCGCCGCGCGCCGCTCCACTACGACAAGGCGCTCTACAAGGAGCGCAATCTCGTCGAGCGTTTCTTCAACAAGTTGAAGCAGTTTCGACGGGTCGCGACAAGATACGACAAGCTCATCGCCAACTACCGAGGCTTCGTTCTCCTCGCCGCTATCGCCATAGTGCTAAGGTAAATCGTCACTACGACCTAGAGAGCGCGACTCTTTTAGACGGAACCGTATCCTGAGTTCGTGAGGTAGTTGGCGCACTCTTTTGGAGCGAAGAGGTCGAGGAGTTGACCGGCTTTTCTCCAAGTGGCTTCGACGTCACGGGGCTGGGCCTTGCGTATCAGGTGTTTGAGCTTGGCGAACACCTGTTCGATGGGGTTCAGGTCGGGGCTGTAGGGCGGTAGGAAGATGAGATGGGCTCCCCTGGCTCTGACGGCGGCGCGGGCGGCTTTTCCTTTGTGGCTACCGAGATTATCCAACACGACGACGTCGCCCGCAGAGAGCGTGGGGGCCAGGACCTTCTCAACATAGAGCAGGAACATCTCGCCGTTGATGGGGCCGTCAATCACAAAGGGCGCGTCGATGCGGTCATGACGCAAGGCGGCGATGAAGGTCAGGGTCTTCCAGTGGCTGTGCGGCGCATAGGCCTTCAGCCGCTGGCTCCGTGGTCCCCAACCGCGTAGAGGCGCCATGTTGGTCTTCACCCAGGTCTCGTCGATGAACACAAGGCGCGAAGGCGCGATCCGGCTCTGATATGCCTTCCAACGGGCGCGCTTTCGCGCCACGTCAGGGCGCATCTGTTCCTCGGGCAGCAGGTTTTTTTTGAAGCTCAGGCCCTCGGCGTGGACGAATACCCACACCGCCTTTGGATGGGTCTTGATCCCGCGCTCGGCCAATTCCGCCGCCAGTCCTCGCAGCGTGAACGGCCCAGAGGCGATGCGCGAACGCAACCACGCGGCGCAATCACCCGACAGCGCCCGAGGTTTGTAGCCGCCGATCCGAGCGGGGGCCAGCGAGCCGGTCTTGCGCTGGCGCGTCGTCCTCTTCGAGACGCAAGAGGGACTGATCCGTAGCGCAGCGGCGATTTCCCGGTTTGTCTCGCCCGAGGCCTTCCGCGCCAGCGCCCGTTCACGAAGATCAACCGAATACGGAGCCGTCATTCATGCTGGCCTCCTCCCCAGCATGAACCATGAATCAGATCACCACTGATTCGGGAATCTGGATTCCGTCAAAAAGCGCCCCGCTCTAAAACAGGAACTGGAATTTTTGCGGCATGGAGACACAACGGCGGTCCAGACTTCCTAAGCTTTGGCGGAATGGCGACTGCCCTCCCCGGCGCAAGGAGTCTCCCTACACGGCTGTAAGAGCCCGCGTAGCCGCGCTGCAGCATTTCGGCAAACAAGCGTCGCCCGTTCGTCATTCCCTCAGCCCAGCGGCGCAAGAGGAAGGCTTCGTGGTATGCTGGAGTTGATTGTGTCTTCCGCATCATGGAGTTGCGCGCCGGCAAGATGAGCAGGCGCACCCAGCGATCGACGCTCTTACGTCCGAAACCGACTTCCCTGGCGATGGCCGAGACCGTTTTTCCTGCATTGTAGAGCTCCCTGATTTTATCGAACAGAGCATGGCGGTTTGCGCGGCGAACAAGGTGGGCTGCATTTCGATATTCTAAAGCATCCGAGCCCTTGCAACGCCTCGCCAAACCTGAGGGAGCAGATTGTTGTGGTGCGGGTTCATCCTTTACAGCAAGGATGGCGCCTTCCCGACGCGCTTCCCCAATGGGCGCTCCCCGGATCCGCGCGCCGAACTGGCCGAGCTGCCGCTCGACGGCTTCCCGAAAATTCTGCAGCAGATGAAAGCGATCAGCGACTTGCCGCGCCTGTGGCGCCCCTCGCGCGCGCCTTCAGCATAGAGCCCGGCGCGGTCGCGGCTGACAATCTCAATCTCGGGATGCGCTTTGAGCCATTTGGCAGTTGAAACCGCTGATCGATCCGGTAGCCGGCGCTCAAGATCGACAATGATGGTTCCGTAGGTTGTCCCCTTCCTCCAAGCCCAATCATCGACGCCAGCCACGCGAATAGCGGCTGGATCGATCTGAGACCGGGCGCTCCGCTTCACATGTCGCAAGATAGTGGCATAACCCACTGGCATGCCAAGGCGGCCCATCAATCGCTCTGTGGGGCGTCCGCCAGCGCTATGCCCGAAGAGCCGAACGGTGTTAGACAAGCGCGCAGTTCGGCGCGCGAATGGCGCGGCCAGCCCGGGAAGGCGCTCAGTGAATATGCGCCTTTCACACTGATCATTCCGGCATCGCCAGCGCGTCAATCGCGCTTGAACTGATACTGGCGCTCCTTGTGCCGGAAGATCACGGAGCATACGCAAATACGAACTATGCCGCGACAATGACCGAATGCCGCGGCCCGGACATTGCCCATGAGCCTGTAGTTGTGACCTGCCACTGAGTTTTTCCTCCAGTTGAGATTAGAGCCCGGCATTTGATTGAAGGACGGACGAATGAAGCGGAAGCGATTTACCGAAGAGCAGATCATTGCAGTTCTGCGTGAACACGAGGCTGGAGCGAAGGCGGGTGATCTGGCCCGCAAGCACGGGATCTCGAGGCGACGCTGTATAACTGGAAGGCGAAGTATGGCGACCTACGCCGAGGTCCTCACCGCAACCGGCTCCAGCGCAGCGCAAAACGAAGGCTCCGCGCCTACGCCGATTGCTCAACCCGAGCCGAACGGCGTAACAGAAAGGGTCGGGACTTTAATCGCCGCTGGATGAAAGTTCAGTGGCAGGTCAGTCCATTGTTTTCTCCGGAATGGAGACATGCGCTCTGGGCCAGGTTCTTCAGGGCGGCGCCACGACGACTGCGGCGACGCATTCTTCTTCAAACGTGGGCTGCAAGAGGATGGTGCATCACATCTTCTTGCGCAATGACTTCGGCTATTTTCGGCTCGCCCTTAACGGCGCGAGCGATTGCGATTTTAGTCGCTTCATAGTTCCAATCCTGGATCTTCGTATTGTCTTTGGCCTCCCAATGGATGAAGACTCCGACGCAAATGAACACATTCTCGGCTTCGGCCTCGGGAATGATTCCAGCCTTGACGGAATCCACCACTGCTTTCGCAACTCCGCGTTGCGCAGGGCCAAACATCTGGGTTGCTTGAGTCGCATTCTTGATCTCGACCTTGTTGAACATTAAGGTCATTGGCTTGGCCATCAAATTGGGCGCCACAAGCGCGAGAAGCGCATTATCGCCCCGCTTTTGATTGGTAAGCGTGTTGCAGAAAGCAATTTCCGCGGCGCTTCCCCTTGGCCCCATAATAAGGTCGATATGCGCCAATTCGTTGCCCTCGCCTACGAGGGCTTCCGCGACAAGAACCCGATCGATCGTTAATCCGGCCATTTTGCTTCTCCTCCATGGACCGATGGCCCTATCCTTGGATGTGGTCTGTCGGCGGACTAGTCGAAGTCAATTACGCATGCGCGCCAGGATCCATCCATCTTCATTTCAGGTTGCAGCCGGAACGGTCTCGCCGCAACGGCCTCCAGTCGAGAGATATATGTGGTCGAGGGCTCTGACCACAGTCCTGTTGCGACGAAATAAATACAGTGGAGGTGAAGATGCTCATGTGAATCGTTTGGATTTGATCGGACATTGGCGTCATAGGGCCAAAGCGTGAGCCGGGGCAGGGCGCGGAGTTGGGCGGGTTGCGAAGAGCCAAGCCTCGGCGTTCAGTGAGGACGCCTCCGATGACGCAAGAACAGAAAATCGTTAAAGGAACTTGAGGACGAGAACGCGAAGCTGAAGGAGATTCTGGCCGAGCAGATGCTTGACGGGGCGGCGCTGCGCGAGCTCCTTTCAAAAAAATGTTAGGCCCGTCGGCAAGCGCAAAGCTGTCGCGCTTCTGCGGGCTGAGCTGGCGCCGGATCGCGACAGGCTTTGTCATCTCGTGTGTGGGTTTACTTGTCAGCCGGGCGATCCGCTCTCAACCCGAATGCCTAATATCATTGCTTGAGGGCCCTCGTCGCCGAGTCAAATTGGCTAAAACTCCCCTTTACTTCGCGGATTGGACAATGCCCTGCAAGCGCAAAGGCCCTAACTGATGCGCTTATGTCCCACGACGCCAAATAGACGCCTCCAGCCTCCCGTTGCCGCGGTATGTTTAGCGCAAAGCAGAGAGCAGTCTCGTGATGAATTTCACCCTTGAGTTCTTTCGCCTTCGGCTGCGCGACGTGGCGCACGCGACATTGGATCAGACTTCGATAGTCGCCGACAATCTCGACGCGGCAAAGGTGAAAGCAAAGTCGCTCTTCGCCACGCTAGAGTCGCCACAAAAACCGGAGCGGTTGCGCATCTTGAATCGGCTAGATCTAGCAGGCTGCTGAAAAACGCCTTGCCTTTGCGATTTTCGGGGTTGGGGCGTGATTTTCGCGGGCGCCCCGCGCCGCGCGGCGGGGCCCGGCTGGGCTTGGCGCCCCATCACGCGGTTTCCCCCATCAACTTCGGCAATCGGATGAGATTATAGGCGGCGGCTGCGAAGGCGAAGGACCAGCCGACCCGCTCGACGCCCCGGAACCTGGTCTTGCGCTGACCAGCGACCGTCTTCATCCAGCCGAACGCTTCTTCAATACGTTTTCTGATGCGCTGGCTGACCGCATAGCCGGGATGGCGCGTCGTGCGCCGGTCGATGGCCGAGCGGCGTCCATTGTTGTTTTGCGCCACATGCGGCCGCACGTTCATCGAGCGCAGCTCATTGACGAAAACGCGGGCGTCATAGCCCTTGTCGGCGCCAAGCGTCACGCCGGACGGGCGATTGGCGAGCGGCTCGATCATAACGAGCGCGGCGGTTCGTTCGGCTTGGCCGTCGGCTGGGGTCAGGCAGGCGTTGACGATGAGGCCGGAGCGATTCTCCATCAAGGCGTGGCCAAGAAAAGCGAGCCTGGCTTCCATGCCCGCGCCCTTGCGGTAGAGCTTGGCCTCGGGATCGGTGGTCGAGGCGTGCGACTCGTTCGAGCGCTTCTCGCCCTTGAAATCAACCTCGGTGTTACGTCCGGAGCCGGGCGGCGGCTCATCGCCCGAGCCGTCCCTGGGCTTGAAGCTCTTCATCGACGCCCAGGCCTCGATCAATGTGCCGTCAACGGAGAAATGCTCGTTTGACAGAAGCTTCTTCACGCGGGGCCGAGCCAGAACCGCCGCCAGAAATTTTGCCGCGATGGCGCCTTCAAGCAGGCGGTCGCGGTTCTTCGAGAACACGGTAGCGTCCCACACCGCATCGTCGACCGAAAGGCCGACGAACCAGCGAAACAGAAGATCGGTGTCGAGCCGCTCCATCAACTGCCGTTCGGAGCGCACCGAATAGAAGGCTTGCAGCAGCATGGCGCGCAACAGCCGCTCCGGCGCGATCGACGGCCGGCCGGTCTTCGAATAAAGCGCCGCGAAATCCGGCGCCAAGGCCGACAGCGCATCGTTCACAATCGCCCGGATCGCGCGCAGCGGATGATCCCGCCGCACCCTCGTCTCCAGATCGACATAGCTGAAAAGCCGCCCCGCCTGTTCGTCCGACCCGCGCATTCGTTCGCTCCCTTCGCAACACGAGGGAATCATGAACGCGGCTTAAGCGAAAGGGTTTTTCAGCAGCCTGCTAGCGCTTCGCGCCATGGCGATCCTGCTCCAGCCCTTCATCTGAAGCAGCCGGCTCGCCTCGTTCAGCACGTCCACAAGGATTTTGTCGCCAGGGACAATGCCCATGCGATGCAATGGAATATCAATCATAAGTCCGCCCCCCGGATCGAGCAAATGTTTGCGCGCAATATTTCTTATGCAAGGCGCAGTCGTTCGATGACGCCGCATCGCGATTTTCAATTCAGTGCGTAAAAGACTTCAGGACAATGAGAGCCCGCAGGAGCGGCGACCCGATAGCTGATCGGCGCCTCTGATCAGGCAATATTGGCAGGGCTGTGCGTCAGGATCGGACGTAGCTAGACCCCGAGCATGATTTTCCCATTGTAGAGCGATGACGACCGCGCGCCGCGTTGAGACGCCGCCCGCATGCAGTCCTGTTCAGCTTACTGTTCGATTGAATGAGGGCTGGCGAACCCCCGTTCGTCCGCGTCTACGGCTTCGGCGCTGAAGCTTGTGATTTCAGCCGACGCTGCGTTTCAAGGCATACGTCCTGATCCGTCGCATCGGGGTGGGATTGTCTTTGCATCGAAGCAAATCATGTGGAGGCGTTCATGCGCAATGACCACAAGGACAGAAGTTTCCCCGTCGTTCGCTCGACCGACGGCCCGAGCGATGCTCCAGCCGAACTCTGCAAGCGCAAGCTCGAAGAGCTCGCCTCCCGCCTCGACCAGTTTCACGCCTTCGCCAAGGGCCCGTTCGTCAAGTGGAAACCTGGCCTGAAAAACAGGAAACTCCCCGACTATGGCGAGCCGGCCATCGTGACCGGCGTTTTGCCAATCCCGGTCTTAGACCCGTGCGAGAATGGCGCGGCGAGCCCTTATTTTCAGGAACCGCTGACGCTCATCATCGGAACATATCGGGAGGATGATCTGCTTGAGTTCCACGTCGACGGCCGCAGATTTGAACCGTTCGATTTCTGAACCAGGACGCGCCCGGGTTCTTCATTCAGGGGCGTCCCACTATACCTGTACGAAAACAGAACTTCCTGCCGCCGCACCTGATAAAATTCGTCTCCGCCGCCCCAGAGTGATTGCGAAGAATCACGCGGGCTGTCACCATCATTCGATGCGCTACCAACCCTCGCAACGACTGTTTCGTCTTGCCCTCAGCCTCGCTGCGAGCCGCACCGGGCTGACGCTCGACGAAATGGCGGCCGAGCTCGAAGTCGGGCGCCGGACGGCCGAGCGGCTGCGCGATTCCCTGGCGGCCATGTTCCATCAGATGACATGGTGGGAGGATGAAGAGCGGGTGCGCCGCTGGCGGCTGCCGGGAAGCGCCCTCGTCGGCGTCGTCGAGCCCCGGCCGGAGGCCGTGGCTGCGATCGAAACCGCGGCGCGCGAATGCGCCATGCGCGGCGAAGACGACCGCGCGGCGCTGCTGCGGGAGGCGTCGACCACTTTGCGGGCGGTGATGGCGCCGGATGCGCTCCGTCGCGCCGAGCCCGATGTCGCCGCGCTGATGGAGGCCGAGGGCATTGCGATGCGGCCGGGGCCGCGGCCGATCATCGCCGCGGGCGTGCTGCCAACATTGCGCCGCGCGATTCTCGGCATGCAACTCGTGGTCATTCGCTACGAGGGCCCAAACGCCGAGGAGCCGGCGACGCGCATCCTGTGCCCCTATGGCATTCTCTATGGCGGGCGTGGGTGGCTCGTCGCCCATGCGGACCAGCGCCCGGACATGCGCTTGTGGCGGCTGGATCGCATCGTCTCCATCGACCTGCTCGATCGCGGGTTCGCGCGCCGCGAGGACTTCGATCTCTCGGCCTATGCGGCGCAGTCCTTCGGTGTTTTCCAGGAGGAGCCGATCGACGTCGTGCTGCGGTTTGAGCCCGAGGCGACGGATGAGGCCGCCAGCTGGCTGTTTCATCCGTCGCAAAGCACCGAGCGCGACGCGGATGGCGCGCTGATCGTGCGCTTCCGCGCCGGCGGCGCGCTGGAAATGTGCTGGCATCTGTTTTCTTGGGGAACTGCGGTTACCGTCGTGGCGCCGGAGAAATTGCGCGATGAACTCGGTACACTAGCTCGAGGGGTCTTGGCCCACCACCTATCGAAACGGTGAGGCGCATTGATTAGGATTGACGTCGCTCCCTGGGCTTAATCCAGCTTGAAGTTTGCTCTGGCCCAATCTGAGGACCAGAGCATGAAGCCCAGTCGCTTTTTGGAAGAACGGATCATCAGGATATTGAAGGAGCAAGAGGCTGGGTCTCGGTCGCGGATTTGCGCCATAAATAGGAGGCAGCGACGCCAGCATTTACATGTGGAAAGCCAAGTTTGGCGGGATGGACGTGTCCGAGGCCAGGCTATTGGCTCTGGAGGCCGCAAACATCAAGTTCAAGCGGATGCTGGCCGATGCTATGCTCGACAACGTGGCGCTGAATGAGCTCTGATTACAACATTCCGCTCCACCCCACTTGCAAAAATGCTCTCGGCGTCCGGGTGAGTGAGGATATCGGCGCCAGCACGCTTCCCGTGTCGCAATCGGACGCGAATGAGTTAAGCATAAAGGTACCGTCCGAATCTGACGTAGCCGATCCTGATAATACTTGTTGTTCATTTTCACGAAACGATTTGCTTCCGGATCAAGCATGACCAATGCGCATTTTGGCGGCGATGCCCGGCAGGGCGGCCGCACCGAGGTTTCCTGCGGCGGCGAGATCGACACCGACGGCGCTATCGGCGCGATGCTGGGCCTCGCCGTCGGCGACGCGCTCGGCGCGACGCTCGAATTCTCGCAGCGGGATTGCTCCCCGGAAATCCGCGATATTCTGGGCGGTCGCCCGTTTCGCCTCAAGCCGGGCGAATGCACCGATGACCCCAGCATGACGCCCGCCCTTTTCATCTCGATTTCTCTGATTGGGGAGTGATCATGCGCCGAACGATCGTCGTTCACACGCGACTGTCTGGCCATATGGCGCGCGTCGCCGCCGCGCGGCGCGGCGAGCATGGTGTTCAAATCCTCACCATGTCGCAGCTGGCAAGCCGGCTCGCCGGCGGGTTCCTGCAGCCGATTGACCCTGACGCGCTCCAGGACGCCGTTCGGAAGGCGTTGTCCGCCGGGAGCCTCGGCGATCTCGACGCGATCAAGACGCTTCCGGGCATGGTTCGCGCCGTGGTCGATACGCTGGACAAGATCTGGCGCGCCGGGATCGATCTGTCGACCTCGTCCGAACCCCGTCTTCGGGCGCTGCGCATGCTCGAAGTTGAAACGCTGCGGCGATTGCCCGCCTCGATGAAGCGCCCGGCTGGACTCGTCGAACTCGCCTGCGCCCGCATCGGTCATGCGCCAGCGGTCATCGGACCCGTGGAGATCCGTGGCCATAGCGAAATGTCGCCTTGCTGGCGACCCCTACTTTCGGCGTTGACGAACGCAGTTCCCGTCGTTTGGGTCGCGGAGGCCAGGTCCGTTCCGTCCTGGTTGACGGAAACGGCGGTCGAGATCCGCCGGGAGGCGCCCCCTGCCCCGACCGTCGCGCTGTTTTCATGCGCGACGCCGCAGCATGAGGCGCTCGAGGCGGTTCGGTGGATGCGCGAACTCATCGCCAGCGGAAAGGCTCGTCCCGAGGACATTGCCATCGCCGTCGCGAGCCCGGCCGACTTCGACGATCACATCATGGCGCTCTCGGCAGACGCCAATATTCCGATTCATTTCGTCCACGGCCTACGTGCGGTGACGACGCGGGACGGGCAGACTGTGGCGGCTCTGGCCGAAACGCTGCTGAAAGGCGTTTCGCAGGAACGGATTGGCCGGTTGTTCAAGCTCCTGCCTGAAGCGACGCCGGCACTCACAGGGCTCCCCAGCGACTGGGCGCGCGTTTTGCCGAAGGACGCCCCGCTCACGACCGTCCAGCGCTGGCGGCAGGCATTCGACCAGGTCGCGCCTGAAGATTGGCCGGAGGGAATCGACCGGTCGAACCTCGTCATGGACGTCCTCCAGCTCATCGAGCGGGGACCGGAAGAAGCGGCGGACACAGGCGAAAGGCTCCTTTCCGGGAAAGCGCTCGCGCTCTGGAAAAAGGCGCTCGCCGACGGGCCGGCCGCCGCGTTGACGGTGACCCTCGCGCAGCTCCGCATTCCCGATGGCCTCGAGCCGGCGGCGAACGTCATCTGGACGTCGGCGATCTCGCTTGCTTCCGCGACGCGGCCCTTTGTGCGTCTGCTGGCGCTTAACTCCGGTCGCTGGCCGCGTCGGATTTCCGAAGACAGGCTGATTCCGGATCACATCATTCCCATCGAAGAGCTCGACCCCCTGCCCGTCGCTGATGGCGATCGGCGGGATTTCCTGACAATCCTGAGCAGCGCGCATTCGGCCGCGATGTCCTTCAGCCGTCGCGACGTTGGCGGCCGGCTGCTTGGCAAGTCGCCTCTGATAAATGGATTCGCCGAGATCTATCTCAGCCGCGGCCGGACGCCCGAGCACGCCGCTAGCGAATCGGACCGGCTGCTGGCGCGGCCAGGCGAATTCAGGCAAACCCCGATCGCGATATCGGGCGCCGCCTGCTGGGACGACTGGTCGCGACCGGAGATCACCGCCCATGACGGCCTCGTCGGCCCTGGACGCCCGCGCCTCCAGAACGTGTTTAAGGGGCCTCTGTCGGCCACCTCGCTGAAACTCCTGTTGAGGGACCCGATCCGCTTCGTCTGGCGCTACGCCCTTGGCTGGAAACAGCCGGACGTGGCTGAAGAGCCGCTGAACCTGGACGCTTTGGCCTTCGGCATTCTCATCCACAGCATCCTGCAGGAAGCGGTGCAATCGCTCGAGGCGTCCGGCGGCTTCGGACGCGCGTCCCAGGCGAAGATGAAGCAGGCCGTCGATGAAGCCATTGCATCGGTCAAACTGGCGTGGGAGCGCGAACAACCGACGCCGCCCCCGGTGATCTGGGGCGCCGCGCTCGACCGCGCAAAAGACCTCTCCGTCAAAGCGCTCGGTTATCGCCTCCCGCCGCTGCATGGGCAGAAGAGTTGGACGGAAATACCGTTTGGACGGCCGGATGGCCCGCCGCAGGCCGATATGCCCTGGGATCCGACCCGCGGCGTCGAGATCCCCGGAACGGGGGTCTTCATCCAGGGCAATATCGACCGGCTGGATCTCGCCGCCGATTGCTCCGCGGCCCGGGTCATCGATTACAAGACAGGGAAGCTGCACGACGACATGGCGGATGTCGCGATAAGGGGCGGCGATGAGCTACAGCGCTGTCTCTACGCCTTCGCCGTCAAAACGCTCATCGGACCCGACATTAAAGTCGACGCCGCGCTGCTCTACCCGCGCGCAGCCGAAGACAAGCAGCCCCTGTGCCCCCTTTCCGACGTCGATGGGGCGCTGTCGCAACTCGCTGCTGCGATCGGCCTTGCGCGAGCGAACATCGAGGCGGGCCTGGCCTTGCCGGGCATCGCCGCCGCGGACGCTTACAACGACTTCGTGTTCGCCCTGCCGGCCGGCGCTGCTTATCTACCGCGCAAAAGCGCGCTGGCGGCGGAAAAACTCGGGCAAGCTACAAAGATTTGGGAGGCCCTGTGATGGACGGCAGGAAAAAGCGGCTCCCCGATCATCCGGCGCGCTTCGCCGCCCTCACCGAACTCGATCGCTCTCTTCTCGTCGAGGCGGGGGCAGGATCGGGCAAGACATCGGTCATGGCCGGCCGCGTCGCCATGCTGCTCGCTCGCGGCGTCGAGCCGAAGCATATCGCGGCCATCACTTTCACCGAGTTCGCGGCCAGCGAATTGATGAGCCGCATCTCGCGTTTCGTCACCGCCTTGGCGGACGGAAAAATCCCTGAGGATCTCGAGATCGCCTTTCCGCAAGGCATCTCCCCCGCGCAGAGGAAAAACCTGCACCGGGCGAACAATCTGATCGACCAACTGGTCTGCACGACAATCCATGGTTTTGCGCAGTCGGTGATCAAACCCTACCCGATCGAAGCCGGGATCGATCCCGGCGCGGAGATCATCGATCCGGTCGAGGGGGACCTCGCCTTCGCGGAAATCTACGAGGCCTGGATCCGCGAGCGGCTCTCCGGCGAGGCTGGCGACGACATCGTCGCCGAGCTCGTTCTCGCTGACGAAGATGGAGGGCTTGCGCTCATTCGGGAAGTCGCCAATTTTCGCCGGCGCAATCGCGACGCGTGTCCGGGCTCCATCGACTGGTCCGCAACACTTGTGGAGACATTCACGAAAGCGACGGCGAATTTTTCCGCTGAACTTGTCCGCATGGAGTTTCAGGAAGAGGAGACGGCGTCAAGGGCGCAGCGTTTCGGCGATCTCGGTCAAACCATCGCCGGTTTGGCCCGCGACGCAACTGCGCCATGCCGCGGTCTGGTCGGGATACTGAACCTCACCAATCCCTCCGCCTGCTTCACGCAGGCCGGCGGGGCTCGGCAACTTAAGACGCTGGGCCGATGGCAAACGGCCGCCGCTGCGGCGGGAAGGCCGAAGGCTGCCGGAACAGAAGCCCATCAGGGCGCCAAATCGCGTTACGACGCCTGTCACGACGCCTTCGCCGCGCTCCGCACGCAGACCGCCGCCGAGGTCCTTGCGCGCATCGCCCGATCGATGGACGGCCTCATCGCGAATTGGCAAGCCTGGAAGCGCGATGCGGCGCTGCTCGATTTCGACGACCTGCTCTATACGGCGCGAGATCTCGTGCGCGAGCATGAAACCGTCAGACAGGCGCTGGCCGGACGGTTTCGCCATGTTCTGGTCGATGAGTTTCAGGACACGGACCCTCTGCAGATCGACCTCCTTTGGCGCCTGTGCGGCGAATCCGTCGAAGAGGCCGACGCTGCTCCTCTCAAACGGTCGTTGCGGCCAGGGGCGCTGTTTCTCGTTGGCGATCCCAAACAGGCGATCTACCGTTTCCGCGGCGCCGATGTGAACGCCTATATCAGCGCGCGCGACGCCATCGGCGCCGATGCGCTGTTGAAGATCACCGCGAACTTCAGGTCGGTCGAGCCGATCCTGACATTCGTCAACACCACTTTTGAAACTCCGCTGTCGACGGCCCTCGGCCAACCCGGTTTCACGGAACTGGCGGCGACGCGCAGCGCCGAGCCGAAAACTCTTGCGGTGGCGGCGCTCGATATCGCGACCGCAGACGATGCGAAAGCCAGCGAAAAGCGCGACGCCGAGGCGGATCGGATCGCCGAACTCTGCCGCCGGCTCGTCGGCAATCGTCTTGTCCGCGATCGTGATGGCGCTCTGCGGCCGGCCCGGCTGGGCGACATCGCCTTGCTTGCGCCTGTCGGCACGGAGCTCTGGCGATTCGAGGAAGCCCTCGAGACCTGCGGCATCGCCGTTTCGACCCAGGCGGGAAAGGGCTTCTTCCGGCGTCAGGAAATCAAGGATCTCATCGCTTTGACACGAACGCTCGCCGATGGCCGCGACACGCTGGCGCTCGGCGCGCTGCTGAGAGGCCCTCTGGTCGGGCTGACGGAAGCCGAATTGCTCGAGATTGCCGAAGGCCTGCCTTTGGATCCAGATCAACCGGATCGTCTGCCCCAGCTCAATCTCTGGACCGATCCCGACGAGATCAACCACGAACTCGCGAGCGGACTTATCCGGTCGTTGCAATCTCTCGCCAAGCAAGCTCGCTCGACGACGCCTTACGCCTTGCTGAGCGACGCCGTCGGCATCCTGAACGTCCGGGCGCAGCTTCAGCGGCGTTTCAAGGCGGGCGCCGATCGCGCGCAGGCCAATATCGATGTTTTCCTCGACATGTCGCGCGCCTATGACGTTCGCGGTCTGCGCGCCTTTGCGCGCGACATGCGCGCGAATTGGGAGGACGCGGTTCGTCAGGTCGAGGGCCGTCCCGACGCCGAAGAGCAGTCCGTCGCCCTCATCACAATCCATGCGTCCAAGGGGCTCGAATGGCCCATCGTGATCCCGATCAACATGACAGGCCGCCCGAAATCGGATTCTGGGCTCATGCACGACCGCAGGGCCGATCTGTTCTCTATCCCCGTTCTCGGAATCGCGCCTGAGGACTATGCCGACATACAGGATCGCAACGCGGAAGAACTCGAACGCGAACGGGTCCGGCTCTGGTATGTGGCCGCAACGCGGGCGCGCGATCTCCTTGTGCTGCCCCGGCATTCGCCGGATTTGGCGAACGGCGCCTGGGCCAGACTGGTCGAATTCGACTTGCCATCGCAGCCAGCGATAGATCCCGAGGAGGTCGGCGACCCGATGCCGTCGCCTTCCCTTCCTCAGGAAAACCCTCAATCGCGCGAAATATTCGCCGAGGAAGCGAAGCGCATCGTCGAGGGCCATCGCAAGATCGAATGGCGTCAGCCCAGCCGCAGTGAAACGAGTGAGGCTGCGGAACTCCGGCGCGAACCGGTTTTTGCAACCGTCGAATCTCTTGAGGAATTCCAGGATGCGCGGCAACCCATCGCCGGTAGCGCAACCCGAGGAACGCTCCTTCACAAACTGATCGAGGAAGTGCTGAACGGCGAGGCGGCGGACGACGCGCCGGCTCTCGTCGCACGCGCTAAGGAATTGCTGATGCAGCTTGCGATCGCGCCATCTGAATCGGCGAAGGACGGAATTTCGCCCGAGGAGATTGCAGCGACCGTCGTCAGAACGTTGAACCTTCCTGAAATTGCCGAAATGCGTCCGCGGCTTGTCCCCGAACTCGTGGTCCTGGCGAGCCACAAAGTCGATCATCGCGAGATTATCGTTTCCGGCGTCGCCGACGCTGTCGCTTATAATTCCGAGGGCCAAATCGAGACGATCATCGATTGGAAAAGCGACGTCGAAGTCGACGCCGCCCGACTGGCGTCCTACCGCGCACAGATTGAAACCTATCGTCAGGAAACCGGCGCGAAGCGGGCTTTTCTGGTCCTCATGACGCTGGGCAAGGTGTTGCCCGGATAGCGACGTTGATTGCCGTCTCGGTTCCTCCTGTCGGGCGCCCGACGCCAGAAAGAAGCCTGACCCGTGCGCAAGCAAAAGCGCTCGACACGGATAGCGAAGGGTTTCATCGTAACGGCCTGAGCGGCTTTGAGAGTCCTGAAACATGAGCCGCGCATATGCCGCCAAAACAGATAATGCTTGTTGATTGTGCTCCATCGGATGCGGTGAAAATGAACAGCGATCCATCCTTGTCCTGGCCGGTCTTCTTCGATTGCGAAGCGTCGAGCCTCGACGGCTATATCATTGAGATCGGCTGGGCCTTCATCGCCATGGACAGCGGAGAAATCGTTTCCGCCGCTCATCTCGTTCGTCCGGCGCCCGACTGGAAAATCAGAGACGCGTGGAGCCCGAAATCGGAAAGGCTGCATGGCATTTCCCTCGCGCATTTGCGCGAGCACGGTCGGCGGGTCGAAGAAATCGCCCGGATCATGAATGCAGAGCTCGCCGGCCGCGAGCTCTTCTCGGATGCCTGCTCCTACGACGAGAGGTGGCTCCGTCAGGTGTTCGATGCGGCCGGCGTCGAGCCCTCTTTCATTTTTCGCCGCACCGACCCCGGAATCTTGCTCGAGCGGGCGGCCGCGGATCAAAGTTTCGATCAGGCGCGTCTGCATCAGGCCATGGAAGAGGCGGAGCAAAATCGCCGCCACCGCGCCGAAGCCGACGCCCTCATCTGGGCGGAGCTGTGGCGAATGGTGATGCAACGCCCCTAAAGGCTCGCTCACTGGCGCCCTGGACCCGTTCCTTGGTGACAAGCGCGCACTTTTGAGACAGTGCATGTCTTGGCGCAAAATGTTTCGCAACTGGCAGAAGAGTTATCAGTGATTCCCTGGTCCCTGCTCGACAAGGCGCAAATACCCGGAGGCGGCGGTGAACTCCGCCTCATGCAGCGTGGCGCCGAATTCTCGATCAGGCTGGGCCAAACCGAACTGATGAACAGTCGCCTCAGCGGGTCCGAGGAGGCGCTCGCCACCCTCTCTTGCGCGAGAATTCGAACCCGCGAGCGGCCACGGATACTGATCGGCGGGCTGGGCATGGGCTTCACGCTCCGCGCCGCGCTTGCTGCAGTCGTCGCCGAGGCCGAGATCATCGTCGCAGAACTGGCGCCCGCTGTCGTGGCATGGGCCCGCGGTCCGATGGCGGAGCTCTTCCAGAGCAGCCTGACGGATCCACGCGTCAGCATTCTGGAATCGGATGTCGGCCCCCTGATAAGGTCTGGCCGGTCGACTTACGATGCAATCTTGCTCGATGTCGATAACGGCCCCGAGGGTCTGAGCCGCAAAGCCAATGATGGACTATACGACATGGAAGGATTGAAGGCCGCCCGCGCGGCGCTGCGTCCCGGCGGCGTCCTGGCCGTATGGTCATCGGGACCAGACAGGAGTTTCGCCCAGCGACTTCGCAAGGCCGGTTTTGGCGTGGATGAAGTCCGGGTGCGCGCCAACGGAGCGCGTGGCGGCGCGCGGCACGTCATCTGGATCGCGACCCACACTGATCCGACGGACAACGATGTTTGTTCCTGAATAAGCGATCACGCTGGACCATCGAGCGTGAAGAGGCCGATTTGGTTCTCGACTTTACCTTTCCCCGAGCCCGACGCCGGTGTGCGGGTGACGGGATCGACGAGATGGTGCGAGCGCATCTGGACGAAGTGACGATTGTGCTGCCGGTCCTTACCGACGAAAATCGTCTCCACAGTAGTCCTCATGTGTTTGAAAAGATCATCGACGTTCAACGTGAGCTTCGAGATTGATCATCCTCCTCCCGCATTGGACCATTTTTGATTGAGTACGCGGAACTCTTCCGATAGCTTGACCGGATAAACCAGAAACTGGGTACGCCTGGTTTTGGTGCGGGTCATGTCACTGGGAGTGCATGGTGGCGATTGAGAAGACGGCCCTGCGATGGGGCGTCGAGCGACGACTCGAATTCACCGAGTTCCGATTGTTTTGGGAGGGGCAAGTGAATCGGGGAGATCTGATGGATGCGTTCGGGGTATCGGTGAACCAAGCGTCCACAGACCTGAACCGCTACATCGGAATGGCGCCCGACAACATGGTCTACGACAAGAGCGCCCGGACTTATATTCGCGGTATCCGGTTCGAGCCGCGGTTTCTTAAGCCAGATGCCAGTCGCTACCTTTCGCAACTTTGTTCAGTAGCTGACGGCATCCTTCACCACACCGACGCCTGGATAGGGCAGTTACCGCCCTGTGTTACAGCGCCCACGCCCCTACGAGGCGTCGATGCCGAAACCCTTCGCTCGGTATTGGCTGCAATCCGGCGGCGCGAGGCGATCGAGGTCAAGTACCAATCGCTCTCTCGGCCCGAACCTAGTCGGCGCTGGATCGCGCCCCACGCAATCGCGTTCGACGGATTCCGCTGGCACACACGAGCTTTCTGCCTTTCGGAAAAGTGCTTCAGGGACTTTCTCCTCTCCCGCATACTCGAAATCCGCGGCATCAGAGATAGCAGCGTGCCGCCCGACGCAGATCGGGACTGGAACGAAGAGGTCACGCTTGAGATCAGCCCGCATCCCGCGCTTTCGGAAACACAAGCGAAGGTAATCGCGATCGACTACGGAATGCGCGGCGGCAGGGTCAGGATCAAGGTGCGTCGGGCGCTGCTTTACTATGCTCTCAGGCGCCTCGGGCTCGACACCGATCCGAAGGCACGCCGACCGCAAGACCAGCAAATTGTGCTCCTAAATCGAGAGGTTATCTATGAAAATCATAGATAAAATCTCAAAGATACTGGGCACTTTCAGCAAAGTCACGAATGAACGAGAACTTCATCCGCTTGACCCAGCTGAGCTCCGGATGATTGCAAACGCCCGTGTGGAGCAGCTCGCCGAATTCGCTAGGTCGCCGCGCCTGCACGGGGTGGATCCCAAAGGCGATTCTCCACTGCATCTTGCCGCGCGGATGGGCAACCTAGCCTTGTGTGATCTGTTCGTCAGGTCAGGTGCTGATCCTCGCGCAAAGAACCATGATCGTCATACTCCTGCCGACGTTGCCTCAAGCGAGGGCCATCGTCTTGTGGCGCAGCTGCTCTTCTCGCTCGCCGACAATCCGCCCATCGAGGATTCAGATGCCGCGCTGGCCGTTGGGCGGCTTGGACACTTCGCCGGCGCACAGACAAAGGCGGTGCGAGCGGGGACGTTTCAGTCTGCGGCAATTGAACGGGAGGAAGATCGGGCTGCGTTTGGCGAGCCCCAGACCTTCGAACCGGAGGAGGACGCAGAGCGCTTCTTCTATCGATCTGCCGGCGGGCCAGTTTCGGGTACGTTCGTGGCGTTGGGGACCAGCGCTTCGCAAGGTGCGAATGATGCCGATGTCGACTGGGAGCTTGATCTTTCGCCGACGCAGATTGCTGGAGAGGGCATAGGTTCCGAAGCGGCTGTCACTCCTGATCTGGCCGGAGATGATGACTTCCTCAAGGTCCGAAGGCGGGGCCGGCGGTCGATCAAGCCTGCTGCATTACCGTCAAGCACACGACTCTCGATCGCTCCCGAATGTTGCCTGAATTGGGCGACCGAGATCCTCGAAAAGGGATACTTCTGTTCCGACGACGTTGACGCGTTGATTTCATTTTGCGAGGGCAACGGTGACTCCGATGAGCTCCGATCTAACCTGCTGAGAATCCTCGACGCAGCGGGGCTTGAGTCGTTCGACGAGGCAATCAACTGCGAAGATGCCCTATGGGATATCAGATCGGACATTTCTGCCGACGACCTTGCCGAGGCGCTGGAATCAGCATGCTCGCGGGCAACGCGCCTGCCAGGCACCTCGCGTTTCAATATGGACAAGGCCATCGAGGCTCGTCTGCTAGAGCCGCTGCTGCGGGCGAAGCGGGATCTCCAGTTAGGCATTCTCGCCTGCGAACCCGCTGTCCACGAAATACTTGCCAATTTAGACAAGCTTATCGACGGCTCCGTGCAGACAGGTTTTGTAACGATGAGACCGATAGTCCCATCGCGGCCCGATGAAGCTGAAACGGCCGCTTTTTTCAAGGCAGGGCAGGCCCTGCGGTACTGGAATTTGGCCGGCCGCGTGATGGACGGCAGGCGTCGTCGGGAAGCCTTGGAAGCGCTGGAGGCGCTTGACCTTTCCCTCGTGTTCCACAATGCGCTGGTGGGAGTTCTTGCCGAGCACGAACACTATCTTGAAGCTTCCCGTCGACTCGATGCCATGATCTCGGCCATCGAGCGGCTGATCATCGAACATCTGCCCTACGCGCGTCGCTTTGCGGCACGTAACGTCGAAGCGGGGGAAGACCCTGAAGATGTCTTTCAGGTGGCATTCATGGGGTTGCAGCGATCGACCCTTCGCTTCGATCCCGAGCGGGGGTACCGGTTCGTGATCTATGCCACGTTCTGGATGAAGCAGGTGCTGACGCGATGGCGCGCGGACGAAGGAGCGATAGTACGGATCCCGATGCATCGGCACCAGAAACTCGCAAAACTCGACGAGGCGGTTGAACGGCTTGAAGGCAGCCACGGTCGACCACCAACAGAGTCCGAATTGGCTGAGGAACTTGGATGGGACTTGAAGGACGTCAAGCTATTTCTGGACATTCCCCGTCATTACTCCGATCTGGAGGGCCTCGAGCAATGGGAGGGGGCCATTTCAGGCCCTGAACAGGAGGAAGCCCTTGGCCAGGTGGAAGCGGCGCGTATCATCTCGGAAGCGCTCGCAGAGCTGCCGGATCCGGATCGGCAAGCAGAAGTAATCCGCATGCGTTACGGCATTGGCCGCGACCGCGACATGACGCTGGAAGAAATCGGTCAGATTTACAGGGTGACGCGCGAGCGCATCCGACAGATCGAAGCGATGGGTCTTGAGCACCTTTCGCATCCACGGCGCAAACGCCGCTTGCAGACATTGATGGGGCTCTGAGGGGATGGTTGTACGTAATGTTCCACCTCATGCCGGCGCCATGCTCGAGTCACTTCGGGGACTGGGTTATACGCCGGCGACTGCGTTGGCTGACCTCGTCGACAATTCTATCGCGGCGAATGCACGCGAGGTTCGCATCGATGTCGATTGGAAGGGCCCGGTTAGTTCGATCAGAGTCATCGATGACGGGGATGGCATGGATGATGCTGCCCTTGAGGAAGGGATGCGCCTTGGCGCGCGTGATCCTCGGGCGGATCGCGCAGCCAGAGATTTCGGCCGTTTCGGTCTGGGCCTGAAGACGGCGAGCTTTTCGCAGGCGCGACGGCTGACCGTGGCCAGTCGTCGCAAGGATGCTTCCATCATTTGCCTGCGATGGGATCTGGATCTTATCGGCCGAGAGCCCGGCGCCGACTGGCCACTGTTCGAAGGCCCTACGCCCGGGTCAGAGCACCTTCTCGAGCCTCTCGAGCGAATGGGGCATGGAACTGTCGTCCTGTGGGAGACCCTCGACCGCATCGTGACCGACGGATTTACTGCCAATGACATGATCGAGCTGACTGGCCGTGTGGAAGCGCATCTTGCAATGACTTTCCATCGGTTCATCGATGGCCCACAAGCCGAATTCAGACTTCTTCTTGGCCCCGACAAAGTTATTAAGCCTTGGGATCCGTTCCTGGTGGGACATCCTAGCAAGGCTTGGGAGAGTACCGACTATCACATTCGTCACACCACCGGTGTGACGGCTCAGTGTCACGTGCTGCCTCACCGTGACAAGCTCAGGCCCGACGAACAGGAAAGGGCTGCCGGGCTAGGCGGATGGACCCAGCAGGAAGGTTTTTATGTGTATCGCAATCGACGCCTTATGCTGGCTGGCGGCTGGCTCGGGCTCAGCGACGGGGGCAAGCCTTGGCCCCGGGACGAAGCGCACCGTTTGGCGCGCATCCGGCTTGACATCCCTAACACCGCCGATGCGGAATGGAAGATCAACGTCCTGAAATCCACGGCGAGCCCACCTGTGCTCTTGCGTCCCCAGCTCCGTTGGCTTGCGTCGGATACGCGGGAGATCGCGAGGCGAGTATTCGCCCACCGCGGGCATGTCACACCGGCTTCAGGCGCGCGAGCAAACGCGCTGCCCGAAACTTGGCAGGTCCGGCGATCAGCCCAAGGCACTTCATATCGCATCGCCCGTGACCATGATCTTGTCGCTTCAATCCTCGATCGCGCAGGGCCGCTGAAGGCGGACATCCTCGCGCTCCTGCGCCTCATCGAGGAGACGGTTCCGGTACAACGAATCTGGCTGGATACCGCCGAGGACAAGGAAACACCCCGGACCGGCTTCGTTGGCGCCCCGGAAGCCGAGATACGCGATGTGCTATCTTCGCTGTTCGAAGCTTTTGTGAAGTATGGCGGCCGAAATCCGGACGAGGCCCGCGAAAGGCTTCGCCGCACCCCACCTTTTGATCGGTACCTCGATATTGTTAACGCTCTTGAACGGAAAGCTTCCGTATGACGCTCTTCAACCAAAAGGCATTCGATTCAATACTCTCGATGGCGCAGACTATGCTCCGCCTCGCCGCCGAACGCGCGCAGAGCGCCGTAACGCCGGAGATGATCGGAAAGGAGCTGAACAGGCTAGCAATCCTCATGGAGGAGGACTTCGCCCTCGTCGATCGGGAAGCGCTCGTGGACGAACTAATCCGGCGCTCGAGCCGCACAGTGGGCGAGAATGCAACTCTCGCGAGCGGCGAGGACCACATTCCCTGGCTCGATGCGGAGCGCAAGAAGGGTTGGACCTACTGGCGTCGCTATTCAGAATATATGGAAACCCGTATTCCATGGATCGCGCTGGACGCTCTGGATCTTGCGACGGACGAAGTGCTTGGTCAGCTTGAGGATCCGAGGCGTGAGGGCGCCTGGGATCGGCGTGGTCTTGTCGTCGGGCATGTCCAGTCTGGCAAGACAGGCAACTACACCGGCTTGATTTGCAAGGCGGCTGATGCTGGCTACAAGATCGTCATCGTACTGGCAGGGCTGCACAACAATTTACGCTCGCAGACACAAATTCGCCTGGACGAAGGATTTCTCGGGTTTGCCACTATCGCCGATGCAGACGAGCTGCCAGCCGTTGGCGTCGGTCTCATTGATACAGATGCCGCAGTCCGCCCGAATGCGGCGACTAACCGGAGCGACAAGGGCGACTTCAATACCGCTATTGCTTCAAAGATGAACATCAGTCCCGAACAGCGGCCGTGGCTGTTTGTCGTGAAGAAGAACAAGACAGTGCTCGAACGCCTGCTGCATTGGATTCGCAACAGGGTCGCTAACCATGTCGACCCCGTTACGGGACAAAAACTGGTCGCAAATCTGCCGTTGCTTGTCATCGATGACGAGTCCGACCACGGTTCGGTCGACACGGGCGAGGACGTCGTCGACGAGTTTGGCGTCCCCGACGTGGAGCACCAGCCCACGGCAATCAACCGGTTGATCCGGTCGATCCTTCACCATTTCACGCGCAAAGCCTATGTCGGCTACACGGCCACGCCTTTCGCCAACATCTTCATCCACAACCGCGGCGAAACCGGAGAACATGGGCCTGATCTGTTTCCGGCGGCCTTCATCACCAGCCTGGCTGCCCCTTCGAACTATGTTGGACCCGGACGGGTCTTCGGTTCGGCGTCAAGCACGCCAGAAGATCTGCCTCTGGTGCGGCCGCTGGCCGAAGACGATTTCAATTCGTGGATGCCTCCACGACACAAGAACGGTTACCGGCCGCGCTGGAAAGGCGAGGAGCAGATTCCTGACTCGCTGGCCGAGGCAGTCAGGTCGTTCCTGTATGCCTGCGTCCTGCGGAAACTGCGTGGTCAAGGCAATAAGCACTCGTCAATGTTGGTCCACGTCACGCGTTTCACATCCGTGCAGAACGCGGTGGTCAGCCAGGTGACAGCATATGTTCGGGATCTCAAGGGTCGCTACACAAGGGGCATTGATCTCGCTGAGCTCGAAGCCTCCATGCGTTCCGAGTATGAATTGGTATTCGCTCCGGGAATGCGACGCATACGGGATGCACTCGTCGAGGGTGAAAGGCTCGAAGACTTCTCTTGGTCCGAAGTTCGCTCAGTACTGCCTGATGTCTTGTCCGACATCCGCGTGCGAGAAATCAACGGCTCGGCCAAGGATGCGCTGGATTATGCTGAGAATGAAGGCACAGGCCTGAAGGTGATCGCCATAGGCGGCGACAAACTGGCTCGCGGACTGACCCTTGAAGGGCTCTGCACAAGCTACTTCCTGCGGACGGCCCGTATGTATGACACATTGATGCAGATGGGCCGCTGGTTTGGCTACCGCGATGGGTATCTCGACGTGTGTCGGCTCTATACTTCTGCAGAAATGATTAAATGGTTCGGTCACATTGCTGACGCCGCTGAGGAATTGAGGCAGGAATTTGATAACATGGTTGCAGCGGGCGCAACTCCAAAGCAGTTTGGGCTTCGCGTGAAATCGCATTCGGTTCTGACCGTCACGTCACGCGCCAAGATGCGTAATGCTCGCGCAATGCAGTTGACCTATGCTGGCGACCTTTTGCAGACGATCGTCTTCCCGAACCAGAAGGAAGATATATCTTCCAACTTCGCGGCCGCCGACAGGTTCGTCATTACGCTTGGCGCTTCGATCGACCTGAATGATCAGTACTACCTTCACGAGGGCCAGCGCTGGAGCGGCCATCTCTGGCGCGACGTTCCCGCACTCGCCGTGATCTCTTTCTTGCGGGACTACCGCACTCACCCCGCAAGTTTCCGTATCATGAGTCCGCTGATCGCTGACTTCATCGAGGAGATGAACAAGGACCGGGAATTGGTCCGCTGGACCGTGGCTCTGATCGGTAAGGATAGCGGTTCGGACGACTCGGTACGCGCAGTTGGGGGATGTGACGTGAACATGCTCCAGCGCCGCCGGGCCGCTGATCATTCGGACCGCTATTCGATCAAGACGCTGATTTCGCCGCGCGACCAGGCGATCGACCTGACCGAGACCGAATGGCGGGCCGCGTTGGACCTCAGCCGGAAGACATGGAGAAACGATACTGAGCGGAACGAAGGCAAGGAGCCGCCATTAGAACCTCGGGGACCGCAGATCCGCAAGGTTCTCGGTGAAGGCGTTGCAGACATCGGCGTCCCCCATCGGCGTGAACGTGGCCTGTTGATGCTCTATCTGCTTGATCCGGCAGGAGCGGAAGTGCCGGAAATTGTGGATGCGGACCCGGTGGTCGCCTGGGCGATCAGTTTCCCGTCAAGCACGTCCGACCGGATGGTCTCCAACTCGAAATACATCGCGAACAGCGTGCTTTGGGGAGGACTAAATGACTGGGTGGAGTGAGGACGGGCTCGCCCGGGCCTGGCGCGCACTGGCGCGGCAGAAGGCAGGCGAGGACTGGCGGTTCGTGCATCTGACCACAATAGGCCAAGTCTCAGTCGAAGCAGGCTGCCATTTACCCGCCGCTCGCGAGGCACTGATTGTATCGTTTCCGGGAGCCTTGCCCATCAATCCTGCCCTGCTTCCAGAAGGCAAGGGGTTCGACGTCACCCTGATCGATGACCAGCACGCCTTTCAGGGACGAACTGCAATTGCGCTGGTTCGAAGGGTGGAAGGCTCACCAGATATCTTCGCTGTGATTGTGGTCGACGTGCTTCGGACGCTAGAAACTGCGGCGTCCGACACACAGCGTGACGTCCTCGACGTCTTCTTGGAGCGGGTTCGGGAATGGCAGACATTCATGGCGCGCAAGCACAGGCCCCTGTCTCCAGATGCTCAGGTTGGTCTCATTGGCGAACTGTGGATGCTCAGCGCATTGATGGACTCACCACTCGGGCCAGACGCACTGGAGTGCTGGCAGGGGCCGCTCAAAGCCGCGCAAGATTTCCACCTGCGTGGAGGGGGCATCGAAGTGAAGAGCACGGCTCGCACGGGTGCATTCCTCGCGCGGATCAACAGCATCGAACAGCTCGACAGCGATCGGGTGCCGTTGTTCCTCTGCGCCTTGAGATTTGAGGAAAACAAGGATGGAGAGCCGCTCGTCGGCATGGTGACCAGCATGCGCGAGCGATTCATGGCAGCCGACCTGCGCCGGGCATTCGACGCTCTGCTGCTGGTCATGGGCTACCTGGACGAGCATGCGCCGTTTTACGGCCGCGCCCTTGCGCTGAAGGAGGCCAGAGCATTCCGCGTCGAAGGTGACATGCCTCACCTTACACGCGCCGCGCTGCCTGCGGCTGTGCGATCGGCGGCATACGTACTCGATCTTGACGTCCTCGGCATCCCGACGTTCGGGATTCGTGACACTCTCCAAGCATTTGGACTTGATTAACATGAGCCTTGAAGACTTCCACCGCAACTTCAGATCTCACTTGCAGACCAAAATTTCCGAACGAGTGGAGGCAGGAGAAGGACCTTTTCCTTCAGCAGAACTCGTATTCGCCGAAATGGTCATGGACCATGTGGCTGAGGCAGGCATCAGCGATACGCCAACCATCTGTCACTGGAACGGAACAATCGGCAACGCGAAGCTCCGTATTACCGGCTACGCCCTTTCCTCGGACGAAACAGCACTCGATCTGTTCGTGACTCACTACTTCGGATCGGAGGGCCTTGCAGACCTGAAGGATACCGATGCTGTTGCTACGGCCAGCGAGGGGGTCCGCTTTCTGTTCCGCGCGGCGCGGGGCAATCTGGAAAGTCGCATCGACCCGACCCATCCGGTCCGAGACCTGGTGGCTACAATTCGATCTCGATGGGATAGTATTGATCGAATGCGGGTTTTCGTCATTACGGATGGTCGGACCAAAAACAAGCGGTTCTCGAACAAGGAAGCTCACGGCAAGATGGTAGCGATCGAGGCCATGGATATGGAGCGCCTCTACCGCCACACCGAAGGTAAACCACGCGATGAACTGGCGGTCAGCCTGGTTCAGGCAATCGGTCACCCCTTACCGTGCGTTCATGTCCCCGATTCTGACGCGGACTACGAATACGCGTTGACCGCAATTCCAGGGCGGGTGATCCGGGACCTTTATCTGCGATTTGGACCTCGATTGCTGGAAGCCAACGTGCGCACCTTCCTTGGCGCGAAGAAAGCCGTGAACAAGGGCATTGTCGAAACGCTTCGGACCGAGCCGGAACATTTTCTAGCCTTCAACAACGGTCTCGTTCTTGTCTGCGATGAGGCTGGGTTCGAGCAAACCAATGAGGGCGGCGTGGGACTGTCCTTCCTGAAGGGGCTACAGATCGTCAATGGCGGCCAGACCACTTCGACGATCTACTTCGGGTCGCGGGACGATTCGACGATCGATTTGAGCCACGTGCGGGTGCCAGCCAAGATCATCATACTCAAGGGATCCCAAGACGACGCGCGCGAAAAGTTGATCAGCAACGTGTCGCGCTTTGCCAACAGCCAGAACGCTGTGAAGATGTCAGATCTGTCGGCAAACAGGCCATTCCACAGACAGCTCGAGAAGTTGGCGAACGAAACCTGGTGCCCAGATGGAGCCACGCGGTGGTTCTATGAACGTGCCGCCGGCGCCTACAACGTGCTTCTTCTGCGCGAGGGAACCACGCCCGCAAAACGGCGCAAACTGCAGGAGATGATCCCGCCCAAACGAAAGCTCTCCAAGAACGACATCGCCAAGTATCACGAGGCCTGGCGAGGCAAGGTGACTTTGACCGCCGAAAAAAACTTTGTCGCCTTCATGGCCGCCCTCGATAACGATCCGACAATCGTTCCGAACCCCCTCGATGCGCGGTGGTATCGTGCAATGATTTCCAAGGTGATCCTTTTCGATGCGATCCAGATCATGATCAAGAAAGAGGATGCCCGGGAGATTTTCCGCCAAGGCTGGGTCAACATAGCAACATACGTTGTTGCCGTCGTAGCGGATCGCTTGGGCGAAAAGCTCGATCTCGAGCAGATCTGGCAGAGACAGGGCATTTCCAGCAACTTCAAAGATCTGCTGTGGGACTGGGCCGTGATCGTGAACGCCGAGTTCGATCGAATCGCGCCAGGCCAGCAGATTTCTGAGGTCGCCAGACGTGGCGAAACCTGGAACTGGGTCAAAGCAGCCAGCTATCCCTCGCCAAAAAACTCCATCCCTGAGTTGCGCATTGAATGATGGTGAGACCCAGCTTGTTGAACCGAAATTGGCCTAAGCGGAATGAATGGCATTAGCAAAGTACCAAAGAGTCGAGAGCGCCTATTGACAAGGACGCTTACGCGCAGAATCCTTGGCGCTGCTCCTGCGGAGCGTGTTCCTTCAAACCGCAAGCAAGCGAGCCCGTGCAGTTTACGGCAAAATGCCAAATGTTGAGCATGATGTTTCTCTCATCGCTTGTGGAGATTAGCCGCAGTTACAGATTGTGTGCATAGACGAGTTTGAGGCTGGAATATGACGCTCGACACAAAGCTTCCCGACGGATTGTATCCGTTTAGCGACGAACGCCTGCCACTGTCTGAGCTGGCAATGATCGAGGCCCCGCCGCAGCTCGAAGCCCTTTTTAAGTCGCAGGCGGCCCGGAACGGAATTCAGATCATCAGGGATCAGCCGGTCGAGTTGCGCTGCAATTCCGAGGAATATCCCGCCGCGACCTTTCTCGTTTATTGGCCGCTCGGCTGCGACCGGATTCACATGCTAGTCCCGAAGAAATTTGCAAAAGGCGGCGCGTGATATCAGCCCGGCGCATGGCGTGGTCTAAGAAAGACCTTGAGCCGCTTGACCCTGCCAAAGGGGACAGACAGCAGGACAAGGAGGTTGACTTCAAAATCCCATATAAAATGAGGCCGACTTTAAATCGGCGCGACGGTTAGAGCTGGCTCGGGTTGTCTAAACAGTTTTCCGCGAAAGATAAGTGGCGTTCCGCCGGGTTGCTTTCGTTAGAGGGCGCCGGGTGTTGGGTGTGACGCAGGGAGGGCGAAGCCCGGCCGCAGTCGCATCCAGCACCCGGCGGCGGAAAATTCAGGCCGCCGCCAAGATGGGCGTCGGTTCGAAATAAGCCTCGTCCGGCGTGCGTCGGTCAAGGCTCGAATGCGGGCGCCGCCGATTGTAAAAGTTTAGATATCGGGCAATCGAAGTGCGCGCCACGCCGACGCTGTCATAGGCGTGCAGATAAACCTCTTCGTACTTGACCGACTTCCAGATGCGCTCGACGAAAACATTGTCGCGCCAGGCGCCCTTGCCATCCATGCTGATTGCGATCTTGTTGGCGATCAGCACGCTGGTGAACGCCTCGCTGGTGAACTGGCTTCCCTGATCCGTATTGAAAATCCCCGGCTTGCCATACTTCGCCAACGCCTCCTCCACCGCTTCGACGCAGAAATCGGCCTCTATTGTGATTGACACGCGGTGGCTGAGCACGCGACGGCTGAACCAGTCGACGACCGCGGCGAGATAGACGAAGCCGCGCGCCATCGAGATGTAGGTGATGTCCATCGCCCACGCCTGGTTCGGGCGATCGACCTTCAATCCGCGCAGCAAATACGGGTAAATCTTGTGACCTGGCGCGGGTTTTGACGTGTTTGGCCGGCGATAAATCGCCTCGATGCCCATGCGCTTCATCAGCGTGGCGACATGGCGGCGGCCCGCGGCGACGCCCTCGCGGTTCAGAAAATCCCGCAACATCCGGCTGCCCGCGAACGGGAATTCCAGATGCAATTCGTCGATGCGGCGCATCAGCGCGAGGTCTTCGGCCGATACCGGGCGAGGTTTGTAATAGACGCTGCCGCGACTGATATTTAGGATCTTGGCCTGACGGGAGATAGGAAGATCGTGATTGCGGTCGATCATCGCTTTGCGCTCAGCATGCCGGCCTTGATGAGCGCGCCTTCCAAAAAATCGTTTTCCAATGCCAACTCGCCGATTTTGGCGTGAAGCGCCTTCAAATCCACCGGCGCGGCTTGGACGTTCGTGGCGTCGGCGCCGAAAACCCCGGCCGCCCCTTCAAGCAATTGCGACTTCCAGTCCCTGATCTGGTTCGGATGAACCTCAAAGTCCTGCGCTAGCTCAGTCAGCGTCTTCTCGCCCTTCAGGGCGGCTAGAGCCACTTTGGCCTTGAAACCTGGCGTGTGGTTCCGGCGCGGTCGTTTGGTCATAATCTCTCCTGATGCGCGACGATCATCGCCGCTGTCAGGCGGAAAAGCTACTTATCGATCCGTCCAGATTCCCCGAGCCAGCTCTGTTTGCTCCCCGCCCTCCGATCGGCGTGGAGGTCAGCAAATAGAATACGCAATATCAATCGCTTAACTGCTTGACGTAGCGCCTCTAGCACTACTTTGGCAGATTTTTGAGGGGTCGCGCGTTTTTAGGATTCCCGAGACGCGCATTGCGTGATTCATGGGTGGTCGGCGTCACGGAGGGCCGACCATGGACGAGACTTGGAAGTCCGATCTTGAGCGGTGGCTGGCGCCTTTTCTCAGTGCTTTTCGACACAAGGCGCGGGCACGGATGTGCCCGGTTTATGTTGCGGGGCTGATCGGCGCGGGGGATCGCAAGAGCGTCCAGCCCATGGCGGCGCGCGACGGCGAAGTCGGCTACGACCAGCTTCATCACTTCATCGCCAGCGGCGTGTGGGACGCCGCGCCGCTTGAGAAGGCCCTGCTCGCCGAAGCCGACAGAATGGTTGGCGGCGCCGACGCGTGGCTGATCGTTGACGATACGGCATTGCCGAAAAAGGGCGAGCATTCGGTCGGCGTCGCGCCACAATATGCCTCGTCGCTCGGAAAGACCGCCAACTGTCAGTCGCTGGTCTCGCTAACGTTGGCGTCACGCGAGATTCCGGTGATGGTGGGCCTGCGGCTATTCCTGCCCGAAAGCTGGACAGATGATCCCGAGCGCATGGCGCGGGCTCGTGTGCCGGAGGATAGGCGGACCGCTCTGACGAAGCCGGAGATCGCGATCGAAGAGATCGACCGCGTCATCGCCTCGGGCGCGCGCTTCGGTTGCGTCCTCGCCGATTCGGGATACGGCTCCAGCGGGTCTTTCCGTCAGGCTCTGAGCGCGCGCGGTCTCAAGTGGGCGGTCGGGCTGTCGCGGCGCCAGAACGTCTATCCCGCCGACGTCGCTTTGATCTTTCCGGTCGCCAGGGCCGGAAGGCCGCGCAAATACAGCATCCCGGATCAGCCTCCGGTCTCTGCCGAAGCGTTGTTGTCGGAAGAGAAATGGCGAAGGGTTAATTGGCGGCGGGGCACAAAGGGCCGGCTGACATGCCTCTTCGCGGCCCGCCGCGTTCGCGTTGCAGACGGTCATAAGCACCGCATGCTTGATGATCGCATGCAATGCATGCCGGGCGACGAGGTCTGGCTCGTCGGCGAACGGAGGTCGAGCGGCGAGCAAAAATACTATGTGTCCAACCTTCCGGCCGATACCAGCCTCAAGACGCTCGCCGCCACGATCAAAGCCAGATGGGTCTGCGAGCAGGCGCATCAGCAGTTGAAGGAAGAACTCGGCCTCGACCACTTCGAAGGCAGATCCTGGATCGGACTACACCGGCACGCCTTGATGACAATGATCGCCTACGCCTTCCTCCAGACCCGCCGCCTCAAGGCCGCGGGACGGAAAAAAAAGAATCGGGGGACCGCCGCCACAACCGAGCCTGCCGGCCATCAGACAAGCCATTCTCGACCTCTTCGCACGGCCTCCACCCAGACGATGCCCCCACTGTGAGAAACTCATCGCCGACGCCGTCGAACCAAATCTGCCAAAGTAGTGCTAGCACTACTTTGGCGGAATTAATTCTGAGTACGCCTGAAGCGCATTCGGCAATGGGGACATCGGTGGTAGATTTGCTTTGGCGATAGCGCCTTGATGACGGCGCGTCGAACCGCCGGGAGGGTCGGTTGCGGCGGCCCGTGAAGGATTCTTTTTTTCCCGCGTCGCCTGCTTGAGGCGCTGATGCTGAAGGAAGGCGTAGGCGATCATGGTCATGAGCGCGTGCCGGTGCAGCCCCCGCCATGATCGTCCTTCGAAATGATCGAGGCCGAGTTCCTCTTTCATCTGCTGATGCCCCTGCTCGCAGACCCAGCGCGCTTTGATTGCGGCGGCGAGCCTCTTGAGACTGACCTTGGCCGGCAGATTGGCGAGATAATATTTGCGCTCGCCGGATGAGCGCCATTCGCCGACCAACCACGCCTCCTCGCCCGGCATGTGCTGTTGGCCCTTGTCAAGGATGCGCTGAGGCGCCCCGTCCGCGATGCGAATGCGCAGGGCGGCGAAGCGGGCGCTCAGGGGACCTTTGACGCCACGCCGCCAACTGACTTTCCTCCATTTGGCCTCGACCAACATCGTCTCGGCCGCGACCGAGAGCTGATCGGGGATCTGGTTCTTGCGCGGCCGGCCGCGCCCCGCCACAGGGAAGATCAAGGAAACGCCGGCGGGATAGACCTTTTGATGTTTGGGAACGCCCACGGCCCAAACAAGCCCGCGCGCGCTGAGCCCCTGGCGGAAGGCGGCGGACAGGCCGTAGCCAGCGTCGGCGAGAACGACGCCAAAGCGGACGCCTTGAGCCGTCAGCCGGTCGATCTCTTGAAGCGCGATCTCCGGCTTGGTGAGTGGCCTTTGAGATGCTTCGGGAACGCCGGCTCTCGCCATGCGGAGCGGATCACTCGTCCAGCTCTCCGGCAGGAACAGCCGCAAGCCGACGGCGATCGGAACTTCTTGACGCGCCAGCGTCAGGGAAACCAGGGTCTGGCAATTGGCTCTCTTTCCGAGCATGGACGCATATTGCGGGGCGACTCCGACCGAATGCTCGCCCTTCTTGGGCAGGCTCGTGTCGTCGATGACCAGAAAGGCGTCGGACGCGCCGATGAGCCTATCCGCTTGCTTCGCCAATTCCGCCTCAAGCGGCGCGCTATCCCACAGGCCGTCCGAGATGAAATGATGCAGCCGGTCGTAACGATCGGGCGCCATGCGCGCCGCCATCGGCTCGATGCTCTTGCGTTCCCCCGGCCCAATCAGCCCCGCCACATATAAAGGGCACATCTGCCGCCGCTTCTTGTGGCCAAGTTTCTCAACGAACGGCTTCAACCAATCCGTCAGCGCCGCATTCCAATCCGCCATCACTCGCGCTCCCATTGGAGCGCAAAGCCTTGCCAATCAAAGTAACCAATCCGTTAATCCGCCAAAGTAGTGCTAGGTTGGGGACTCATTCAGATCCATGAAATCATTATGGCTGCAAGGGCGAGGCCGGATAGATAGTTTTGCGCGTGGCGATCATATCGGGTTGCGACGCGTCGCCAGTTCTTCAGCTTGCAGAACATGCGTTCGATAAGGTTTCTGCGTTTGTAGGCTTTGGCGTCGAGCGGATAGGGCGTCCGCCGCGAGGCGGTCGATGGAACGACTGCCTTGACCTTTCTTTGTTTGAGCCATTTGCGCAGGCTGTCGGCGTCGTAGGCTTTGTCGGCCAACAGCCGCTTTGGTCGGGCGACAGCTGCAAGCAGCGGAATGGCCATAGAGATGTCGGCGACGTTTCCCGGCGTCAGCGCAAAGGCGACCGGTCTGCCGCGATCATCGGCCAAAGCATGGATTTTGCTCGTTCTTCCGCCGCGCGAACGGCCAATCGCCTCGGCGAACTCCCCCTTTTTGAACCGCTCGCCGAGCGATGCGCCTTGACGTGGCTTGAGTCGATGGAAAGTTCGTCCGGCACGGGACCGACGGCCGCCATTTTCTCGAATATACGCTGCCAGACGCGGCGCTGCGACCAACGATTATAACGATTGTAGATAGTCGTTGGCGGCCCATAGGCTGTTGGAACGTCGCGCCAGCGGCATCCTGTTTTCAACACATGCAGGATGCCTGAAATGACGGTCCGATCGTCCACCGGCGGCTTTCCCGGCTTGCCGCGCGGCAGATGCGGCGCCAGCGCCTCCCATGCCGCATCCGACAGCCAAAACAAACTCTTAGCCATGACATTCGCCCCCGCGACTCAAATCATGGCAAAAACATACCATAGAATCAGTATGATGTATGGGTTCTCAACCTAGGGGGCAATTGACGAGGCCTATTCAGGAAGCGGCGCGGAACGCTGACAAGCGCTCAGGCGGCGAAGGTTGACGCGCTCAAAAGCGAATGGCCAGACATCGTCGTCATGCGACGGTAGGGGCGAGCCGGACCAGAACTTTTGCGCGCGCGTATGTTGCCTGTGTAGGCAGCTCCGCAACTGAGGATTGAAGGATGAACCAGTTAAGTGCTAATAGTCGGGCAAATTCCAGAAATTTCGCGCCAAAGTGCTAACCGGCAGCCAAGCCTAGTCCATATTTCTTCAACGTAAGCGCCGCAGTGCATCTGCCAGAGTCGTCAGGCCTCCTGACGGTCTTGGACCAAGCCGATGAATCCTGTCAGGTCCATCAACCACGCCTGCTGCGCTGGCTTGTACGTTGCGTGGATGGCCTTTGGCAAGACGAGTTGCAGCCGGTGGGTCTTCATCTCGTCGGTCTGGTTCTCGCTGATCGAGGGCTCAAGCGTGACCAGATGCTTGTCATGCACGCGTACGCCCTCAGACAGGACCTGCCGCCAGCGGTCCTTGCACGTCGATTTTGACCCGAGAAGCGTCAGCTTCTCGGGCGGGAACGCGGCGTCTTGATATTCGGCGTCGCCGGGGAACAGGAAGTCTGGTTTACTCTTCCCCTCTGTCATCGTTCCTCGTGCGTAGCGAAGACCGTGGGCCTTGAAGACGGTTTCCAAGTGGTTCTCAAGGGATTGACCGGCGCGCGACTTGCGGCGGTTCTGCACTGACAGGGAAAATGATAAGAACCCCTCAACATCGGCCTCATCGGCACCCATGAAACCGGTCTTAAGGCGTTGCGCGACGATGGTTCGTTCGAGGCGCTTGAAGAGTGACTCCTCGCGTTCGAGCCAAGCCATGAGCGCCAAGTCGGCGCCGTCACGTGGGTCGACGTGCGGAAGAGATTTCCGTGCAATGGCCGAGAACACCGCCGTCGTGGGGAACGACATCCCGAACGGAACTAGGAGGTCATCGAGGACGTCGACCTCAGGCTCCTCGATTTCAATTCCAAGTTCGTCGAGGACGTAGCGCGCAGCGAAGTCCAGCTCCGCTTGCCGGTCGTGCTCGATGTCCTTGTATTCTTCCTTGAGTTCGCGCTGCTCCTCTATGCCGAACAGCCACATCATCTGCGAATCGACCGTGCTTCCGGCGGGGACGACGACGACGAGGATCGATCCGTCCAGCCTGCGGGCGAGAAACATCGTGTCGCCCGGACGCATGGCCTCGGTCACGGCGTTTCCGCTGTAATAGAGGTGGTATTCAGCGGTGCGCGGCTTACCCTTTCGGACGTTGCTCCAGCTGAGGAACCCGTCCTCGGAGACGCCTTCCTGCTCCCCAGCGAGCCAGACGAACCGCGTCTGGATGTTGCGCTGGTCCTCCTCGCCGAACAGCTTACGCAGCGGGCGTGTGCCCTGAAATTCGTGTTGATTGGAACTCTTCGTCACTGTCTCGACCAAGGTGAGACGCTTGGCGACGACGCCGACGAAAAGATCGCTCAAAAGACCGCAGCGGATGGTCATTCAAATCCTCGAAGCTCGAAATGCCTTTCGTCGGCCTTAAGCCAAGTCGCGCAAGATTCGATAACCGATTCGAGCGGCCTGCGCGATCGTCCCTTGATCGCGCATTCCCAAACGACCCCTACCCGCCACCCGGCGGCTGCCAGCGCCTCGATGGCCCGAGAATCGTTCTCCCGGTTCTTGGCGATCTTTGCCGCCCAGAATTTCGATCGGGACGACGGCTGCTTGAACAGGTGGCAATCATGGCCATGCCAGAAACAGCCGTGGGCAAAGAGCACGGCGTGGCGGCTAGGAAAGACGAGGTCTGGCTTACCCGGGAGTGCCGCGACATGCACCCGATACCGGAAGCCGAGGGCATGCAGTCCACCGCGCAGGATCAATTCAGGCTGCGTGTTCTTGCCACGTATGCCGGCCATCATCCGGCTACGGACCTCCGGCGGGACGACGTCAGCCACAGGCCTCGACCGAAGGACGGTCTGGACGGGTCACCGCGCGAGTGGGCGCTGCTCGGTGTTCCGGCCCCTCGGCGTCCAGCGCGGCGTAGATATAGCGCTTCATAGCTTTGGCGATGTGGGCGACAGCTGGGGCGACGACGCTGTTTCCGAACTGGCGGTAGGCCTGAGTGTCAGAGACAGGAATTTTGAAGCTGTCCGGGTAGCCCATGAGTCGGGCGCATTCGCGCGGCGTCAGGCGGCGCGGTATCTTGCCCTTGCCCCGGTCGATCAGGATTTCGCTGCCGTCCTTGTAGTAGCGCGCGGACAGGGTCCGGGTGACATCGTTTGACCCGAAGACCGAGCAGCCAAAGCCATTGCCCGCGGCGTTATGCTTGGCCTTATAATCTTGCAGATATTTCCATAAGTGCGGGGTCAGCGTGTATTTCGAGTCGACCTCTGGTTCGAGTATCGATCCGAGCGTCGGTCCCGGCCCCTCCGGCAACTTCATCTTTTCCAGGTCGAATTTCGACTTCTCTCGAAAGCCGACGATGAAGATGCGCTTGCGTTTCTGCGGTACCCAAGGCTCGGAGCTGATTACCCGCCCTTGGACGTGGTAGCCAAGCTCCTCGCGCAGGACATGCATGATCGTAGCAAATGTCTTGCCACCGTCGTGACTTTCGAGATTCTTGACGTTTTCGAGCAGGAAGGCCACCGGGCGGTGGTGGGCGATGATTTGGGCGGTGTCGAAGAAGAGAGTTCCCTGGGTGTCGCAGAGAAAGCCGTGGGGGCGTCCGAGCGCGTTCTTCTTTGAGACGCCTGCAATCGAGAACGGCTGGCAGGGGAAGCCGGCGAGGAGGACATCGTGCGACGGGATCAGGCCAGGGTTCTCAGCAAACTGACGGATGTCGCCTTCGACCTCGCCGTTGTCCGGGTAGTTCGCCTCGTACGTTAATTTCGACCAACGGTCCCACTCGCTGGTGAAGACGCAGTGGCCGCCAATTGATTGGAACCCGCGACGTAGTCCGCCGATCCCGGCAAACAAATCGATGAATTTAAACGATTTAGCGGTACGCGGCATGGACTCTACGAATCGTAATGGGCCGAAGTATTTTCGGGCAGCGTCGCATGAAGAAGCCGAAACCGCAATTTGTTCCTTGTATGTTCTTGTCGCTTGATCTAGCTAGCCCGCCAACCCACAATCCGGCGGGCATAGGCGTCGATCACGAAGGCCACATAGACGAAGCCGCTCCAGCTCGAAACATAGGTAAAGTCCGAGAGCCACAGCCGGTTTGGCGCTGGCGCATGGAATTGCCGATTGACGCGGTCGAGCGGACACGGCGCGGCCTTGTCTTGAACCGTCGTCTTGACCGGCTTGCCGCGGATCACGCCCTGCAAGCCCATGTTCCGCATCAGCCGCCCCACCGTGCAGCGGGCGACCGAAAAGCCTTCCCGGCTCAGTTGCCGCCAAACCTTGCGCACGCCATAAACCTCGAAGTTCTCGGCAAAGACGCGGGCAATCTCGGGCTTGAGAACCAAATCCCCCCGGGCTCGCGCCGAGAGCTTCGCGGGATCGGCCCGTGTGGCGACATGCGCCTGATAGGTCGAAGGGGCGATCGGCAAGACCTTGCAGATCGGCTCGACCCCATGCGCCTCGCGCTGATCGTCGATGAAGGCGATCATGGCTTGAACCGGCGGTCGAGCTCCGCCTGGGCAAAATAAGCCGACGCCTTGCGCAGAATCTCGTTGGCCTGGCGCAGTTCGCGGATCTCGCGTTCCTGGGCCTTCAGCTTGGCGGCTATATCCGTTGGAATGCCAGCACGGCCGCCGCTATCGATCTCGGCTTTCTTAATCCAATCCAGCAGCGTATGCGGAGAGCAGCCGATTTTAGCGGCTATCGAAGAAACGGCCACCCAACGAGATGGGTGCTCGCCTTCGTGATCCAAAACCATCCGCACCGCGCGGGCGCGGACTTCGGTGGAAAATTTGTTCGTCGTCTTGCTCGTCATGGCTCCATCCTATTTGGAAGTTGGAGCCTCCAGCAAACCCGGCGCGGTTCAGACAGGCCACAAGACCAGTGTCTGAATATTGACGTTTGTAATTCACTATGGAGGTCGGGATGCTTCCACCGGGTAAGGATGCCGCGATGATTGCTGTCACAACCTTTCGGGTGGCGGCATAGCGGAGAAAATACGAACAGCACGGCGGGAGTGGCCCTCGGGGTCACATCAGTTAGGCAAGACCCCAATTTAGCCGCTCCCGACGCGTGAAATAAGGCTTCGGCTAAAGGCCCATCAGAAGGAATTCGGACTCTTTTTCCAGTTTGACGCCAACGGCAAAATTGTTTCGACTCCCGAGACATGTAAAGACATCCTTCGGGCCCTGCTTGATCATCGGCTAGCCTCCGCGTTCTCGGAGACTGTCTAGGATGTCCCGGACGCAACAGCGATCGCCGTCTAGCAGGAGAAAATAGTAAGGCCGTCCGTGATAAAGTGGGACGACCGCGACGAGACCCTTCGCCGCCGCTTTCGTGGACACGGTGCTCAGCCGGCTTCAAATCGGAATCCCCGGCCGGATTGCGTCGGAATTCGCAATCTTCGCGAACGATCGTTCGGCCGCCGAAATGCGCAACAAAAATGCGGGGCGTGTCGACCCCACGCCGCGACGACTTCGCGCCATGTCCGCATCGCCGAGACCTGAAGGCTCGGTGCGTTTTGCTGAAGCAAGACAGCTTGAACAGCGCTGGACGGTGCAGGTCCGACGTGTTTTGGCCACGGGCTAACTTGAACAAATAGCCAAGGGCGCACGTTAGCTCTTTGTGGCGACATCGCCGGCGCAGCGGTATCCGGTCGGCCACCCGAGGAGGCATACATGGCGGTTTCAATCTTACGGCGAGTGCTATTTGTAGCGGCGGCCCTGTCGGGCCTCGCGTGGGGAGCGGTGGCGTCGGCGGCGCCGATGTCAATCAGCGTTCCGCTGACCGGCGCCGAGCAGGTCCCTCCAGTGCAGACCTCTGGCAAGGGGACCGCCCAGCTGACCTACGATCCCGACACGAGAGTCGTGACTTGGACGGTCGAGTTCAGCGAGCTCTCGGGTCCGGCCACGATGGCCCATTTTCACGGGCCGGCGATGGCTGGCAAGAACGCCCCGCCGACGATTTGGCTAACGAAAAAGGGTTCGATGGCTGACAGCCCAATCAAGGGCGAGGCGACGCTGATGCCCGAGCAGGCGCAGGAGTTCACCTCGGGTCAGTGGTACATCAACGTCCACACAGAAAAGAATCCCGATGGCGAAATTCGTGGTCAGGTGAGCCCGCCAAAGGGCTGAGTATTCGTGGGAGGCACGCCGATCGGAGGGTTGGGCTTTGTTTCAAAGCATTTTGCGCGCGCTCGTTCCTACTAACGAAGCAGTAGCGCGCCTTAACACGTCGACCATCCACTAGCAGCCTGTCGGACTTAACGTCACGCGGTCGTTTGCGCGAGAATGATCGCGTTGATTCATCTTCTGATGACGGGCGCTTTTCGATGCCCAATTTTCGCACGATAGACCGGCAGACCGGGTTTCTGCTGCCGCCTTCGGTGGACGAGTGGTTGCCGGAAAAGCATCTGGCGCGCTTTGTGGTGGAGGTGATCGACGGACTCGACCTTCGCGCCATGAGCGGGAGTTATCGCGGTTCTGGTTCGGCGTCGTATCATCCGCGCATGCTGCTTGGCATTCTAGTTTATGGCTATGCGACGGGAGTGTTTTCCAGTCGCAAGCTGGAGCGGGCGACGTATGATTCCCTGGCGTTCCGGTTCATCGCCGCCAATGATCATCCCGACCACGCCACGATTGCGGCGTTCCGGCGGCGGTTTCTGAAAGAGATCGAGGCGCTGTTCGTTCAGGTGCTGCTGCTGGCGCGCGAGATGGGCGTGCTGAAGATGGGCACGGTTGCGCTCGACGGCACGAAGATCCACGCCAACGCCAGCCGGCATAGCGCGCTGTCTTATGAGCAAGCGGGCAAGATCGCGGCGCAATTGAAGGCCGAAGTCGCTGATCTCATGGCCAAAGCCGAGGCGGCGGACGCGGCGGACATTCCCGATGGCATGTCGATTCCTGATGAACTGGCGCGACGCGAGGAGCGTTTGAGCAAGATCGCCGAAGCGCGCGCGAAGACCGAAGCGCGCGCCAAGGAACGCCATGCGCGCGAGCAGGCGGAGCATGAAGCCAAACTTGCGGCGCGCGCGGCTAAGACGGCAGCCAGGGGCAAGAAGCCCGGCGGCAAGGCGCCGCAACCGCCGACTAAAGGACCGTTGCCGCGCGATCAGATCAATCTCACCGACGAGGACTCACGCATCATGCCGGTGGCGGGAGGCGGCTTTGAGCAGTGCTACAATGCACAGGCCGCCGTAGCCGCAGGGAGCATGCTGGTGGTCGCGGTCGATGTGGTTCAGGCGCCAAACGACAAGCAGCAGCTCGAGCCGATGCTGGGCAAGATCGAGGCCTTGCCCGAAGACCTGGGCGAACCCGAAACGCTGCTGGCCGACACGGGTTATTTCAGCGGAGCGAATGTCGAGGCTTGCGAAAAGGCGGGCGTCGAACCACTGATTGCGATGGGCCGTCAACCGCATCATCCGCCGTTGCAAGAGCGCTTCGAGACGGCGCCCGAAAATCCGACGCCGGTCGAGGCCATGGCGCATCGGTTGAAGACGCCGGGAGGCCGGGATCGCTACGCCCTGCGCAAACAAAACTCCAGAGCCGGTGTTCGGCATCATAAAATCGGTGCTCGGATTCCGTCAATTTTCGATGCGCGGGCTCGAAAAAGTGCGCAGCGAGTGGAGCCTCGTGACCATGGCCTGGAACATAAAGCGCATATTCGCCGTCGCCCCTGATGCCCCGCAAATCGAGCCTGATCCGGAGGCGCCGCCGAAGCCGGAGTTCGTGATCGTTCGATCACGAGATCAAGATCGTCCGAGTCTTGGGGCCCTATTCTCGGCCCAAAGCCCGTGGCCCTTCGGCGGGTTGGTGCTCTTCGGCACACGCCAGGTTCGCTTGCCCAAATCCGGCTGGACTTCTTCGCAGCCCAGAGCATTGCTTGGCGTCAGACGCCGGGCGGCGGAGCCGCCCTTCTCCGCACCCCGCAGGCCCTCGGGCCATCGCGGGGTCGTGCTGGTGACAGCCGATGCTGTCGCAAGCACAGGAGAAGAACATGGCGAAGCTCACCGATACCCAGCTGATCGTGTTGTCGAAAGCGGCCCAACGCGTGGACGGGGCCGCATGCGTTCCCGACCGAGTGAACAAGGCCGCCGCCGCAAAGGTCGCGGCTAGCCTGTTGTTCCGCAAGCTAATGCGTGAGATCCGCGCCAAGCCAGGGATGCCGGTCTGGCGGATCGATAATGACGGGCGGCGCATCAGCCTGATCATCACGCGGGCAGGTCGCGAGGCGATCAGCGTCGCGGACGATGCTGGCGAGACGCAACCGCCAGTCGAGACGAGGAGCGCCAAGCCCGGCTTCGCGGTCGCAAACGCTGAAAGGCCGCCGACGGCCGGCTTGCCGCGATCCGGTTCGAAACAGGCGCTCCTTGTGGCCATGCTGACGAAGGACAAGGGCGCGACGCTCTCGGCTCTGGTCGAGGCGACGGGCTGGCTGCCGCACACGACCCGGGCCGCGATCACGGGCCTTCGCAAGCGGGGTTTTGCGATCGAACGAACCCGCCACGAAAAGCTCGGATCGCTGTACCGGATCGCCGGCGCTCAGGCGGCTTCAGTCGGGGCCTGAACCGATGGCGAAGTCAGCCATGAAACGACGGCCGGCGGGGACGCCAGCCGCCATCGATCTCGAAGCCGGCCTTGCCGGCATCGCGGCCTTGAATATCGAACAACTTGGGGACCTCTGGCGTCAGCAGCGGGGCCAGGAACCGCCGCCCGCCTTTTCCAAAGACCTGATCGCCCGTGCGCTGGCCTATTGGCTCCAGGAAGAGGTTCTGGGCGGTCTTGAGCCGCGTGTTCGCAAGCTTCTGAGCGCATCCTCCAGCGGGGCCCCGCCCCCCCGGCATGTGAAAGTGGGCTCGGTCATCGTCCGGGAATATCAGGGCGAGCTACGTGAGGTTCTGGTCGTCCCGGGCGGCTTCTGCTGGCGAGGACAGGTCTTTGCGAGTCTTTCGACCATCGCCCGCAAGATCATCGGAACCAGCTGGAACGGGCCCCGCTTCTTCGGCTTGCGCACCGGCGGCGAGGAGACGCCCGCTGCCGATGCGGCGGCTCCGGCGCAGGCGGCGGCCGCCAGGATGTCCGTCCCGCGATCGGGGTCGATCAGGGCGCGGCGCTCCGCCAAACCTCATGGAGGCGCCGCATGAAGCCTGTCGCTCCAAAGCCGCGGCGCTGCGCCATCTATACGCGCAAATCGACCGAGCATAATCTCGACCTCGCCTTCAACTCGCTCGACGCCCAGCGCGAGGCCTGCGAGGCCTATATCAAGAGTCAGGCGCATGAAGGCTGGCGGCTGATCTCCGACAAATTCGACGATGGCGGCCTCTCCGGCGCGTCGCTGGAGCGCCCCGCCCTGCAGGCGCTGCTGGAACAGATCCGATCCAAAAAGATCGACATCATCGTGGTCTATAAGGTCGACCGGCTGACAAGGTCACTCGCCGACTTCGCCAAGCTCGTCGAGCTTTTCGACGCCCATGACGTCTCGTTCGTTTCGGTGACCCAGTCCTTCAATACGACGTCGAGCATGGGCCGCCTCACCCTCAACGTCTTGCTCTCCTTCGCCCAGTTCGAACGGGAAGTGATCGGGGAACGGGTGCGCGACAAGATCGCTGCCTCCAAGCACAAGGGGATCTGGGTCGGCGGACCTGTGCCTCTCGGCTACCGCAGCATCGGCAAGAAGCTTGAGGTCGCGCCCGAGGATACCGCGCTGGTCCGCAAGATCTTCGCCGATTATCTGCGTCTCGGATCGATCGGCGAGTTGGCCGCCGCGCTCGAACAGGAAGGCGTCCGGCCAAGACCACGAGTCCTCGCAAACGGGACAGCCGTCGCGGCCGAGCGCTTCATGGTCGGCCCGTTGGCTCACCTTTTGAAGAACCGGTTTTACGTCGGCGAGGTCGTCTATAAGGGCGAGGTTCACAAGGGCGAGCACGAACCGATCCTCGATCGGGTGCTGTTCGAGGCGGTGCAGGAAAAACTCGCCGAGCGGGCCGTCGCGCGAAAGCTGAGCCGATCCCGCTCGCCTTCGATGCTCATGGGCCTGATCTTCGACGATCGCGGCAACCCGATGAGCCCGAGTCACGCCAACAAGAAGGGCGTCCGCTACCGGTATTACGTCTCGCACGCGCTGCTGCAGAACCGGAAAGCCAACTCCGGTTCTATCGCCCGCGTGCCTGCGCCCGAAGTCGAGGCGCTTGTCTGCAAGGCGATGAGGCAGAGGGAGCAATCGGATTCCAAGATCCCCGATCGCGAGTTCCTCCAGCGGCATGTCGAACGCGTCACCGTCCACCCGAAAGAGCTGCGGATCATGCTCCGCAGCGATGCAGATGGGGCTGGGGCTGGCGCGCCGACTTGCCTGTCGGTCCCGTTTGCCCCGAACCTTCCACGCCAGAAAGGGATCACCCATGCGCCCGCCGATCAGGGAACCATGAATTCTGAAACGCGAGACGCCCTTTTGCGGGCGATCGCGCGGGCGCGCGGCTGGCTGGACTCAATTCTTTCCGGCAACGCCATATCGTTCGACGCTATCGCGGCCGCCGAGAATCTCGCCGAGCGCCATGTCCGATTCCTGATGCCTCTCGCATTCTTGTCCCCGCACATTGTTGCTTCGATCGCCGATGGCGCAGGCCCGGCCGGCCTGACCGTATCCGGCCTTGCCCGCTCTCTGCCGCACAAGTGGACCGACCAGCAGCGAATGTTCGGGCTGGGCTAGGGCGACCAGTCGCCGGCGTTACTCCATCTTCCGCCGATTACCCGCAAGCATCGTTGCTGACAACCGATCGTCCCGGGAACGCGGTGCCAGGGCGCCTCCGCTCACCCGCCGGACGCCGGCCTAAGCCTGCGAGCGCGACTAATCGAACCGGTCTCGTCGCAATTCGAACCGGTCTCGGGTCGCCGCCGTCCGGAAATTCCGGAGATTGGAAATTGGCGCTCAGAGACTAGGACCAGAAATGGGCCCCCGAGACCGCCAATTCCGGTCTCTGCGCGTCTCTAATACGCCGCGCCTGCCGCCAAGCCTCTGAAATTACGGCACTACCTTCCGAGACGGCGCCCGTTCCGGAATCGCGGGAATGCGTGGCTGGGGCGGGAGGATTCGAACCTCCGCGTGGCGGAATCAAAATCCGCTGCCTTACCGCTTGGCGACGCCCCAAAATCCGCTCGGCAAGCCGCTGCGGCGGCTGGACCATAGTGCGAGGCGCCCCGCGCCGCAACCCGGTGGGAGCCGGGAATTCGGCCAAAAAAGGATGATTTTGAAATAACGTTCAGTCGGGCGCCGCCGAGCGGTCGCTCGCCGGGCGACCGGCGATCATCCAATAAATCAGCCCCGAAACCGCGCCGGTCAGGAAAAAGACGAATGCAAAGCGCAATTCCTCCGGCGTCGCGCCGATCGCCCGCGTCGTGCGGAACGCCGCGCGCGCGACCCAGGGCGTGGCGGCGGCGATGACCCCGGTCGCGCCCACATACCAGATGGAGGATCGCACACGCGCGCTTTCACCGATCAGCACGGTTATGATGAGGGGGGCGACGCAAACCGCAATGGCCGCGGTCCAGACGAAACGCGCCAGTTCAGCGCCGGCGAAAGCTGAAGATCCCTCAAGACCCGATGGGGCCAGATACAGAAACACGAACTGTGCGAAGGCGGCGCCCGCCTCTCGCGCGGCCGGGTCGAGCACGGCTAGGACCGGCAGCAGGATCAGCCCGGCTGCGATGGCGACCAACAGGCCAAGACTCACCACAAGCGCCCGGCGAATCCCATTCATCGCGGCTTTCCCGTGCGTTCGCGCCGCCGCGCCGGACCGGCCGCCGGGTCTGCGGCGCGGCGGAGATTATTCGCGCTCGATGCGAATAAACTGGGGTTTTGCCGCCAAAAATCCATCATCGACCACCGCGTCGAGCGCCTCACTAATAATTTTCTCATGCGTCGCATAGGTGATGAGAATGACCGGAACCGCCCCTGGCGTCTCATCGCCCGCGCCCGGGCGGCGGCGCTGCACGATGCTTTCGAGCGAAATGTCCCGCTCCGCGAAACGCGTCGCGATGGCCGCCGCCGCGCCCGGTCGATCGAATACGGACAGCCGCACATAATAGCCGCCGCGATGCAATTGCATCGGCGCGTTCTCGGCTTCGCTCAGCGTCGCGACCGGCAGGCCGAACGGCGGCGAGCGAACGCCGCGGGCAATGTCGGCGATGTCGGCGACGATCGCAGAGGCCGTCGCCTCGCCGCCCGCCCCAGGTCCGACGAGCGTCAGTTCATGCACGGCGTCGGCGTCGATCGTCACCGCATTGGTGACCCCCATGACTTGTGCGATCGCCGAGGATTTCGGCACCATCGTAGGATGCACCCTTTGCTCGATGCCGTCGGGCGTGCGCCGCGCGACGCCGAGGAGCTTGACGCGGTAGCCAAGCTCGGACGCCGCCTCAAGATCAGCGAGGCTGATCGATTCGATGCCTTCGATCGCGATGGCGCTGGCGTCGATGACCGTGCCGAAAGCCAGCGAGGTCAAAATGGCGAGCTTATGCGCGGTGTCGAAGCCGCCGATGTCGAAGGTCGGGTCAGCTTCGGCGTAGCCGAGCTTTTGCGCCTCGCTGAGACATTGCTCGAAGCTCAAGCCCTCTGTCTCCATGCGGCTCAGGATGTAATTGCACGTGCCGTTCAGGATGCCATAGACTCTCTCGATCGAATTGCCCGCAAGCCCTTCGCGCAGAGTTTTCACGATCGGGATGCCGCCGGCGACCGACGCCTCAAAGGAGAGCGCGACGGCTTTTTCCTCGGCGAGCCGGGCCAGCCGCATGCCGTGCTTGGCGAGCAGCGCCTTATTCGCCGTGACGCAGGATTTGCCGGCGCCGAGCGCCGCCTCGACGCAGGCGAGAGCCACGCCGTCGGCGCCGCCGATGAGTTCGACGAAAAGGTCGATCTCGCCGTACTTTGCGAGATCGACGGGATCATCGAACCATTTGAAGCGGGAAAGATCGACGCCGCGCTGTTTCGCCGCATCTCGCGCGGAAACCGCGACAACGAGGATCTTGCGCCCTGTGCGTCGCGTCAAAACCTCGGCCTGCCGTTCGAGAAGCCGGAGCACGGCGGCGCCGACGGTGCCAAGACCAGCGAGTCCAATGCGTAAAGGAGGCAACATGAAGAAGAAAGCCTGGAAAAAGGTTGGAGAGCCTTATCGCCGCGCGGAGCTTTGAAGACGCCGTCTTCAACATGCGCTCCTTAGAGCGCGCTTCGACAATGATCGCCCGCGGCTGAGGCTCGAGTGCTCAAGGAATGAGGGTGAATCCGGACCTGTTCGACCTTGCGCTCCAACGGCTCCGGACGGAAGCGGACCTTGCCTTGTTTCGTTGCGCCAATCAAGCCGCAGCTGCTGACACGGACCCCGAATTGACGCTGAGAATACGCCTTGGGCCGCCGAACCCGGTTCGCCCCGCGCGGCCCTATCACTTTACTCTTCAAATTGGCCGAACGGCGCTCGATTTGGCTGCGGGGGGCAAAGCGGAATGGCGCGCCGGCCTTGCTTCGCCGCGACAAACGCCTAAATTGACGACAGATCGGCGGCGCGAGAGTCTGCCGGATGGACAGGAAAATGACTTTCGTCGACGCTGTGGAAATCGCGGGCCGCAAGGCGGGCCATATCAAATTGCACGGCGAGGAGGCCTTCGCCGCCATGCGGAAGGCTGGACGGCTCACGGCCGAAGCGCTGGATCTTTTGACCGAGCATGTGCAGCCGGGCGTCACGACCGAGTTCCTCGATTCGCTGATCTTTGATTTTGCGATGTCGCATGGGGCCTATCCCGCGCCGCTCGATTATCGCGGCTATCGCAAATCGATCTGCACTTCGATCAATCATGTCGTCTGCCATGGCATGCCGGACCGCAAGCCGTTGAAGGAAGGGGATATCGTCAATATTGACGTGACCCTCATCGTCGACGGCTGGCACGGCGATTCAAGCCGCATGTATCTCATTGGCGACGTGCCGCGACGGGCTCAGCGCCTCATCGAGGTCACCTATGAATCACTGATGCGCGGCATAGCGGTGGCGCGCCCCGGCGCCACAACAGGCGATATCGGCGCCGCCATCCAGGATTACGCGGAAGGAGAGCGCTGTTCCGTCGTACGCGATTTCTGCGGCCACGGACTCGGCCGGCTCTTCCACGACGAGCCCAATATTCTGCACTATGGCCGTCGCGGCGAAGGCGTGATGCTGCGGCCTGGCATGTTCTTCACCATCGAGCCGATGATAAATCTCGGCCGTCCGCAGGTCAAAATTCTTTCAGACGGCTGGACGGCCGTGACGCGCGACCGCTCGCTGTCGGCGCAATTCGAACATTCGATCGGCGTCACCGAGACCGGCTGCGAGATCTTTACGCTGTCGCCAAAGGGGCTCCATCATCCGCCCTACGACCTCGGGTCGGCGGACGCTGCGTGACCCGGTCGGAGGCGAGGCGCGAAGACGCGCCTCCAGCAAGCGCGGAAACGCCGCATTATCATGGCCACAGGGAGCGGCTGCGTGATCGCTTCCGCAAGGCCGGCGCGGAGGGGCTCGCAGACTATGAATTGCTGGAGCTGATCCTGTTTCGCGCGATGCCCCGGCGCGACGTCAAGCCGCTCGCCAAGGCGCTGATCGCCCGGTTTGGCTCCTTCGCAGAGACTGTCTCGGCGCGGCCCGAGCGCCTTGCCGAGATTGAAGGCCTCGGCGAAGCGGCCATCGTGGAAATCAAGATCATCGAGGCGGCGGCCCGATGCCTCGCCAAATCATCGATTCAGAAACGGTCGTCTATGTCGAGCTTTGGCGCCGTCATCGACTACTGCCGCACCGCCATGGCCTTCCTTGACCGGGAGGAATTCCGCATCCTCTTCCTTGACAAGAAAAATTTCCTTATCGCCGACGAGGTGCAAGGCGTCGGCACGATCGATCAGGCGCCGGTCTACCCGCGCGAGATCATGCGGCGCGCGCTCGAGCTTGGCGCGTCGGCCCTGATCCTGGTCCATAATCATCCCTCTGGCGATCCCGAACCCTCGACCGAAGATATCTACATGACCCATCAGATCATCGCCATCGCCAAGCCGCTCAACATCGCCGTGCACGACCATTTGATCATCGGCAAGCACGGCCACGCGAGCCTCAAGTCGATGCGCCTCATCTGAAAAGCATCGTCAGTTCAATCTAAACTCTCCATCGATCGTCCTGATTTCCGCCGGCTTGATCAGTTTCGAGTGGCCGACGCGGACGCTATGCAGCGGACCTTCGAGCTTTTGCGTCCAGAAATTGAGGAATTTCAGCAAGGTCGGAAAGTTCGGCGCAATATCATAGTCCTGCCAGATATAGCTTTGTAATAAGCGTGGATGGTCTGGCAAGCGGTAGAGTATTTCGGCCGTAGCGAGGCCGTAGCCGGCCAGTTGCTTGAGGAAGTCTTCGGAAACTCTGATTTCGACGTGTTCGGCTTTAATCATTGCGGAACCTCCGAGCCAGCAACGCCGAAAAGCAAATTGCGTTGCGCGGTTTCGACAGTCTTAGCGCCCCTGCGCGCGCCTCCATTCAACGCCCGTCATCTTAATGTTACGTTTGCGTCCAAATTTTGCCGAGCAAAGCTTGTGCCACGCTTGAATCTCGCCGGAACGAGGTTCTGGCCCCGGTGCGATCGCTATTGCCGGACTGACGCAGGTTGCTAGTCTGGCGCGATAATGCGAATCAGGCGGCGCCCATATGCGAAAAACGCCGGCTGGGGAGAGAAAAAAGCATGTCCGAGATCACAGTTGCGGGCGAGATATTCAATGTTCGCCTTGAGGGCGACGAGACCAAAGAGGTCTTGGCCCTAGCCCATCATCTCGGCGGCAGTCTCGAGCTTTGGGAGCCCTTGATGCCGGCTCTGCTCGAGCATTTCCGGGTGCTGCGCTATGATTCGCGCGGACATGGCGCAAGCGTCGCCAACGAAGGACCCTACTCGGTCGCAAAACTGGCTCAGGACGCGATCGGCATTCTCGATGCCCTCCGCATCGAAAAAGCGCATTGGCTCGGCCTTTCCATGGGCGCCATCGTCGGGCAGGCCGTGCTGCTTCAGGCGCCGGACAGGATCGGCCGCGCCGTGCTCGCCAATACGGCGGCGCAGATCGGCGCGCCGGAGATCTGGAACGCCCGCATCCTGGCCGCGCGGAGCCTTGGCATGGACCATCTGGCGCAAAGCACCGCCGAGCGGTGGTTCACGGAAGATTTCCGCGCGGCCGAGCCCGACCTGGTGAGATTCGTCATCGATATTTTCCGCGCCACTCCCGCCGTGGGCTATGCGGCCGCCTGTGCTGCGCTGCGCGACGTCGACCAGCGCGAAACGGTCAGATCGATTCGCAACAAAGTGCTTGTGCTCGTCGGGCGGCATGACCCCTCGGCTCCGGCCTCCCTCGGCGCCTTCGTCGCAAGCGTCATCGAAGGCGCCAAGCTCGTGACTTTGGAATCCTCGCATATTTCGGCCATTGAGGATCAGGAGGGCTTTATGGAGGCCGCTGTCGATTTCCTGACGGCGGTTGACAGTCCCCTGCGCAAGGCCGCCCCGCCGCGAAAGATAGCGAGGCGCACGCCGGCCCGGCAGGGTCTCGCGAGCCGCGCCCCAGCGAAGAAGGCCGTGGCCAAGAAAGCCCCCCCAAAAAAGGCCGCGACGAAGAAGGCTGCGCCAAAGAAAGCCGCTGCGAAAAAGACTGCTGTGAAGAAAGCGCCTGCAAAAAAGGCGGCGGTGAAAAAGAGCGCGGTGAAAAAAGCGCCGGTCAAGAAATCGGCGGTCAAGAAAGCCGCCCCGAAGAAGGTTCCGGTGAACAAGGCCGCTGCCAAGAAGGTTGTTGCGAAGAAAGCTGTTGCGAAGAAAGTTGCTGCCAAGAAAGGCGCCGTGAAGAAGGCGCCGGTCAGGACGGCGCCGGCCAAAAGCGCGCCAAGCAAAAGCGCGCCAAGCAAAAGCGTCGCAAAAAAAGGGCGCGTTGCCGCGGCCAAGGCCGGTCAGAAAAAGGCCGTTCAGAAAAAGGCCGCGCTCAAAAAGCCGCGGCGTGGCCGATGAACGAAACCCAAAAAGTCAAAGCGTTCTGTAGCGGCGATGAGCATAGACAAGGCTCTCGCCTTCAGGGCCATAGACGACCGCCTCGACAAGACCGATCATGATCAGATGCGTGCCGACTTCCTTTGCCTCGACGAGCCGGCAGTCGAAAGACGCCGCCGCTTCGCGCAGCGCGGGCGAGCCGGTCGCGAGCTTCGTCCAGTCGGCGCCCGCGAAACGTTCCTCAAGGCGCTGATCGGTGCGGCCCGCGAAAATATCGGCGAGGACCTGATGCGCCGGGGTGAGCGCGTTGATGCAGAAGACCCCGTTCTCCACGATGCGGTCGACGGACGCGGACGCTTTGTTGATGCAAAAAAGCATCATCGCGGGATCAAGCGTGATCGACGTCACGGAGGTGACAGTGATGCCGCCAAGGCCGGCTGGGCCGTTCGTCGTGACGATATGAACCGCAGCGGCGATGCGGCTCATCGCGTTGCGAAAATGGATCGAATCAGGGCCGAAGCCAAGGGGGGCGGCAAGGTCGGCGCCGCCAACAGTCAATTCGGCCATATTCGTGCTGAAGCTCCTGCTTCCCGTTTCATCCGCCCGAACGGCCGGAGCCAAGCGACCGCCTTTCATAGCAAAAACAAACCGATCAACAAAGGCTGCCGACCCGCGCCGGAGCGTTCGAAACGGCGCCGCAATTGCACGCTGGACCGGGACCAAAGCAATGTCCGCCACGAGGAAAATGCCCCGGCGTCGCATCGGCGCATGCCCTGAACTCCGGAGGAGCCGCAAAAATTCGCTTGTTTTTCCATTTTAGCGCATTTTCTCTACGCGGGCGCCGATCCGCTTCTCTCGAAAACCGCCTCACCCCACCAAAGGAGCCGCGAGGACGCCCATGGAGATCTTCCTGCAGCAGTTGATCAACGGCGTGACGCTGGGGTCGATTTATGGCCTGATCGCCATCGGCTACACCATGGTGTTCGGCATCATCGGCATGGTCAATTTCGCGCACGGCGACGTGTTCATGCTCTCCGCCTTCATCGCGCTCATCGTATTTCTCGCCCTGACGCAGATGCTCGGCGTCACATCGTTGGCTTTCGCCTTCGTCATTGTCCTCATTGCCGGAATGGTCCTGACATCTCTGTGGAGCTACATGATCGAGCGCATCGCCTATCGGCGCCTGCGCGGCTCATTCCGCCTCGCGCCGCTTATTTCGGCGATCGGCATGTCGATCTTTCTCTCAAATCTCGTTTATGTGCTGCAAGGGCCGCGCAACAAGGCCCTGCCGCCTTTGTTCCACGACGTCATCACGCTGACCAGGGGCGGCGGCTACGCCGTCACGCTGTCGCTGAAGCAGATCCTTATAGTCGGCGTTACCGCCGCCCTTCTCGCGGGTTTCTGGTTCCTCGTGCAGAAGACATCCTTCGGGCGCGCCCAGCGGGCCTGCGAACAGGATAGCCGCATGGCGGCGCTCCTTGGCATCGACGTCGATCGGACGATTTCGCTGACCTTCGTCATCGGCGCGGCGCTCGCCGCGGTCGCTGGCGTTTTTTATATCGTTTACTACGGCGTCATCAATTCGGGCGACGGTTTCGTGCCAGGCGTCAAGGCCTTCACGGCCGCCGTTCTCGGCGGCGTCGGCTCGCTGCCCGGAGCGGTCCTTGGCGGCCTTCTCATCGGCCTGATCGAAACGTTCTGGGCGGCCTATTTTTCCAGCGACTACAAGGATGTCGCGGCTTTTTCGATTCTTGCGGTCACGTTGATTTTCATGCCCTCCGGCCTGTTCGGCCGACCCGATGTCGAGAAGGTATAGGCGCAAGATGGCAGGGTCCGACGCGCCGGCTCGCTCCGATTCCCCGCCCGTGCGCGCTGCCCTGATCGGGGCGGCAAAAGCCGGCGTCCTGATGTTCGGCGTCGCCTTTCCGATCCTCGCCTATCGCACCGATCTGAACTTCTCCAACGAGCTCTACCTGCAAAGCCGCTGGCCCGCCGTCGCCGTGGCGGTCGCTGCGGCCTTTATCCTCAGATTTTTGGTCCTCCTCGCGCCCCGGCGCCCGCAAAGGGCCGCCAAGCCAAATAACGGAGCGGCGCGCTACGGCGCTCTTCTCGTACTGGCGCGCTTCGCGTCGAGCGCTGGCGTTGCCGCTTTGGTCGCCTTCCCGATCGCGACGCTCGCCATTTCGGGCCCGGCCGGAGCGCAAAAATGGATCGACAATTTCGGCATCCAGATCCTGCTCTACGTCCTTCTCGGCTGGGGCCTTAACATTGTCGTCGGCCTCGCCGGCCTGCTCGACCTCGGCTATGTCGCTTTCTACGCGGTCGGCGCCTATACTTATGCCCTGCTATCGACGACATGGGGCTGGTCGTTCTGGGTCTGTCTGCCTATCGCGGGCTTTTTCGCCGCTCTATGGGGCATTGCGCTCGGTCTGCCTGTGCTGCGTCTGCGCGGCGATTATCTCGCCATCGTGACGCTTGCTTTCGGCGAGATCATTCGCATCGTGCTGACCAACTGGACCGCGCTGACCAATGGCGACGCCGGCATCAGTTCGATTCCCCGCATCACGTTTTTCGGCTGGCCTTTCGTTCCAGGCCCGCACGGATTCGCGGCTTTGTTCGGGCTGAAATTCGCACCGGTGCATCGGGTGATCTTTCTTTTCTACCTCGTTCTCGCCATGGCGCTTCTGGTCAATTTCCTGAGCCTGCGCCTCAGGCGCCTGCCGATCGGACGCGCCTTCGAGGCGCTGCGCGAGGATGAGATTGCCTGCCGCTCGCTCGGCATCGACACTGTGGCGACGAAACTCACGGCCTTCGCCCTCGGCGCCTTGATCGCCGGCATGGCCGGAGCCCTGTTTGCGGCGCGCCAGAATTTCGTGTCGCCGACAAGCTTCACCTTCATGGAATCGGCGACCATTCTCGCGCTGGTCGTTCTCGGCGGCGGCGGCTCGCAACTCGGGGTCGCGCTCGCCGCCGTGGGGATCATCGGCGGCTCGGAGCTTTTGCGCGAACTCGACGGATTGAAGGTTATTTTCGGCGACGGCTTCGATCCCACTCAATATCGCATGCTGATCGTCGGCGTCGCCATGGTCGCGATGATGAACTGGAAGCCGCGTGGCCTCATCGCCCTGCGAAAACCGTCGATCTTCCTCTCAAAGCCAAAGCCCGTCGGCGTACTGGCGCAAGAGGGCCACGGCTGATGCGCTGGATTTCCGCGCCCCTGCTCGCGGTCGAACAGCTGACGATGCGCTTTGGCGGCCTGTGCGCCGTGGAGGGGCTGGATTTCACCGTTGGGCGCGGCGACATCACCGCTCTCATCGGGCCGAACGGCGCCGGCAAGACCACTGTCTTCAATTGCATCACCGGCTTTTACCGCAGTTGCGGCGGCCGCATGGCCCTCGCGCGCACCGGCTGCGCCGCGGCGCAGGATGTGCACAGCCTGACGGAAACGGGACGCCGCCACGCCAAAATGGCTTCCGGCGAAATTTTCCTTCTGGAGCGCATGGCCGATTTCGAGATCGCAAAGCACGCCGGCATCGCGCGGACATTCCAGAACATCCGCCTCTTCGCCGGCATGACGCTGCTCGAAAATCTCATTGTCGCGCAGCATAATCAGCTCATCGGAGCGGCCTTCGGCTTCTCCGGCCTGCTCGGCTTTGGGGCCTCCGCCGCGCGTGAAAAAGCCGCAATCGAATCCGCGCGCTATTGGCTCGACAGGATCGGCCTTCTGGACCGCGCCGACGATGCGGCCGGCTCCCTGCCCTATGGCGCGCAGCGCCGGCTCGAGATCGCACGAGCCATGTCGACGGCGCCGGTGCTGCTCTGCCTCGACGAGCCCGCCGCCGGGTTGAACCCGCGTGAATCGCACGAGCTCAACGCGCTTCTCTTAAGCCTTCGCGACGAACATCGAACCTCGATCCTTCTCATTGAGCATGACATGTCCGTCGTCATGGAGATTTCGGATCATATCGTCGTTCTCGATTATGGCGTGAAGATCGCCGACGGGCTCCCGGCCGAGATTCGTCAGGACCCGAAAGTGATCAAGGCCTACCTCGGCGTCGAGCACGAGGACGAAGTCGCGGCGGCGGTCAGGGCATGAGCGGCGCAGGATCTGGCCCCTTGTTGTCGATGCGGGGCGTAAAAACCTACTACGGCAACATCATCGCCCTCAAAGGCGTCGATCTCGACATTCATGAAGGCGAGATCGTAACGATGATCGGCGCCAATGGCGCCGGCAAGACGACGCTCATGATGACCATCTTCGGCAATCCCCGCGCGCGCGAGGGAGCGATCCATTTCGCCGGGCGTGACATCACCGCCATGCAAACGCATGACATAGCGCGCCTTGGCCTTGCGCAATCGCCCGAGGGACGGCGGATTTTTCCGCGCATGAGCGTCTATGAAAATCTGCAAATCGGCGCGCAGCTCAGCGGCGATCGCCATTTCGCCGCGGACCTCGAACGGGTCTTCGTGATTTTTCCGCGTCTCAAAGAACGCGCAAACCAGCGTGGCGGCACGTTGTCGGGCGGTGAACAGCAGATGCTGGCGATCGCGCGCGCCTTGATGAGCCGGCCGCGCCTTCTGATGCTGGACGAGCCCTCGCTCGGCCTCGCCCCGCTCATCGTCAAGCAGATCTTCGAAGTCATCAAGGATTTGAACCGGACCGAAGGCCTCACCGTTTTTCTCGTCGAGCAAAACGCCTTTCATGCCTTGACGCTCGCCCATCGCGGCCACGTCATGGTCAATGGAGCGATCACTTTGTCCGGCAAGGGCCGCGAATTATTGGCGCGTCCTGAAATTCGCGCCGCTTATCTTGAGGGTGGACATTGACGCCCTTATTCGCCTTCGATAACCGCTCCGTCCTGATCTTTCTCGGCCTCAGCGTCATCCTCAGTGGCGCGGCCTCCTACAGCGCCGGGCGCGCGCTCGCGCTGCGCTGGCGTCCGATCTGGCATGGCGCCGTCGCCGCGCTGCTCATCGCCGCCGCCGCGCGCTTTCTCCATTATGCCCTGTTCGGCGAGCCGCTCGTGTCGCTCGCCCGATACGGCCTCGATTTCGCCGCGGCGTTCGGATTCGTTCTCAGCGGATTCAAGCTGACGCGGCGGAGCCAGATGAAACAGCAATATGGTCCGATCTTCGCGCGCGAGGACGCGCCGCGAGGATCGCCAGCAAGCACAGGGAAGCCTTCATGAACCGATTGACGCAGCTGGCTATGAAGCGCCGTCAGAACGTCCTTGCGACGCTCGCGCTAAGCATCCTCGTCGCGATCGGCCCCTGCGGCGCGGCGCGGGCGGACGTCAAAATGGCCGTGGGGGCGCCGATCACGGGCCCGGACGCGACATTCGGCGCGCAATTGAAAATGGGCGCCGAGCAGGCGGTCGCCGAGATTAACGCGGCGGGCGGCATTCTCGGCCAGAAAGTCAGCATCGAAACCGGCGACGACGCGGCCGATCCCAAGCAGGGCGTCTCCGTCGCCAATAAATTCGTCGGCGATCAGGTCGCCTTCGTCATCGGCCATTTCAATTCGGGCGTCACCATGCCGGCTTCCGACGTCTATGCCGAGAACGGGATTTTGGAGATCACGCCCGGTTCGACCAATCCGAAAATCACAGACCGGGGCATCGAGACGCTCTTTCGGACCTGCGGCCGCGACGATCAACAGGCAGCGGTCGCAGCGAAATTCCTGGCCGGTCTCGGACCGAAGAAGATCGCCATTCTTCACGACAAGACGACCTATGGCAAAGGCCTCGCGGACGAAACCAAGAAGAGCCTCAACGCGCTCGGCGTCACGGAAGTGCTCTATGAGGGCGTCAACAAAGGGGAAAAGGATTATTCGGCGATCGTCTCGAAGCTCAAGGAATCGGGCGCCGACATCGTCTATTGGGGCGGCGTCCATACAGAAGGCGGCCTTCTGTTGCGCCAGATGCGCGACCAGGGCGTCAACGCCGTGATGATGAGCGGCGATGGCATTGCATCCGACGAATTCGCCGCCATCGCAGGACCCGGCGTCGAGGGAACGTTCATGACCTTCCCGCCCGATCCTCGCGACCGGCCGGAAGCCGCGAGGGTGGTCGAAGAATTCAAAGCGAAAAACTTCAACCCGGAGACCTATACGCTCTATTCCTACGCCGCCGTCGAGGTTCTGAAGCAGGCGGCGGAAGCGGCGAAATCGCTGGATCCTTTAGAAGTCGCCAAGACCATTCATTCCGGCATGACGTTCAAGACCGTCATAGGCGACATCAAATTCGACAAGAAAGGCGATGTGACGCGCGCCGATTATGTCGTGTTCGTATGGAAGAAAGGTCCGGACGGACGCATCAGCTATTACCAGCTCAAACAGTGAGGATGCGCCGCGTTTCGTCGAGGCCGTCACCCGATTGTCGCAAGGCCCGGAAACGTCTGCAACAGCCAGAAGGAAACATCCTGAACCGAGCCGGTGAGGAAGGCGACGCCGGTCAGAACGAGCAGGACGCCGACGGTTCGCTCAAGCACGCCGAAGTAGCGCTTGAACCTCTTTATCCCGCGAATGAACGGCTCGATCGCCAGCGCCGCCAGAAAGAATGGAATGCCGAGGCCCAGGGAATAGGCGGCAAGGAGCGTCGCTCCCTTGCCGGCTGTCTCCTCCGAAGCGGCGACGGCGAGGATCGCGGCGAGAATTGGACCGATGCACGGCGTCCAGCCCAATGCAAAGGCGAGCCCCATGACATAGGCGCCCCAGCTCCCGACCGGCCTTTGCACCTCGACCCGCGCCTCGCGATAGAGAACAGCGAAGCGGAACACGCCTATGAAATGCAGGCCCATCAGAATGATGGCGCCGCCGGCGAGCACCGACAGCAACCTCAGATGCTCGCGCAAGACCTGCCCGACGACGGAAGCGGTGGCGCCAAGCCCGACGAAGACCGTCGAAAAGCCGCAGACGAAGAGCGCGGCGGCGATCAATATGTCCCGTCTCGCCCGGCCCTCCCGCTGCGTCGCCACCTCCTCGATGGTCGTCCCTGCGATAAAGGTCAGATAGGGCGGAACCAGAGGCAGGACGCAGGGACTGAGAAAGGACAAAAGCCCGGCGAGCGCGGCGGCGGGAAGGGTGACATCATGCGACATAAGCGCTTTTAGCGGGTTCGAGGAATGGGCGGAAGCGGCAAGCCGCTGATCAAAGGACAACAGTTGACGATTTTCGTAAACTTCGTGTGATAGGCTCAATACCTGCCGGAGCGCGATCTGAGGCCCCGCGGATCAAAACAGCGTGCATAAAATGCGTGCGATTCGACGTCGGCAAAAAATGCTCTAAAACGTCAGCCATCGCAAAGCCATAGGCAGGCCCGCCGTTTGCTTGGGCGGGCTTTGGAATTGGAAAGGATCGCCGCGATCTCCATGCGCTTTCCCGTTATTGCCCACTCGTTGCGCTTTGAGCCCGCATCGCTCGCAGGCGGCGCCGAGTTCGGCGCAAAAAACCGGCACGGTCCGGGCCGAACGCCGCGATGACGGTATTTTTCGCCTTTTTCTGCAACATTCTGTTCAATTTCGCAGTCGGCCTGCTCGTCGCCAAATTTCTTGGACCCGAGGAATATGGCCGCTTCGCCCTCGCCCATGCGACCGCGATCGCGGTGCAGACCGCCTTCTTCGACTGGATCCGGCTCGGCGCCACCCGCTTCTATTCGGAGCGCATCCGCAGCGAAGATCCGGCCTTGCGCGCGACACTCGATTTCGGCTTCGCCATCATCGCCGTCGCGCTCACGGCGGGCGCCTGTTTTCTTCTTTTGTCCGGCGTGACGTTTACGCTATCCGACAGCCTGATCCTTCTGGCGCTGGGCGTCGCCATCACCAACGGCCTGTTCGATTATTACACGGCCCTCGTTCGCGCCCGCTTCCATGACCGGCTGTTCGCGCGGCTCGTCCTCGTCAAGAATATCCTGACCTTCGCGCTCATGGGCGGTGGGGCATTCTGGTTCGGCTCCGCAAAAATGACGCTGATCGGCGGGATCATCAGCCTCGGCGGATCGGTCGTCACCGCCCGCGCCGCGCTCCTCGACCCGTCCTCCGACGTCCGGCTCGCGCGATTGCCGATCGCGGAGGAGCTGATGCGCTACAGCCTGCCGATCGTCGCCGCCAATCTGCTCTATCTGTCGATTCCTCTTGCCAACCGGTCGATCGTCGCCGTGCTTTATGGCTTCTCCGAAACCGGCCAGTTTTCGCTGGCCTATGATTTCGGATCCAAGGCCATTCAGGCGATCGGCTCGGCGCTCGATATCGTGCTGTTCCAGATCGCCGTGGCGACGCATGAGCTGCGCGGACCGAAGCAGGCGAGGCGTCAGATCGGGCGCAACATGACGATCGTCTTCGCCATGGTGCTGCCGGCCTGCACGGGGATCTGGCTGACGCTGCCGTCGATCGAATTGCTCATCGTGCCGGAACAGTTTCGCGGCCATTTCGGCCTGTTGCTGCCGCTGATGATGACCGGGCTTTTCTGCATGGCGATCATTCAATATGCGATCGCCCCGATCTTCCAGATCGAGAAGAGGACCGGCCCCTTGATCGTCGCCGCGGTCGTTGCCTGCCTCGTTGATCCGCTGCTCATCATCGCCCTTCCGCGCGACGCCGATGCCTCAAGCCTCGCGATTGCGCAGGCGGGAGCCCTCCTCGCGTCCCTCGTCACGCTTATTGGATTTGCAAGCGCCGCCAAGCCGAAATGGCCGCGCATGCGGGACATTGGCGCGATCATTCTCGGCAACGCGGTCATGGCGGCGGCGCTGCTGCCGATGCGCGATCGCGATCCGGGCGTTGCGACGCTCATCGTTCAGATCACCCTCGGCGTCGCCGTCTACGCCTTGATTGTGATGAGCGCGGATATCGCCGGGCTGCGCGCCATCACGCTCGCGCGGCTGCGCCTCTCTTTCGCGCGCACCAAAACGCTCTCGTGAGCCGATCCTTCAAGGTCAGCGCTTTTGCATGAGAAGCGTCGCCCAGCCGTCGATATCGAGGCGGCGGGCGAGCACCATTTTCTGCGCGCGATAGGCGGCGAGAACGCCGGGGACGTCGCGAGCGATGAGGCCTGAAAGAACAATGTCGGAGCCCATTTGCGTCAGCTGCGCAATGTCCGGCGCGAGCTCGCGCAGGGGCCGCGCGAGGATATTGGCGAAGACGAGATCGTAAGGCGCGGCTTTGCGCAAAGCGTTGTGCGCCGCGCCGCGCGCCTGCACCGGATCGATGAAGGCGCCGACGCCGTTGCGCCTCGCGTTGCTGGCCGCGGCCGCAACGGAAACCGGATCGATATCTCCCGAATGAATGGGCCGCTTGAACAGTTTGGCGGCCGCTATGGCGAGCACGCCTGTGCCTGTGCCGATGTCGAGAATGGAGCGCGGCCGGCGCCGTCGCGCGATGCGGTCCAGCATCAAAAGGCAGCCCCGCGTCGTCCCGTGGTGCCCCGTGCCGAAGGCGAGCGCCGCCTCGACTTCAATGGCGATGTCATTGTCGCGCACATCGGCGCGGCTGTGCGCGCCATGCACGACGAACCGGCCGGCGCGCACGGGCTTCAACCCCTCGAGCGACGAGGCGACCCAATCGCGCGTCTCGACGCGGCCAAAGCTTAGGCGCTCTGCGGTCTCTTCGCCCGCCACCGCGGCGATGAGCGCCCGGATGTTCGCCTCGTCCGGAGGCAGGCCGAAATAGGCTTCGACAATCCAGGCGCCGCTCTTCCAGTCATTTGTCGTCGGCGCTTCTTCAAACGCGGAGACCGCGACGTCGGCCGGATCGAACGTCTCGATAATGACGTCCGAGACCTGGCGCGCCATCGGCTCGTCGCAGGAGAGGCGCATGACGTGAGCGGCGTTATTGGGAGGCAAACCTTCAAGCATGGCCGCGCCTAGCACGCTGCGCCGGAAACGGCAATTGGTCTCCGCGCGTGGAGGAGACGGGACAAAGGACGGCGCAAGGCTCGACCTGATGCGAAAATGCGCTAACATCGCAGCCGCGCGTTTTCATTTTCTTTATGTTTGCCCTTGTCCTTGCCGACGCTTTCGCATTTGCCCCGCCGCCATTTGCCCCGTGTGAAACTCCTCTCACCAAGCTGGTTCATGCCGATCACCGCTCCCCATGTCACACGATGCCCGGCGTCCGCTTTTGGCGCGGCGTTGGCGTTTGGCGTCGCGCTCGTGTTGCCGGCGCTGGCGGATGAGCCGGGCGTCTCGCCCCTGCCAAAACCCGAGCTGACGCTGCAAAACTTCGGCCGCCTTAACCCCGATTGCCTCGAATGGACCAACGGTTGCGCCGTCTGCCGCCGTCTGGAGCCTCGGCAAGCGCGGGCAAATCACCCCTGGTCGCGCCGCGGACTTGTCAAAATAACGTGTTCGACCCCCGGCATCGCTTGCCAGCCGCGCGAGCTTGTCTGCGAGGCGAAACGGAGCCGCTAGCCAGTCACGCTCTGGCTTGCCGCCAATTTCTTAGACATGATACTGAAACGCGGCGCGAATACGAAAATGAAGCCTGCGGTTTCGCCGCGCCTACTCAATGTCGCTTTCCGGGAGAAAGTAAATGACCAAGACGAAGCTGCCAATATTCATGGCCGCATTGACCATTCTTTCGGGCTCCCTTCCCGCAAGAGCCGAGGAGCCGGATGTCGCGACGCAGATTGTCGACGTGATGAACAAAGTCTTCGGCGTCCATCCTGGCTTTCGCGCCAATCACGCCAAAGGAGTCGTCGTCGAAGGCAGCTTCACCGCGACGCCCGAAGCAGCCGGACTGAGCCGCGCGGCGATCTTTACCGGCGCCAAGATCCCGGTCACCGTACGATTCTCCGATTCGACGGGCGTTCCAAACATCGCAGACGGCAGTCCGCAAGCGAACCCGCATGGCATCGCGATCAAATATCACCTGCCCGACGGCAGCGAAACGGATATGGTCACGAACTCGCTGCACTTCTTCCCCGTCGCGACGGGCGAGCAATTTCGCGATCTTTTGACGGCTATTTCGCAAAGCCCGAAAGACGCCGCGCATCCAACGGCGCTCGACAAATTCAAGGAGAGCCATCCGACAGTTGCGGCCGCTTTGGCGACTGTGCATACGCCGGACAGTTTCGCGGATGAGGAATATTTCGGCGTCAACGCATTTATCTTCGTGAACAAGGCCGGCACGAAACAGGCCGTGCGCTATCAGATCACGCCGGAAAAGCTCGTCTATCTCGATCCCAAGGCAGCCGCCGACAAGAAGCCTGATTTTCTCATCGACGAGTTGCCAAGCCGCCTGAAGGCCGGCCCCGTCACTTTTCATCTGAAGGCGCAGCTGGCGGCGCCGGACGATCAGACGAAGGACGGCTCGAAACCCTGGCCCGCCGACCGAAAGGTCGTGGACCTTGGCGTGTTGACGATTGACAAGGCGGTCCCCGACAGTCTCGAGGCGCAAAAGAAACTGCTGTTCCTTCCCGGCGCGCTGACCGATGGCATCGAGCAGTCAGACGATCCGCTCGTCGATACCCGCGACGGCGCCTATGCGGTCTCTTTTTCGCGCCGCAACCCCTGACGGGCGAAAGGGACGCCGCCGGGCGATCGAGGCAAGGTCTGAAGGCTCGCGACGCCGCTCTTATCCTGTAGGCCGAGGGCCGTTACGCTCAGCCGCAAGCAGATCGCCTCGATCGAACCAAAGGATTAAGCGCGTGAAACTGGTGATTTTCGACATAGACGGCACTTTGGTCGACAGTCAGGATTACATCATCGAGGCGCAGCGGCGGGCATTTTCGGCCCATAAGATCGCGCCGCCGAGCCGCGCGGCGTCGCTTTCCATCGTCGGGCTTTCGCTGAGTGAAGCCTTTACGGTTCTCGCCGGGGCGGAAGCCCCGGTCGAGAGCCTCTCGGAAGCCTATCGCGAGGCCTGGACGGAGATCAGAGCCGATCCCTCCTATGACGAACCGCTTTTTCCCGGCGCCCAGGAGATCATCGCGACGCTCGCCGGCATGGATGACGTCGCGCTCGGGATCGCTACGGGAAAGGCGCGGCGAGGCGTCGCGCATCTGCTGGAGCGCGCTGGCTGGCGCGACTGGTTCGACACTGTGCAGACCGCCGACGATCACCCCTCGAAGCCAGCGCCGGACATGATCCTCGCGGCCATGACGGAGACCGGCCTGGAGCCTTCCGCAACCTATATGATCGGCGACGCCAGCTTTGATATGAAGATGGCCGCGGCCGCCGGCGTTCACCCGATCGGCGTCGGCTGGGGCTATCACAGCCGGGCCGAGCTCGAGGATGCGGGCGCTGAACGGATCGTTGCGGATTTTGCTGAATTGCTGCATTTCATCGCAGATGAACCAGGACGATAAGCCGAACAAAACCATCCGCGACGATCTCGCCCCCACGCCGGGCGAAATCATCCCGATCGATCCCGTCGCGATGGCGCGGCGCGATTTGCGCAAGACCTTGCCGAAGCGCTTCTATAAAGAAGCGACGGCGGAAGCGCGGGACGGCGCCTTCGCGCTGTTGCTCGATGGACGCCCGGCCAAAACGCCTGCCCGGAACGCCCTCGCCCTGCCGACGCTTGCCGCCGCGCAGGAGCTGGCGGCGGAATGGGCGCGGCAGGAGGAGTTTATCGATCCGGGCTCCATGCCGCTGACGAGGATCGCGAATTCCGCAATCGACGGCGTTGCGCGCGAGATGGCGGCGACGGCGGCGAATGTCGCGAAATATGGCGCCTCCGATCTCATCTGCTATCGCGCGGGAGAGACTGAGGATCTTGCCCGGGCGCAGGCAGCCAGCTGGGACAAGGTGCTGGATTTCGCGCGAGATAACCTCGGCGCGCGGCTGATCTGCGCGGAAGGGATCAATTTCGCCGAACAGCCGGAGCCGGCGCGGCGCGCAATTCTCGAAGCCGTCGAGAAAATTGCCGGGGATGAGGCGTCCGGCCCGTTTGCACTCGCGGCGCTGCATGTGATGACGACGCTGACGGGATCGGCCCTGCTGGCTTTGGCGGTGGCGCATGGCGCCTTGACGCCGGAAGAAGCCTGGACAGCGGCGCATGTCGATGAGGATTTCCAGATGAAGGTCTGGGGCGTCGACGAACAGGCGATGGCGCGGCGGGAGCGGCGCTGGGCGGAAATGGAGGCCGCGGCGCGGCTGCTCGAGACCGTGCGCCGAACATAGGCAAGATCGCATTTAGTCCAGCGGCCCGCGCCATCGCGCCGGCTCAAGCGCGAGGCTCCACAGCCGTGACAGCAATGCGTAGCCAATGGAGCTTTTGGGTCGCCCTCGCGGCGGCCTATCTGCTCGCCGCCCAGAGTTTCCTCGGCGCGCAGGCTTTGGCTTCCGGGAGGATCGGGCCGGGCGCGATCATTTGCAGCGCACAGGCGCAAGACGCGCCAAAAGGCCCGCGCAATCCCCTCAATCACGGAGCGCCGCCGCATTGCTGCCTCGCAGGGTGTTGCATGTTCGGCCAAGGCGGCGCCCTGACGCCAGCCTCCCCCAGCCTCATAGCGCGCCAGCCGATCGAGGTCACAGCGTCAGGCGGTGCGGGTGAGGAGAGCTTCGTCCCGCCACAAAGGCGAAATCCGCATTCTCCCCGCGCGCCGCCGCCAAAGGGTTCGAGATTTGTCTGATTCCCAGCCGGTTCATTCCGGGACCCCGCGCCAATCCGGCGCAGCCATTTTGTGTGGAGACAATCCAATGTCCATCCTCAACCGTCGTGCTTTCGCCGGTGCCCTCGCCATGTCCGCTGTGCTGGTTTTCGGCGAAAGCGCCTTCGCCAAAGACTTCAAGTTCGGCGACCTTGAAATCATCCAGCCCTGGTCGCGCGCGACGCCCTCCAGCGCGAAAGCTGCGGGCGGCTGGCTCGTCATCAAGAATGGGGGCGAGACCCCTGACCGGCTCGTTTCCGCCACCGCCGAAATCGCGGATCGCGCTGCGGTTCACGAAATGACGATGAGCGGCGGCGTCATGAGCATGCGCGCTTTGAAAGACGGCCTCGCCATTCCGGCCAGGAGCGAGGTCGTTCTGAAGCCCGGCTCCTATCATCTGATGTTCGAGGATCTGAAGCGTCCCCTGAAACAGGGCGAGAGCTTTTCTGGAACCTTGACCTTCGAGAAGGCGGGAACAGTCAGCGTGACCTATTCCGTCGAGGGGATGGGGGCGACCGCGCCCGGCCATGAGGGTCAATCCCACGGCGACATGCATTGAGCGTGATCGCCGGGCGCCAGCAGCTCAGAACCGCTGCGTGACGCCTGCGAGAATCGTGCGCCGCAGGCCAAATTGCGGCGCGCCAACGCCAACGCCGCTGCCGTCGCGGATTTGATATTGGGCGTCGTTGAGGTTCAGCACATCAAGACGAAGCTCCGTGCCGGCGCCGAAGCCGAGATCGAGCTTTTGCACGATGCTGGCGTTGACGGCCGCATATTCAGGCAACGACGCGCCATTTGGAACAGTCGCAGTGCTGGCGCGAAGGCCGCTTTGCGCCACGAGATCGACGGAAACGCGCGTTGCGAATTTGGTCCCCTGATTGAAGGTGTAGGCGGCGCCAGCCGACGCCGTCCAGGTCTGGTCGTGATCGAGATGGATGTAGTTTTGCTGAATGTAGGCGAGTTCGTCCGGTGCGAAATTGAACTGCGAGGAAATGATGTTGATCCCCATCGCGCGTGAATAAGCGGCGTTGCCATAGATCGACCAAGGCCCCACGTCGTAGCTCGCTGTGAATTCGACGCCGCCGACCCGCGCGCGCGCATAGTTGAAGGCCGACAGGATGATCGGAGCGCCGAACTGGCCTTCGTCGATCAGATTGGTCGCCAGCTTGTAATATCCGTCGACGCCGACCGTGAAGCCAGGAACGACAAGCTGGGTGACGCCGAGGTCGAAATAATGCGAGCGCTCGGCCTTGACCGCATCATCCCGCGTGACCGATGGCGCGGCCGACGTATTGGCGAAAAGGCCGATGCTCGTCGGCGAGACGAGCTCGAATGGCGGCGGAACGAAATAGCGCGAATAGCCGGCGTGGATGGTCGTCGTTTCAGTCGCCCTCCACACCGCATTGATGCGCGGGCTGACCTGCGTCTCATTGGTATATTCATCGACCCCATCGAAGCGCAGGCCATAGTTCAGCGTCAGGACCGGCAGGATGCGCCATTCGTCCTGCAGATAGACGCCATAGAGGCCGCCGGTCTTGCCGCCATTGTCAACCACGCCGATCGGCTGATCCGATGTTGGGACGCCAGCGCCGTCTACAGGCAGGACGTTGGAAAATGTATTGTAGCTCGTGTGCTCAAGCTGAGCGAGGAAGCCGGCGCGCAACGTGTGGCTGTCATTGAGGCGCCAGCTGCCGTCAGCCTGCATTCCGCCTGCGAGGTTGGAGCGCTGCGCGCTCTGGGCGATGCCGTTGAACAGAAGATCGCCCGAAGGATCCGGCGCATAGGAGAGATTGCTGTTGCGCACAAAGGCCGAGATCTGCACATCCGCCGGCCCAAGGTGTTTTTGCAGGGAGATCACGCCGAACTGCGTGTTCTCACTCTGATTCTCATTGAGGGCGCCGCTGTTGAAGGTGCTGGCGCCTTTGACTGTGAGCCCGAGTTGCGGCGTCTGGCCCGGATTGTTCGGGATCTGAAATTGTCCATTGAAGGCGCCGCCGAACACGCTGACCCGCGTGTCCGGATCGATGATGGCGTTCATGATGGAAAAGCCGTGCCACTGCTCGGTATTATCGTGAAGCGCATTGAAGCTCGGCGCGGGGTTTTCGATGCCGCGCGCGTTTTGCAGATAATCGCCTGTGATGAACCAGTCGACCTTGTCATAGCGTCCGCCATATTCGAAGCTCGGCTGCGCCCAGGCGAAGGTCCCGCCATAGGCGGTAAGGCCAAGGCCCGGATTTGTGAGGCCCGTCTTGGTCTGGATGTCGAGCACGCCAGCGGTCTGAAAGCCATATTGCGCCGGCAGCGCCCCCGTAATCAGCGATATGCTGCGGGCAAAGCGCGTTTCGAGCGCCTGACCGAAAACGGAAAGCCCTTCGGGCAATTGCACGCCATTGATCCGATATTGCACGTTGGCGTGGTCGCCGCGCACATGCACCTGGCCGAAACTATCCTGCGCGACGCCGGGGGCCTGTAGCAGCACCTGATTCAAGGGGGCATTTTCGGCCTGCGGGATCGCCTGAAGGGCCTGCTGGTTGAAACTATAGGTGCTGGCGCCGAGGCTCGGCTGGATTTGCAGCCGAGCCTCATCGAGCTGTTGCGAGATAACCTCGATGGAATCGAGTGTGATCTGGCCGCCGCCGGGCGCCGCCACGGGCGAAGCGTCTGCTCCCGGCGGGAGCGCGCCAGCGACGGCCGGCCGCGCGGCAATCACCAGAGCTACAAGCAACATTGTTTGACGTATCGACATAGCCACCCCTCGAAACTAAAGCTCGGCATAAGAGTGAAACGTTATAATATTTCACTACCTGCGTCCAGAGCAACGGCTCGGCTCGCGCCAATGCCGCAGCCAAGGATTGAGGAGAGAGGAGATAGAGGGAAGCGGGGGGCGATCCTCGTTTCGCAGTCTGACGCTTGCGCCGCAGGTTTCAGACGGGGCGCTTCTCGCGGACCGCCGACGTGTAAAAAGCGGAGCGCCGCCGCACGGCTTCAAGAGCTGGCTGGATATTCACAAATCCAGCTTGCGCGTTGGCGCGGAGAGAGCCATTCTGAAAGCTTGACGGGGCTACGAGGCCCAAAAGGGCGAAACTCTCCGCCACCATTGGAGAAGCCATGATCATTGAATATGATTTCGGCAAGAAGGAGCGCCCGGCCGACAAGAAGTTCGGTAAGCCCACGGATGCCCACACCGTCAAGGTGACAGGCAACGCTCAGATCCATCTCGAGTTCGCCAATGCGCGCATTGCGAAACTTGAGGCGGCGCTGCGCAGCGCACAGGCGGCTGCGACCGCGCGGCCGAGCGAGTCCGGGCGCGAGCAAATCCTCGTCGACGCCGCTGAATACGCGCGCCTCTTGCGCTGCAAGGAGCTGGTCGCGGCCGCGCTGGCCGACAGCTGACGCGCGGGTCCTTCTGCGCTCCCATCTAGGCCGAAAAGGCGCAGGCGTTTTGAATGAAGACGGGCCGCCGAGGGCGCCCGGCTTTCAGCGCTTCCGCATCGTCCTCGCAGTGGAGGCGATCAGGGATAAGATGGCGCGGCTGCTTCAGCCTTGACCTTCGCGGGCGCCGTTTCGCTGAGCCGTGCGGCGTAACGCGCCATCAGATCGACTTCGAGATTGACCGCGTCGCCGGCGCGTTTACCGCCCCAGGTCGTGACATGCAGCGTATGAGGTATCAGCAGAATCGAGAACGCATCGCCCTTGACGCTATTGACGGTCAGCGACGTTCCGTCGAGTGAAACCGAGCCCTTTTCCGCGATGAAGCGCGACAAGCCATGGGGCGCGCGGATCCAGAAGCGCTTCATCCCGTCAAAATCCTCAATCGACAGAATTTCGGCGATTCCATCGATATGGCCGGTGACGATATGGCCTCCGAGTTCATCACCGATCTTGAGAGAGCGCTCAAGATTGATCTGTTCACCCCGCTTCCAGGTCGCGGCGGTGGTGCGCGCCAGCGTTTCGGCGGCGATATCCACGTCAAACCAGCTCTTGCCGTGCGCGATCCCAGACCCGACCACGGTCAGACAAGGACCGCCGCAAGCGATCGAAGCGCCAAGCGCGATCGACTCCGAAGGATAGGAACAAAGCACGCGCACGCGCCTTAAAGCTCCGCGCGGCTCGACGCTCGACACTTCGCCGACATCGCTGACGAGACCGGTGAACATGTTTATAAAATCCTTTCGCTGCGGGTCAGGGCGTCATCGCCAACCAGGCGCTTCTCAACGCTCTTGTAGCGTGCCGGGTCACCGAGCGCCGCCAGACTTTCGGCGTTCAATCCATTCCGGCCAGCCCGCGCCAGCGGCGCCGCGCTCCTTAGCACAATCACGTCGTCGGCGAGGCCGCGCGCGATCAGCGCATTCGCCAGTGTCGGGCCGCCTTCACAGAACAGCCGCGTCATTCCCCGTCCGGCAAGCAACTCGAGCGCCGCGCCAATGTCGGCGCGGCCAACTTCGTCGCGGCGCACGCGGGCAATTTCGACGCTCTTTGCCCGAAGCTGCGACGCTCGGGCCGCCGAGGCCCCCTCCCCGGTTATGACGAGCGTTGGATGGGCGCGGGCCGTTTCGGCCAGACGCGAATCGGGCGGCAGCGCGAGATCGCTGTCGAGCACGATCCGCAAAGGCTTTCGCGCCTCAAGCCCTGGAAGCCGCACGGTAAGCAGAGGATCATCCTCCAGAGCCGTCCGCGAACCGACGAGAATGCCGTCATGCAGAGAGCGAAGAATATGCACATAGCCATTGGCGGGCGCGCCTGTAATGGCAAGACGGGGCTCCCCGCGAAGAGCCGCGGCGAAGCCATCAGCGGTCAAGGCGAGCTTTAGCGTGATCATCGGGCGATTTTTTGTGACGCGAAGGACATGTCCGAGATTGGCGCGGAGCGCCGCCTCGGCGCAGACATTCCTTGTCACTTCGACGCCGGCGTCCGTCAGCATCCGGTAGCCGCGTCCGGCGACGCGCAAGTCAGGATCGCCGACGGCGGCGACGACACGAGCGATGCCCCCCCTGACGATGGCCTCGGCGCAGGGCGGCGTCGCGCCATGATGGCTGCAAGGCTCGAGGGTGACATAAAGCGTCGCGCCGCGGCTGCGCTCGCCCGCCTCGCGCAATGCTTCCGTCTCGGCGTGCGGGCGTCCGCCGGGCTTCGTCCAGCCACGGGCGAGAATGACTCCGTCCTTGACGATGAGCGCTCCGACGGCGGGGTTTGGCGCGCAGAGCCCGAGGCCGCGCCTCGCCAGCGCGATCGCAGCGGCCATGAGGCGCGCATCATCGGCCGCGACGTCGATCATGCCCGGCTCGGGGATCGCGTCTTTGGCGGCGGCCCGGCGTGAGGCTCATCCGCCGGCGCCGGCCTTCCGTCGATCGCAACATCATCGGCGTCAACGGCGCCGTCGAGTTCATCGATTAAGGCGTTGAAGTCGCGCGCCTCGCGAAAGTTGCGGTAGACGGAGGCGAAGCGCACATAAGCGACGCTGTCGAGGGCGCGAAGCCCTTCCATGACCAGTTCGCCGATCTGTTCGCTCTGGATTTCGTTTTCGCCCTGGCTTTCGAGCTGGCGCACGATGCCATTGACCATGCGCTCGACGCGTTCCGGCTCCACGGGGCGCTTGCGCAGCGCGATTTCAAGCGAGCGCATCAGTTTTTCGCGCTCGAACGGCGCCCGTCGCCCGGATTTTTTAAGGACCGTGAGTTCGCGTAGCTGGACGCGCTCGAAGGTCGTGAATCTGCCGCCACAGTCAGGACAGACGCGCCTCCGCCGAATGGCGGAGGCGTCATCTGTTGGCCGCGAGTCTTTCACCTGGGTTTCAAGACTGCCGCAGTAAGGACACCGCATCGCGGCGCAACCTCAGTAGATCGGGAAACGTCCTGTCAGTTCCAAAACAGCCGCTTTGACCTTGGCCTCGACGTCTGCGTTCGCGTCGCCATTGGTCGAGAGTCCGTCAAGCGTTTCGGCGATCAATTCGCCGATCTTCTTGAATTCGGCGACGCCAAACCCGCGCGACGTCGCCGCCGGAGCGCCGAGACGGATGCCCGAGGTGACCATCGGGCTCGCCGTGTCGAAGGGCACGCCGTTCTTGTTGCAGGTGATCGAGGCGCGTCCGAGAGAAGCCTCCGCCGCCTTGCCGGTCAGGTTCTTCGGCCGCAGATCGACGAGCATCAGATGATTGTCGGTGCCGCCCGAGGCGAGATCGAAGCCTGCGTCCTTGAGCGTCGAGGCGAGAGCCCGCGCGTTGTCGACGACCTGGCGCGCATAGACCTTGAAGTCAGGCCGCAAGGCCTCTCCAAACGCCACGGCTTTGGCGGCGATGACATGCATCAGGGGGCCGCCCTGAAGACCTGGGAACACCGCCGAGTTGATCTTCTTGGCGATGTCGGCGTCATTCGTCAGGATCAGGCCGCCGCGCGGGCCGCGCAGCGTCTTATGCGTCGTGGACGTGACGACATGCGCATGCGGGAACGGCGAGGGATGCACGCCGCCTGCGACCAGGCCGGCGAAATGCGCCATATCGACGAAGAAATAGGCTCCAACCGAATCGGCGATGGCGCGGAAGGCTGCGAAATCCCAGTGCCTCGGATAGCCGGAACCGCCGGCGATGATGATCTTTGGCTTGTGCTCCTCGGCAAGGCGGGCGACGGCCTCCATGTCGATGCGATGGTCGTCGCGGCGCACGCCATAGGGAACCGGCTTGAACCATTTGCCGGACAAATTGACCGGCGATCCATGCGTCAGATGCCCGCCGGCGGCGAGATCGAGGCCCATGAAGGCGTCGCCCGGCTGCATGAGCGCGAGAAACACCGCCTGATTGGCCTGGCTGCCGGAATTCGGCTGCACATTGGCGAATTTGCAGTCGAACAGTCGGGTGACGCGCTCGATCGCGAGGGTTTCGGCGATGTCGACGAACTGACAGCCGCCATAATAGCGGCGCCCCGGATAGCCTTCCGCGTATTTATTGGTGAGGATCGAACCCTGCGCCTCAAGGACGGCCTTGGAGACGATATTCTCTGAAGCGATCAGCTCAATTTCGTGCCGCTGACGGCCAAGCTCCAGTTCGATCGCCTGAGCGATTTCCGGATCGGCGTCCTTGAGATCCGCCGCGAAGAACGAATTGGAAGCGGGGCCTCCCTTTTCGGCATTGGCCTGGCTCATTGGAGAGCTCCTTATTTAGACGGAAAAGCAAAGAAAGCGATGGGTTGGAGAGCCGGCAGTTTCGCGCGGCGCGAAGTCTCCATGAATTGGCAATAGCATGTCATCTCGCCCGAGTGAAGGCTCGACCAGTCGGTTCAATTCGGCCAGCGCATCGCTCGCGGCGCCGCAGAAATCGGCATGCGCCGGCTTTGCAATTACGCCTTTCGGACTAAGACGTTGCGGCTAAGTCATTGTGGCAAAAGCCTGACGGGGCCGCGCCCCGCGAAGGCTCATCGCGCCGGGACGCCGAATGGACGCTGCGCCTGGCCATAAATGCGACAAAACGTCCGAGATGCGCCACATCATGGCTGGCGCATTTTTTTACGATCGGATGCCCAAATTATTCTTTGTAAGCCCTAAATTATTGTTGGTCGTCATCGCTTAATGGTTCGAGCGTCTTGGTGCTGACGGCGCTGACCGGACGCTGCGCATCGGGCTGGATGGCTTGCGGAAGCGGAGCCGACGCAGCATTGGTCGCGACAGGTCCAAAGCCATCCCGCTGATAAATGTCCTCGCGGAACTGAACGACGCCCTCCGGCGTGCCCCAGCCTGTTATGTAGACCCAATAAACCGGAACGGGTGTTGCGATCTTGGCGTCGATGCGCTGTCCCGAACGGATCGCTTCATCGATATGTTCGCGATCCCAGCCGGGCGTATCCTTCAACAGCCAGGTCACGTAATCGCGCACGTTCTGAACGCGGATGCAGCCTGAAGAGACGAAGCGGACATCATCGCCGAATACGCCTTTCTCCGGCGTGTCATGCATGTAAACGCCATATGGGTTGTTAATGTTGATGCGGACGACGCCGAGGGAATTGATGTCGCCGCCGGGATCCTGCCGGTAACGATAATTCGTCGCATCGAGGGTGTTCCAGTCGATCTCGCTCGGCTGAACTTCCTGATTATCCTTATTGAAGATCCGAATCTTGTGTTCGGTCAGATAATCGGGGTTCTTCTGCATGCGCGGGATGAGATCCTTGCGGATGATCGAGGCGGGCACGGTCCAATAGGGATTGAAATTGATGTCGATCGCCTTGGTCATCATGACCGGAGACTGGCGGTCGATCTTGCCGACGCCGGCGGCGTGATGCGTCGCGACGACGCCATTCTCCACCGTTTCGACAGCCATAGCGGGAATATTCGCCATGACGAAGCGCTCGCCGAGATTGCCGGAATAGGAGCGCAGACGAACCAGATTGATCTCCAGCTGATGCAGCCGGAAGTCCGCCGGGATATTGAGCGCGTCGAACGTTTCCTTCGAAACAATGCCGGTCTGGAGCAGACCGTGCCGAGCCTGGAAATGTTTGACGCCGGCCTCGACGAAAGAATCAAAAATCGGCGCGGCGCCGACGGAGACGTCAAGATCGCCCGACGCCGCGAGGCGTTTGCGCAGAGCTATGACAGTGGGGCCGCTGACGCCGAGCCTCAGCACACGCGTCGCGTTGACCGGCTCCCATCCACCCTTGGCGACGATTTGCTGATAAACTTCAATCGCCTGTTCGGTCGCGGCCAAGGTTTGCGGCGAAAGCACGGGCGTGTTGGAGCGCGTGATCGCCAATCGGGGATCGGCGTCGTAGCGCTGCGCCCATTCGGCCTGATCGCCGAAAGCCGGGCCGGCGAAGGCGCTGGGGGAAGGACATAGCCAAAAGCCGGCCAGCAAGGCGGCGACGGCCGGTCCCCGCCGCAAGATGGGACGCGAGGCGTCAAGCAAATTTGTTATCAATTTGAACTCCAACCTTCGGATCCGCAATCTCGTTTCTCCCGCTTTCGCCGCCGCCGTGGCGAAGCGCCGCAATATGGCGCCATAGCCGAAACGCCGCCCTTTCCCGAAAAGGATCGGCCAAAGCTGAATAAACGCTGCTCATCATGCTTCAGAGGCGGATGCAAAACAAAGGGACGTGAAAGTCCGCCTCTCGGATTTGATGCATTTCCTTAGCATCTCGATGGTTAATAAGACACAAATAGGGCGGCAATTGTAAGGCAGAGGCAAGCTTGCGCGCGCGCCGGACGACCGGGCCCGAACGCTTCCGCAAGCGTTGCAAGAACAAAGGGAAAAGGAATTGCCGGGATTTGCCGGCGAGCGTGCGGAGCACGGTGAATTTCTTCGCGCCGCCCTGCCCCAATCTGAAGCGTTGCTGCAATCGGACGCAAAGCGCTCGCCCGATGCGCAAGCGCCGCTCTCCGCGAGGCGGCGCCGGTCCGGCGCAAGCCCGAAGCGCCGCGAGCCCGGCGCATTGCCCCGCGATGCAGAGGCATTTCCACCACTGCCCTCGATCATCCTCGATCATGATGCCGAAAAGCTGCAGACTTTTTGGACCCACATCATGCGTTATAACAAAGGCTTAAGACCGGAATACGATTCCGTTCAAACGCATTCTGCTCTAAAGCCGGTATCTGATCTGATCCGTCCAGAACCGTTCGAGCCGCACCAGCGATTGATTGAGGCGTTTGAATTCCTCCGAGCTGATGCCGCCGATCTGCTCCACCGTGGTGACATGCTTATCGTAAAGTCCGCCGACGACGTCATGAACGTCGCGGCCCTTCTCGGTCAGGCTAATGCGCACCGCGCGACGGTCGATGCGTGAGCGGGCATGATGAAGGTAGCCCGTCTCGACGAGCTTTTTGACATTGTAGGATACGTTCGAGCCGAGGTAATAACCACGCGTGCGTAATTCACCCGCCGTCAGCTCCTTGTCGCCGATATTGTACAAAAGAAGCGCTTGCACCGAGTTCACATCGCTGCGTCCGCGGCGGTCGAATTCATCCTTGATCACATCGAGAAGGCGCCGATGCAGGCGCTCGACGAGCGTCAGCGATTCGAGATAGAACGGCCGAACTTCCGCTGATTGTTCGGTGCGCGTCTGCATCGCTTCGCTCTTTAGAGCATTACCCATGACATGTCCTCGCCTCTAAGCTACTGCAGCGCCGATGCGATCGGCGCACCATGCCGCCAAGTATACCGCCTTACCCGTGAAGATCTGCTTAAATAACAAAATAACTCAGAAGTTTACAATATCCCGAAAAATGCCTTTTATTTAAAATATGCCTACAAATGGAATTAAACGCTCCCTGATGTCGCTTTATTAATTATACATAATATTTATTTATTCGGATTTATATACAATATATTAAGCAAAATAATTATTATTAACCACACAGTCTACCCCAACATTTAGCAACAAGATCTGAACAAGCTCTGAAAAACGACAGGAAAAACAACAGGAACAGAATCGATTAACTTTAGCCTTTTTAAGCTTGTCGCTGCTTCGCCTTGCGCGGAACTGGAGCCTTCGCAGAGCTGATCATTTCAACGCGCCCGCCCGCGCGATGCCTGACCGGCCGGTTCCCCACGAAAAAGCGCTCGCCATCGGCAATTGGCGCATGCTCATTGTTGTGCCGCACAGGCGTAAGATTCTCGCTCACCAAAGTCGCCGGCTTGAACGCCGCCCGAGGTGATCGACGCATATGCTGTCGAGCCGGGCTGGTTCCGAAAGCAGTCACGACGCTTCCGAAGGAGACCGGGCGCAGATCGCGGCCCGCCGCGTCGCAACAGCCGGGGCCCTCCAGGGGCCACAGCGGGCTCTCCGAAACATTGCGCAAGCACGATTTGGATTTGAACAGCCGCTTTGCCTGCGGCAGCCGCCCGCAACATCGGTCGGGGTCCGCTCATAAGCGTCAGCGCCTTCAATGCGCTTAAACGAAACCGGCGGCCACGGAGCGCCCGAGCGCCGATTTCGTCTTCCCGATGCGGGCGTGGGATCACACCTTCAGATAATCATAGACCACTTCGCCAAGCCCGAGCGTCAAATCGGTAACAAAGTGCGTCGCCGAAACGACGCCGCGCACCGGCAGCCGCGCGACATCGCACATCGCATGTTCAAACAGTTCTATGGCCGCGGGGCCAGACCAGGCGCCTTTCACCGTGACGTCCTCACAGTAATAGCGCACGAGCTCGCAGATGCGCGGCGTGCAATCGACATGTGGAATGATCTTGATCATGAAATTCGGCTTGGCGAGGCTTTTCAACAGCGGCGCCGTGTCGATCTCGCGATGCTTATAGCCCATGGTGGCGGAAACGCAGAGCACCGATCCGTAATGCAGGGTAGCGACCAGCGTCTCGCTCTCATGAGAGATTTTGGGGCTCGCCAATTTCTTGGGGAAGCCCCAGATCTCGCGGCCGCCCGCGATCGGCGAATTATCGTCGAGATACATGGCGTGGACATAGCCGCCTTCCTGAACCACGCCGTCCGCGCCGGTGAACCGCACGGGGATGACCTGCCCCGTCTCGGTATAATCGCCAAAACCCGTCGAATCCGGCATGCGAATGAACTCATAATTGACGGTGTCGCCAATGACCTCGAGCGGTTCGGGAACAACTTCACGCAACGCGTCTGGATCGGTCCGGTAGCTGATGACGATAAATTCGCGATTGTAGAATTTATACGGCCCGCGCGGATAGGCGGGGTCGTTCAACGGCATCGCGAAAGCTTTTTGACGAACGTCGGCAAGTTTCATGGGGTCGCTCTTTCTCGAAGCGGCGTTATATAAGTCTCTCTTTGTCAGTTCCACGCGGCAATCGAGCATTGGAGCGTTTGCGTCCAATGGTCGAAACGCGCAGCGGGCGCTGAAGACTTAGTGCGCGCCCGCCGCCGTATAGTCCCATGGGATGAACGGTTCGGCAAACCCGCAGGCGGGACTGACGCCCCCCGTTCCAGCGCACGGAGCGCCCTCTCCCGTCGATTTAAATGTGAAATCGCCGTGCGCCGGATCCTTGAAATTCGGATCGACGTCAAACAGCGAATGCACGTCTTGCGAAAAGGGAGGCGATCGCCACTCGTCAATCGACATTTTGCCGCCGTAATCTACATAATCGACGATCGTTTTGCCGCGCTCGAAATACATGTTGTAATCATTTTTATAGAACTGATTTCGGTTGCGCACGTCGAGGTTGTGCTGAAAAGGCGCCGCCGGGCCGCCGGGCTGATCAATAACGATGATGTTCCGGGTGAAACGCAAAAACGGTTGCGGCCCTTCGATAGGTATCGCCCACGGACTATTTGGGTCTCCGGCGCCATAAAAAGCCTGCGCGGCAAAATCTTTCGGATATTTGAAGCCGGCCGGGACGAAGCCGTAATATATATTATTCCAGTAATCGTCGCGCATGTTGCCGGTATGTTGCATCAGCCTGTTCGGATATCCTGGATGAACCGGGTCGAGGCTGTTCAGATTATAGAAGAGATTGTTGCTTTCATCGATACCGGAGGCGTCATTGCCGTCGTGATAGTCGAGCACTCCGTCGAAGCCGTGGGCGCGCCGAGTTGGCGTCTTCCCGTCAAACGTCAGCCACGCGCCCGAACTGACGTCATGAACGTTGTTGCCGATGATCGACATGCGTGGCTTCGCGCCGTCTCCGTCCTGGGGCCCACGCACATAAAGACAGCCAAAATCATTGACCATTGATCCGCCGGGCACAGGAACGCCTGCCGGGTTCTTTTCATAGCCGCAGTTGGAAATGTCATTATAGGCGATCGTCGTCCCGAAGCTACCGATGCTATAGAGACTATTTCTGTTGGCGGGCAGCGCATGGTCCCAATCGCTGCCTACGGCGATGCCGAACGACGGGCTGTTGCGGATGGTATTGTGGGATATCGTGAACGATTGCGCATGCGTGATGGCGATCCCCGCAACCCCTGTGCTCAGAAGGCCAAAGTCGTCCATTGTGCTATTTATCACGCTGAGACAGCAATTGCTTGCGTCGAAGGGCGAATCCGGCGTTGTCGGCCCGTCAAAGTTGAAGCCGGTGTAAGCAGTTCTCGAAGAATATTTGTAATTCGCGACGCGGTCCGCCATATAGCCGCCGGCGATGATCGGAGCGCCGCCGAGATCGGAAAAGGAACTGTTGCGGATTGTCACATGGTTCGATCCGAAGCTCGTCAGAATGCCGCTCTCGCCGAAATGCGTGAAGGCGTCATGATCGAAAAGGACGTTTTCAGCGCCGACCGTGACGATCCCCGAACTCAGCGTATTGGCATGGTTGCTCTCGACGCCCATGATGCCGCCGGTATTGCCGGCGAGGTCGAATGCGCCGGAATAAAGCGTTGACTGGGTATGTGAAAAGGTGATTCCGGAAAACGCGATGTTGCCGGCGGGAACGCCCGTCGGTCCGCCCGCCGCACGGCTGTTCGAAATGAGCATCAATTGCAGAAGGCGCGGCGCGATGACCTTGATGTTGGAGCATGTCTCGCCCGGGCGCGGAACGTAAGTCAGGACGCCAGTCTGTCTGTTGAGATACATCTCGCCGGGGCCAATGTCTTCAAAGCGATTCCACCGCCGCCAGGCATGCCCGGGGTAGAGCTTGGCCGGGATCATGACGTGGCTGTTTAGAGTCACGGTCTGGCCCTTATCGTCGATCGACTGCACCGGAATGATGTCCGAGCTCGCGCCGCCGGTCGGAATCTGGATCTTGATGTCGGTTACGTTGGTCCATGAGCTTGACAGCTCCGGATCGGCGCCGGCGTTAAAGCCAAATCGGTTCAGGGACGGTCTCACGGCCGTGCTCACGCGGTCTGCCGCATTGACCGCTTGCACGTTGTCCTGAAGGGGCAGCGCTCCGCTCGCCTGCGCCAGCAGCGCCGCTCCCCCGGGCGAAGCGCCGAGTTCGACATCATTGTCCGACATCGACAAGATCCAGTAGGACCGGTTTGCGCGGAAGCCAAAGCCGGCCTTGTTGAACGCTATGGCGCTGCCGACGCCGCCGGGAAGCGCCGCAGCGCTCGTCAAGCGGATCGTTTTCGAACCTTCCGTAAAAGTTGCGATCTGAGTCGTCGGAACGGCCGAACCGCCCTCGCGCATGTGAAACCAGTCGCTGCCCCTGCGCGGCCGGATGGGTTCGGACGCACGCACGCCATTGACCCAGATTTCTCCGAAGTAGTAATTCGCATTGACTTGCGTAAATGGCCTTGGCCCCGGGATCTCCGCCTGACAGACGTTTGAAAGCCCGAGCGCCGGAAGATCGGCCGGATGCAAGAGCTCCGTAATGTCGGTTCCTCCGCTCCAGACGACCGTCTCGCCGGGATAGGCCGCGTAGGTGACGACGTGACCTGCGCCAGCGCCGTCGTCTGGCGTGAAGGTCACCGTCTCCGGCAGGAAATAAGTCCCGCCGCGAAACAGCACCGTCCAGTCGCGGCTCTGTCCCGCTCCCGTCAGTTTCGTTCTGAGGGCCGCCCGCGCGCGATCGACGGTCGCATAGGGCTTGTCGAAACTACCTTCGCCCGCGACGTCGTCGCCCCCGGGTGAAACAAACACATCAGCGGAGACAGGCGGCTCGGCGGCGCGGGCGCCCGGGGCCAGCGCGAGAGCGAGCATCGCAAGCCCCCAGAAGATGTGCTTGATCATCGACGACTCCATAACATCGCGCGCATATATTGCGCCAAATGAGGCGCGGCCTGAGCGCGGCCGGAGGGCCTCCCCAGGTAAACAGGCGGGGACGCAGGCCAAGGTTGCAGTGCAGTAAAATCGATAAGCGGCCTAAAAGGCAAGGCCCGCCCACGGCGGTTTGCCGATGGCGCGGCGTGGCGAAAGCACCTGGAAAAAGCGCAAAAACGGTCTGGAAAACGCCGACCCGTTCACGAGATTTTGCTGACGACATGGCTCGCCGGGCGCGGACTGGTGCGGACGACGGGAATCGAACCCGTATGACCAAGGTCGAGGGATTTTAAGTCCCTTGCGTCTACCAATTTCGCCACGTCCGCCTTCGCCTCGACCGCTTTACGCGCTGCCGGAGGCGCAGACAAGGCGCCAGATCGGATCTTGCCTTCAGACCCGCCCGGTCTCGGAAATCGGCGCCTGAAAGCTGAGGCCAAGATCCCAGGGAAAATAGATCCAGGTGTCCTGCGAGACTTCCGTGATATAAGTGTCAACGAGCGGACCGCCGAGCGGCTTTGCGTAAACCGTCGCTATATGGGCTTTCGGCAGCAGCGCCCGGACGATTTTGACGGTCGCTCCAGTGTCGGCAAGATCATCGACCACGAGAACGCCGCTTCCCTCATCGCGGCCGACGTCCGGCGAGACGCCTTTCAGCACCTTGACCTGGCCCCGAACGTTCTCGTCCACATAACTCGTCACGCAGAAAGTGTCGATGAGGCGAAGGTTCAGTTCGCGGGCGACGATCGCCGCCGGCACCAGGCCGCCCCGCGTCACCGCCACCATGCCGTAGAACGGGCCGCTGGCGCTGAGCCGCCAGGCAAGCGCGCGCGCATCGCGATGAAACTGGTCCCATGACACATGAAAGGCCTTGCGCGTATTGGGCTGCGGCGAATCGGGCATCGAGACTCAGACCTGCTCGTTCATGAGGCGCGCCACCAGAGCTTCGACGGCGGCGGCGGCGGCGGCGACCTTCCCGATATCTTTGCCGCGCACGACGATCTCGTTGCGGAAGGCGCCATCCTGGAAGGATGGATAAGAGCCGATCGAAAGCTCTGGATTTGCTTTTGCCACATCAGTCAATCCGGCCGCGTAAGCTCCCTCCGGAAGACCGCCCGCCTCGATCGTTTTCGCCACCACTTTGGCGCCCGTGACGAGTTTCTCCGCGACGCGATCCAGCATCGACTGCATGATCGCCGGAACGCCCGCCATGACGATGACATTGCCGATCCAAAAGCCCGGCGCCTTCGAGATATCGTTCTCGATCAACCTGGCGCCGTGCGGGATGCGCGCCATGCGCCGGCGCGCTTCGTTGAGAGCTTCAGGTTTTATCCGTTCCAGCAGCAGCTTGATCGCGCGCGGATCTTCGCCGATGCCGACGCCCAACGCGGCGGCGACGGCGTCGGCCGTGATGTCGTCATGCGTCGGGCCGATGCCGCCGGTCGTAAAGACATAGTCATAGCGCGCGCGCAATGCGTTGAGCGCCGCGACGATCTCGTCGGCGATATCGCCGACGACCCGGATCTCGCGCAGGTCGATGCCGATCTTGGCGAGGTAATCGGCGATATAGCCGCTGTTTGCGTCCTTCGTGCGCCCCGACAGGATCTCGTCCCCGATGACGAGAACAGCGGCCGTCACCGAAGCTTTTTGGGTCATGTGCGGGTCAGCCTGCCAGGCGCAGCCAGCCCATGGGGCCGGGACCGGGTCTGCTCGAAAGCCTCTGCCTCGATGGCAAATTCAGTACCTCGCGACGATCGGCGCGGGAGCGCCCCAGTTGAAGTGATAATTTATGCCGGCGCGGACGATATTGCCATTGAAGCGCGCCGTGGACAACGGACCGCTCGAATAGAGCAAATCGCCTCCTGGGGCAAACGCCAGCGGGGAGAGAGCGTTGCTGACCGAGCCGAGATTATAATAGAGATATTCGGCCTTCACGCTCCAGTTGGGGAGGAACATCCATTCCAGGCCGCCCCCGACCGCCCAGCCGACCTGCGTTTTGGTATGGACTCCGAAAGAGCCAAATGCCGGATCAAAGGGCTGGTTTGCCTGAAAGATGTTGGTTCCGGTCTGGACTTCGCCATAGGCTAGTCCGCCATCTCCATAAATCAGCAGAGTCGGCGTCACGAGGTAGCCAAGGCGGGCGCGCACAGTGCCGAGGTAATCAAGCTTGTTGGTCGACTGCACGGTCGACACGATGGTTTCGTCCGGGAAGCCGGCAGGAACGCCGCTACCGCTGAACGAGCCGGTGGAGCTGCTTCCAGTAACGCCCTGAATATCCGCCTCGAGGCCGACGACAAAGCTCGTCGCTAACTGATAATTGTAGCCGACCTGGAAGCCGCCGATGAAACCGCTGGAGTTGACAGGAGCAGAACCGCTGGCGAGGCCCGTTGAAAGAGCAAGTTCGGTGGACCAGGTGGGGGCCGCAAAATACGGCGACGCCGTCGTGTTGACGCTTTTGTTGGCCGCCCACTCATATCCGGCGTTGAGACCCATATAGAGGCCGGTCCAGGCCGGTGGCGGCGACACCGCCGGCGGCGGGGCTTGCATGGGCAGGTCGGCGGCGAAGGCGGCTCCCGTAAAGGCCATGGCGCCGGCCGAAGCCAAGATAACGTAGCGTAACATCATAACCCCCCCCGAGATCGAGCATCGCGAATGAAGGAAATCTACGTCGACTGACGCTATTCATCAATAATAGCTTGGATCCGCTGCGATGTTATCTTCCATGCAGTGGCAAAAACACAACGAAACAGCTGGCGGCAACTGAGATTTCTTGATGCAAATGGTTTGTCTTGCCGAGCAGAGCTTCACTCACCCAAAAGGTGCAATATGACCGCGCGCCGATGCGGCGCCCGCCGATGTTCGAATATATAGATTCCCTGCCAGGCTCCCAGCGTCATCGCGCCCGAAGCTACCGGAATCGAGAGCTGAACCTGCGTCAGCGCGGCGCGAATATGAGCCGGCATGTCGTCGAGCCCCTCCGCATTGTGCGCATAGAGCGCCGCATCCTCGGGCGCGATCCGCTCGAAGAAAGCGGCAAGATCCTTCTGAACGTCGGCGTCCGCGTTCTCCTGGATCAGAAGCGACGCCGAGGTGTGCCGGCAGAACAAGGTCAAAAGCCCTGTCGAGATCCCTTCCCCGCTGACGAAGGCCGCGACATCGCGCGTTATTTCAGTGAGGCCCTTGCCCCTGGTTTGAATTTCCAGCTGGCGCAGAGCCTGCCGCATCAGCGCACCTCGAAGTCATGCGGGGCCACGCCGCTCAGTCCTTCGAGCGTGAAATGCCACCATTCTTTTTCAAAATTCACGAAGCCGCGTCTCTGCATCAAGGCGCCGAGCTCCGCGCGATTTTGTTTCGCGTCATCGGGGATCGCGGGATCGCGCGTGCCCGAAGCTTCGTCGAAGAGATCGAACGGCGTGCCGAAATCCATCCCGATGAGGGCGAGATCGACGGCGATCCCGGTCGAATGGGCGGAGGCCCTGGCGATATAACCAAGCTCGAACAGAGCCGCCTTGTCGAGATGCGGGTAATAGGCGGCCTTCATTGTCTGATCGGAAGGGTCGGCCGCCCAGGCGATGAACGCCGCGGTCGCCCGCTGCGGCCGGTAACAATCATAGACGACAAGGCTTCGCCCCGCCCTTTCGGCATCCTTCTGCACGGCGGCCAGCGCTTCCGCGACCTCGCGGCGCAGCCAGCATTGCGCCGCGCAATAGCCGGGAACAGGACGCCCCATGAAATTCTCAGGCCCAGCGTAACGCATATCCTGACGGATGCGCGGCGCGACGTCAGCCAGCCGCACGAAATCGGGCGGCGGCTCTCCTTCCGGTTTAGCCTTGGCGCCGCACCGGGAGCCAAGCGTCAAAAGGGTGACAGCGGGCGCATTCGTGTCGCTCATCATTACTCCCTGTCCCGCCGGCGCTCCGACGGCGCCCCTCCACACCCGGCCCAAGGGCAAAATGCGAGATCAATCTGGCAAAAGCGTCGGCCGGCGAAAGCTTCAAAAAAGCCTTTGATGGTCTGCTTGTTCTTCGTCTTCGGCTCGACGGCGGCCTGGCGCAAGCTTGTCAGCATGTCCGGCTGATAATTCGTAGAAATCAGGCGGCTCCATGGCGAGCTCTCCAGATGGATCTTGTTGCATGCCCCTGTCGAGGCCAAATAGAGTTTCGTGACGCATTCGCCGGGCGGGCGTCGCCGCAGCGGCAACCGTTTTGGCAATGCAGAAATCTAGAGAGGAATGCGACGGATGAGCGATTTACGCGGTTTCGACAGGTGGACGATGCCGGGGGCCGCGTATCTTCCGGCCAATTTGCCGCCAGCGGCCTTCTCCGGCGTGTTGTTCCGGCGCATCATGGCTTTCATTCTCGATTTTATTCTCGTCTCGATCTTTTCCGTCGCGATCTGGTTTGCGCTGGCGTTCCTGACGCTCGGTCTTACGGTCCTGATTCTGCCGCCGATCTTTCCCTTTGTCGCGTTTTTTTACAACGGCCTCACCGTGTCCGGTGCGCAGATGGCGACCCCGGGCATGCGCGCCATGGACCTTGAGTTGCGTCTGATCGACGGTCAGCGCGTCCCTTTTTTGATCGCTGCGGCGCATGCGGTGCTTTTCTATCTCAGCACCATGTTTCCGCCGATTTTTCTTGTCGCCTTAGTAACGGACGGAAAAAGGTGTTTGCATGACATCCTTGCCGGAGTGATCATTACCCGCCGTCCTTTTTAGAAGCGTTTTTTAAGTTGCGGCGACACAAGAAAGCGCTAGCCTTGATTGAACAAAGATGAAAACGGGATCAAAGGGACCAACCACCTTGACGCGAGAACCGCGCGACGCGCCACAGTTCTATCTGACGGCGCCGTCCCCGTGCCCGTATCTTCCGGACCGGCAGGAACGCAAGGTCTTCACCCATCTCATCGGCGGCCGTGCGGTGGGCTTAAACGATCAGCTGACGCTTTCCGGCTTTCGTCGTTCGCAGACGATCGCTTATCGGCCCGCCTGCGAGCGGTGCCGGGCCTGCGTCTCCGTCCGGGTCAAGGTCAATGACTTCCGGCCCACCCGCACTTTTCGCCGCGTGATGGAGCAGAACGCCGACCTCGCCGGCCTCGTCGGACGGACGGAGCCGACGTCCGAGCAATATTCGCTGTTTCGCCGCTATCTCGACGCGCGGCACGGCGAAGGCGGAATGGCGGATATGACCGTTCTCGACTATTCGATGATGATCGAGGACAGCCATGTCGAAAGCCGTCTTGTCGAATATCGCGCGCCGGATCTCAATGCGCCGGGCGAGACGCAACTGACGGCGGCATGTCTCACCGACCTCCTCGCCGACGGGCTGTCGATGGTCTATTCCTTTTATGCGCCGGACCAGCCGCGCCGCTCGCTCGGGACATTTATGATTCTCGACCATATCGAGCGCGCGCGCCGCCTCGGCCTGCCGCATGTCTATCTCGGCTACTGGGTCGAGGGCTCGCAGAAGATGGCCTATAAGGCGCGTTTTCTGCCGCAGGAACGGCTCGGCATGAACGGTTGGGAGAGGGTGGGTTAGGCTGCCTTACCCAAACCTGTTGTTCTTGGGGAAGCCGCGCGGCGGCAGGCGTCCGGCCTCGGCGCGGCTGCCGATCCATTCGCCAAGTTCAGCCGCGGAGACCGTAAAGACGCGTCCGGCCGAATCTTTCCAGGTCAATCCATCGGCGAGGCGGAACACTTTGGCGTCGGCGATGCCGCCGTCCCGGTATTTCTGCAGGCGCACGCCTTTGCCGCGCGCCATTTCCGGCGCCTGATCCAGCGGAAACACCAGAAGCTTACGGTTTTCCCCGATCACGGCCAAATGGTCCCCGTCAGCCGGCGTGATGATTTTCGCAGCCGCTGGCTTGTCGACATTGAGCAAAGACTTGCCTTTGCGCGTGCCGCCGATCATCTCGTCCTGCGAGGTGACAAAACCGCGTCCGTCGCTGGAGGCGACCAGCATTTTGACGCCGGGCGCATAGGGGAAGACGGCGCAGATCGTCTCGCCCTCGCCGATGTCGGCCATCAGGCGAAGCGGTTCGCCCTGACTGCGCCCGCCCGGCAGCTTCCCGGCGTCGAGCGTAAAGATCTTGCCGTCGCTGGCGAGTACAAGAATTTTCGAGGTGGTTTCGGCGAAGAAGGAGACGCTCAAGGCGTCATCGCCCTTGAATTGCAGGCCGCTCAGCTCCGCGACATGGCCTTTCAGAGCGCGAATCCAGCCCTTTTGCGAGACGACCACCGTGACCGGCTCGCGTTCGACCATCGCGCTTGCAAAATCGACGTCGCCAAGATCCGGGGCAACGTCAAACGTCGTGCGGCGCCGGCCGAGCTTGGTCTCGGGGCCATATTTTTTCTTCAGCTCGCGTATCTGGCCGGTGATCGTCTTCCATTGCTTGACTTCATCGGCAAGCAGCGCCTCGATGTCCCGGCGCTCCTCGACGAGTGCATCGTGCTCGCGCTGGATCTGCATTTCCTCGAGGCGCCGCAGGCTGCGAAGGCGGGTATCGAGAACGTAATTGACCTGCGGCTCCGAGAGGCCGAAAGCGGCCTGCAGCCTCGGCTTTGGCTCATCCTCCTCCCGGATGATGCGGATCACCGCATCGAGATTGAGGAAGACGATCAGCATGCCGGCCAGGACTTCGAGCCGGCGAACAATTTCGGCGAGCCGATGCCGCGAACGGCGCAAAAGCACATCGCGGCGATGGTCGAGCCATTGCTGCAACGCCTCCTTGAAGGAGACGACGCGCGGCACGACGCCGCCCTCGAGCACATTCATGTTCATCGGGAAGCGCGTTTCGAGCTCGGTGAGCTTGAACAAATGCTCCATCAGCATGTCGGCGTCGACCGTCCGGCTTTTCGGCTCGATGACGACGCGGACATCTTCGGCCGATTCGTCGCGGATGTCGGCGACGAGCGGCAGCTTCTTGTCGTTCAAAAGCTCGGCGATCTTTTCGATCAGCCGCGACTTTTGCACCATATAGGGGATTTCGGTGACGACAATGACCCAGGCGCCGCGTGCGCTTTCTTCCTTCGTCCAGCGCGCGCGCAGCCGCAGCGAGCCGCGCCCGGTGCGGTAGGTTTCGGCAATCGATTCTTTTGACTCGACCAGAACGCCGCCGGTCGGGAAGTCAGGTCCCGGCGCGAAGGCCAGCAGCTGGTCCGTCGTCGCCTCCGAATGCGAAATCAGATAAAGCGCAGCGTCACAAAGCTCGGCGAGGTTATGCGGCGGGATCGAGGTCGCCATTCCGACGGCGATGCCCTGCGCGCCATTGGCGAGAAGATTGGGTAGGGCCGCGGGAAGCACGACGGGCTCCTGCTGGTCGCCTGAATAATTCTCGCGAAAATCGACCGCGTCCTCTTCGATGCCTTCGAGGAGCAACCGCGCCACATCCGTCATGCGCGCTTCGGTGTAGCGATAGGCGGCGGCTCCGTCGCCGTCGATATTGCCGAAATTGCCTTGCCCGTCGACCAGCGGGTAGCGCGAAGAAAAATCCTGCGCGAGCCTCACCAGCGCGTCATAGATCGCCTGATCGCCGTGGGGATGGAACGAGCCCATCACGTCGCCGACGATTTTCGCGCATTTCTTGAAGGCCGTCCCGGGATCGAGCCGCAGGATCTGCATGCCATACAGAATGCGGCGATGCACCGGCTTCAGGCCATCGCGCGCGTCCGGCAACGCCCGGCCCATGATGGTCGAAAGCGCATAGGCGAGGTAGCGCTCTTCCAGCGCATCTCGCAGGTTGACGGGCTCGAAACCGCCCGATGCGGGCGGCGGCGGTGGAGAGACGGCTTTTCCCATGGCCAAGCCCTAACCGAGGCAGGCGAGCAGCGCAAGTTCTGTTTTTGTTCTCGCAGTCCGCGCGGCGTCAGTCAAGCTCGCCACCCGTTCAACCATCTTCGCGATGCAAGCAGTTCAGTTTCGTCAACAAGCGAGAGCTGAGCAAAAGAGCGGCCGAAGTCGCTGAAGCTCGAACCGCCTTCTCATTGTGGCGCGATCACCGCAAAGTAACGCAATTTACATTGTGTGTTTGCGAAGCTCCATGGAATCTGTAGAATGTGTAATTTACGCAATTGACACACGCTATTCGTCGGCAACAATCTGTGGATAATTGATTGCGAGCGTCAGCGTGGAAACGGCGGCCGCCAGGCTTGCTGGCGACAATTTAACGACGATTGAAATTGGCATGAATTGATAAGTCAAATATCCATTTGGGAGGCGAAGGGATGCTTCTGGATAATGAGTTTCGACTTGAGTTATTTTCGAGACTGCGCGCCTTGCAGGATCTGGCCTACACGGGGCGCATTCCATGCGGATCGCACGAGCATTTCGAACTTCTCGCTCTTGAAGAATTCGAGTCGCTTTTTGTTCTACAGAGAACGAAAGCCTGCGCCGACATCGCGCTGACGCTCGCGAATCGGTCGGCGCAGAATCAGGTGACGGTTTCCTTTTAGGCGTCGGGCCGGGCTGCGGAAATGTTCGGTCGTCGCGCGGGCGCGGCCCCGAGAGCGGCAGATTTTTCCCGATGGTCCCGGCCGGTTCCTTCTTTGAGCCTGTGCATGTTCGGGCGGAAACGCGGCGGTGTTGCGCTCATGCACTAGTTTCAAGGATAGCGCTCGTCTAGGAAGTTGCGGGCTCATCGCCCGCTCGTCGACAAATGCTGCTCCGTAAGCGGAACGGTTCCAACGGCTCAGCTGTTGTCTATGTCGAGGCGGCTTCACATCGGATGCGACATGACCAGACTGGGTTCGATCCTTGGCTTTGTCTTCAGTTTGGCCGTGATTTTTGCAGCCTATATGGGAACCCAGGACGCGTCGGTCGCCGAAACGAAAGCGCAAACGGCGCTGGACGAAGGCTGCGTTTCTGAAAATGTCGCGTTGGACGAAGGCTACGGCGTGACGCGCACGGAAACGCACATCGTTTGCACGAAAGACCCCAAGGACAAGGAAAAGGCGGCGGCTCACTAGTCGAGGGGAAGCCAGCAGCTTCCCCAGGATTTTCTGATTCCACGTCCTTTACGAAAACCGGCGACTGCTCGGCAAAAACCCTTCCTCACCATCCCTTGGACCAGGCGCCGAGCACCGCGACGACAGCATCGGTCAGTCTCTTGAGCTCAGCTTCCGCTATGGTAAAGGCCGGCGTCAGATAAACGATATTTCGAAACGGGCGCACCCAGACGCCGGATTCGACGAAACGGCGCTTCAACTCATTCATGTCGTTGATCTGATCAAGTTCGACGACGCCGATCGCGCCCTGAACGCGCACATCGCGCACTCCCGCAAAGTCCCGGCACGGTTCAAGATCGCGCGCGAGCGCGGCGGCGATTGCGGCGACCTGCCTCAGCCGCGGCTCGCTCGCGAAAAGATCGAGCGAAGCATTGGCCGCGGCGCAAGCCAGCGGATTGGCCATGAAAGTCGGCCCATGCATCAGCGCGCGCATTGGATCGGTTGATGAGAACGCCTCGAACACTGTGCTGGTCGCGACCGTGGCCGCAAGGCCCATGGTCCCTCCGGTCAAGGCCTTCGACAAAGCGATGATGTCGGGGACGACGCCCGCCGCCTCGCAGGCGAACATTGTTCCTGTGCGGCCGAAGCCGGTAAAGACCTCGTCGAAAATCAGAAGGATTCCATGCCGGTCCGCGGCGCGGCGCAATTTACGCAAAACGGCCGGATCATGGAAAATCATGCCGCCTGCGCCTTGCGCCAGAGGTTCGACGAGGATCGCGGCGAGCGCGCCGGCGTGCGCATCGAGCGCGGCGTCGAAAGTCCATTCGCTCGCCTCATCGACGGGAAGGTCAGCAATGACCTGTTTGGTCAGAACATTCGAAAACAGGCTGTGCATGCCCTCTTCGGGATCGCACACGGCCATGGTCGCGAATGTGTCGCCGTGATAGCCGCCTTTGAAAGAGAGAAATTTTGTCCGTCCGCCGGCGCCCTGATTGAGCCAGAACTGCACGGCCATCTTCATCGCGACCTCGACGGCGACGGAGCCGCTGTCGCAAAAGAACACCCGGTCGAGAGGCTTCGGCAAGAGCTCGACAAGCCGCCGCGCCAAAGTCAGCGCCGGCTCGTGGGCGAGACCTCCGAACATGACGTGGGGCATATCGCGGAGCTGCCGCGTCACGGCGCCGGCGATATGGGGATGGTTATAGCCGTGACACGCCGTCCACCAACTGGCGACGCCATCGACGAGTTCGCGCCCGTCCGCCAGCTTTATCCGCGAGCCCTGCGTGGCGACCACCGGCAAGGGCGGCGGCGAGGTCAGCATCTGCGTATAGGGCAGCCAGATATGCGGCAGGCCTTCTGTCAACCAATCCGGCGGTCCGGCGCTCACTGATTCGTCTCCTGGATTTGCCTCGCGCGATGTTTTTGCGCAAAACCTCGCCTAGCCCTCCCGATCCGCTGCGTCAACGCAGGCCGAACCCGAAAATGAACTCGCTAGACGACTTCGCCTCAGCAAAACTCGCCGAACTCGACGCCCAGCATCTGCGCCGCACGCTTGTCGAGAGCGCGCGCGAGGAGGCGCCCTGGGTTTTTCGGGAGGGGCGGCGGCTTTTATCCTTCTCATGCAATGATTATCTCAATCTCTCTCATCATCCCGCCGTCAAGGCCGCGGCGGTTGCAGCGATCGCGCGCTATGGAGCGGGCAGCGGCGGCTCGCGCCTCGTTACCGGCAATCATCCCTTGCTCGGCGAACTCGAGACGCGGCTCGCCCGGCTGAAAACGACAGAAGCAGCCTGCGTTTTCGGCTCCGGCTATCTCGCCAATGCGGGCATCGTCCCGACGCTCGCTGGCGCCGGGGATCTCATTCTGATCGACGAATTGGCGCATGCCTGCCTCTTTGCCGGGACGCAGCTCTCACCGGCGAAAACGATCATCTTCCGCCATAATGACGTTTCGCAGGCGGAAGAATTGCTCGCAGCCCAGCGCACAGACTTCCGCCGCGCCCTGCTCCTCACCGACGGCGTGTTCTCCATGGACGGCGATCGCGCGCCGCTCGCCGAACTCGCCGCGCTTTGCGCCGCCTATGACGTCTGGCTGATGAGCGATGACGCGCATGGGCTCGGCGTCATCGGCGGCGGGCGCGGATCGGTCACGGCGGCGGGCGCCCCGCCGGTTCCGTTGCAGATGGGCACGCTGTCAAAAGCAATCGGCGGCTATGGCGGCTATCTTTGCGCCTCAAAGCCGGTGATCGATCTCATAAAGACGCGCGCCAGAACCCTCGTCTATTCGACAGGCCTGCCCCCCGCCAGCGTGGCCGCTGCGATCGCCGCTCTGAACATCATCGAAAACGAGCCTCTGCTCGTCGAGAAGCCGCTCGCCAAGGCGCGCGCCTTTGCAAAGACGCTCAACCTGCCGGAGGCGCAGAGCCCGATCGTTCCGGTGATCATCGGCGCCCCCGAGGCGGCGCTCGCGGCTTCGCGGCAATTGGCCGAGGCCGGATTTCTCGTGACCGCCATCAGGCCGCCGACGGTGCCAGCCGGCACGGCGCGGTTGCGCTTCGCCTTTTCCGCCGCGCATAGCGATGAAGACATCGCGCGGCTGGCGCAAACGGTGCGCTCCATCATCAGGTCCTGACATGCCGGCTCTTTTCATCACGGGGTCCGGCACCGATGTCGGCAAGACTTTCGTCGTCGCGGGCCTCACGCGGGCCTTCAGGGAACAAGGCCGCGATGTCGAGGTCTTGAAGCCGATCGTCAGCGGCTTCAATCCGGCTGATCCCTCAACCAGCGATCCAGCCGTGCTTCTTGAAGCGCTGGGGCGCCCCGCATCGAGCGAGAACCTGGCGCTGGTCTCGCCGTTGCGCTTCAGCGCCCCGCTGTCGCCCGACATGGCGGCGGCGGCGGAGGGCCGCGCCATCGACATGGCCGAAGTTAAGGCATTTTGCGATGAGGCTCTTGCCAGGACGACGGATGTTTTGCTGATCGAAGGCATCGGCGGCGTCATGGTTCCGCTCAACGCCGCCAAGACACAGCTCGATCTGATGTGCGCGCTAAATCTGCCGCTGATTTTTGTCGGGGGCAGCTATCTCGGCGCCATCAGCCACAGCCTGACAGCGCTCGATGTCTTGCGTGCGAACCGCCTGACCGTCCGGGCAGTCGTCATCAGCGAAACGCCAGACTCTTCTGTCGGCCTTGATGCGACGCTTGCAACCCTCGCGAATTTCACCAGCGCGCCTTTGCTGGCTCTAGTCCGCAACGCGTCGACGGCCTCGAACGAAGCGGTTTTCGCCGGGCTCGCCAGCCTGATCTAATCAGCAATAAGCCAGTTCAGCTCTCAGCTGCGGGCGGCCCGAGCGACGCCCTCAAGGGCGAACCGTTCAACTTCCTCCCGGCGGGCCGCCGGCCGGCTAGAGCGGAATGCGTTCAAGCGGAATCGCATTCTTTAAGCCTTTGTTTTACCGCATGATGTGGGCCCGAAAAGTCTGCAACTTTTCGGCATCATGCTCTAAGCCGCCAGAAGCCGCTCCTCGATGCGGGCCATTCCCCGCTCGAACACAGCCGTGTCGTTGAGCGCGCGCGAAAGCACAAGCGCGCCCTGGATATCGGCGACGGCTTCTTCCGCCCGTTGCTGCGCTTTCGTCGAATCGCTTCCGGCCCGCTCGAGGGCGCCGGCGAGCGCTTCGGTCCAGGCCGCGAAATAAGCGCGGATCCTGGCGGCGAAGCGGTCGCGCACATTGTCGAGCGCGAATGCGCCAACGAGGCATATTCTGCGGCCGGAGCGGAAATAATCGACGACGGAGCGGCACATGCCGCTGATGGCGAGGCCAGCGTCATCGGCCTCGCGCAAGGGCCGATAGACATTGCTCTCGAACCAGTCGTCGATGTCAGCCAAAACGGCGGCGGCCATCTCCTCTTTCCCGCCAGGAAAAAAGTGATAGAGACTGCCTTTGCCAAGGCCCGTCTTTTGACCGATCAGCGCGAGGCTCGCGCCCTCGAAGCCGTTTTCACGAAAAATCTCGGCTAGCTTGGGCACGATATCCGAACGCTCCGCAATAAGCCTCGCCATTGTTCTTAAAGCCCGAGATCCGACAATCCTGGATGATCGGCGGGACGATCGCCCTGAGGCCAGAAAAATTGGCGCTCCGATTCCCTGATCGGCAGATCATTGATGCAGGCGAACCGGCGCTCCATCAGCCCATCCTCGCCAAATTCCCAGTTTTCATTGCCATAGGCGCGATACCAATTGCGCGAATCGTCGCGGAATTCATAAGCGAATCTGACGGCGATGCGATTTCCCGTAAAGGCCCAAAGTTCCTTGATCAGCCGGTAGTCAAGCTCGCGCGCCCATTTGCGCGACAAAAACGCGACGATCGCCTCGCGGCCGTTGACGAATTCCGCGCGATTGCGCCAGGCGCTGTCGACGCTGTAGCCGAGCGAGACCCGGGCAGGGTCGCGGCTGTTCCAGGCGTTCTCGGCAAGACGCACCTTCTGGGCGGCGGTTTCGTGACTGAAGGGCGGAAGCGGGGGGCGTTGTTCATTCGACATTTTTCAGCTCCGGACAGACCAGCTTATGTACTATTCGGTACATACTTTACTATTTGGTACACTTCCGGGACGGCGACGTCAATAGCGCGTAAGAAGGGCCCTTATGAAGAGCTGGGGATTCCCGGCCATGGAGAATGGTTTCAGGATGCTCCGGCGGCGCTCATCATGACGCGCCGCTCAATTTGCCGGCGTTTTCCTGGCGCCCTGCTTTGGATTCGAGGCCGCCGGCGTCCTGGCGGCCTTTGGCTGACCGCCGCGAGCGCCGTTGTGGACCAACGCGCTTTCAAGTTCGCTCTGCAGCGCGTCGAGTTCAGCTTTGGTGCGTGGCTTTGGCCGCTCTGGATCGGTCCCTGTGGTCGGCCGATAATCGAGCGTGTCCTGGGGCGGGCGCGATTGACGCACAAAATCCTTCGCTTCCGGCACGTCGGCCCAAAGCCGGGTTTTCATCAGCGTGTCGAGCGGGGAGCCGGTTGGATTCTTCGTCTTTATCCGCGTTTTCTGGGCCGGCGTGGCGGCGGGCTGGACCGGCGCACCGGCGGCCGGGGTAGAGCTTTGCGCAAACGCTGGCGCCGGATGAGCAATCATGGCGCTGCAGATCACAAGGGTCATGAGCCCACTAAGGATAGAGCTTGATCTTGCAGGCTGAAGCCGCGCAGGCTCTAATCCCATCCAGTGATTCTCATCTTGGCGCATTCGCGGCAATCTCAACACGGTCTCGTCAAAACTTTCGCATTCATACGGCGTAGAGCCGCGCACGCCTCTGTAGCGCATTGATTCAACGCCCTTTATCCTCATAAAGACGGTTTTCTGGAGGCGGGAAACCGTTATGATGGGCCGCAGACAGACAACCGGCCGGACGAGCGCCTCAATAAGCCTTCAGCAAATGCTTATATAGAAAGTCGCCCGCCGCTTGAAAGACCGAAGGCGGCGGCGACCGGCGACGCCACTGCCTTTTAAGAGAGACGCCATGCGTCGCGCGGCGATGCGCATCGCCGAAAAAGATAATGTGTAACCGCAGAGGGTAAAGGGGAACGCCATGAGCTCTATCGGATCCCGGCGCGGTGTCGAAAGCGGACAGTCAGGCAAGACGAAAGCCGCGGGACGGAAAAAAAGGGCAAAGGCTGCGGCGGAAAAAAAACTGAGCGCGAGCCAAGCCGAAAAGGCGCATGGTTCGGCCGCCGACGCGAACGGTCGCAAGCCGTCATCGCCCACCGCGTCTCCGGCTTCCAGCGCCTCACCGCCAGTTGCTCCTGGCGTGGCTTCCGCCACGGTTATTCCTCCTGGCCTCATGCCTCCGGCGCTCGCAGCGCTCGCGCCAGGTTTGGCGAAGCTGGGTATTCCGATGGAGGGCGCCGCCGATGGCGCGCCAAAGCCGGATCTCGAGCAGATAGCCTACAATATGGCGCGGCTTCTCGAACACGGCGGCAAGGCTCTGGCGGCGTCCCTGAAACCGCCGGAGCCGGGTGAGACCAAAAGCGACCTCTCATCGGAAATGTCGAACGCGATCCGCTCGATCAGCAAGGTCGCCGAACATTGGCTCAGCGATCCGAAAAAGACCGTCGAAGCGCAGTCCGCCCTCGTCGTCGGTTTTCTCTCCCTGTTGTCGAACACGTTGCGGCGGCTCTCGGGCGAAGCCGAAGCGCCCGTCGTGCCTTACGATCCATCGGATAAGCGGTTCACCGCTCCGGAATGGCGCGAAAGCCTCGTGTTCGATTTCCTGCGTCAGGCGCACGCCATCGCCGTCAACTGGGCGAATGCGATCATCGACCGCTCGGACGATCTCGATCCGCAGACCCGCGGCAAGGCGAAATTCTACTTCCGGCAGATTTCGAGCGCCCTGGCGCCTTCAAATTTCTTCGCGACCAATCCCGAGGTTCTCAAGGAAACCTGGGCTTCGAACGGCGAAAATCTCGTGCGCGGCGCTGCGATGCTGGCCAGGGACCTCGAAGCGGGCAAAGGCCGCCTCAAGATCACGCGTTACGACGCCTCGAAATTCGAAGTCGGCAAGAATCTCGCGACGACGCCGGGCAAGGTCATCTTCCGTAACGAGCTCATCGAACTGATCCAGTATTCGCCGACGACCGAGACCGTCTACAAGCGGCCGCTGCTCATCGTGCCGCCCTGGATCAACAAATTCTACATTCTCGACCTCACGGCCGACAAAAGCTTCGTGCGCTACGCGGTCTCGCAGGGGCTCACGGTTTTCATGGTCTCCTGGGTCAACCCCGATTCGCGCCATCGCGACAAGGGATTTGAAGACTATATGCGCGAAGGCATATTTGCCGCGCTCGAAGCCATCGAGAAGGCCACCGGCGAAACCAATGTAACGGCGATCGGCTATTGCATCGGCGGCACTCTGCTTTCCATGACGCTCGCCTATATGGCCGAGATCGGCGACAAAAGGATCGAAAGCGCGTCCTTCTTTACGACGCAGACTGATTTCAGCCAGGCGGGCGACCTCAAGATTTTCATCGACGAGGAGCATCTGCGCGACCTCGAACAGAAGATGGCCGCGACGGGCTATCTTGAAGCCTCGGCCATGTCGACGTCCTTCAACATGCTTCGGCCCGAGGATCTCATTTGGTCCTTCGTCGTGAACAATTACATGAAGGGCAAGCCGCCACTGGCGTTCGATCTTCTCGCGTGGAATTCCGATTCGACGCGCATGACCGCCGCCAATCACATAACCTATCTGCGCGACTGCTATCTCGAAAACAGGCTGGCGCGCGGCAAGGCCGCGTTTGGCGGCAAGACTCTGAACCTCAAGAAGATCACGATCCCTGTCTATCATCTCGCAACGCGTGAGGACCACATCGCGCCGGCGCGGTCCGTGTTCATCGGCGCGCAAATGGTCGGCGGCGATGTTCGCTATGTCCTCGCGGGCTCCGGCCATATCGCCGGCGTCATCAATTCGGTCGCCAAACCGAAGTATCAATACTGGATCGGAGACCGTCCCTCCGGCGCCTTCGAGGAATGGCTTGAAAAGGCGACCGAACATCCGGGCAGCTGGTGGCCCGATTGGCTCGAATGGGTCGTCCGGCAATCGCCCGAGCGTGCGCCGGCGCGAATTCCAGGAAGCGGCGAACTGCCCGCCCTCTGCGATGCGCCCGGCGAATATGTCAAAATCCGCTACTAGAACATGACGCCGAAAAGCCGAAGCCGGTTTTGCAGCGACATCATCCTCCCACTTACTGGCGAGGAACGGATTTCCATTTGCCCAAGGGTCATCGGCAGAGCGGATGACGCGGAAATCGAAGACTACCGAGCGGGATTCGCATCGCTGCGTCAAAGCAATCGCGCTCAATCATTTTCTAATTTCCCTAAAATGATAAAATGCTTTTATCATTCCGTTCACGCACACTTTGATCCGAATCATTGTTTGTTTCGGGCGCAAGCTTCAAGGCTTGGTCGGTTCGCACACATCGACTATGCTGAGAGGCGAAATCATTCTGGTTCCCGATCCGGCCGTCCGCCGCTTTTTTTTGCAAGATCATGATGGGAGGCGATTTGCGCCTTTCACGAGCTTTTGAGACATGGGATCTTTTTTCGCCGCGATCGCCGCGGCGCGACATGAAGGTATTTGCAATGATGGATTTTTAAACAATGCCGCCTCGCGCCCTTCGCGAAACGCCGCGACAACTGACGAATGAACGCAGCGCGGGCGTTAATTTGATGCCAGGCGCCCAGGAATGACGCGGAGCTTTTCCAACCAGACCCTCCGTTTTGCGCCTTCGTCGAACGGTTACCTCCATCTTGGCCACGCCTATTCCGCCCTGCTGAATTTCGAAATGGCGCGCGCAAGCGGTGGCCGCATGTTGCTTCGCATAGAGGATATCGACATCGATCGCTGCCGTCCCGAATTCGAGCAGGCGATCTACGAGGATCTTGAATGGCTTGGGCTCAGCTGGGAGCTTCCTGTGCGGCGCCAGTCCGAGCATTTTTCCGATTATGCGAACGCTCTTGATAGGCTGAGATCGCGCGGATTGGTCTATCCCTGCTTCTGTTCGCGCGGGGACATCATGGCCACGGTCGCTGGACGCCCCGATTCGCCGCGCGATCCGGACGGCTCGCCGCTGTATCCGGGAACGTGCAAGCATCTGCCGCCAGCGGAGCGCGCGCGCCGGCTCGCAGGCGGCCGCGCCGCGGCGGAGCGCATCGACATGGACGCGGCGATGGCTTCGCTTGGCTTTCAGCTCGGCTGGCGCGAACGTCCCGTGTTCGGCTCAAGCGCGGAAGGCCGCGAAATCATAGCCGAGCCCGCGTTGTGGGGCGACGCTATTGTGGCGCGCAAGGACATCCAGACCAGCTATCACATCGCCGTTGTTGTCGATGACGCGCTGCAAGGCGTCACAGATGTCGTGCGCGGCGAGGATCTTTTCATGGCGACGCATCTGCATCGTTTGCTGCAGGCATTGCTCGATTTGCCGGAGCCGCGCTATCGCCATCACAGGCTGCTTCGCGACGCCTCGGGCCACAAATTGTCGAAGTCGTTGCGCGCGAAGTCGTTGCGCGCGCTACGGCAGGAAGGGCTGTCGCCAGAGGCCGCACGCAAATTGCTTGGCGGGGAACTGATCGCCGCCTCGTGACTCTCAAACTGCCAAGATAAAGCAAGACTCGCCCGCCGGGAACACCGCGCTCGAAAAGATACGAATACCTCTGTTTAAGGCAAAATAAAGAAAGCGCGGGGCCGAATTGACCCAAAACCGTCGCTTTTGCTGCGTAGGATGGAATCTAAACGCAAATATGGGTGATGATATGAGAACTTTTGGCGTTGTGCTTGCTCTTCTGACGGCAGCCGCCCCTTCCGCGATCATCCTCGCGCACGCTGATCCTGCGGCGCATGGCGAAAACGCTCCGGCTCCGCGCGCCGACGCCCACGCCGCCGCGCACGCACCGGCGCCGACCAAGATGCATCAAACTTTCGATATTATTCGAAAGGATGACAAGATTGGCGCAAATGTGGTGGATATCGACCGGACAGCCGACTCGACAACGGTGAAAAACAAGACGGATATCTCCGTCAAGCTGATGTATGTCGAGGTGTACCGCTATCAGCACAACTGCAGCGAGACCTGGAAAAACGGTCAGCTGGCGGCGTTCAAATCGCAAACCGACGATAATGGCACGAAGCACGTCGTCGAGATCGCGCCCTCGGCGACGCCTGACAAGGTCACGCTCATCGTGGATGGCAAGAAAAGCGAAGAGCCCAAATCGATTGCGCCGGCGAGCCTTTGGAGCAAGGACCTCATCACCCGTACGGAGCTGTTCGATCCGGCGGACGGAAAGCGCCTTTCGGTCAAGGTCAAGGATCTTGGCGAAGAGACGCTGACGATCCAGGGCGTCAAGCATCAAACCCACCACTACCAGCTTTCGGCGAAGCCGCCGGGCGATTTTGACCGCGATCTGTGGTTCGAGGGAGACGAACTGGTCCGAATGAAAATGCTCGGCTCCGACCACTCGCTGATCGTTTCAGACCTCGCCAAATAAGGCTGGAGCCGGAGCCCCGATCACCTTCATAAAGCGAAGCGGGGGCGGTTCGTCAAACCAGACGCCGATGAAAGAACTGAAGGCGCGCGCGACAGTCGTCGCATTCTGGAAGGCGTCTTCAGGCCACAATCCGACCGCTCAGCAGGTAATCAGCCCGAACAGGCAATCTCCCCCCCCCCGGGCTCCAGGAATTCCTGAATTTATTTGGCGCGCTGCTCCGCGACGACGCGCTCGGCCGCGGGCGCTTCGGCGACCAGACCGTCTATGCGGTCACGCTCACGCCTGAAATCGGCCAGCATGCGGCCGTCGAATTCGCGCGTGCGCGATAGCTTGACCTTCATCGGGTCGACGAAATGGCCGTTGACCAGAACTTCGTAATGAAGATGCGGCCCGGTTGCGAGGCCGGTCTGGCCAAGGTAGCCGATCACCTGGCCCTGGCGGACTCTCGCGCCTTCCGTGGCGCCTCGGGCGAAGCCCGACATATGATTATAGGTCGTCTCATAGCCGTTCGCATGCTCGATCTCGATGCGGCGGCCGTAGCCGGAATCCCACCCCGCCTTGACGATCACGCCATTGCCGGCGGCGAAGATCGGCGTGCCGATCGGGGCCGCCCAATCGACGCCGGTGTGCGGGCGCGTATAGCCGAGGATCGGATGAAAGCGGTACCCGAATCCAGACGTGAATTTGGCGTTGATGATCGGGGTTCGCACCAGAAACTTGCGCGTTGAACGGCCGTCCTGATCATAAAAGTCGACGACGCTATCGTCGGGCGTCTGAAAGCGGTAGTATCGATAGGTTTCACCCCGCGCCGTGATCGTTGCGTAGAGGAGGTTGTGACCTTCGCTTTCGTCGGTCTCATCGTAGAAAGCCTCGAAGGAATCGCCGCCGCTGACAGGACGCTGGAAATCGACGTCATTGGCGAAGATGCGCACCAGATCATCGATGATCGGACGCGGAATCTCCTGCTTCAAAGCCGTCTCGTAGAATGAATCGTAAAGCCGCATGCCGTCTTCATCGTCGGCGTCATCGCTGTTGGCGGCCGGCCGTTTGGCGGGATGGGCCGGCGCCATCACAGGCACATAGGCGCCGCGATCGTCGATCGCGACGCTGCTCTCCAATGTCTCGTCCGAGTAGATGGAAAGACGCGCAAGCGTCAAACCTTCCCCTGAGCCGTCGAGATCCGCAAAGAGCAGCTTGACGCGGCGCCCTTCCGGCGCGGCCAATTCGCCAGGCTTCAGCTTGAAGGCGGCCATCACGGACGCGATCCTCGCCTTGCCGAGCCCCGCCGTACGCAAAACGTCTTCCAGCGTTTCGCCGTGGCGGACGACGACGAGGCGCTCCTCCGCCTGCGCGCCCTGCGGCGTCTGCGGCGAGCGGCCGACATTGGTCACATTTTCCGGAACCATGCGCACCTCGATGGCCGAAAAAGGCGTCGTCTTGATCTCATCCGCGGGATTGGCATAGGCGAGCATGCCGGGGAGATTGGTGCGGCTCGTGCGCATCAGCAGAAGTTGCGGCGGCAAAGCAATCTGCCTCGATCCGGCCGCCGCCGTATTCTTGACGTGTTCGGCGACCTGGGCCCGCACCTCATCCTCGCTCAGTCCGATGGGCGAGAGATCTTCGACAGCGATATCGCGCGTCGACCAGGACACTTCGGCGTCGTCCTGAACGGGCTCGGGCGCGACGTCGATCGGATTGCGGGCGTCGGCCAGGATTTTGAGCGGGTTGAACGGCGGCACATCCTCGGCGAAGCCAGCGCTGTTCAGGAGCAGCGTCGTCTCGACGCGCGTGAAGGTGTGAACCTTCATGACCTCCTTGTCGCCCACCTTGATCGCCGTCGGCGCGCGGAAAGTCTGCTTTGCGGCGACAATATCAACCGACTTGACCAGACGGTCTGCCTTGTGCTGGTCGACGCCGAAATCGACGTTGATTTCCTTGCGCGGCGCGAGCGACGGCGGCTCGGCGAAATAGGATTGATTGCCGAGCGAGGCGTAGATAGCCGCGCCGATCAGCGCGCCGCCGGTGACGCCGGCCAGAATCGTGCCTGAAAACCATCGCAGCGATATGCGACGCCGATCGAAAGACGAATGCCGCTCGCCATCTGCCTCAATCGCGGGCTCGTGGCCGAGATCCACGCCGCCATGCAAGCGGTTCGACCACAGACCCGGCACAAAAGGGTGGCTGCGCAAGGGCGCGTCCATTGTCATTGTGATGTTCTGACCCTTGCCAATGCCCTGCTCTTTTTAAATCGGCCGCGGCGGACCGGCGCCGTTCAGCGCGACATACGGCGAAAACCCCGCGCCAATGTCCTGTAGACGGATCATCCCATTCGAGATCTGACGAAAGCGCCCTTCGAGTGAATTGGCGCGGCGGGTTGTGCGCTGCGCCGGGCAGGTTTTGTGATACCGGCGGCTTTGCGCATGACGCATCGCCTTAAAGGGATCAAGCCGCTATTGTAAATGGCTCCACCGATCCCTTGAGATTTAAAGAACGATCCTTTCCCGAAAATAGCGCGCTTGAGACGCGTGTGACCGCGGCGACGCCAAAGGCGATGAGCGAGGGAAGACAAAGCCTGCCGAAGATGGCTCAAATGCGGCGCTCGCGGTCGCCGGGCGCGCTCCGAAGGAACGGTTGACAAGCATTTGTCGGTTTTGTATTGAACTGCCATCTCAGCGCGGCGCTTCGGCCGCGTTTTTTCGTTTGCGCAGCGTGGCGCTGTGCTTTTGCGGGATAGCCCAAAAGCACGGCGGAGGCCGCGGATCAAGTCTGATCGGCGCGCGAGAATGAGCCTCTAACGGCTTTGTGACTACTGCCAAGAAGCCGGCCTGCGAGGTTTCGCCTCGAAAGAGCCGGATCGAACATAAGGGAAAAAAATGTTCGCAGTCATCAAAACCGGCGGCAAGCAATACAGCGTTTCCGCCGACGATACGATAACGGTCATGAGTCTTCCGGGCGAAGCGGGCGACGCCGTGACTTTCGATAATGTCCTGATGCTCGGCGGAGACGGCGAGCCGACGGTCGGCGCGCCCTTTGTTCCAGGAGCCAGCGTCGCGGCCGAGATCGTCGAGCAGAAACGCGGCCCCAAGGTCATCTCTTTCAAGAAACGGCGGCGGCAGAACTCGAAGCGCAAGCGCGGCCATCGCCAGGATCTGACGCTGGTGCGAATCACCCAGCTCGTGACGGGCGGCGGCGCTGCGCGCGCGGCGGCTTCGTCCGAATCGCCAGAGACCTGAGCGACGCGGCGGAACGAAATTTGCTTTGCGGTTCGGAAAACGCCTGTCGCGCTTTCGGACCGTGAGGATGCACCAAACCAGTCATGCAAGCGAGCGATGTGCGCAACGGCGCCTCCATCGCACAGATATTTGGAGCCAGTTCGATGGCGCATAAAAAAGCAGGCGGCTCGTCCCGCAACGGCCGCGATTCCAAGGGCCGGCGTCTCGGCGTGAAGAAATTCGGCGGCGAATCCGTGGTGAGCGGAAACATTATCGTTCGCCAGCGGGGCACCACCTGGCACCCCGGCGCCAATGTCGGCCTCGGCACGGACCATACCTTGTTCGCTCTGATCGAAGGCAAGATCAAATTTTCGACCAAAGGAAATGGCCGCGCCTATGTATCGGTCATTGCTGAGCCACAAACGCAAGCTACAGAATAAGGGCGGAGAGACTGGAAAACCTCCGCCTGTCCCATCAGACCCGGCGGACTAGGTTTTCTGAAATGTTTGAAAACCGCTCTTTGGAAATCAGGGAAGTCCGGAAAAGCTCGAACGGCTTTGCAACGGGTGTGGGACGTCGCCGCTCTCTTTTGTTGCAGAACCCTATGGGTTCGCCAGCCGGAGCCACCATGTTCCCTGATCTGACCTGCGACGATATCTTTCGTCTCGAAACCAAACGACTGTGGCTGCGCTGGCCCCGCGTCAGCGACGCCCCGGCGGTCACGAGTTTCGCAAGCCTCGCCGAAACAGCACGGATGACGGCCGAGATCCCGCATCCCTATCCCGCCGGCGAAGCCGAGCGCTTCATTTTCCAGGCTCGCGCCGACAACGCCAACGGCAATGCGCTGATCCTCGTGATCAGCCAGAAGGGTGACTGCCGGCCGGTCATCGGCGTCGTCAGCGCGACTCTGTCGGAAGCCGGAGACATCGAACTCGGGTTCATCCTGTCGCCGACCGCATGGGGCAAAGGCTTCGCCACCGAAGCGGTTAGGGCGCACGTCGAGGCGCTTTTCGCCTTGACCAAAGCCGAACGCATTCTCGCCAATGTGAGGGTCATCAACCAGGCGTCGCGCCGCGTCCTGGAAAAGTGCGGGTTCGCTTACGTGGACGCCGGGCTTGACCTGCTGCCTGCGCGCGGCGGGCTTTATCCCTGCGACCGGTTCCTGCTCACGAGAAAGGGCTGGACCACCAGCCGCCTCAACCCCCATCTTCCCGCGATGGCGCACCAGACGCCAGACGCCATGGCGGCAGTCTTGCACCTTGCCTCGACGATCGAGGCTTAGGGCATGATCCCGAAAAGCCCCGAGGTTTCTGGCCAAGAGCGCGCCTGAAACAAAAAGATAAGAGCCGCGGCGTTTTCAAGCCGCCGCGCATGATTTTCGGAAAGCGCCCGACTTTTCGGATAGGATCATGTTTCAAGGCGAGAAAACGGGTGTGAGCGGTTCAACTGGGGCCGCTCATGCTCCGACATTTTGCAAGGCTGCTGCGCGGGCTGGCAAGGCGTCGTCTTTTCCTTGAAATGATCCCTCGTTCTCCATAGACGATACAGCGATGAAATTTCTCGACCAGGCCAGAGTTTACATACGTTCGGGCAACGGCGGCGCAGGCTGCCTGTCGTTCCGGCGCGAGAAATTCATCGAATTCGGCGGCCCCGACGGCGGTGACGGCGGACGCGGCGGCGACGTCATCGTCGAATGCGTCGGCGGCCTCAACACACTGATCGACTACCGCTACCAGCAGCATTTCAAGGCGAAGACCGGGACCCATGGCATGGGCCAGAACCGCTCCGGCGGCAAAGGCGCCGACGCTATTCTCAAAGTGCCAGCCGGCACGCAGATCTTTGACGAGGAAGGTGAACAGCTCATCGCCGATCTGACCGAGATTGGCCAGCGCGTCACGCTCGCTCGCGGCGGCAATGGCGGCTTCGGCAACGCGCATTTCAAGACGGCGACGAATCAGGCGCCGCGGCGCGTCAATCCCGGCCAGGAGGGCGAAGAACGCACCATCTGGCTGCGCCTCAAGCTGATCGCCGACGCCGGGCTCGTCGGACTGCCGAACGCCGGCAAATCGACCTTTCTTTCAATAGTCAGCGCGGCGCGGCCGAAGATCGCCGACTATCCCTTCACGACGCTCCATCCGCAACTCGGCGTCGTCGCTTGCGACGGACGCGAGTTCGTCCTCGCGGATATCCCCGGCCTCATCGAGGGCGCGCATGACGGCGTTGGCCTCGGCGATCGCTTCCTTGGCCATGTCGAGCGCTGCCGCGTGCTTTTGCATCTCGTCGACGCCAATACGGAGCACGCCGGCAAAGCCTACAAGACCGTCCGCCGCGAACTCGAAGCTTATGGCGAGGGCCTTGCCGACAAGCCCGAAATCGTCGCTTTATCGAAGATCGACAGCGTCGACGCCGAGACCCTGAAGCAGCAGGCCCTGCGCCTGAAGCGCGCCGCCAAGCGCACGCCGCTGAAAATTTCGGCCGCGACCAACGTCAACGTGCGCGAGGCCTTGCGTGCTGTTCTGGCCGAGATCGACGCGGCCGACGCTCGACAGGAGGCGGCGGTGGCGCCCGCCGCCGAGTGGGCGCCATGAGTCAAAGCTCCGCCGCGAGACGCTTCGCCAGCGCCCTGCCCCGGCTCGATCAGTTCCGCAGGATCGTGATCAAGGTGGGTTCGTCCCTTCTCGTCGATCGGGCTCAGGGCCGCGTCAAACGGGAATGGCTCGTCTCCCTGGCGCGGGATATAGCTGCGCTGCATGCCAAAGGCGCTGATGTCCTCGTCGTCTCATCGGGGTCGATCGCGCTGGGCCGGACCGTGCTCGGCCTGCCGGACGGAAATCTCAAGCTCGAGGATAGTCAGGCCGCCGCCGCCGTCGGACAGATCGCGCTGGCAAGGATCTGGGCCGAAACGCTCGCCGATCTCTCCATCACGGCGGGGCAAATTCTCGTCACCTTCGGCGATACCGAACAGCGCCGCCGCTATCTCAATGCGCGGGCGACGATCGGGCGCCTGCTTGATCTTCGCGCCGTGCCTGTCATCAATGAAAACGACACGGTGGCGACATCCGAAATCCGCTATGGCGACAATGACCGCCTCGCCGCGCGCGTCGCCACCATGGCGAGCGCCGATCTTTTGATTCTGCTGTCTGACGTTCAGGGGCTTTACACCGCGCCGCCCAATGAGAACCCCGACGCCGCGCTGATTCCGGTTGTGCCGCGCGTGACTGCGGAGATCGAAGCGATGGCCGGCGGCGCAGCCTCTCATTTGTCGCGCGGCGGCATGCGCACCAAGATCGAGGCGGCCAAGATCGCAACGACGGGAGGCGCACATATGCTGATCGCCGACGGGAGGATTAAACATCCCGTGGCCCGCATCAGCGAGGGGGCTCCGTGCACCTGGTTCCTGACAGGCTCCAGCCCCGTCACCGCGCGCAAAAAATGGATCGCCGGCTCGCTCGAGCCACGCGGAGCGCTGCATCTTGACGCCGGCGCCGAGCGCGCCATCCTGTCGGGCGCGAGCCTGCTGCCTGCCGGCGTGACGCGCGTCGAGGGCAATTTCGCGCGCGGCGACTGTGTGCTGATGCGCAATGTGCAGGGCGGCGAGATCGGGCGCGGCCTCGTCGCCTATGACGCCGGCGAAGCGGTGCTGATCGCCGGCCGCAACTCGCAGGATATTGAAGAGCTGCTCGGCGAGCCGGGCCGCGCGGCGCTGATCCACCGCGACGACATGGTGGTGGCGGGCGACCGGCTGGGCTGATTTCCAACAAGCGCAAAAGACTCGGGCAACGGCGATGGACAATTTGAAGCGCGTCGAAAACAGCGGCCAGGACGTGGAAACGCTGATGGCTGGACTGGGGCGCAAAGCGCGCCAAGCCGCCCACACGCTCTCTCTCGCGTCGACGGAGACAAAAAACCACGCCCTGCGAGCAGCGGCCGCGGCGATCCGGGCCAATGCCGAAGCGATCATGGCGGCCAATGCGCAGGATTTTTCCGCGGCCAAGACCAAAGGCGTCGCCGGCTCTTTCCTTGATCGCCTGAGCCTCGATTCCGGCCGCATCGAAGCCATGGCGAAAGGCGTCGAGGAGATCGCCGCCCTGCCCGATCCCGTCGGGCGCGTGCTGGCGCGCTTTGAACGCCCGAACGGACTGTTGATCGAACGGGTCGCGACCCCGCTCGGCGTCATCGGCATTATTTATGAAAGCCGCCCCGCTGTGACCGCGGACGCCGGCGCACTTTGCCTCAAGGCCGGCAACGGCGCGATTCTGCGCGGCGGCTCCGAGAGCCAGCGCTCGACGCAGGCGATCCACGCCTGCCTCGTCGCGGGGCTCACCGAGGCCGGGCTGCCCCCGGCGGCGATCACGCTCGTGCCTGTCGTTGATCGCGCCGCCGTCGGCGCGATGCTGACGGGGCTCTCAGGCAATATCGACGTGATCGTGCCGCGCGGGGGCAAGAGCCTTGTGGCCAGGGTGCAAGAAGAAGCGCGCGTGCCCGTCTTCGCCCATCTTGAAGGGGTCGTGCATATTTTTGTCGATCGCGACGCGGATCTCGCGAAAGCCTCCAGAATCATTCTCAACGCGAAGATGCGCCGCACCGGCGTTTGCGGCGCGGTGGAGGCGCTGCTCATTGATCGCGCCTGCGCGCCGACGCATCTTGGCCCGCTTGTCAAAATGCTGATCGAGGCCGGCTGCGCCGTGCGCGGCGACGCGGAGGCCTGCGCCGCCGACCCCCGCGTCACGCCCGCGAGGCCGGAGGATTGGGGCACGGAATATCTCGACGCCATCATCGCCGTGCGCGTCGTCCAGGGGATCGACGAGGCGATCGCGCACATCGAAACTTATGGCTCGCATCATACCGATGGCGTCATCACCGAGAATGCGGCGACGGCGGAACGCTTCCTCAAGGAAGTCGATTCGGCCATTGTCGTCCATAACGCCTCGACGCAATTCGCCGATGGCGGCGAATTCGGCTTCGGCGCCGAAATCGGCATCGCCACCGGGCGGATGCACGCGCGAGGTCCTGTCGGGCTCGAACAGCTGACCTCGTTCAAATATCGGGTGCATGGCAGCGGGCAGATTCGTCCGTGAGGATGAGCCCGCGACGTCTTGAGGCGCTTTACAGGCAAATAGACGTCGCTTCGCTCGAAGGGCGCACGGGCGGACAAGAGCATCCAGGACTTGTCAGGCTGCCGCCGCACTATAAGGGGCTGCGCGTCGGGCTGTTCGGCGGGAGCTTTAATCCGCCACATAAGGGGCATCGCGCGGCGAGCCTCCTAGCGCTGCGCCGATTGCGGCTCGATCGCGTCTGGTGGCTCGTCAGTCCCGGCAATCCGCTGAAGGATAAGACGGAACTCACTCCTCTGGGTCAGCGCATGGCCGCGGCGCAAAAGCTCGCCTGCCACCCACGGATCGAGGTCACAGGCGTCGAGGCGGCGATCGGCACAACCTATAGTTTCGAGACGGTCGCTTATCTGAAACGACGTTGCCCCGGCGTTCATTTCGTGTGGATCATGGGCGCCGACAATCTCGCCGGATTTCACCGCTGGAAACGCTGGCGCGATCTCGTCGCTCTCGTGCCGATCGCGATCATCGACCGGCCGGGCTCGACATTAAAGGCTATGTCGACGCGGGCGGGATGGATGCTCGCTCCCTATAGGCTGCCCGAAAACGCCGCCGCGCGCCTTGCGGCTGCGAAGCCGCCGGCTTTCGTTTTCCTGCATGGGCCGCGCTCCCCGCTATCATCGACAGCGTTGCGCAAAAGCCGCCCATAGGCTGAGCCCCCCACCCGAGAGCCTACCGGCTGATGCCTTGCGCCGCGTCGATGAGCGGCTGCGCCGGCGCCCGAATGAGCCCGTGAGTCGGCCTGTCGAGACCGAAGACCAGCCTCCCGGCGCTCGACTGACCCGCGCGGCGAAATGACAGAGTCGTCACACCCCTCGCTATGGCGTCAATGCGTGATGGCGGCAGGCGGCGCTCAATCTTACCAGATCCAGAAAAGCAGCGCCCAGCTGAAGACGCCGATCGAGGCGGCAAGCCCGGCGCCCGCTGTCGCAGCGAAACGGCGCAGAGGGCTTTTGGTCCAGCGGCCGGCGATCCCCCATGCCAGAACGATCGACCAGAGCGCCGCGCCCCCCAGCAATCCGGCGCGCAAGAGGCTGAGGAAAGCGAACGAGACGCCTTCGGCCCGCAGCAGGGAGACAGTGGTCATGCTAAGGCCCAGAAAGACGCCGCAGGCCGCAATCGGAATGAGGCTTTGCGCGAGATGGTGATAGCGCTCCGAGGCATAGGCGCCGAGACTGCGCGTCGCGGCGTACAGGCAGGCTGAAACCAGAGCGCCAATGGCGACGGCGGTGGCGGCGATGTAGAATATGAGAACGGCGCCGTCGAGAAGGGTCAGTTGATCGTTGACGTCCGGATAATTGGTGAAAATCCACCACGGAGCCGAAGCCTGCAAAGGCCACATGACGCCACTGTCGATGAGCCAGGTCGCCAGATCCTGCTTGATCTCGACATACCAGGGGCTCGCCCCCCAATGGAACGCGCCAGCGGCGACCCCCATCAGGCCGAAAACGATGAGCAGCGTCTCGACGGGCTTGGGCGCTGCGCCCGCGACCTCGACGATCTCCTGATTTGGCGAACGCGGCGCGAGTTCGATGGCGTCGCGGAACCCGCTGCAGCGGCCGCACATATGGCAATCGTGATTGCCCTTCATCAACCGGAGCGGCACCAGCGGCGCGCAATTCACCCGCCTGACGCCTGCGTTATGCGCATGCCGCGATCTCGACCAGGCCTCTTCGTCGACCCTGAAATGAACGGGCGCGAGCTTCGCCAAAAGGCCGAAGACGCCATTCACCGGGCAAAGATAACGGCACCAGACGCGCTTGTTGCGGCCGTAAAGATAGCCAATGGCGATCGCGCCCGCCGTCGAGCCGCCGAGGATCAGGAGAGCAGGCTTCGGATATTGATAGACGCTGATCATCTGGCCGTAAATCGTGGTGCAGACGAAAGCGACGAAAGGCCAGAATTTCCAGGTGACCCAGCGCGGCACCGCAAGGCCGCGGCCGTGGCGGCTGACTATTTCCGTCAGCGCCCCTTCCGGACAGAAGACGCCGCACCAGGTGCGTCCGACCAGCACCATGCTGAGCAGCACAAAGGGCCACCAGACGCCCCAGAAAGCGAATTGGGCGAAGAGCGTGAGATTGGTCCAGATATGCGCCGTGCGTTCCGGCAAAGGCAGGAATGCAGGAACCGCGACCAGCAAGAGATAAGCGAAGACGACGACCCACTGCACGCGCCGGATCAGTTTCTGATGGAGCCGCAGCCAATCGCCGAAATGGCCGAGCGCGCGCGACAACGGCGAGCGCCGCGGCGGCTCGCCCCCCTGCGCCGACGGCCCCCCCGCGAGATCCGCCTCGGTCTCTCTCGCAACCAGATAAGCCATCGAATTCAGGTCTCCGCTCTCGCGCCTGACGTCGCCAGCGCCTCGCTTAACGTATGCTTTTCTCCAAAATGTCTGCGAGCGGTCGCGCTGCGCCTCACTTTATTGCGAGGCAGACGCCGTTCCAGACAAGAGCTATTCATTTCGCAATGATAACGGCCTTTGGCGCGTCCGGGTGAAAATCATCGAAAAACTGATATTCGCCGGGGTCCAGCGTCCTGAACACGAGGATCGACGTCGAATTTGGCGCAAGCACTTTTTCCTTGCGCAATTCAGCGCTTTCGAATTCCGCCGGCGTATCGCCCGTATTACGCAGTTCAAGCTTGAAGCGCGTGTTGGCGGGCACCTCGACGCGCAAGGGCGCGACCTTGCCGTCGTGGAACTCGAGCGTAAACGTCGGCTCTTCGTCGGCGCTGAGAGGCGCTCCGATCAAAAGAAGGCTCAAGACAAGCCAAAGCGTCGCAACATTCTTCAAGCTTTTGCCTTCCATGCTGACGCGGCGCGCCTTGAGGCCGGATGCTGACATAAGGGGAGCGGCCTGCCGGCGGTCAATAGGCGCCCTTCTTACCGGGCCCCGCGTAAGTAAACTCATACTCGACGGTGAAGGGCTTGAACCAGGGCGCGACGCCGGTCTCCTTATCGACATGACGTCCGAAGTGGGCGTGCGGATTTTCGTTCGGCGGAATGATCGTCAGCGCGAGCCTATACTTGCCGGGACCGAATAGTTTAACGTTATCGCCATAATGCGGGCCGTCGGCGGCGACCATCGGCATGAAGCTGCCCTTGAGGGTCTGATTGTCGTCGAGCTTGGTCAAAACGTAATCGACCCCAAGGTAGGGGATCCAGTCGCCCTGTGCAAATCCGTTGACGTTGCCTTTCGCCGCGTGGATGTCGGCTTCAAGATGAACGTCCGAATCCTTGGCCGGACGCATCATGTCCGGCGGGTCCATTTCGATCGGCTGCAGATAGACGGCGCCAATCTCCATGCCGCCTTGCTCCTGCGGCTTACCGATGGGATATTCCTTGGCGATGGCGGGAACTGCGACGAAAGACGCCAAGGCGAGAGCGATGAGAGCAGGGCCAAATAGCTTCATTTTTTCTCCTTGCGACGCCTCAGCGCACAGAAACTGGACAGGCCAGCAACGCGAAGCGATTATCGCGTCTCGATTGACGAGGACTCTTAGACTAAAACGACGACATCTTGAAATAGGAGAATGAAACTTTATAATCACTCTAACAAGTCAAGTTTAGAATTCGTATAATCTATTACAGCGCCTCAACGACGTTTGGCGCTTCAACGCCAAGGGCGCGTCGAAGGCGGTCGCGATCGCTCTCACGTCCTGGTATCGCGAGACGAAGCCAGTCTGGACGAGCGTCGAAGCGCCGCACCCAAATCCCGGCCCCCGCCAGCGCCTTGAAACGCCGCCCGGCGTCGGGCGCGGCCGCAAGACGGAATAACGGGCTCCCGCCATAAAGCTCAAAACCCGCGCTTTTGAGAATCGCATCGAGCGCCGCGGCGTCCCCCTTCAGCCTTTCGCGCGCCGCCTCGAACCACGGCGAATCGGCAAGAGCTTGTGCGCCGATCGCGATCGCTGCGCCTGAGATTGGCCAGCACCCGAACGCCGCACGCAGCTTCAAAGCCATGTCGCGCGGCGCGATGGCGAAGCCAAGCCGGAGCCCCGGCAAGCCAAAGGTCTTGCCGAAGGATCGCAGAACGAGGGCGCCGGATCGCGGCAGTTCTGGCGCAAGGCTGACGCCGGGTTCAAGAAAATCGGCGAAGGCTTCATCAATGATGAGAAGTTTGCCGCGCTCCCGAAAGCTTTCCGCCAAGCCGCGAAGGTCGTCGCGGGCGATGAGCCGGCCGTCCGGATTGTTTGGATTGACGATGACGCCGACATCCTTGTCGCCAAACCCGTCGAGATCATTGACGATCGACGTCGCAGCGCCAGAGGCTCGCCAGGCGGAAAAATGTTCGAAATAGGTAAAGCCAAGGATGCCGACGCGACGCGCTGGAAAGAGATGCGGCAGCCAATTGATGATGGCCTGCGTCCCCGGAGCCGCGACAATCTCCGCGTCACGCGAGGCCCCATAGGCGGTTCTGGCGGCGGCCTCGAGCGCGGCCAGCCCCGGCGCGTCCGGCAGGCGCGTCGAGCTTTCGGCGGACGGCGGCGAGAAAGGATAGCAATAAGGATTGACGCCGGTCGAAAGATCAAGCCAAGGCTCGGGCGCGCATGGAAAAGCCTGGCGCGCCGCCGAAAGATCGCCGCCATGAGCTTGCCTTCCAGCGTCATGGCCGGGGATAAGGTCAGTCGCGCGTTCCGTGTTGCCGCTCAATTGCGACGCCTCTTCGGAAAGCCGGTCAATCCGTCCTCGATCATGCTTTAACGCCTTGCCGCCTTCACCGCTTCCGCCGGACTTCGACCCATGGGTTTCACCGCGCATTTTGAGCTGGCCGTCCTTGCTGTAGCGATCGAGGCCGTGGTTGGCTACCCACCCGCGCTTTATGCGGCGCTCGGCCATCCGGTCAGCTGGATCGGCGCCTTGATCTCGTATTGCGACCGGCGCCTCAATCGCGAGGACCGGTCTTTCGCGGAGCGGCGCATTCTGGGCGCGGCCGCGCTTGGCTTCATATTGGCCGCCGCCGGGGGCGCGGCATTCGTCATCAGCTCCCTCATCGTTCACTTGGCCCTGCCGAATTCGATCGCGCTGTGCCTGCTTGCGCTTATCGCTTCGAGCCTGATCGCGCAACGCAGCCTCCATTCTCATGTCCGCGCCGTGGCGTTGGCGCTTGAGCATCGCGGGCTGGAGGCCGGCCGCGCCGCGGTCGCCGCCATTGTCGGGCGCAACGTCAGCGCTCTGGATGCAGCGGGCGTCGCCCGGGCGGCGATCGAGAGCCTCGCCGAGAATTTTTCCGACGGGATCGTCGCGCCGGCGTTCTGGCTGGCTGCTGGCGGTCTTCCCGGCGGCGTCTGCTACAAGGCGATCAATACAGCCGACAGCATGATCGGCCACCTGACGCCGCGCCATGCCGCCTTCGGCTACGCCGCCGCCAAACTCGATGATGTCGCGAATTTCTTTCCCGCCCGCTTGTCCGTCCTCTGGATCGCCGTCGCCGCCATGTTCCTGAAAGGCGCCGGCGCTGGGGGCGCCTGGCGCACGGCCTTGCGCGACGGGCGCGGCCACCCCTCCCCCAACGCCGGCTGGCCGGAGGCGGCATTCGCCGGAGCGCTTGGCCTCAAACTTGGCGGCCCGCGCCGCTATGGCGACGAGGAAATCGCTGATGCCTGGATCGGCAGCGGCGAGAGCGCCGCGACGAGCCGGGATATTTTTCGCGCGCTCGCCCTTTATCGACGCGCCTGCCTCGTCCACTGGGGCGTGCTGGCGCTCGCCGCGCTGCTTTTTATCGCGCGAGGGTAAGCAGCAGGTCGAGGTCCATGTGGATCTCAAGATGCCGGGCGATGGCGTCGAGCGCGCTTTCGACCGACGCCTCGTAAGATAGGCCGGAGCCGGAGCCGCCGAGGCGCGCCAGCAGCGCGCTGCGCTGCGCCGGCTCGCTGAACAACCCATGCACGTAGCAGCCGCTGATGCGGCCGTCGGCGGAGACGGCGCCATCGCGGCGGCCGTCGTCGAAAATGACCATCGGCCGATCGCAGCCAGCACCCTCTGTGCGGCCAAGATGCATCTCATAGCCCTTGAACGGCGCGCCGTCGGCCGCCCCCCTGCCCCGCACGGGAGCCAAAACCTTTTCGGCCGCGAGTTCTGTGGCGATATCGAGCAGACCAAGCCCCGCCGTCTCGCCGGGCGGACCCTCAAAGCCTTGATGATCTCGGAGGACGCGGCCCAGCATCTGATATCCGCCGCAAAGGCCAATGACATGGCCGCCGCGCCGCACATGCGCGGCAAGGTCAATGTCCCAGCCCTCGCGCCGGAGAGCCGAAAGATCCGCGATCGTCGTTTTGGAGCCCGGCAGAAGAACGAGCCTTGCTTCCGCCGGCAAAGGCTCGCCGGAGCGGACCATGATGAGCGAAAGATCGCTCTCGAGCCCCAAAGGATCGAGATCGTCGAAATTGGAAATCCCCGGCAGGAGCGGAACGGCGACGAGGATTTTTCCGGTCCCCGAACGCCGCTTCCCGGCCAGGCCAAGAGCGTCCTCGGCCGGCAGGCGAGCCGCGTCAGGGCAAAATGGAATAAGCCCCAGATTCGGCCAACCGGTCATTTGCTCGATCAGCGCCATGCCGTCCGAAAAAAGCGCCGGATCGCCGCGAAATTTGTTGACGAGAAAGCCTTTGATCATCCTCGCGTCGGCGGGATCGAGCACCGCCTTGGTCCCGACGATCTGGGCGATGACGCCGCCACGGTCGATATCTCCAATCAAAATCACAGGCGCGTCAGCGGCGCGTGAAAATCCCATATTGGCGATGTCGTTCTTGCGCAGATTGATCTCCGAGGCGCTTCCTGCGCCTTCCACGATGACGAGATCGCACTTTTGCGCAAGGCGCTCGAAGCTTTCGAGAACGGGGGCCAGCAGCTTCGGCTTCCAGTCCTGATACTCACGCGCCGCGGCGGTCCCGACGACGCGCCCGCGCAGCACCACCTGCGCGCCAATGTTGCTTTGCGGCTTGAGCAGCACCGGGTTCATGTCGACGCTCGCCACGGCGCCGCAAGCCAGCGCCTGCAGCGCCTGAGCGCGGCCAATCTCGCCTCCGTCCGCGGTGACGGCGGCATTGTTCGACATGTTCTGCGGCTTGAAAGGCAGGACTTTGAGGCCGCGGTTGCGATAAGCGCGGCAGAGACCGGCGACGATCAGCGATTTGCCGACGTCGGACCCGGTCCCCTGCAGCATCAGGACTTTTGCGCGCCGCATCAAAACTCGATGCCCTGCTGCGCTTTGACGCCAGCCGAGAAATGATGCTTGACCAAACTCATTTCGGTGACGAGGTCGGCGGCCGCGATGAGCTCCGCCTTGGCGTTGCGGCCCGTGACGATGACATGGAGGTCGGGTCTGCGGCCGCTAAGCTCCGCGACGACCATCGCGAGCGGCAGGTAATCATAGCGGAGCGCAATGTTCAGCTCATCGAGAACGATCAGCTTGATCGCGGGATCGGCCATGAGGTCCAGCGCTTTCGCCCAGGCCGCTTCGGCCGCGGCCACGTCGCGCGCGCGATCCTGGGTCTCCCAGGTAAACCCCTCCCCCATCGAATGCCAGGCGACGAGATCGGGAAAGCGGCGGAACATGTCGCGCTCGCCAGTCTCCCAGGCTCCTTTGATGAATTGCACGACGCCGCATCGCCAGCCATGGCCGAGCGCGCGCAGCAAAAGTCCGAAGGCCGCCGTCGACTTGCCCTTGCCGGCGCCGGTGTGGACGATCAGGAGTCCTTTTCCGGTGATGGCTTTGCCGGCGACCTCGGCGTCCTGAACGGCCTTGCGCTTTTGCATTTTTTCACGGTGGCGCGAGGCTTTCGCCTCATCCGATAATTCGCTCAACGCAGCCGTCCCGTCAAAGCCTGTTGCAAAGGCGACGATGACCGCAGACAAAACGGCGGCCGCCTTTTCGTGATTCATACATTAAAGATCGCGGGCGCGGGTTGCGACCTTATTGCAGCTTGGCAAGTTTGCTTTTTCTCGTCACACAATCGTGCTTGGCCGATGTCGATGTTTCGACTTATGCCGTCGGCCGGTCAAAAAACGAAGCCCGCTGCGGGCTATGGGAGGATCAAGGATGAAGATAACGGCTCTGCTTCGCTGCCTGCTCGCCGGCGGTTTTGTCGTCGCCGCGAGCGCGGCTCGCTCTGATGGAGCCGGTGACCCAACGCCCGTCAGTTCGACGGACGGGCAATATTTTGATAAAGACGGCAACCCGACCTACAAGATCGGCAAGGACGGCAAAGTCGACTGGTACACCTTCATCGGTTACCGCATGTACGGCGCCAACTGCCTCCAGTGCCACGGTCCGGACGCCCTCGGCTCCTCCTATGCGCCCTCTCTCGTCGATTCTTTGAAGTCGCTCTCGACCCAGCAGGTGCTCGGAACGATCATCGGCGGCAAGCGTGACGTCACCGCGGCGCAGGATCTGGTGATGCCCTCGTTCGGGGAAAACAAGAACGTCATGTGCTATCTCAACCCCATTTACACCTATTTGCGGGCGCGCTCGGACGGCGCATTGGGCCGCGAGCGGCCGAGCAACCACGAGGCGAAGCCGGCCGACTGGGAAAAGACGGTCGACGACTGCTTCAAGTGAGGCTGGGGCTTCCGATTGACATAGCGCCCATTCCGTCTAGTGTCTGGCCTGTAACGGTCCCTCTATACGAGGGGTAAATGGGAATGTGGCGCCGCGTTCGGAAGAACGCCAATCCACAGCTGCCCCCGCAACTGTAAGCGGGTAGTCGCATGCCGGGACGCCACTGGGGGCCTAAAACCCTTGGGAAGGCGGCATGCGACGCCGATCCGCAAGCCAGGAAACCTGCCGTTCGATCGAGGATAGGCCGGCGGGGAGCTCCGGCCCCAATCGATGCCGGCGGTCCCCCGCAGGCGAAGGCGGCTGCGCCACAGCCGCCGGCAAAAGCCCCCTTGCAATTCAAGGACCGGGGCTTGATGAACGATCTCTCCCACAGCCGTCTTTCGCGCATTCCCGCGACCATCGTCACCGGCTTCCTCGGCGCCGGAAAGACGACGCTGATCCGCCATATTCTCGCCAGCGCGGGAGGACGCCGTCTCGCCCTCATCATCAATGAGTTCGGCGACATCGGCGTCGATGGCGATATCCTCAAGGGCTGTGGCGATCTCGCTTGCGCGGAAGACAGCATCATCGAACTCGCCAACGGCTGTATCTGCTGCACGGTCGCGGATGATTTTCTTCCCGCCATCGAAAGGCTTCTCGCGCTCGATCCTCCGCCTGAACATATCATCATCGAGACATCCGGCCTCGCGCTGCCGAAGCCGCTCGTCAAGGCTTTCGACTGGCCGGGCGTCCGCGCGCGATTGACGGTCGATGGCGTCATCGCCGTCGTCGATGGAGCGGCCGTCGCCGATGGCCGCTTCGTTGACGATCCAGAAAAGCTCGCGCTGCAGCGGCAAGCCGATCCCTCGATCGACCATGACAATCCCCTCGAAGAAGTCTTTGAAGACCAATTGCTGTGCGCCGACCTTATCGTCTTGAACAAGATCGACCTCATCGCCGCGCCCGAGCAAGCCCGCATCGCTTCTGACATCAAGGCGCTCCTGCCCCGCGCGACGAAAGTAATCGCGTCGCAGCAGGGGCGGATCGACGCGCGGGTTCTGCTCGGCCTTGGCGCCGCCGCTGAAGATGACGTGTCGAACCGGCGCTCGCATCATGATGAAGAAGCCGAGCACGACCATGATGACTTCGAAAGCCTTATCATGGAGGTCGACGCTATTGACGAGGCCGCCCCTTTCATTCGCCGGCTGGAGGCTGTCGCCGAGGCTCACGACGTGCTGCGGATCAAGGGTTTCGTCGAGGCGCGCGGCAAGCCGATGCGCCTTCTCGTGCAAGGCGTCGGCAACAGGTTCCAGCATAGTTTCGACCGGCCCTGGGAGTCGGGCGAGGCGCGCTGCGGGCGCCTCGTGATCATTGGGAAAAAGGGCCTCGACGCCGCCGCGATCAAGCGGATGCTGGAGCGCTGAATGCATCTTTTGCGGACGGAAAGCCGATCGCTGGATGAGGCCGAAGCCGCCATCGACCTTGCACAGACGCCGGCCGATTTGGTGTTCCTCTCCTTTTCCGACAGCGATCTCGGCGCTGTAGCGGCGGCCGCGCGGTCTCGCCCCGGCGGCGCGATGAGCGTTCGGCTGGCTAATCTCGCCGTCCTCAAGCATCCCTATTCCATCGATCTTTACGCCGAAAAAGTCATCGCCAAATCGCGATTCATTCTGATCCGCCTGCTCGGCGGCCTCGACTATTGGCGCTACGGCGTCGAGGAATTTTGCCGCATCGCGCGGGCGCACGGCGTCTTGCTCGCCATCATTCCGGGCGACGCAGCGGAAGATCAACGCCTGGCCGAGGCGTCCAACATGGCGGCCGAAGACCTCAAAGAGATTTTTGCGCGCTTTCAAAGCGGCAGCGCGGGCAATATCGGAGCGGTTCTCGACTGGATCGAACATCGCCTCGATGCGCCGGCCGTATGGGGCGTAAAGCAGACTATTGCCGCCGCGGGCGTCTTCACGGCGGGTCGCAGACTGACGCGTGGGGCCAAGCGGCGCGCGCTCATTATATTTTATCGGTCATATATGCTGGTTGACGATACGGCGCCGATCATCGCGCTCGCCGACGCGCTCGCCGCGCGCGGATTTGACGTCGAGCCCATTTTCGTGACGAGCCTCAAAGATGTCGGAGCCGTCAGATTCTTGCACGAGACGATTGCGTGCGGAAAACCCGATGTGGTTTTGAACGCGACGGCCTTCTCGGCGCGGCTCGACGAAGGCGGCAGCGTTCTCGATGAAGCCGACGCCCCCGTGCTGCAAGTCATCTTCTCCGGCGCTGGCGAAGCACAATGGAAAGCCGACCCGCGCGGCCTTTGCGGCGCGGATCTCGCCATGAATGTCGTTCTGCCGGAGATGGATGGACGCCTGATCACGCGCGCGATCGCCTTCAAAAGGCAGGCGTCGCCTCGGCCGGATCTTGAATTCACGCCATTGGTGCACGCCGCCTGCGATTCACGCGTCGCATTCGTCTCGGACCTTGCAACAGCCTGGGTCGATTTGCGCAAGACGGCTCCGGCTGAGCGCCGCCTCGCCTGCATCCTGTCCGATTATCCGGGCAAGGCGGGACGCGGCGGCTATGCTGTGGGTCTCGATACGGCCAAGAGCGTCGCGTCGATCGCCGAAATGCTGCGCGAGGCGGGCTACGCCATCGGACCTTTGCCGCACGAAGATCATCTCATGCGAAGCCTCGAATCTGGCGCTGAGACAGCGCGCCTGAGCCTTGCCGATTACGAAGAGGCGCTGCGCGACATGCCGCGCCCCTTTACCGAGACGCTCAACGCGCAATGGGGCGATCCCGCCTCTGACCCAGACGCCATCGAGGGCTTCTTTTCATTCCCAATTTTGCACGCGCAAAACTTCTACGTCGCCATGCAGCCCGATCGCGGATCGAGCGCCGAGCGCAAAGCGCAATATCATGACGTCGCCCTGGCGCCGCGCCACGCCTATGTCGCCTTCTATGTCTGGCTGCGTCGGGTCGCCGGCATCCACGCGATCATTCACTGCGGCGCACATGGCACGCTCGAATGGCTGCCGGGCAAAGCCATTGCATTGAGCGAAGCCTGCGCGCCCGAGGCGGTGCTTGGCGCGACGCCAGTGATCTATCCCTTTATCGTCAATAATCCGGGCGAAGCGGCGCAGGCCAAGCGCCGCTTGAGCGCCCTGATCATCGGCCATCTGACGCCGCCCTTAACATCCGCGCAAAGCCACGGCGCGGCGCAGGAAATAGAAGCTCTGCTCGACGAATATGCAAGCGCCGAAATGCTGGATCGCAGGCGCGCCAGACTGCTCGCCAAAGCCATTCTCGCCCGCGCCAAAGAGACCGGCCTCGCGCAGGATTGCGGCCTCAATGATGACGATGATCCTATAGGGGGTTTGCAGCGTCTCGACGCATGGCTTTGCGATCTCAAGGATATGCGCATCGGCGATGGCTTGCATGTGTTTGGACGTGCGCCGGCGGCGGCGGTTCGCGACGCAAACGTCGCAACGCTCGCGAAAGCCAATGGCGCAGGCGACGCCGCGCCGCTATCTGCGCTGATTGATCGCTGCGCCGAGGCGGAACGCGAAGGCCTGCTCGCGGCGCTCGACGGGCGTTTCGTTCAGCCAGGTCCTGGCGGCGCGCCATCGCGCGGACGCATCGACGTGCTGCCGACCGGCCGCAATCTCTATGGGGTCGATCCGCGCGCGGTTCCAACCCGCACCGCCTGGGAGATCGGTCAGCGCGCCGCTCAGGAAGTGCTGAGCCGCCATGCGCAGGACAATGGCGAATGGCCAAAGAGAATCGTCATGGATCTTTGGGCCAGCGCCACCATGCGCACCGGAGGCGATGATCTCGCGCAGGCGTTGGCCTTGCTTGGCGTCAAGCCGGTCTGGGACAACGCCTCCTCCCGCGTCACCGGTTTCGAGATCATCTCTCCGGCAAGACTCGACCGCCCCCGCGTCGACGTGACGCTGCGCATCTCGGGGCTCTTTCGTGATGTCTTTCCGGCCCAGATCGCGCTTTTCGACTCGGCCGTACGCGCCGTCTCTGAAATCGATGAAGATGACGAGGCTAATCCTTTGGCGGCGGCGCGGCGTGCGGCCGGCGTCGCGCCTTCGCGCATCTTCGGCGCCGCGCCATCGGCCTATGGCCTCGGACTTTCCCGCGCAATGGACGCAGACGCCACGCTGTCGCGCGAAGAACTTGGCCAGCTCTATCTCGATGCGACTTCGCACGCCTATGGCGGCGCCCGCGGCGAAGGGATCGCGAGCCCCGGCTTTACCGAGCGCGTCGCAAGCGCCGACGCAATGATCCATGTGCAGGACCAGGATGAACAGGATCTTCTCGACTCCGATGCGATCGTCGATCATGAAGGCGGCTTCGCCGCGGCCGCGCAATTGCTTGGCAATGATGCGCCGATCTATCATGTGGAGACGACGCGGCCCGGCGCGATAAAGGTGCGAACATTGCCCGAGGAAGTCGCCCGGATCGTGCGCGGCAGGGCCAGCAATCCGCGCTGGATCAGAGGCCAGATGCGCCACGGCCATCGTGGCGGCGCCGAGATCGCGGAGACCGTCGATCATCTTTTCACGCTCGCCGTCATGAGCGACGCCGTCTCGAGCCAGCATTTCGAGCTGCTTTTTGACGCCACCTGCGGCGATCCAGACGTGCGCGATTTTCTTGTCGCTGAAAACCCGAAAGCGGCGCTCTGCATCCTGGCCCGCTTTGAAGCGGCGCTGCGGCGCGGCTTCTGGCAAGGCCGGCGCAATTCCACGCTCGACACTCTCGCATCGATGCGGAAAAGCCTTTCATGCTAATTCGCTCCGAATTGCGCAAAGGCTGGTGCCCCGGCGCGCTCTCCCCGATGCTGGCGAAAGATGGTTTTCTCCTGCGCTTGCGCATCAGCGGCGGCATTGTCGGCGCCGCAACGATGCGCGCGATCGCCAACGCTTCGCGCTCCTGTGGCAATCGTCTCATCGATCTTTCCGCGCGTGGCAATCTGCAGTTGCGCGGCGTATCTCAACCCACGCTCGCCGCTCTTACAGAAAGGCTGAGCGAGCTCGGCCTCATCGATGAAGATCCGGCCGCCGAAGCCATACGCAACGTGATGGTCAGCCCGCTCGCCGGCCTTGGCGCCGCGATTGACGTCGGCCCGATCGGCAAGGCGCTCGAAGCCGCGCTCGTCGCGGCGGTTGATCTGCATCGCCTGCCCGGCAAATTCGGCTTTCTGATCGATGATGGCGGCGCGCTTTCGCTCGAGGACGAGCCCGCCGACATCCGCTTCGCCTATCGCAAAGCGCATGATGACTTCGCGATTTCGATTGGTGGCGTATCGAGCGACGCGGTTAGTCTCGGTTTTTGCGCGCCCAACAGGGTCGTCGCAGCGGCCATCGATCTCGCCCGCGCCTTTCTCGCAATTGGCGCGGCTTTGCCGGAGCCACCGCGAAGAATGATGGACCTCATATCACAATGCGGTTCCGCCATCATCGCCGAATCCGCCGGCCTCACTCTGACGCCAGCGCGACAACAGGGCCGCATCGAGGCGCCTTCCCCGGTCGGACTGATCAGCTTTGACGACTCATTTTGCTTTGGCGCCGGCGCGCCCTTTGGCCGACTCACCGCCGACATGCTTGACGCGGCCGCTCAGGCTGCGGAGGCTTATGCGGCGGCCGAGATCAGATTGACGCCCTGGCGCTCGCTGCTCCTGCCGCATGTGGACGCCTCAGCGAACGACGCTTTGCGGCGTCATTTCACAGCGGCAAATTTCATCGTCGCTCCCGACGATGCGCGGCTTCGCCTTGCGGCCTGCGGCGGCGCTCCTGCCTGCGAACGCGCGACGACGCAAACGCGCGAGGATGCGTTGGCGCTTGCGGCCATCGCGCGACGGTTCAACGGCGCCGGCATTGCCTTGCACGTGTCCGGCTGTCAAAAGGGCTGCGCCAGGCCGCGGCCAACGCCGGTGACGCTGGTCGGCAGGGGCGGCCTTTACGATCTCATCATCAACGGGACGCCCTGCGATCCAAGCGCCGCGCAAAACCTTACCTTGACGGCGGCGCGCGACATGCTGGAAACCATGACGCATGGCGTTGACGAAAACGCGAAAAGCAAATGCATATGAACGCGCAGCAAATTGGACATCGCTTCGACTATATTCGCGACGGCGCGGAGATTTACCGGCGCTCCTTTGCGACGATACGCGCCGAAGCTGACCTGACGCGCTTCACGTCGGATGAAGAGACGGTCGCCGTGCGCGTCATTCATGCTTGCGGCATGGTTGAGGTCGGCAACGATCTTTTCTTTTCGCCAAACGCAGCGGCTCTGGCGCGCCGCGCGCTGCGCGATGGCGCGCCGATCCTTTGCGACTCCAAGATGGTCGCAGATGGCGTGACAAGATCGCGCCTGCCGAGCCGCAATGAAGTCATCTGCACGCTCGATCACCCCGCCGTCGCCGAGCTCGCACGAGAGATCGGCAATACCCGGAGCGCCGCGGCGCTGGAGCTCTGGCGCGAGCGGCTGAGCGGCGCCATCGTCGCCATCGGCAATGCGCCGACGGCTCTGTTTCATCTGATCGACATGCTGGAGCACTTGTCCGCGCGGCCCGCCTGCATCATCGGCATGCCGGTCGGCTTTGTCGGCGCGGCGGAATCAAAAGAAGCGCTGATCGAACTGGCGCCGGCGCCTTACATCACTGTGCGGGGACGCAAGGGCGGGAGCGCCATGACGGCGGCCGCCCTCAACGCGCTGGCGGGGGACGCCGAATGATCGCGTCAGCGCCTGCTACCGGGCGGCTTTACGGCGTTGGGCTCGGCCCCGGCGATCCTGATCTTTTAACCGTGAAGGCGACCAAGATTCTGGGCTCCGCGCCCGTCGTCGCCTATTTCGCCAAGAAAGGCCGGCGCGGACAGGCGCGCGCCATCGTCGACCGCTGGCTCTGTCCGGCATGCCTCGAACTGCCACTCCTCTATCCCATAACGACGGAAAAGCATTTCAGCGATCCCGTCTATGTCGAGACATTGCGCGCCTTCTATGAGGACGCGACGCAAAGGATAGCGGATCATCTGTCGGCCGGCCGGGACGTCGCCCTCATCTGCGAGGGCGATCCCCTATTTTATGGTTCGTTCATGCATCTTTACGTACGGCTGAAGGACCGCTTCGCTGTGGAAGTCATTCCTGGCGTCACGGGCATGTCCGGCTGCTGGAGCGCCGCCAAAGTTCCGATCACCTGGGGCGACGACGTGTTGAGCGTTCTGCCCGCTACGCTCGGCGGAGAGGATCTCGCGCAGCGCCTTGGGGCGTGCGACGCCGCCATCATCATGAAGCTCGGCGCCAATCTCGGCAAAGTCCGTGCGGCGATCCGCGAGGCCGGCCGCGAGGGCGCCGCGATCTATGTCGAACATGGCACGCAGGAAGCCGAAAAGATCATCCGCCTTGAAGACAAGACCGACGATCTCGCGCCCTATTTTTCGATGATCCTCATCCCGGGTCAAGGCAGGCGGCCATGAGCGCGGCGAACAGCGCCCCCGGCTCGCTGCGCGTCGTCGGACTGGGCCCCGGCCTTGCGGAGTGGATCACGCCGGAGGCCTCGAAGATTCTAGCGGAGGCGACTGATCTTGTCGGCTATGCGCCCTATGTCGAACGCTGCCCGCAGCGCGCCGGGCAAGTGCGGCACGGCAGCGACAACAGGGTCGAGCTCGATCGCGCGCGCGCCGCCTTGCGCCTCGCCCAGGAGGGCCGTCATGTCGCCGTGGTGTCGGGGGGCGATCCTGGCGTTTTCGCCATGGCCGCGGCGGTGTTCGAGGCGATCGATCACGGCGAGCCGGCATGGCGCGAGATCGACGTCGCAGTGTCGCCCGGCATCTCCGCGATGCAGGCGGCGGCGGCGCGATTGGGCGCGCCGCTCGGTCATGATTTCTGCGCGATCTCTTTGTCGGATAATCTCAAGCCTTGGGCGCTCGTCGAGAAAAGATTGATTGCCGCGGCGCAAGGCGATTTCGTCATGGCCTTCTATAATCCGGCCTCACGAACACGCCGCGATCAGATCCGCGCCGCCTTTGCTTTGCTGCGTCAGCACAAGGCGGAGCGGACGCCGGTGATGTTCGCCAAATCCATCGGCCGCGCGGACGAGCGCCTCATCGTCACGACGCTTGCGGACGCCGAGCCCGGCCTTGCCGATATGGCGACACTGGTCATCATCGGATCAAGCGAAACCAAAGTGATCGTGCGAGGCGCGGGCGAACCTTTCGTCTACACGCCGCGCAGCGCCGGACGCGCGCCATGACGCAGGATCAGATCAAGCGCCTCCGCGGGATCATGCGAGGCGTTCAAGGCGTCATAGGGACGCTCGACCATGATCACGGGAAGGCGAAGCCGGCGCGCGGCAAGAATCTTGCCGAACACGGCCGGAGAGCCGCTGTTCTTCGCAACGATGACGTCAATCATTTCATCGCGCAGAAGGCGCTCTTCCGCATCGGCGTCAAAGGGCCCGCGCGCGGCGATGACGCGGCAATGCTGGAAAGCGGGCGCGACCGGATCGATGCTGCGGATGAGATAGAAATGCTGCTGCGCAGCCTCGAAGGCTGCGAGCTGCAACCGTCCGATGGCGAGAAAGACGCGGCGGCTTTTATCCCCGAGCGCGCCGACCGCGCTCGCCATGTCTGGAACCTCGATCCAGCGATCGCCAGTTTCCCGCGCCCAGGCAGGCCGCGACAATATGATGAGCGGAATATTGCTTCTTGCCGCAGCGGTCCGCGCGTTGCGCGAGATCTGTTCGGCAAAAGGATGGGTGGCGTCGACAAGGACGTCGATGCGCTCGGCTGCGAGATAGGCCGCAAGACCGTCCGCGCCGCCAAAGCCGCCGATACGCAAGGGTATAGGCGGCGCGACGGGCGCCCTGGTGCGTCCGGCGAAAGACATGATCGCCTCAATGTCGCTTCGCGCCGCGAGGAGCGTTGCGAGCGCGCTTGCCTCGGAGGCGCCGCCAAGCACGAGAACCCTCATCTTTCTGTCTCCAGCTCCTGTCCGCTCGCGCCATGACCGCGTCGCCTGCGCCCGGAAAGCCCTGGCTCTCCCTCATCGGCATCGGCGAGGACGGCGTCGACGGCCTCACTCCTGCCGCGCGAGAGCTGCTCGCGCAAGCCTCAATCGTCATCGGCGGCGCGCGCCATCTCGCGCTCGCCGGTCCCCTCGACGTCGAGACGATGATCTGGCCATCTCCGATCACGCAGGCCCTGCCCCGGATTCTGGCGCGGCGGGGGGAGCCGGTCTGTGTCCTTGCATCCGGCGATCCGTTTTTCTACGGCGTCGGCGCCCTTCTTTCGGCGCATGTCGCGCATGATGAAATGCTCTGCATTCCGTCGCCCTCGGCCTTCAGCCTCGCCGCGGCAAGGCTGCACTGGAGCCTGCAAAACTGCGATCTTATTTCACTCCATGGGCGCGACTTCGAACGCATCATCCCCGCCATCCAACCCGGCGGAAAACTCCTGTGCCTCTCCTGGGACGAGACGACCCCGCCACGCATTGCAACGCTTTTATGCGAGCGAGGACTGGGGACGTCACGCATCACCGTCATGGAGGCGATGGGCGGCGAGAGAGAACGCATCCGGTCGAGCCTTGCTGAGGCCTTCGATATTGAGGAGATCAATCCGCTCAATCTGGTCGCCGTCGAAATTCCGCTTGAGCCGAGATCATGTTTTTTGCCGATCGGCGCCGGATTGGACGACGGCCTGTTTGAGCATGACGGTCAGCTGACCAAGCGCAATATCCGCGCCTTCACTTTGTCGGCGCTGACGCCCCGGCGCGGGGATCTGTTATGGGATATCGGCGCAGGCTCCGGCTCGATCGCCATCGAATGGCTGCTGCTCGACCCCGCCAATCGCGCCATAGCGATCGAAGCGCGCCCTGACCGGGCAGAGCGAATCGCGCGCAACGCCAGACATCTTGGCGCGCCGCAAATCGACGTCATTTGCGGCAAGGCGCCGGGTGCTCTCTCGAAGCTGCCGCCGCCGCAAGCAATCTTCATCGGCGGCGGCTCCAGCGATCCCTCCATCTTCGAGGCGGCTTTCGCGGCGCTGGCGCCAGGCGGGCGGCTCGTCATGAACGCCGTGACGCTTGAGGCTCAGGCGGAGCTTTTCCGCCGCTTCAAGACGCATGGCGGCGAACTGACGAAAATCGAGATCGCACGGGCCGATCCTCTTGGCGGTTTTCACGGCTGGCGCCCGGCCATGCCCATCACGCAATGGGCGGTGACGAAATGAAAATCGCAATCGGCGTCGGATGCCGAAAAAATTGCGCCAGCGAGACCATCGTGGCGCTGGTGCGCCGCGCCATCGCCCGCGCGCATTGCGAGGGGTCGGCCGCCGCTCTTTATTCGCATCAGGCGAAGGACTTGGAGCCCGGCCTGATCGAGGCGGCGGCAAAGCTTGAAATGCCGCTCGTCTTTCTTGATCCCAAGCTTCTCGACGAGGCGGCTCCACGAGCAGTGACACGATCGGAAAAAGTCATCGACATGTTCGGCCTGCCGTCGATCGCCGAGACCGCCGCGCTGGCCGGGGCGGGCGCCGGCGCCGAACTGATCCTTGCCCGCATCAGCGACTCCTGCGCCAGCTGCGCTATCGCGAAAGAGCGTCAGTCATGACCATTCATTTCATCGGCGCCGGACCCGGCGCGCCCGATCTCATCACGGTGCGCGGCCGCGATCTCATCGCGCGCTGCCCCGTCTGTCTTTTTGCCGGCTCGCTTGTTCCGCGCGCGCTGCTGGAGCATTGCCCGGCGGGCGCGCGGATCATCGACACCTCGGCCATGGACCTTGATCAGATCGAGGCCGAATTTTTGCGCAGCCATGAGGCGGGCGAGGACGTGGCGCGCCTGCACTCAGGCGATCTTTCGATCTGGAGCGCCATGGGCGAACAGCTACGCCGCCTCGACCAGCTCGCCATTCCCTATACGATCACGCCCGGCGTTCCAGCTTTCGCCGCCGCCGCGGCGGCTTTGGGCACGGAACTCACCTTGCCGGAGGTCGCGCAATCGCTCGTGCTTACCCGAACGCAAGGGCGCGCCTCGTCCATGCCGGCGCGTGAAACGCTCGCGGCTTTCGCCGCGACGCGAACGACGCTCGCAATCCACCTTTCCATTCACGCCATCGACCGCGTGGTCGCGGAGCTGACGCCCCATTACGGCGCCGATTGCCCCGTGACGATCGTGTTTCGCGCGTCCTGGCCGGACGAGACGATTTTACGCGGAACGCTCGCAACGATCGCCAAACAGCTCGCCGCCGCGCCGATGGAGCGCACCGCTTTGATCTTCGTCGGCGAGGTTCTTAAGGCGCGCGATTTCCGCGAGAGCGCGCTCTACGACAAGGATTATCAGCGCCGCTTTCGCGGGGGAGAGCGATGAGCTTTCCGCGCGGCCTTCTGATCGCCGCGCCGCGCTCCGGCAGCGGCAAGACCGTGCTGACCCTTGGTCTGATGCGCGCCTTCAGGAACAAGGGCCTTGCCGTCGGCGCCGCCAAATGCGGGCCGGATTATATTGATCCGGCCTTCCACGCCGCCGCCACCGGGCAAAACAGCGTCAATCTCGACAGCTGGGCGATGGCCCCCCCGCTTCTGTGCGCCCTCGCCGGCGCCGCCAGCCTGACAAAGGATGGCGAGCCTTGCGATCTTGTGCTCTGCGAGGGCTCGATGGGGCTTTTCGACGGCGTCATCGCGCCGCCCGGGCGCAGCGGAGCATCGGCGGACGTCGCGGCGGCGCTCGGCTGGCCGGTTCTCCTCTGCGTCGACGTAAGCGGCCAGGCGCAATCGGCCGCCGCCGTGGTCAAGGGCTGCGCGACCTATGATTCGCGTATTAACATCGCCGGCGTCGTTTTGAACCGCGTCGCCAGCGAGCGCCACCGAAGGCTCGCGGCGCAAGCGATTGCAGCGCTGGGCGTTCCCGTCCTCGGCGCCCTGCCGCGAACGACAAAAATCGACTTGCCGGAACGTCATCTCGGACTCGTTCAGGCGGAGGAAATCGCGGGTCTCGACGCCCTGCTTGACGCCATCGCGGCCTTCGTCGGCGCGCATTGCGATCTCAACGCCATTGGCGCGTCGGCCCGCGCGGGATCTTTTCCCGAGCAGGCGCCGGTCGCCGCTCTGCGCCCGCCAGCGCAGCGCATCGCCATCGCGCGGGATATCGCATTTTCTTTTCTCTATCCGCATATTCTGGAGGGCTGGCGCAGGCTCGGCGCGGAACTCAGCTTCTTTTCGCCTCTGGCCGATGAGGCGCCTCCCCCTGACTGCGACCTCTGCTGGCTTCCCGGCGGCTATCCCGAGCTTCATGCCGGCAAGCTCGCCGCCTCCGGCCAGTTTCTCGCGGGGCTCCGCCGATTTGCCTTGACGAGGCCGGTGCATGGCGAATGCGGCGGCTATATGGTGCTGGGCCAGAGCCTCATCGACAAAGCCGGCGAGGCTCACGCGATGGCAGGGCTGCTGTCTCAAAGCTTCAGCTTTGCAGAACGCAAACTGAATCTTGGCTATCGGGACGCGCGGCTGGCCGCCGCCCACCCGCTTGGCGCCGCTGGATCGAGCCTGCGCGGCCATGAATTTCATTATGCGACGACATTGGCCGCCAGCGAGACCGACGCCCCCTTCGCTCTGGTTCGGGACGCGCATGGCGGCGCCGAACGCATGGAAGGCGGCCGGCGCGGGCAAACGAGCGGCAGTTTCTTTCACATCATCGCCGCCGCATAGATCGCGCCGGAGCATTTGTGCGGCTGCGACTTCTCGCCGCCGCACCGGCTGAAACGGTCAAGTCGGGAGGCGCCCCGGGGCGGACGGCAAAATGCTGCACTTGCGAAATTACTCGGGCGCAGGCATATATGGATGACGAGAGAAGGCCGATCCACGCCAATTCGACGTAGTTCGAAACCGAGCAGGAATAGCGCCGCGGGTGTTGTCGAAAGGCCGATCGGCCCCGCGACAGCCCGCTCTGTCATGCTCACGGCATCTTCTCTGTCAATCTTAACGAACAATCAAGCCAAAGCGCTGAAGACGCCGCTTGATTGGCGCCGCTGCGTGACCCTGTTCGCGGCGCGGCTGAAAATAAAAGGTCAATGAGGCCCAACTTCATGAACAAGCCGATCAGACGGTCAGACCGTCAACATACGATCAAGCTCCCGGACGGTGAGCTGTTTCAGCTTCGCTACGTGCGTCCCGACGACGGGGCGCGTCTCGAAGAGATGTTTTCCCATGCCTCGCCGGAGGACATTCATTTCCGCTGCCTCGGCGCCGTGCATGATTTCGCCGGTAAAATGGCCGAAAAATTCACAAGCCTTGATCCGGAAACGGAGGCGGCCATCATCGCGACAACCCTGCCGGAGTCGGGCCCCGAGGAAATCTTCGGCATCGTGCACATCGCACAAGAGCATGCAGATTCCGAAACGGCCGAATATGACATTATGGTGCGCTCCGACTTCAAGGCGCACGGCCTCGGATATCAGCTCATGACCGAAATCCTTCTCTGCGCGAGACGGCGCGGGCTGAAGGCGGTCACGGGGACCATTTCCGCGGACAACTTCAAGATGCTGCAAATGGTGGCCGAGCACGGCTTCCGTTCGCGGCGGACCGAAGACAACGCCGTCGAGGTCCGCGTCGATTTCGCCGAACTCGACGCGCGCCTCGAAGCTGAACTTTCGGGAAGCTGAGGGCGCCCCCGGCGGCTCGCGCTCCGTGTTTCGATGGATGCATTGACGCAGGCGTGCGTTGACAGGCGCCCCGGCGATCAACTCTAGTCAAATGGTCAGGACGCCGGAGCAGGATCGAAGAGGAATATTGATCAGGCTCACTGCGTCCTGCGTTTGACGCGTGACTTTGTTCGAGAGGCTTGTCTCTCCTGCGGGTTCGTGTTTCCAGGGATCTGCATGAGAGACGACGAAGCCAATCGCTTTTCAGCTCGCGCGGCGCGCTACGCCCGCGTCGGCGCGAATGTCGGAGGGGTCGCCGCGCGCATCGCCGGGGCGCGCCTCATCGGTTCGCGCGGCGGCGACGCCGGCAACGCGGCCGCCCTGGCGCGAGCGCTCGGCGGTCTCAAGGGTCCAATGATGAAGGTCGCCCAGATGATGGCGACCATCCCGGACGTGCTCCCGCCCGAATATGCAGACGAACTGCAAAAGCTGCAGAGCGATGCGCCGTCGATGGGCGCGGCTTTCGTCAAGCGGCGGATGCAGGCCGAACTCGGGCCGGACTGGCGGGAGCGTTTCAAAAGCTTCGAGCTGCACCCCGCGGCCGCGGCCTCGCTCGGTCAGGTCCATCGGGCCGTCGCCGAGGATGACGCTCCGCTCGCCTGCAAGCTGCAATACCCCGATATGAAATCGGCCGTCGAGGCCGACCTCAGCCAGCTCGAAGTCTTGTTCGCGGTGCACCGGCGTCTCAACCCCGTCATCGACACGCGGGAAATGACGCAGGAGATCGGCGAGCGCGTCCGCGAGGAGCTCGACTATGAGCGCGAGGCGAAGCATGCGGCGCTCTACGCCGGCATTCTCGCGCATTTCGACGACATTCGCGTGCCGCGCATCCGCAGCGACCTTTCGACTGCGCGCCTTCTCACGATGGATTGGCTCGAAGGCGGCAAATTACTCAGTTTTACCGGAGCGGACGAGGCCGCGCGGGCGCGCATCGCGGCGGCGATGTTCAAGGCCTGGTGGATTCCGTTCAGCCAGTTCGGCGTCATCCACGGCGATCCGCACCTTGGCAATTATACGGTTTTCAACGAGCGCGGGCATTCGGCGGATGATGTCGCAAGCGCGGCAGGCATTAACCTGCTGGATTATGGCTGTGTCCGCATTTTCACGCCAAAATTCGTCGGCGGCGTGGTGGATCTCTATGAGGGCCTGCTCCACAATGATTTTCCGCGCACATTCCATGCCTATGAGACCTGGGGATTTCAGGGACTGACCAAAGAGTTGGCCGAGATCTTGAACATCTGGGCGCGATTCATCTATGGGCCTCTGCTCGACGACCGCGTGCGCACTGTGGCCGATGGCGTCGCCCCGGCGCAATACGGCCGCAAACAGGCCTTTCTCGTGCATCAGGCCCTGAAGAAAAACGGGCCGGTCCGGGTGCCGCGCGAATTCGTCTTCATGGATCGCGCCGCGATCGGCCTCGGCGGCGCCTTTCTGCATCTCGACGCCCGCTTAAACTTCCATCGCATGTTCAATGAGGCGATCGGAGTCTTTTCGGCCGAGGCGTTGCGCGAACGCCAGACAGCCGCCCTCGCCGCCGTCGGGCTCGCGTCGCCGGATTGATCAAAACATCTCTCGGGAGGCCCCTCGCCTTAATGCAAAATTGTCGCGCTTTCCCGCTTGCCCTCTTGCATGGGGAGGGATTCATTGCCAAAGCTTCGTGGCCAAAGCTCATGGCCAAAGCTTCGCGGCCAAAGCTTCGCGGATGTCACATCGGGAGGAGACTGATCAATGACGAACGATCACGCGCAACCCATCAGCACCTCGGGCCTCGATTACGAGGAACATGAAAAAACATATAAAATGTTCTTGCGCCTGCTCACTTTCAGCGGCGCCGGAGTGGCTGGCATCCTTATTTTATTGGCCATCATAGCAGGCTAAGCTTTCCATCCGACCGCCGGCGCCCGCCGGCCGCACTGAGCCTCTGGCCTCCAAAGCTCGATGACAATCGGAGAATTTTATATGCGCATAGCCGTCCAAGCCGAAAACGACGCCATTGAGAGCCGCGTCGCGGCGACCCCCGAGACGGTGAAATCGCTCGCCGCGCTCGGCGCGGAAGTCACGGTCGAGACGGGCGCCGGCCGCAACTCCGCGATATTGGACGAAGCTTACGCCGCCGCCGGAGCGACGATCGCGCCCGACGCCGCCACCGCTGTAAAGGACGCCGACGTCGTGCTTCGGGTGCGCCGGCCGACAGCCGCGGAACTCGCCGGCGTCAAACCCGGCGCCGTCGTCCTCGCCATTCTGGACCCTTACGACCACATTGACGCATTGCAGTCGCTCGCCGGCGCCGGCGTCAGCGCGTTTGCGATGGAGCTGATCCCGCGCATCACGCGGGCTCAAACGATGGACGTGCTGTCGAGCCAGGCCAATCTCGCCGGTTATCGCGCCGTCATCGACGCCGCCTCGGCCTATGAACGCGCCATTCCCATGATGATGACGGCCGCCGGCTCAGTCCAGCCGGCCCGCATCTTCATCATGGGCGTCGGCGTCGCGGGCCTGCAGGCGATCGCGACGGCGCGGCGGATCGGCGGCGTCGTGACGGCGACCGACGTCCGGCCAGCGACCAAAGAGCAAGTGCTCTCGCTCGGCGCGAAATTCATCGCCGTTGAGGACGATGAATTCGCCGCGGCCGAAACCGCGGCCGGCTACGCCAAGCCGATGTCCCCCGAATATCAGGCAAAGCAGGCGGCCCTCACCGCCTCCCATATCGCCAAGCAGGATATTGTCGTCACGACCGCGCTCATTCCCGGACGCGCCGCTCCGATCCTCATCACCGCGGAGATGGTGCGCTCGATGCAGCCGGGCTCGATCATCATCGATCTCGCCGTCGAGCGCGGCGGCAATTGCGAGCTCTCAAGGCCGGGCGAGACCGTCGTCACCGATAATGGCGTCAAGATCATCGGCAATCTGAACGTCGCCGGGCGCGTTCCGGCCACGGCATCGGCGCTTTATGCCCGAAACCTGCTTGCCTTCCTCAAACCCCTGATTGATCCCGAAACGAAAAATCTCGCGATCAACTGGGACGATGAAATCGTCAAGGCGACCGTTCTAACGCGGGAGGGAGCGCTCACGCATCCAAACTTCCAGGCGCCGGCCACAGCGCAGGCGCCCGAGATGCGGGACGACCGCCCTGAATCCTCCGCCCCGACGATCGAGCCGGCCGCTCAGCCCGAGGCCGAGGCTGCGCCCGACGCCTTGGCAGCTCCGGCGGGCGCCGCCAAACCGCGGCAAAGAACGCGATCCGGCAAAGGCGCCAATCAGACCGGGCCGTGACGCCAGAGGTGGGCGGCAAGGGCCGCCAATCAGATAGACCCCGTCAAAATATGACTACCGGAGGGAGAGGCACGGATGGCCAACGAGATCGATCAAGAAGCTCTACAAAGGCTGCATGAGGCTGTCGCGGCGGCGCGCCACGCCGCCGAAAACGCGGAAACCTACGCCGATCAGCTGGCGGGCGGCGCTCATGCCGCGACCGGCGGCGTCATCGATCCGATCGTCTTCCGCCTGGCGATTTTCGCGCTCGCCGTGGTCGTCGGCTATTACGTCGTCTGGTCGGTAAAACCCGCCCTGCATACGCCGCTGATGTCGGTCACCAACGCGATTTCCTCCGTTATCGTCGTCGGAGCGCTGCTGTCGGCGGGCGTCGAGGTCGGCGATCATGCCGGAGAGGGCGCCGGCGCCCTCGCAGCCAAGATTTTCGGTTTCATCGCCCTCGTCCTCGCGTCGGTCAATATCTTCGGCGGCTTTCTTGTCACCGAACGCATGCTCGCGATGTATAAGAAAAAGGGCTGATCGATGAACGCCAATCTCGCGGCCCTGCTCTATCTCGCATCTGGTCTGCTCTTTATTTACGCGCTGCGGGGTCTGTCCTCGCCGGAAACGTCGCGGCGAGGCAATCACGCCGGCATGATCGGCATGGCGATCGCCATTGTCACCACGCTGTTCTATCAGCCGCCGGCGAGCGCCTTTTCCCTTCTCATCGTGGTCGCGGGCATCGCCATCGGCGGCGCCATCGGCACGTGGCGCGCGCGCACCATTCAAATGACGGCGATGCCGCAGCTCGTCGCCCTGTTTCACGCGCTCGTCGGCCTTGCCGCCGTGCTCGTCGCGGCGAGCGCCCTTAACGCTCCGCCGGCCTTCGCGCTCGGCTCGCCAATTCACGCCGGCAGCCTCGTTGAAATGTCGCTCGGGGCGGCGATCGGCGCGATCACCTTCACGGGATCGGTCATCGCCTTTCTGAAACTCGACGGCCGCATGTCCGGCAAGCCGATTCTCCTGCCGCACCGGCACCTGATCAACATAGCTCTCGGCGTTCTGCTCTTTCTTTTCATCATCGCGTTTTCGTCGACCGGCGATCATGTCGTTTTCTGGGCTATCGCCATAGTCGCCTTCGCGCTTGGCGTGCTTTTGATCGTGCCGATCGGCGGCGCCGACATGCCGGTCGTCATTTCCATGCTCAACTCCTATTCGGGCTGGGCCGCCGTCGGCATCGGCTTCACCTTGAGCAATCTCGCACTAATCATCACCGGCGCGCTCGTCGGCTCATCGGGCGCCATTCTGTCCTACGTCATGTGCAAGGGGATGAACCGCTCTTTCATCTCGGTGATCGCGGGCGGTTTTGGCGGAGAAACGGCGGCTCCCGCCGCAGGCGCCGCCGGAGCGGTCGCCGAAACGCGCCCGGTCAAGCAGGGTACGCCCGAAGAAGCGGCGAAACTGCTGAAAGCGGCGAAAAAGGTTATCGTCGTGCCGGGCTACGGCATGGCGGTGGCGCAGGCGCAACATGCGTTGCGGGAGATGGCCGACGTCCTGAAGAAGCATGGCGCGGACGTGAAATATGCGATCCATCCCGTCGCCGGGCGCATGCCGGGCCACATGAACGTTCTGCTGGCCGAGGCCAATGTGCCTTACGACGAAGTTTTTGAACTCGAAGAAATCAATGAGGACTTCAGTCACGCAGACGTGGCTTTTGTCATCGGCGCGAACGACGTCACGAACCCCGCGGCGAAAACCGACCCGAAGTCGCCGATCTACGGCATGCCCGTCCTTGACGTCGAGAACGCCAAGAACGTGCTTTTCGTCAAGCGCGGCATGGGATCGGGTTATGCCGGCGTCGAAAATGAGCTGTTTTTCCGGCCCAATACGACGATGCTGTTCGGCGACGCCAAAAAGGTCGTCGAGTCGATTTTGCGCGCCATGGAATAGCATGTCTCCTCATGGGAAGCGGCGCCGCTTCCCATGAGCGTTTCCAGGGCATGGTCGATCCGGGCCGAACCGATCATGCCGTCGTCCGCCGCGCGGGGAGATTCACCCCTGAAGCAGCTTGAGGACCGTGTCGTGCAGTTCGGCGCTGCCGCTCGAGACGATATCCCCGCCCTGCGTCGCGCTGCCGCCATCCCAGTTCGTCACAATCCCGCCCGCGCCTTCGATGATTGGGATGAGCGGCGCGATATCATAGATTTTGAGCCCCGATTCGATCACGCAATCGACGTGACCCGCGGCCAGCATGGCGAAAGCGTAGCAATCGCCGCCGTAGCGGGAGAGGCGGACCCGCTCCTCGACGCGGCGAAAGGCGGGAAGCTTCGATTCAGCGTAGAGAAGCGGCGACGTGGTCAGCAAAGTCGCTTTCGACAGATCGCCGCAGGCGCGTGTCTTGAGTTTGCGCTCGATCACCTCTCGATTGGCTCCGGGCCCGCGCCAGAGGGCGCCGACGCCATCCCCGACGAAGCGCTCGCGGGTGAAAGGCTGAACGATCATCCCATAGGTTGGGGAACCCTCGCGCAGCAGACCGATGAGGCTGCCCCAGGTCGGCATGCCGGCGATGAAGCTCTTGGTCCCGTCGATTGGATCCAGCACCCAGACATAGTCCGCATCGCTCCGCACCGAGCCGAACTCCTCGCCAATGATGCCGTGGTCAGGAAAGGTTTCGATAATAAGCCGTCGCATGGCCGATTCGGCCGCGTGATCCGCCTCAGTCACAGGATCGAAAGCGCCGCCGACATTTTTGTCTTCAGCGCCGAGAGCGGTTCGAAAGAAGGGCAGAATCGTATCGCTGGCGATATCGGCAAGATTCTCGACGAACGCGGCGAAGTCCACAGCTGTCATGAGCGTGCTTTTCCTGAGCCCCTGCGGGGATGGTTGGAGCTAACGCTCGTTGACACGGCGGGCCGCCCGCCGCAAGTGAATCTGGCGGTCTGTAAACTGGGGCGGCTTTTTTCCGAATTTATTCAAACAAACACGCCCCCGCGCGCGACGAAGGTCAAAAATTCAATATAAATCAAGCGATTGAGCCTTCTTGACGCAGGCGTCAAAAAATAGGTCAACAGGGCTTGCTTTTTGTGCGCTGCACGTGCATATTATTGCGGTGCGGCAACGTTGTTGCCGCCGATGCCCTCCTTGGGCGTTTCCTCCCTAGACTTGGGCCGCTTGTGGTAACGCAAGCGGCCTCTTTATTTTTGGCCGGAGCGCAAAAGCTTTTCCTGCTATCGTCGACCCCGGAATATGCGACGAAAAACCGGAATGCCTTGCGCGCCAGCGTTCGCAAATAAAGTTACGAGACCGCATTTTGCGCGGCCTCGTCGTCAAGTCGCCCGAAAAATCCGAGCCACGGCATAGCCAAACCATCACCATTCCGATAAAATGATGAGCGGCCCTGATAGACCTCTTCGCTTTGCTGTTTTAAGGATTTTCCCTGGAATTGCGTTTGGCGCTTCTTGGCTTTGAGCTTTTTAGTGCGCCGCACTTTAGTTAGATCACCCCGCGGCAACTGGATCGTCGCGACGCTCTCTTTAGGCCCCTCCCTAGACTTGAACCGCTACTGGCAAAGCCAGTCGGCCTCTTTACGTTCTTGGCTCGCGCTCCGGCTTTTTGCGGCATCCGGATTTTGCGTTCGCTGATGATAAGCGCCGCGCGAGCAACTGGATTTCTCCGGCTACGGCAGCGCTTACAAATGTTACGGTAGTGCATTTCTTCGTGAATGAAAAGACGCCCTGCGACAAATCGACCATCTTTTTATCGCGTCAGTTGCGTCACGCCATTGGAGCACGCTGCGCAATAGATTCTATCTACATGGAATCGAAAGACTTTCTTCTCCAATCTGAGCTTGTTCAAAAAGATCATTGAAGCGCCGAGGGCGATCACATTTTTCTCGGCCTTCCGGCTAGAAGGGAATGAGCTCCATTCTCGCTTTTCGCCTGAGCAAGCTACACTGGAAATTGCGTGCCCTTTCTGCCTCCCTGGCTTTGGATCGTCTTCACCATCACGGCGGCAGCGGCGCAAACGTTACGGAACGCCGCGCAGCGTGACCTTCTCGATGACGTTGGCGCCGCCGGCGCCGCTTATGTGCGGTTTCTGTACGGACTCCCATTCGCTCTTCTGTTTCTGGGGGTCGTGGTGGGCCTCACTGGCCGCCATCCCACTCCCATAGGAAGTCACGCGCTTAGCTGGATTTTTGTCGGCGCTTTGGCCCAGGTGCTCGCAACCGGATTGATGCTCGCAGCCATGCGCGAGCGCTCCTTCGTGGTAACGATCGCCTATACCAAGACGGAGCCCTTGCAGGTTGCCTTGTTCGGCTTGGTGTTTCTCGGCGACCGCCTGACTGGCCCGACCGCGCTTTCAATCTTTGTGGCGACGATCGGCGTCCTCGTCCTATCGTGGCCCGGATCCGGGCGGATCCCTTCGCCGAAAACATCGGCCGAGGCGGTTCCAGCGTACAGGAGCCCGGCCATTCTTGGCCTTTGCGCCGGAGCTTGCTTTGCAATCTCGGCGGTCGGCTTTCGCGGCGCAATCCTCGCTCTCGACGGTCCAACGTTCCTCGTCGCCGCGTCGACGGCGCTCGTCATCGGGCTGCTCGTCCAGACGCTGGCGATCCTCTTGCATCTTGGCCTCACCAACCGCCCTTTGCTGCGAGCGATCGCGGCCGAATGGAGGCCGTCGCTGCTCGCCGGCTTTCTTGGGGCTTTCGCCTCCCAATTCTGGTTTCTCGCCTTCGCCATCGATAGCGCGGCCCGCGTACGCACCTTGGGCCTCGTCGAAGTGATCTTCGCGCAGATGGTCTCGCGGCGACTTTTCAAGCAGGGCGCATCGCCTCGTGACGCGCTCGGCATCGCCATGATCGTCACCGGGGTCGTGATCCTGTTCCGCGCCTAGGGCGCTTTCCGATCGAACGGAGCCATTCGATCGATCAGAAATCGCTCCAGATTCAAAAGCTTGAGCATATTCTTGTCGATCAGATCCAACCGATCTGATCGAAATATCCTCCAGAACCCTCTTCTGGGAATCCGCCGCTCTGCGCCCGCCACTGCTTGCGCTTTATTGCATGAGCGCCAATGGCTCCGGCTCAGTCATCTTCGGCACGACATCCGCTCGGAGCCAATTTTTGTAAATGACATTCGGATAAGCAGTTTTCATACGAATGATATAGACAAACATAAGTCTATTATACTTCACCACATATGTGGCAAAGTCACATAATGACACAATAGTTAGCGTATATTTGTACAATACAGATATAATATACTATGATACATTGCCACTTTTTAATCACATAATCCATCCATAGACGCACTCTGCTCGTATATGAGCGGACATTGAAACGTGTATGGAGTTTTAATATTGAATAAATATATCATGGTGGTGGCCGCGTTGCTCATCTCTTCAGTCGGCGCCGAAGCGCAGAGCTGGACAGGCAAAGCCTCTTACTATGGCGCGCGGGGCCATATGACTTGCGCTCACCGTTCCCTGGCTTTTGGCACCCATGTTCGCGTCACCAACCTCGCGAACCACCGTTCCGTTGTGCTGGTCGTCAACGATCGAGGGCCGTACATCGCAGGGCGCATCATCGACGTGTCGACCGGCGCTGCGGACGCGCTCGGATTCCGTCACGCCGGTGTTGCCAATGTGACCATGCAGACGGTCGCGAACTAACATCGTTTTGCGGATCGGCCGAACGTCTCGCCGGACGGCGCCGGACTCTCGCCGATCCGCTTTCTCCGCGGCGCCGTCCTCGCTCAGGGCGCTTGACAGAACCGTTCTTCGGAGTCCTTGCGAGGCCAAGGAGCCACGCCTATGAACGACGCCGCGCCTTCGGTCCAAAACACCGCAAAATCACTACACATAGTGGAAGACTGGCTTCCGTCTTCAATATCTCGCAGGGAACAAACCCTGATTCGGCTCCAGGCGCCGATTCGGGCGCGATTCGTTCCACTCTCGTTCGAAGCGTAAAGAATGCTGCGCAAGCGAGCGCCATTATGATACACGAAGGGCGAAAGTGCGCCGTTGCGCCACGGCTCTTTCGCAAGGCCTGCGAGGCTACGCGGCGAGGCCGGCGCAAGACTGCGTTTCGACTGCGAGGCCGGATCGAGGAGGATGGGACGCCTGGTCTCAAGGAGCGGAAGGAACCGTCAGCTTTCGCCGCCGTTCGAGGCGGAGCCCCCTCATCAGGATTCCCGGTTCCTTGATTTCATTCGTCGATCTTTTCCTGGAACGGTTTCAGGTTGAGTCGAATCACTCAACCGTTTCGAAATCGCTCTCATCAAGAGGCCAGGGCATTTTCAGCAAAACCGGCGTCCACTTTTGCTGAAAATGCCCTGGCGTCGCGCAACCCGGCGATTAACCATGAACGTCACTTTTCCCGGACCCAGGCCGCCTCAGCTGAATCGCGCGCGGGGCGTCACGGCCGTGCTCGGCCCAACGAACACCGGCAAGACGCATTACGCCATCGAACGGATGCTGGCGCATAAGAGCGGGATGATCGGCCTGCCGCTGAGGCTCCTCGCCCGCGAAGTTTATAATCGCGTCGTCGAGAAGGTTGGGCCGGCCGCCGTCGCCCTCATCACGGGCGAGGAGAAAATCAAGCCGAAAGGCGCGCGCTATTTCGTCTCCACGGTCGAAGCCATGCCGCGCGACCTCGATCTCGATTTTGTCGCCGTGGATGAGATCCAGCTCGCGGCCGACCTCGATCGCGGGCACGTCTTCACCGATCGGCTGCTCAACCAGCGCGGCCGGTCGGAGACCCTTCTGATCGGCGCGGCCACCATGCAAAGGGCGGTGCAGGAGCTTTTGCCCGGCGTCAAAATCCTGTCGCGGCAGCGCCTTTCCCAGTTGAGCTTCGCCGGCGAAAGGAAAATGACGCGCCTGCCCCGCCGCAGCGCCATCGTCGCGTTCTCGGCTGAAGATGTTTACGCCATCGCCGAATGGATTCGCCGTCAGCGCGGCGGCGCCGCGGTCGTGCTTGGGGCTCTATCGCCGCGCACTCGCAACGCGCAGGTCGAAATGTTTCAGAACGGCGACGTCGACTATATCATCGCCACCGACGCGATCGGCATGGGCCTCAACCTCGACGTCGAGCACATCGCCTTCGCCGCCGACCGCAAATTCGACGGCTGGCAGTATCGCCGCCTGACGCCCGCCGAATTCGGGCAGATCGCCGGCCGCGCCGGGCGCCATTTGCGGGACGGCACATTCGGCACCACCGGCCGCTGCCTTCCCTTTGACGAAGAACTCGTCGAAGCGCTTGAAGATCATCGTTTCGACAGCGTCAGGCTGTTGCAATGGCGCAACGCTTCGCTTGATTTTTCCTCGATCCGCGAGCTCGTCGCATCGCTCGACGTGCTGCCCAAAGAGCCCGGACTGACGCGCGCCCCTCTAGCCGAAGACCAACTTGTGCTCGACATCGCGGCTCGCGACGAGAAGGTCATTCGCGAGGCGAAGACGCGCGCCGACATCGCGCGGCTCTGGGACTGTTGCCAAATTCCCGATTATCGTAAATTGTCTCCGGCGGCGCACGCCGAGCTCGTCCTTTCGATCTACGGGTTTGTTGTGCGCGCCGGCCATATTCCGGATGATTGGTTCGCGCGCCACATCGGGTCTCTCGATCGGGTCGACGGCGACCTCGACGCCCTGTCCGCGCGGATCGCGCAGGTGCGGACCTGGACCTTCATCGCCAATCGATCCGACTGGTTGCGTGATCCTGAGCATTGGCAGGGGATCGCGCGTCAGGTAGAGGACACGTTGTCGGACGCTTTGCATGCGCGTCTCGCCCAGAGGTTCGTCGACCGAAGGGCAAGCGTGCTGATGCGCCGCTTGAGAGAGAACGCCATGTTGGAAGCGGAAGTCACCACAAGCGGAGACGTGATGGTCGAAGGCCAGCACGTCGGCCAACTCAATGGATTTCGCTTCACGGCTGACCCCCATGCGGTTGGCGAAGCCGCGAAGGCCTTGAACGCCGCGGCGCAAAAGGCCCTCGCGAGCGAAATCGAAGGCCGCGCGGCGCGCGTTCATGAGGCTGTCGACGAGGCCTTCGTCCTCGCCAATGACGGCGTCATCCGCTGGCTCGGCGAGCCGGTGGCCAAGATCGCCGCCGGCGCGCATGTGCTGGAGCCGACCGTGCGCATTCTGGCGGACGATCAGCTGACAGGTCCCGCGCTCGAAACCGTTCAGCGCCGGCTCGACCTGTGGCTGGCCCAACACGTCAAGAAGCTGCTCGGCCCCCTCGCCGACCTCGAAAAGGCGGAAGGTGTCGAAGGGATCGCGCGCGGAATCGCGTTCCAGATCGCCGAATCGCTCGGCGTGCTCGACCGCGCAAAAGTCGCCGACGACGTCAAATCCTTGCCGCAGGAAGCGCGGGCGGCGCTGAGGAAATTCGGCATTCGCTTCGGCGCCTACCATCTTTATCTGCCCAATCTGGTCAAACCCGCTCCGCGCGCGCTCGCAGCCCAGCTTTGGGCGTTGAAGAATGGCGGCGTCGAGGAGGTCAAGGGCCTCGACGACGTGCCGCATCTGGCCGCCTCCGGCCGCACGTCCTTCATCGCCGACAAAGACGTTCAGAAGGGATTTTATAGGGCCGCTGGCTTTCGGGTTTGCGGCGACCGCGCCGTGCGCGTCGATATTCTGGAACGGCTCGCAGATCTCATCCGGCCAGCCGTCGCTTATCGGCCGGGCGTGACCCCCGGCGATCCGCCGCCTGGCGCCGCCGACGGCGACGGTTTCGTCGTCACAGTCGCAATGACGTCGCTTGCCGGCTGCTCCGGCGAGAGCTTTGCGTCCATTCTGCGCTCGCTCGGCTATGTGCTGGATCGCCGGGCGGGCCCGCCCATCACGGCGTCCCTGGTTCCCAAGGCCGCGACGGAACCGCTCGCGCCGCAGCCGCTCACGCCGCAGCCGCATGAAGCGTCCGGCGAAGATCGGCCATCGGAAGATCGGCCATCGGAGGAAAACGCGGATTTTCAGCCGCAGGGGGAGCCCTCGCCCTCGGCGGCGGACGCCGGGGAAACCGCGCCGAGCCTTGCCTCCTCCGGCGACCAGCCGAACGATCCGGCCACCGTCGATGAAGCCGCGGCGCTCGACGAAGTCATCGCGGAGGCCGCGCCGATCGACGAGGCCGAGATTTTGAACGCGACGCCGATCGAAACGCCGAGCCTCGTGATGGAAGCCGAAGCGGAGCCGGCGCCCTCTGCCGACGCGTCACTAAGCGAAGCCGAAACGCCAACGTCCGAGGCGCCCGCGGAAACAGTGACCGATCCCGCGGAGGCCGCCCCGCCCGTTCTGATCGAGGTATGGCGGCCGCATCGTCAGCATCACCATGCGCGCCGGGCCGAACCGCGCGGCGGCAAAAGGCCGGAGCGGCGGAATGCGGCGCCGGAAGAAGCGAAGACTGGCGCTGGTGAGACGCCGGAAGCCCGCCCCGAGAGACGGCGGCCGAATCGCCACCCCGAACGACCCGGCATCGAGATTCGCGTTGAGAATTCCGAGGGCGCCGCCGGACACGCGGCGGGCGAGGAGCGCGGCCGCAATGACAAGGGAGGCCGCCAGCCAGGATCGGGCCAGCCCGCGCGCGCCGGCGCGGGGCGGCCCCGCTTCGAGGGTCAACGCGACCGGCGCGAGAGCGGGCCGAATGGCGGCGCGAATCGCGCCCATAGCCGGCCGAACGACGCGGACCGGCGTCACAGCCGCGGGCCCTTCGCATCGACCGAAAAGAAATCCTATGATCGGCCGCCCGATCCGAACTCTCCTTTCGCGAAGCTCCTCGCGCTGAAAGCCACTTTGGAAGAAAAAAACAAGCAGGACAGCTAGCCTTTGCCTTTACCGTATGATGCGCGCCCGAAAAACCTCCAGCTTTTTCGGCGTCATGCTCCAGAGCGCTTTCCGACCGGATGGAATCATTCGGTCGATAGAAACCGCGCCAGATTCAAAAGCTTGAGCATATTCCGATCAGATCGATTCAAACCGACCGGAATATGCCCTGGAAACGCTTAAGGATGTTGGCGTTAGGAAAGACACGGAGCGGCGTGATAGGATTGGTGGCCGCGAGGCCGCGGGACCGGGAATAGGATCGATTCGACGCGAAAGCGGTTTTTGCTTGAGCCTAAATTTCGGGATTTATCAATGCGCGCATCCACGCTGTCTCTCGCCGCCGCGGCCCTGATAGGTATGCCGGGTCTCGCTCTGGCGCAACAAGCGACCGCGGCGCCAACCAACCCCGTCATTACACGAGGCGGCGGCTTCGCGGGCACCGGCTTTGGCGCCGCCAACGCCGGAGCTGGCAGCACGACCACGACGACCTCCAGCTTTTCAGTGACGACATCATCGACGTCGACCACCGCGACAACGACCACCACAACGTCCGGCATCGTGACGTCGGCGACGCAGGTCAATCGCGCGCGTTCGCCAGCGATGATATCGGGCACCGCGCACATCGGCGCGGGAACGGGCGGCACGGGGCTTGGCATGGGTAATGCTGTCGGCGGCATCAAAGACAATGCGACCGGCGCGGGGATCGGCGGCATCTTCGATCAGACGAGCCTTGGCTCCGCTACGGGCGGCGTCAACGGCTTTGGCGCGGGATTCAACGCTCCGACCGGCGGCATCAAAGACGCCAGCAATCAGGGCATCAACACCGGCGGCGTTATTGGCAGCGCGATTGGATCTGGCACCGGCGGCATCCGCGATCTGAATACCCTTGGCGCTGGCACCGGCGGCACCAGCGAAGGCAATAACGCGCCGAGATATCGCGTCATTCAATAGAGCATGACCAAGAGAGCATGACGCCAAAAAGCGACAATCCGTTTTCGGCGGCGTCATACTTTGACTTATTGAGGGGAGCCGCGGCGCTCGATGACGCGCGCGGCTCCCCTCACTGACGCGTTCACGCATCTTCGCCCGTCGCAGCGACCTTGCGCGGCGGCCCCATCAGCGCCGGCTGGAACAAGATCGCCGCCGCCAGGGTGCAGACCAGAGACAACGCCAAAAGCTTGCCCATGCTTGAGGTGCCGGGATGCTTCGAGAGCCACAGGCTGCCGAAGGCCGTCGCCGTCGTCATCGCGCTGAAAAAGACGGCGCGCGTCAAGCTCGACTGCAGGAGGTTGGTCGTCCCAGCCCGCCAGGCCATCACGAAATAGATCTTGAAGGCGACCCCTAGCCCAAGCAGCAGCGGCAGGGCGATGATATTCGCAAAATTTAGCGGCAAACCGATGAGGACGGTGATCTCAAGCGTGACGGCGCCGGCGAGCAGCAGCGGGACGAGCGTCAGCAGCACGTCCGAGAAGCGGCGCAAGACGACCCAAAGCAAAACGCTGATCGACAGCAGCGCCCAGATCCCGGCCTCGATAAAGGCGCGGACGACGGTGTCGCCGGATTCCTGAATGGCGATCGGCTCGCCGGTCGCATTCGGGTCGATCTGCTGCACCGCCTTGGTGAAGCGGGCGAGCGTCGCATTGTCATTGGCGTCGCCCTTTGGCGAAACCGCGATGCGGGCTCGGCCGTCCGGAGCCACCCAGTCGCGCGCGAGATCCGGCGGGATCGAGGCGATTGTCGTTTTCTGCGCCGAGAGCGAATCACGCAACAGGCTGAGCATCGTCCCCAATCCGGGCAGCAGCGCCTTGCGGGCCGCTTCGCGAACCTCAGGCGGCGCCTCCGCCATTTTGCGCAACGAATCCGCCAGACGCCGAGCGTCGTCGGCGCCCTTGCCTTTCAGATCGTCGGCGGTGGTCGCGAAAGCGTCGGCCGCCTTGTTCAGCGCGGCGACATCCTCGGCGTCGGTCGGCGGCTCCAACGCGCGGCCCGGATCAAGGATCGGGCCGAACGCCGCCGCCGCGCGCTGGATGATCGCCAGCTTCTGGTCCTGATCCATCGGCACGAAGCTCTCGATCGTCACGACCTGAGCGACTTCCGGCAGAGCGGCGAGTCTTGCCTGAAGTTCGCGGGAGGCTGCGACCGAAGGGGCCATAACGTCGATCGTATTGGTGTCGGTTGCCGGATCCTTCATGAGATCCAGAAGGGTTGCGACCGACTCGACCTTCGGGCTGCGCAGGTTGATCGGATTGAAGTCAAAATGCAGATGGGCGAGCAAAGGCGTTCCCGCGAGAGCGACGCCCAATGTTCCGATCACGATCGCATATCTGTGCCGCGCCATGAATTCGTCGACAGGCGCGAGGAAGAGATAGCCGACGGGCTCGGCTTCCGCCGGCGGCTTGAAGATGGCGAGCAGCGCCGGCAGCACCGTGATCGACGAGAAGAAAGCGATAAACATGCCTGTTCCCGCGATCAGTCCAAGTTCGGACACGCCGCGATAGTCGGTCGGCAGAAACGAATAGAAGCCTGCCGCCGTCGCCGCCGCCGCGAGGGCGAGAGGGCGTCCGACCTTGGCCGCCGCCTGCGACAGCGCCTTGTCGAAATCCGCCACCTTGTGACGCTCGGATCGGTAGCGCACGCTGAACTGAATGCCGAAATCGACGCCAATGCCGACAAAGAGAACCGCGAAAGCGACAGAGATCAGATTGAGCGCGCCAACCATCAAAAGCCCGACCGCGGCCGTCACGCTGAGGCCGACGACGACGCTGAGCGCAACCGCGAGGACGATGCTCGGGGATTTGAGCGCCCTCCAGATGATGAACAGAACAATCAGGGCGGTGACTGCGCCATTCACTCCCGCGCCTTCTTCCACGGTAGCGAATTCTTCGTCGGCGAGCGGCACCGGGCCGGTCAGGCGCAGCCTTGCGCCCGGCGTCGATGCATAGCCAAGCTCCTGCCAGCTCGAACGGATGAAATTGCTCGGCGCCTCGCCGGGTTTCAGCGCGGCATAATCAAGGATGGGCTTGACCTGGATGAAGCGCCGCAATTCGCGCGGGTCCGGCGGCTCGCCGGTGAGCAGGCCGCGCCAGGAAAAGAACGTCGGTTTGCCAGCCAGCAATGACTCGAAGGCGCCGTTGAGCGCGACGAGGGGCCGGTCGAAATCATCATAAGTTCCGGCCTTGGTGCGGACGCCCTTGTTGATGAAGGAGAACGCATCGCTCACGCCGCGAAGGCTCTGGTCCGACGCCAGCACAGAGAGGAACGGCTGCGCCTTGAACAATCCGTCGATGGTGTTCTGCACTTCCGAAACAGGCAGGTACATAAGACCGTTCTTGTTGAAGAACGGGCCGCCATCGGGACGCAGCACCGAGGAGTAGAGGTCCGGGCGCGTCTTCAAGCGTTCCGTCAGGCGCTCCGTCGCTTCCTCGGCCAGCTCCGGGGTCTTCGCGTCGATGACCACGACGATTTGATCCGCCCGCTGCGGAAACGCCTTGTCCATCGCGATCAGATTCTGCCGCCAGGGCAGTTTCGCCGAGATGAAATCATTGGTGTTCGTATTGATGTTGAAATGCGTCGCCGCATAGTAGCCGGAGGCGATCGTGACCAGCGCCGCGAGCGCGATAACGAGCCATTTCAGTCGTCTGCAAGAATCAACGATGGCCGTGATCGCCCGGGAAATAGGCTCGGGAGCTTTTGATTCGGATGGCGCCGTCGCGTCGGTATTGTCTGGGAGTGTGATCATGCGGGTGCTATCGCCAATCGAAAGAGCCTGGATCCGGCCTTGGTGAGACGGACGCGGGGCTAGATGATGTACTTCGCCAAAGTCGGGAAGATCAGGATAACCCTTTATCCCCTGTAACGTTCAGCATTTGAAAACGGCGGGCGTTTGACAAGAGGATTGTCATTGTTACAAGCTGATCGCAAAGTTTAAAAGTAGGCGTCGCCTGCTTGTAAGGCCACATCCGGTTCGACGCTAGGTAAATTTATGAAGGTAATCTTGGCCCAGCCCCGCGGGTTCTGCGCCGGTGTCGTCCGCGCCATCGACATCGTGGAGCAGGCGCTGCAAAAATATGGCGCGCCCATCTACGTCCGCCACGAGATTGTCCATAATGGCTATGTCGTCGAACGGCTGAAAGCCAAGGGCGCGGTGTTCGTCGAGAGCCTCGCCGAAGTGCCGCGAGGGGCGCGGACCATCTTTTCCGCCCACGGGGTCGCCCGCAGCGTCGAAGAGGAAGCGTTCGAACTCGGACTGCCCGTCATCGACGCCACCTGTCCGCTTGTCGCCAAGGTTCATGCCCAGGGCCAGCGTTACGTTCAGCAGAAGCGCGCCGTGCTGCTGATCGGTCACGCGGGCCACCCGGAGGTCGAAGGGACGGTCGGGCGCATCCCCGGCCCTGTGCGCCTCGTGCAGAGCGAAGCCGACGTCGAGCGGCTCGACATCGACGTCAACGCCCCTCTCGCCTATGTGTCGCAAACGACGCTGAGCGTCGACGACACAAAAACCATCATCGCGGCTCTGAAGCGAAAGTTCACCAATATCGTTGGGCCGGAAACCAAGGATATCTGCTATGCGACGCAGAATCGGCAGAGCGCGGTGCGCGACCTCAGCGCATTGGTCGACGTGCTTCTCGTCGTCGGCGCCAAGAACAGCTCCAATTCGAATCGTCTGCGCGAGATCGGGAGCGAAGCCAAAATCCCGACCTTCCTCATCGCCGATCGCAGTGAACTCGATCTTGCGGTTTTGCGCGACGTCGCGGTCGTAGGGCTGACGGCGGGGGCGTCGGCGCCCGAAATCCTCGTGAGCGAGGTCATTGACGCGCTGCGGGAATTAGGGCCTGTCGAAGTTTCGACGCTGCCAGGGGTCGAAGAAAATATCGAATTCAAGCTGCCGCCGGAACTCCTCGCCGAGTCTCCATCACGATCAGGGGAAGCGGCTGACTTTTAGGTTGAAATTATTCTTGAAAACAAGACGATAAAAGACTGATCCGCACCGTTTGAGCTGGCGCGCGCGAAGGCGGACGCCGTCAAGCCTTGGTAAATCGGGCGTCCCGGTTTATGAAAGGGGCAGTTCAGCGATCCGGACGGAACACATCATTTGCAACGCCGATCGCCGTCGGCGCACAATTTATGCGAGGAGCAGGCATTGGGAATTTCCTTTCTCCAAATGGCCCAGATCGGCGGGTACGTGCTTCGCCAGCGTCTTTCCGGGCGCAAGCGTTTTCCGCTGGTGCTCATGCTCGAGCCCCTGTTCCGCTGCAATCTCGCCTGCGCCGGCTGCGGCAAGATCGATTATCCAGATGAGATCCTGAACCAGCGCCTGCCTCTCGCAGAGTGCCTCAACGCCATCGATGAATGCGGCGCGCCGGTCGTCGTCATCGCCGGCGGCGAGCCCCTGCTGCACAAGGAGTTGCCGCAGATCGTCGAGGGCGCCATCGCCCGGCGCAAATATGTCACGGTCTGCACCAATGCGCTGCTGCTCGAAAAGAACATTCATCGCTATAAGCCGAACCGCTACTTCAACTGGTCGATCCATCTTGATGGCGATGAGGAGATGCACGATCAGTCGGTATGCCAGCCGGGCGTCTACGACCGCGCGTTGAAGGCGTTGAAGCTCGCGCAGGAAAAGGGCTTCCGCGTCACCATCAATTGCACGCTGTTCAACAATGCCGATCCGGCGCGCGTGGCCTCATTCTTCGATTCGATCGCGGCGCTCGGCATCGAGGGCATCACTGTTTCCCCCGGTTACGCCTATGAGCGCGCGCCGGATCAGCAGCACTTCCTCAATCGCGAAAAAACCAAGACGCTGTTCCGTGACATATTCTCACGCGGCAAGGGCGGTAAGGCGTGGCCGTTCTTCCAGTCCACTCTGTTCCTCGATTTTCTTGCCGGCAACCGCACCTATCACTGCACCCCCTGGGCGAATCCGGCGCGCACGGTGTTCGGCTGGCAGCGGCCCTGCTATCTGCTCGGCGAAGGCTATGCGAAAACCTTCAAGGAGCTGATGGAGGAGACTGAGTGGGATCGCTACGGCACCGGCAATTATGAAAAATGCGCCGATTGCATGGTGCATTGCGGCTTCGAGGCGACCGCTGTCGATGAGGCCTTCAGCAATCCCTTGCAGGCGTTGAAAGTCGCGATCGGCGGCATTCGCACGACAGGGCCAATGTCGCCGGATATTCCGCTAGACCGGCAAAGGCCCGCCGAGTTCGTCTTCAGCCGGCACGTCGAGCACAAGCTCGCCGAGATTAGAGAAGCCAAATCCGACGGCGAGCATCTGTCTGCCGCGGAGTAGAGCCGCGAAGGCGGCCCGCGCATCGCGGGCCGTGCGGACCAATTGTGGGATCTGACCCGGATCCCGCAGCAGCGAGACAATCAAAGCCTTAAACGCGATGGCGCCGTCCGGGCGCATGGCGACCAGCGCCGCATGGGGCAGCTGCCGCTCGGCCGGGTCGGCGACGACGCGCAGCGCCGCGAAAGGAATCCCGCGATCGGCGGCGATCTTCGCGGCGATATGCGATTCCATGTCCACCGCATGGGCGCCGGTCTGAAGATGGAGATCACGCTTGCCGGCACTCCCGGCGACCGGCGCGTCAACCCCTACGAAATCAACGAGCGGCGCACTGAGCGTTTCGGACAAAGCCCGCGACCAGGCGGGATCGGCGTAAACCCTCCCGCCATCAGCGCTGATGATCGAGCGCGCGACCAGAATAGCGCCGGGCGCGAGGCCGGGCGCGAGGCCTCCGGCGACGCCGAAGCTGATGATGGCGCAAGCTTTCGATGCGGCGGCTTCTTCCACCTCGCGCTTCAGACGCGCGCCCTCGCCCCCGCCCGATATGACATGAACCTGCGGCCCCGCTGCGAGCCTGGCCTCCGCCTTGAGCCCGGTAACGGCGACGATGCGCCCCCTCGCCGGATGCGCGTCTACATCCCAAACTGCGTCGTGAGGCGATTGCCGCTTTTCAGATTGCGATAACGGGCCAGCGCCCAGAGCGGGAAGAATTTTGAATAGCCGTGATAGCGCAGGTAAAAGACGCGCGGAAAGCCGGTCGCCGTGAAGCGATTCTCTGTCCAAAACCCATCCCCCGCTTGCGTCTTCGTCAGATAGCGCAGACCCAAGGCGACTTCCGGCGAATCGACTTCCCCTGCCGCCATCAGTCCCAGCAAAGCCCATGCCGTCTGTGACGACGTGCTCGGCGCAGCCTGATAGCCTTTATACTCCAGCGCATAACTTTCGCCATCCTCTCCCCAGCCGCCATCCGCATTTTGTATGCGTTTCAGCCAGGCGGCGGCCTTTTGCACCGCCTCAAGACCGCGATCAGCGTCGATCGCGTTGAAGGCGCTAAGAACTGACCAGGTCCCGTAGATATAATTCATGCCCCAGCGGCCGAACCAGCTGCCGTCCTCTTCCTGCTCCTCGATCAGATAATCGACCGCGCGCGCGAGGGCGGGGTTCGTGCGCGCCGTCTCGCCAAGCTGCGCCAACATGGAGACGCAGCGCGCCGTGACGTCGGCCGTCGGCGGATCGAGCAGCGCGCCATGGTCCGCGAAAGGAATAGCGTTGAGATATTCCCGATCATTATCGGCGTCGAAGGCGCCGAAGCCGCCATTGGCGCTCTGTAGCCCAAGGATCCATTCCTTCGCGCGGGAAATCGCCTCGTCGTAAGAGGCGTCCTCGCCGCCTCCCGGCAAGGTCTTCGCGGCGCGATCCATCGCCAGAACGACGACCGCGGTGTCGTCGAGATCGGGATAATGTGGATTGGCGTATTGGAACGCCCATCCGCCCGGACGCACATGCGGCTTTTGCGTCGCCCAGTCGCCGGCGACATCGAGAACCTGGCGCGGCGCGAGCCAACTGAGCGCCTCCCGTACGGACGCGCCGGTCTGCTCACCGGGCGTTTTGGCGCCCGCCCCCGCGCTTTCCATCAGCGCATGGCTGGCGAGCGCCGTGTCCCAAACCGGAGAGACGCAAGGCTGGCAATAGGCCTCGTCCGCCCTGATAATGAGGAGCCCGTCGATCGCCTTCCTGACCTGGATCATCCTCGGGTCCGAAGCCGGAACGCCGAGCGCATGAAACATCATGGCGGAATAAGCCATGGCCGGGTAGATCGCGCCGAGTCCGTCCTCTCCGTTCAGCCGTTCGGTCACGAAAGCCACGGCTTTGTCGATCGCCCTCTTCTGCGAGCGTTTTGGAAAGTAAGGCTCGAGCCAGCGCAACACATGGTCGATGCCGCCGAAGACCATCGTCCAGGGAAATGTCTGATGCGGAGCGCCCGGCCAGCGCCGCACCTGGTCTGCCGGCTCAATGAAAAGCTCCTCGATGCCAACATTGCGCGGATTGCGCGCTTTTGGCTTCAGAGCGTGCACGACCACCAGAGGCGCCAGCACCGTGCGCGCCCAATAGGAGATCTTGCTCAAATGGAACGGAAACCAGCGCGGCAGATGCATCAGTTCGACAGGCATCACCGGGACGCTGCGCCACGGCGTCGCGCCATAGAGCGAGAGCAGCGACCGGGTGAAGACATTGGTGTTGGCTGCGCCGCCATGCTTCAAAATGGCGGCCCGCGCGCGCTTCATGTGCGGAGCGTCGGGCGAATCGCCAATCATCTTCAGCGCAAAATAAGCTTTGACCGAAGAGCTGGTGTTGAAAGCGCCCTCGGCGAACAGCGGCCAGCCGTCATCGGCAGTTTGATGCCGACGCAGATAAACGGCGATCTTTTCTTCAAGCTCAGCGCCGGCGGGATCGCCAAGGAAATGCAGGAACAGAATATACTCGGCCGGAATGGACACGTCAGCTTCGAGTTCGAAGACAAAATGTCCGTCGGGACGCTGCTGGCCAAGAAGCGCTTTGTGGGCGCTAGAAATCGCCGCCTCGATCTGACCGAGGGCCAATCCGGGCGCTTCGCCCTCATCGGCTACGGCCGAGCCAAATTTACCTTCCACTCCAGGTTCCTTTATCCATTGCCCGCCGAAGGCCGTCGCGGTCACGCCTTGCGGCCAGCGATCACATCCGCCGCGCGATGTCCTGACCGGATGGCGCCTTCGATCGTCGCGGGTAAGCCTGTCGCCGTCCAGTCCCCGGCCAGCGTCAGATTGGCGACGCTGGTCACGGCGTCGGGGCGGCGCGCATTCTCCTGCGGTGTCGCGGCGAAAGTCGCGCGCTTTTCCTTGATGATTTGCCACGGCGGCAGCGGCTGATCAATATGCGCCGCTTCAGCTACTTCCGCCCAAAGCCGCGCGGCAAGCTCCTCGCGCCCAGCGTCGAGCAGGCGATCCGCGCCGCTGATGGTCACGGACAGCCGATCCTTGAAGGCGAAAATCCATTCGACCTCGCCATTGACGACGCCAAGAATGGGCGGCAGACCCGCCGGCGGCGCGATCTTGAAATGGGCGTTGACGATCGCCCGGAAATCCTGCGGGGCGACGAGGCCCGGCATCAGATCCTGCGCAACCCCCGGGGGCGTGGCGAGAATGACTTCATCCTCCACGTTCAGATCGACGCGCGCGTCGCCGAAATCCAGCGCCGCCGCGCGGTCGCCGGCAAATATGATTTTCCGCAACCGATGGTCGAGCCGGACGTCGGCGCCGCGCTTGACGAGATGCATCACGGCCGGCTCGATGAAGGCGGCCGAAAGGCCATGCGCGACGATGGGGCGGCAGGCGGCGCCTCCGCGTGCAAGCGTCTCCGCGACGACCGCCCCCGCGAGCTTCGAGGAGCCCTCGGCCGGCTCGGTGTTGAGAGCGGCGAGGAGAAACGGCCGCCATAGCCTGTCATAGAGCGCGCCCCGGCAAGTCAGCACCTCGTCGATGCGCTTGTCGCGCCCCGGAATGAGAAGCTTTGCCAAGCCGAGATAGTCGCGCCAGCCCGTATCAGGAACGCGGCGGCCCTTCGCGAAAATCCACCAGGGCAGCGGGCCGGCGTTGGGGCGCAGGCGCCAGCGCTCCTTGGTGGCGAGATCGACGAAAGCGAAATCAGCCTCGGCCGGTTGCGACACGCCTTTGAGGCCGCCGACCCGGCGCAGAAAATCCAGCGCCTCGGCATTCCCCGACAGCAGCAAATGGTTGCCATTGTCGATCACCATGCCGAGTGTCGTATCGAAATAAGACCGGCAGCGCCCGCCAGCCTGGCGGGCGGCCTCATAGACGATGATGTTGCGAGAGCCTCCCGCAAGGCGCACCGCGGCGGCGAGCCCGGCGAGGCCCGCGCCTATCACGTGGACGACAGCTTTTGCCATCAGGCCGGTCTCATCAGACGAGCCCATAGCGCAGCAGCGCAAGCACAATGCGAAATTTCGACGCCCGGACGCGCGCGCGCGGCGGCGTGAAACCGCTCTCGCGAAGGCGCGCCAGAATGGGCCGATAGGCCATCGCCATGATCATCGGCGCGCGCACGGATTTGCGCGGGCAGCGCGCCATGATGGCCAGCGCCTCGCGGAAATGATTTTCCGCGCGCAAAATGAGAGGAGCGCAGGCGTCGGCGAGCGCCGGATGCGCGAGAACCGTCTGCGGCGTCGTCTCGTCGATGCCGGCGGCGGTCAAGGCCTCGCGCGGCAGATAAAGCCGGCCGATCCCTGCGTCCTCATCAAGGTCGCGCAGGATATTTGTGAGTTGCAGCGCACGGCCGAGATGATGCGCGAGCGGGCCGCCCTCCTGCGCCGGAACGCCGAAAACCCGCACGCTGAGGCGCCCGACCGCGCTCGCGACGCGGTCGCAATAGAGATCGAGGGTCGCAAAGTCCGGCGCCCTGATGTCGGCGTCGACATCCATCTCCATGCCGTCGATGACCGCCAGGAAGTCCTCCCGGCGCAGATCGAAGGAACCGATCGCGGCCGCAAGCCCCGGAGTAACGTTTGGCGCAAGGCTTGCGGCGAAGGCCTGCGGCGGCGTTCCGGCGTAAAGCGCGTCGATGTCGCTCCGCCACTGCGCCAGCGCCGCTTTTCGCGCCGGGGCCGGCCCGCCGTCATCTGCGATGTCGTCGACGGCGCGGCAGAAGGAATAGATTTCGAACATCGCCTCGCGCTGCGCCGGCGGCAGAATGCGCATCGCCGCATAAAAGGAGCTGCCGCGCGAATGCGCAGCGGCGTCCGCCCCCGTGTTCTGCGGCTCGGGGCAGGCTTTCGCCGCCCCGGCTTGAGCGTTGGCGATCATTGCGCCGCCTTCCAGGCCGGCCGCGCCAAACGCCGCAGGATATTGGGAAGGCTGGACGCAACGCCGACGCAGGCCCAGCCTAACGCGGCCGCCTTGCCGAGATGAACTTCATCCCTCAAAGGGTCGCGTTCGCGTAAGATCTGGTTGAGCCGCTGAGCCAGCTTTGCGATCACCGCAGTCTCGAGACTGAGGCGCAGATCGCGGACCTGTGGCGGCAAAGCGGCGCCGGTCTCGATCAGCGTCGCGGTTTTGGCGATGAGGCCGTCAAGAGAGGCTCTGAGTTGCGGCGACGCCTTGTCGGCGGCAAGGGCTCCGATGCATGCGCCGGTCCCGGCAAGCGCGTCGCCGGGGATATAGACGCGATCGAGATTGCGATAGTCGGCGGCGCAGTCCTGCAAATGATTGATGACCTGCAATGCGCTGCAAAGCGCGTCGGAGGCAGGCCATGTCGCTTCGCTCTCGCCATGGACGTCGAGCACGAATCGGCCGACCGGCGCCGCCGAATGGGCGCAATAGTCCATCAATTCATCCCAATTGGCGTAGCGGTGCTTGACCGCGTCCATGCGGAATGCGCGCAGGAGAGCGAGCGCGTGGCGCGGCGACAATTTTTTCTGCGCGGCGAGAATCGCCCGCAGAGGCTTTGCCGCCGCAACCGCTTCGCTTTTACCCAGCAGCGTCGCCTCGAAAGCGTCGAGCCCGTCGAGCTTTTGCTGTGGTGACAAAAGCCCATTGTCTACAACGTCGTCGGCGCCGCGCGCGAACTGATAATAGGCGAGGATCGCGGCTCGGTGCTGCGGCGCGATCAGCTTCGAGGCGACCGGGAAATTCTCGCCCTTATGCGTTTTTGAAGGTTCGATCGCGACAGCGCTCATTTCAAATGCCCATTCTGGGTGAACCACGCCAACGCGTCGCTCAACGCTTCGCGATAGGGCCGCGCAGCATAGCCGAGGCAACGCTCGGCCTTGGCCGAACTGAAAAACATCCGGTGCTTCGACATGCGCAGGCCGTCGATCGTCACGAAAGGCTCTTTTTGAGTGAAATGCGCGGCGGCTTCGGCGGCAAGGGCCAGGGGATAGAGCAGCGGACGCGGGAAGCGAAACCGCGGCGGCCTGCGCCCGCACAATTCGGCAATATCGCCCAGCATGCGGGCGAGCGGCACATCCTGCCCGCCGAGAATATAGTGTTCGCCGATTTTGCCTTGACGAAGCGCGGCGAGATGACCCTCGGCAACATCGTCGACATGGACGAGATTGAGGCCGGTGTCGACATAGCCCGGGATGCGGCCCATCGCCGCCTCGACAATGATGCGGCCCGTCGGCGTCGGCTTCACGTCGCGCGGACCGACCGGGGTCGAGGGATGCACGATGACGGCCGGCAGTTGTTTGCGCGCGATCATCTCCTGCACAATGTTCTCGGCGACGATCTTACTGCGCTTATAGGCTCCGATGGCGCTGGACGCAGGCAGCTTCGCTGTTTCATCGGCGGGAGCGCCGCTCAAGGGACATGCGATGGTGGCGACGCTGCTCGTATAGACGACGCGCTCGACGCCGGCGGCGAGCGCCGCCTCCATCAGGACGCGCGTGCCCTCGCTGTTGGTGCGAAGGATGTCCTGCGGGCGGCGCGCCCAAAGGCGATAATCGGCGGCGACATGGAACAGGAACCGCGCGTCGGCCATCGCCTTGGCGACGGACGCGGGATCGCACATATCGCCTTCGACAATTTCAGCGTCGAGATTGGCGAGATTCAGCCGGCTCGCGGTCGGGCGCAGCAGCACCCTGACCCGATAGCCGGTTTTCGCCAAGGCATGCGCCACGGCGGATCCGACGAAGCCCGAGGCTCCCGTGACCAGAACCTTGTCACCCGTCACGCCATCCAGTTCCCGTGTACGCGCAAATCGTTTCTTGCCCCACTGCCGCGGCAATATCACCTATGGCATCATTTCAGCAACCGCCGTCAATGGCTGGTTTCCAAACTGCGGCGATCGCGCGCTGGCGCGGATGCGCGCGGAGCGTTATGAACACGCCAAATTTTATTGCCTGACGTTTGAAAAAGAAGAGCGCCCATGACCCTCATCGCCGATCTTTCCACGCCTGAGCTCGCGGCGCTGCGAAGCAGCGTTCAAGCCCAATATGACGCCTTCCGCGGCCAGGGTCTGAAGCTCGATATGACGCGCGGCAAGCCCGCGCCGGATCAGCTCGATCTCGCCAACGCCATGCTCGCCCTTCCCGGCAATGGCGATTATTTCAGCGCGGCTGGCGAGGACGGGCGCAATTACGGCAATTTGCAGGGTCTCGCCGAAACGCGGGCGCTGTTCTCGCCCATTCTCGGCGCGCCCGTGGACGGTGTCGTCGTCGGCGACAATTCGAGCCTCGCCTTGATGCATGACTGCATCGTCTATGCTCTGCTCAAGGGCGTTCCCGGCTCGGCGCGGCCGTGGTCGAAAGAGGGAAGCCCCGCTTTCATCTGCCCCGCGCCCGGCTATGACCGTCATTTCGCGATCCTTGAGGAATTCGGCATCCGCATGCTGCCCGTCGCCATGACGGGCCACGGACCGGATATGGACGCTGTTGAAAAGCTCGCCGCTGATCCTTCCGTCAAAGGCATGTGGTGCGTGCCGAAATATTCCAATCCGACCGGAGAGATCTATTCCGACGAGACGATCGCACGGTTGGCCGCGATGCGCGCGGCCGCGCCCGATTTCCGGCTGTTCTGGGATAACGCCTATTGCGTCCATCATTTGACGGAACGCCGCAACGAAATCCCCAACATCCTTGAAGAATGCGAACGCGCCGGCCATCCCGACCGGGCCTTCATCTTCGCCTCGACGTCGAAAGTCACGCTTGCCGGGGCCGGCGTCGCCTTTTTCGCCTCCTCCGCCGCCAATGTGCGCTGGTATCTTTCCAGCGCGTCGAAGCGCTCGATCGGCCCGGACAAGCTGAACCAGCTGCGCCACGTCCGCTTTCTGCGCGACGTCGCCGGCATCGAGCGCCACATGGACGCCCATCGCGCTCTGATCGCGCCGAAATTCGCCGCCGTCGCCGAGGCGCTGGAGCGTCATCTCGCGGGGACCGGCGCCGCACGCTGGACCGCGCCGGAGGGCGGCTATTTCATCAGCGTCGAAGCCACCGCCGGAACGGCGCAGCGCGTCGTGGAGCTGGCCAAGGCCGCCGGCGTCGCGCTCACCCCCGCCGGCGCCACCTGGCCGTATGGCAAAGACCCGCATGACAGCAACCTGCGCCTCGCGCCGACCTTCCCGACCCTCGCGGAGGTGCGCGCCGCGTCGGAGGGAATAGCGCTCTGCATTCTCCTCGCGGCGATCGAAGCGCGCGCTGTCCATCGCGCCGAATCCGCCGCCTAGCGCTTTCCGATCGAATGGAGTCATTCGATCGACCAGAAATCGCTCGATATTCAAAAGCTTGAGCATATTCTTGTCGATCAGATCGAACCGATCTGATCGGAATATGCTCTAGCGGGGCGAACAGAAGACGCCGCCCTTAATCTGGAGTAAAGCGTCAGCGATCGCATCATGCGACCGACCTGATGTCCAAACCGTGAATTGCCGTGAAGGCGCCGACGCCTTCATAAACGGGCGCGGGCGCGGGCGAGTCCCGCCCGCACATCGAAGCTAGCTGGTAGAGATTTATGACCGAAACCGCCGTCTCTTTAGAACCGGTCGCCGTACCGGTCGAAAAGCCGAAGAAGCCGTCGCCGCGCGCGCTTTTGCCGCTGCTGCCTTATGTGGCGCGCTATCGAGGGCGGATCGCCGGCGCGCTGCTCGCCGTGACGGCGGCGGCCGGGGCGACGCTCGCCGTGCCGATGGCGCTGCGGCGCGTGATCGATTTCGGCTTCACGCAGGAGAGCGCCGGCCTCATCAACCAGTATTTCTTCGCGCTCATCGGCGTCGCCGCGATCCTGGCGATCGCGTCAGGCGCGCGCTTTTATTTTGTCACCACTTTGGGCGAGCGGGTCGTCGCGGACTTGCGATCGAAGGTTTTCGAGCATCTCTGCGGGCTCGACGCGGCCTTCTTCGATTCGGCCCGCATCGGCGAACTGATGTCGCGGCTCACCGCCGATACGATACAGCTGAAGTCGGCCTTCAGCGCGACGGCGGCTCTCGCCTTGCGCAACTTTTTCCTGTTCGCCGGCGCGATCGCGCTGATGGTCTATACGAGCCCGAAACTCTCGGCCTCTGTCCTCATCGCCATTCCGATCATCGTGCTGCCGCTGGTCGCCTCGGGCCGTCTCGTGCGCAAGCGCTCGCGCAAGGCGCAGGACACGCTGGCGGAGGCGACCGCTTACGCCTCCGAAAATCTTTCGGCCGTGCGGGTGATGCAGTCCTATGGCGCGGAGCACGCCACGGCGGAGCGCTTCAACGCCGCCGCCGAAGGCGCTTATGAGGCCGCGCAGAAAGCCGCGGCGGCGCGAGCGCGCCTCACCATCGTGGTGATCTTTCTGGTCTTCTCCAGCATCGTCGGCGTGCTCTGGTTTGGCGCCCATGACGTGCTCGCGGGACGAATCACCGGCGGCATGCTGTCGCAGTTCCTTATTTACGCCGTTCTGGCGGCGAGCTCGCTGAGCGAACTGAGCCAGGTGTGGGGCGAAATCGCCTCCTCCGCCGGAGCCGCCGGGCGCCTTGGCGAGCTTCTCGCCCTGAAGCCAAGCATCGTCGCGCCGGTTCCGGCCGTTCCCCTGCCCTCCCCGGGGCGCGGCGAAATTCGCTTTGAGGACGTCGCCTTCGCTTATCCGACGCGGCCCGAGGAGGATGCGCTGAGCGATCTTTCCTTCCACATCGCGCCCGGCGAAACCGTTGCGATCGTCGGCCCGTCCGGCGCCGGCAAGACGACGATCTTCCAGCTCCTGCAGCGCTTCTACGACCCGTCCGCCGGACGCATCCTGCTCGACGGCGTCGACATCAAGAACGCCGATCCGGCGGAATTGCGCAAACGGATCAAAGGCGTGCCGCAAGATCCGGTGATCTTCGGCATCTCGATCGCCGACAATATCCGCTATGGCAAGCCGGACGCGAGCGACGAAGAGGTGCGAGATGCTGCGCGGCGCGCGGCGGCGGATGATTTCATCAGCGCCTTGCCGGAAGGTTACGCCACGCGGGCTGGCGAACGCGGCGTCACGCTTTCGGGCGGCCAGCGCCAGCGCATCGCCATTGCGCGGGCGATCTTGCAGGATGCGCCCGTCCTGCTGCTCGACGAGGCGACGTCGGCGCTCGATTCGGAAAACGAAGTGCTGGTCCAGACCGCGCTCGAAAAAGTCATGTCCGAGCGCACGACGCTGGTCATCGCCCACCGTCTCGCGACGGTGCTCAACGCCAACCGGATTCTGGTTCTGGACAAAGGCCGCGTCGTCGAGGAAGGCGCCCATGCGAGCCTCGTCGGCAAGAACGGCCTTTATGCCCGCTTGGCCAAGCTGCAATTCGAGACCGGCGCGGCGGCTCTGAAAAGCGATCAGGCGGCGGCGGAATAAAAAAGCGCCCTCTCAGCCAAGAGGGCGCGAAACCAGAATTCAGTGCGAAAACGAGTTCGCTTCAACCGCGACTAGTCGTCGCAATCGTCGTCGTGATCGCTGGCCTGGAACTGTCCGAGCTTCGCCCAGGTCGTGGCGCATGTTTCTTTTTTTGCTTGCCATTGCGACATCAGATCGTCGAAGATGGGCTCGTCAAAGTTGAAGACATGCCGGGGATTGACGGCGATCGGCGCGGAAATGCCGAACTTGATGGCGCTGAGCATTCCCGGATCGGCAACATGGACGCCTTGCTCGGAGGTCGTCATCAGAACGCGTTTGAGCGGCTTTCCGCCAAAATCCTGAACCGTGACAAACTGTTGAAGCATTCGTGAAATCTCCATGCGCGTTTGCGCGCGGCGGTCATGAGACGGCTGCGACGTTATGCGCGGCCTTCATGACGCGATTGAGAAAATTTCTCAAGGGCCTCCCGGAAAATTTTTGGAGTCGAGGGGCTCTAAAAAGATATTTTAGCCGGGCGGCGCTGCGCGCAGCCGCCAGATTTTCAGCCCCGAATGCGGGTTGACGCCGGTCGCGACCATCTCAAATCCCTCTCGTGCGTAGAAGCGGAGCGCCCTTGGATTGTCCTGATTGACGTCGAGAAACAGAGGCTTGGACGAGATCCGCCGGGCTTCGCGCAAAAGGGCTGCGGCCGCGCCAGAGCCCTTCGCCTCTCTCGCGACCGCGATCTGGTCAAGATAGCCCGTCGCGGGATCGAAGGTGACGAAACCAAGGAGGCGCCCACCATCGTCGCGGCCGCAGATCGTCATCGCTCCAGCTGCCTCCAACGCCGGCAGATGGCCGCAAAACCATTCCCTTCGCGCGGAAAAATCAATATCTGGCATTGCTTCCCGCCAGCTCGCGACCCAAAGATCGGCAAGGGGCTCAAGATCCGCGTCGGTCCTCCGGCGCAGGGAGGAGAGAAGCTCATCGGCCATGTTCATCAGCGCGATTCTGGACGCCGAAGGCGCGTTCGCTATCAAATCCGGCGCATTTTTGCTGAAAGAGGTTGCCGCGCTGAAGAAAACGAAAATGCCTCCGAGTTGCTGCTTTGCTGCATTTCGCCTCGCGAACCATTATTTTCTCCGCTGACCGATCCCCCAGAGCACTTCGAGCTTCAGGGGCAAAGAAGCGCCGCAGTTCTCTAGCCAATCCCGCGCGCCGGCGCGACGCAAGCAAAATCCCGGGAATCCATGCACGCCGCCGCTCCGCCGACCGAAACCTTGACGCATAAGCGCGAAGATCCGGCGCAGGCTGGCGTCAAACGCCTGACGCTCTCTGATTTTCGCTCCTACGCCACGCTTGACCTTGCATTGGACGCGCGGACGATCGTGCTGACGGGAGACAATGGCGCGGGCAAGACCAATGTGCTCGAAGCTCTTTCGCTGCTGACGCCGGGGCGCGGCCTGCGCCGGGCGGAGCTCGGCGATTGCGCCCGCAATGACGGCGCAGGCGGCTTTGCCGTTTCGGTCGAGATCCAAACGTCCCTCGGCGGCGTCCAGCTCGGCACCGGGATCGAGCAGAATGGCGCGGCGGCGCCCTCGCGCAAATATCGCATCGACCGGGAATCGGCGCCGTCCATTCGCGCTTTTTGCGATCATGTCCGCGTCGTCTGGCTCACGCCCGCCATGGACGGACTCTTCACCGGGCCCGCCGGAGACCGCCGGCGCTTCCTCGACCGTCTCGTGCTTTCGATCGACGCCGATCACGGCGCAAGGGTCAATGCGCTCGAACGCGCTCTGCGCGGCCGCAATCGCCTGCTCGAAGACCGTCTTGGGTCGAGCGAGCGCATCTGGCTCGACGCGATCGAGCGGGAAGTCGCCGAACTCGCCATCGCCGTCGCCGCCGCCCGCTTCGAGACGGTCTCAAAACTCTCCGCTCTGATTTCCGATGCGCGGGGCGAAGCCGATTCGCGGTTTCCCTTCGCGGAACTGAAGCTTCAGGGAGAAATCGACAGTCTCATCGAAACCCGTCCCGCGCTCGAGGCCGAAGACATCTATCGCCGCATCCTGCGCGACAATCGCGGGCGCGACGCCAGCGCCGGGCGCACATTGATCGGACCGCAGTCGAGCGATCTGCGCGTCCGCCACGGCGTCAAGCAGGCGGAGGCGGCGCAAACGTCGACCGGCGAGCAGAAGGCCCTGCTCGTCGGCCTCATCCTCGCGCAGGCCCGTCTCGTCAAAGCGATGAGCGGCATGGCGCCGCTGGTCCTGCTCGATGAGATCGCCGCGCATTTCGACCCGACGCGACGCGCCGCGCTTTATGATTTGCTGGCGATCCTTGGCGCGCAGGTCTGGCTGACAGGCGCCGATCCTTCCGCTTTTGCCGGTCTCGAAGGCAAGGCGCAAATGCTGAAAGTCACGCCGGGCAGGATCAGCGCCTTCAATTGAGCGCAGAGGGCTTATATAGCAGTGAGGCGAACTGCCGCGACCGCCCCTGAGCGAGCGTTGCGGCTCCAGCCTTTGATAGCGCCATCCTCGATGGCAAAACCGGACTTTGCATGGCAAAAGACAATGACGCGGGCAATGGCGCCGCCAAGCCGAAACTCGGTCTCCTTGGCCGGATGTTCGACCGGCGGGGGGAGCTGGCGGCCGCGGCCGAGCCGCCGCCAGAACAGAAAGAAGCGGCGACGCCCGTTCCAACTCCGGCTGAGCCCGCGCCGAAAGGCTGGTGGGAGCGGTTGCGCCACAGCCTTGCGCGCTCGTCCAATTCGATCGGCACTGGCCTTGTCGCGATCTTCACCAAGCGACGCCTCGACGCGGGAATGCTCGACGACCTCGAAGACGTGCTGATCCGGGCGGATCTTGGCGTCGCCACCGCCGCGCGCATCGCCGAAATCGTCGGCAAAGGCCGATATGACAAGACGATCGAGGTCGATGAGGTCAAAGAAATTCTGGCGGCGGAGGTCGAGCGCGTGCTTGCGCCCTACGCCCGGCCGATCGAGATCGACGCAGGCGTCAAACCTTACGTGATTCTCGTCGTCGGGGTGAACGGATCAGGAAAGACGACGACGATCGGCAAGCTGGCGACGCAATTGACCGGCGAAGGCCGGCGCGTGATTCTCGCCGCGGGAGACACTTTTCGGGCCGCGGCGATCGAGCAATTGCGCATCTGGGGCGCGCGGGTCGGCTGCGAGGTCGTCGCCCGCGAGCAGGGGTCAGAAGCCTCGGCGCTGGCGTTCGACGCCATCCGCAGGGCGCGCGAGACCGAGGCGGACGTGCTTTTAATGGATACCGCCGGGCGCCTGCAAAATCGCGCCGAGTTGATGGCCGAACTCGAAAAAATCATCCGCGTCATGAAAAAGGTCGATCCCTCCGCGCCGCATGCCGTGCTTTTGGTGCTGGACGCGACCGTCGGCCAGAACGCCATGAACCAGGTCGAGATTTTCGGTAAAGTGGCGGGCGTCACCGGCCTCGTGATGACCAAGCTCGACGGCACCGCGCGCGGCGGCATCCTCGTCGCCATCGCCGAGAAATTCAAGCTGCCGGTCCACTACATCGGCATCGGCGAAGGTCCCGGCGACATAGCAGCCTTCGAGGCGCGCGATTTCGCCAGAGCCATCGCCGGCATGGATGAGGAAAGTCTCGCCGACCCGCGTTGAGTGCACGGCTACGCCAGCGCCAAAGCCTCGGCGCCGGCTTCATTCGCCCATTCAAATCCAGGTAGTTGATGGCGTGCGAAGGTGAATTGGCGCCGCGCATAGGTCCAGGTGTCGCGTTTGGCCAAAAGGCTCGCCTCGCCGAGGGCGATTTCGCCGTTGAGACAGGCGATCAGATGGCGAAGCCCATGCGCGCGCATCAGCGGCAGCGCGGAATCGAGATTGCGCCCGCGCTGGATTTCGGCCTCCTCCAGCGCGCCGGCGTCAAGCATCAGGTCGAAACGCGCGCCGATCCGCCGCTTAAGCTCGTCGCGGCCGGGATCGAGGAACATGGCGCGGGTCTGAGTGATGTCCATCAGCGGCGGCGAGCGCAGGCCCTGGAACGCGGCAAGGCTTTGCCCCGTCGCCTCAAAAACTTCGAGCGCGCGCAAAATGCGTTGCGGATCGGTCGGGCGTAAACGCGCCGCCATCACGGGGTCGCAGGCGGCAAGCCGCCGGTGCAGCTCGGCGGGAGTGGCGGCGGCGCCCTCAGCCCGCACACGAGCCCTAATCTCTTCCGGCACAGGGGGAATGGCGGAAAGCCCTTGCGTCAGCGCTTTGAAATAAAGCCCCGTGCCGCCGACGAAAATCGGCAGGCGCCCTTCGGCCTGCGCTTCGCCCAGCGCCTCGCGCGCGGCCTCGAGCCAAAGAGCGACCGAATAATTGACCGCCGCGTCGATCTCGCCGAACAGGCGATGCGGCGCTTGAGCCTCTTCCTCGACGCTGGGACGCGCCGTCAAAATCCGCAGATCGCGGTAGACCTGCATTGAATCGGCATTGATGAGAACGCCGCCCATGGCGCGCGCCAGCCGTAGCGCCAGCGCCGACTTGCCGCTGGCGGTCGGTCCGGCGATGAGAATTGCGGAGGGATGTCTTGCGAGCGTTGTCACTGCGATGTGCGGGCGACTTGATGGACTCCAACCGGAATCATCATGCGTTTGAGCAGAATGCGTTCAAACGGAAACGCATCAAGCTTGAACCTTAGTTGTGATGCATGATGTGGGTCCGAAAAGTGTGCGCCTTTTCGGCGTTATGCTTTAGACCGTGGCGCGGCGCAGCTCACGCGGCAGCGGGAAGAATACGCCCTCATTCGCGGTCGAGATTTCCTCGACATGCAAATCAAACCGCTGCGCGAAGGCGTCCATGATTTCTTCGACGAGGATTTCCGGCGCGGAGGCCCCCGCCGTGATGCCAAGCGAAGAAATATTGGAAAATAATTCCCATTCCACGTCGTCGGCCCGCAGCACGAGACGCGCCAGCTTGCAGCCCGAGCGCTCGGCGACCTCCTTCAGTCGCTGCGAGTTCGAGGAGTTCGAAGAACCGACGACGATCAGCGCATCGACGATCGGGGCGATGCGCTTCACCGCCTCCTGGCGATTGGTGGTCGCATAGCAAATATCCTCGCGATGCGGCCCGACGATATTTGGAAACCGTCGCGTCAAGGCGTCGACCATGTTGCGCGTGTCGTCGACCGACAGCGTCGTCTGCGTCACATAGGCGAGATTATTTTCATCCGCGACCTGCAATGTCGCGATGTCTTCGACCGTCTGCACCAGAACGATCGAGCCGCCCGGCAATTGGCCGAGGGTGCCAACGACCTCCGGGTGCCCCGCATGGCCGACGAGGAGCACCTGGCGGCCCTGCCTGTGGTGCAGTTCGGCTTCGCGATGCACCTTTGTCACCAAAGGACAGGTCGCGTCGATGGCGAATATGTTGCGCGATGAAGCCTCGACCGGAATCGATTTTGGAACGCCATGGGCGGAAAAAATCACCGGCTGCGACGTGTCGGGCACTTCGTCGAGTTCTTCGACGAAGATGGCGCCTTTGGCTTTCAGCGTCTCAACCACATATTTATTGTGCACGATCTCATGGCGCACGTAGACCGGGGCGCCATAGATGCGAAGCGCCTCTTCGACAGCGTCGATCGCACGGACGACGCCAGCGCAAAAACCGCGCGGCGCGCAAAGAAGGACATTTAGCTTTGGCTTGACGGACATGCAGCGCTCGGCCTGAGATGCAACACGTTTAGGAGTCCGGCGGTTCTGATGTCAAGTGCGGCGGGGCCGCAGGCGTCGCGGCCCCGACCCGGCGCGCAGAGGCAAGGAGCGCTCTTATGACAGATCTCGCCGATCTTTTTCCCGGCTTTTCTACGCATTGGGTCGCTACGGAGGCCGGGCGGTTTTTCGTGCGCGCGCACGGCGAAGGCCCTCCGCTTCTGCTGCTGCATGGCTATCCGCAAACCCATGTCGAATGGCACAGGATCGCGCCAAAGCTCGCCGAGCGCTTTTCGGTCGTTTTGATGGACATGCGCGGTTACGGCTGGTCCAGCGCGCCCCGCAGCGACAAGGGCGCCCTTTATACCAAGCGCCTGATGGCGCAGGATGCCATAGCGGTGATGGAAAAACTCGGCCATATCCGCTTCAGCCTCCTCGGGCATGATCGCGGCGCGCGCGTCGGCTATAGGCTCGCGCTCGATCATCCGGAGCGCCTCGAAAAACTCGCCCTCATCGACATCATTCCAACCGCCTCGCGCTGGCGGAGCCTCAATGCGGCGGAAGCGTTGAAAGCCTATCACTGGATGTTTCTGGCGCAGCCGGAGCCCTTGCCGGAAACGCTGATCGGCGCCGCCGCGAATTTTTACGTCGATTACACGCTCGCGAACTGGACCGCCGCCAAGGATCTGTCCGCCTTCGATCCCCGCGCCCTCGCCCATTATCGCGCCGCGCTGAACGAGCCCTCGCGCATTCATGCGACCTGCGAGGATTATCGCGCCGGCGCGACGATCGACCGCAACGACGACGAAGCCGACGAAGCCGCCGGCAGAAAAATCACGGCGCCGCTCCTGGTTCTCTGGGGCGGGCGCGGACTGGGCGGCGGCGGCTCGCCCCTCGATATCTGGCGCCAATGGGCCGGGAACGTGCAGGGCCAACCGCTCCAGGGGGGCCATTTCTTGCCCGAGGAAAACCCCGAGGCGACGCTGGAGGCCGTGCTCGCGTTTCTCTGAGGGGAGTCAAAGGCGAAATCGAGGAACCGGTAGCGGCAATGGGCTTACGGTTCTGACGAACCCCCGGCATTGAAACGCAGAAGCCGCTCGCGCGATCTGTAATTATAATAGCTCACCGGGATGGCGCGCGGATTGCTTCAGAGGTCCTCGTCCGGCCTGTACCATGGCTTTCCAGGGCCGCGCTGAGGAGCGGGCCACTAAATGGCGTTTTGATAGTGGCCGGGTCATAGCCTAAACGTATGATGTTACCCACGGGCAGACTGGTCTAGTCTGCCTCGACAACTCGCTCATGCACCGGGAGCTGCGGAGATTGTTCTTCGTCTTTGCCCCGGAGCCACCGACCAATTGGCGGAGAGACAATGACTAACCAAGCCGGTTTCTTTAACCCTTCATTCGGAGTCGAAAAGTTCGGCCTCAAAGATTTGAAGAGCATTTCCTATAACCTCGAGGCGCCACAGCTTTATGAGGAATCCATTCGCCGCGGCGAGGCGAAGGTCGCAAGGGACGGCCCGCTCGTCGCCGAAACGGGCGTTCACACCGGCCGTTCGCCAAAAGACAAATTCATCGTCCGGGACGCGCTGACCGAAGAGACGATCTGGTGGGACAACAGCAGCGCCATCACGCCAGCCCATTTCGACGTTCTTTACGCGGATATGCTCGCGCATGCCGCTGGCCGCGATCTCTTCGCGCAGGATCTTTTCGGCGGCGCAGAGCCCGCCAACCGGGTCAATGTCCGCGTGATCACCGAATATGCGTGGCATTCACTATTCATCCGTAACCTTCTGATCCGGCCATCAAGGGAGGAGATCCAGTCCTTCGTCGCTGATCTGACGATCCTCGATCTTCCCTCCTTCGAGGCCGATCCGACGCGGCACGGATGCCGCTCGCAAACGATCGTCGCGATCGATTTCAGCCGCAAAATCGTGCTGATCGGCGGCACCAGCTATGCCGGCGAAATCAAGAAATCGGTGTTCAGCTATTTGAACTTCGTGCTGCCGGCCAAAGAGGTCATGCCGATGCATTGCTCCGCCAATGTAAGCGGGGACGGCGCCTCGACCTTGTTCTTCGGCCTGTCCGGCACCGGCAAGACCACGCTTTCGGCCGACGCCGCGCGCACGCTCGTCGGCGACGACGAGCATGGCTGGAGCCCCGAGGGGATCTTCAATTTCGAGGGCGGCTGCTACGCCAAGGCGATCAAGCTGTCCCGGGAGGCGGAGCCCGAAATCTTCGCCACGACCGAGCGTTTCGGCGCGATCATGGAAAACGTCGTCCTTCATCCGCAGACGCGCGCGCCCGACTTCGACGATGCGTCGAAGACCGAAAACACGCGGATTGCCTATCCGCTCCATTTCATCGCCAATGCGTCGGCGACGGGGCGCGCCGGCCATCCGACCAACATCGTCATGCTGACCTGCGACGCCTTCGGCGTCCTGCCGCCGATCGCAAAACTCGAATCGGCGCAGGCGATGTATCATTTCCTGTCGGGCTATACCGCCAAGGTCGCCGGAACGGAAAAGGGCGTGAGCGAGCCGCAGGCGACCTTCTCGACCTGCTTTGGCGCGCCCTTCATGTCGCGTCATCCGAGCGTCTACGGCAATCTGCTGCGCGATCTCATCGCGAGGCACGATGTGAATTGCTGGCTCGTCAATACGGGCTGGACGGGCGGTAAATATGGCGTCGGCCGCCGCATGCCGATCAAGGTCACGCGCGGCCTTCTCGCCGCGGCGCTCGACGGCTCGCTGGCGAAGGCGGCTTATCGCAGGGACACCTATTTTGGCCTGGCGACGCCTCTCGCCGTCGCCGGGATCGAATCGTCCATACTTAATCCGGTCGAGACCTGGGCCTCGAGAGAAGAGTTCGCCGCTCAGGCGATGAAACTGGTCGATATGTTCCGCGCCAATTTCGAGAAATTCGCGTCCCATGTCGACGCCGAAGTCATCGAGGCGCAGCCGGCCGCCGTCGCCGCCTGAGGCAGGCTTAAAGCACTGCCTGGTCGATAGTTAAAGGGGCCGCCACGACTTCGTGGCGGCCCTTTGCCGTCCCGGACCCAGCAAGAAGCCGGCGCGATTCTTACCGGCGAAACAACAAATGCCGCGGCGTCAGCCGCAGCATCATGGGTGTGGATGCGCGCCTCGACTCGATCAAGGCCTTTGTCTTCAGGACCTCAGGCCGATGACCGGAGGCTCTGCTCCATCAGCCTATTTGCCGAGCGTAAGCAGCGTGGTGTCGATAGCAAGACTGGCGATGAAGCGATTGCCGCACCAGTTCGGCACGCCGCTGACAATCGTGCACTCCCCGCGGCTCAGCGAGCTGCCCGAGTAGCGCAAGTCGAGCGTCATCACGTTCCACGTCGCGCCGATGCCGACATTCCAAGTGGTGTAAGACGGTAAATCGAGTCCCGTCCGGGCTGTTCCGAGGAACTCTTCTCCGACTTCGCCGGAAATGTAGGTCGCGATATCCTTGTAGGGCAACAGCGGCGGGAGGTTTGCCTTCAGCGTACCGCTGAGATAGGTCCCACCCGCTCCCGTGTTGACGTAATTGTTCGTGACGAAGAGATTGCCGCCAACGGTAAAGGTGTCATTGATGACGTAGGTCGGCTTAAAATAAACTTCGTAATAATTGATCGAAACTTGGCCGGGCAACGGGTACGACTGATTCGGATATTCATAATAGAGCGCGCCCACATCCAGCGTCAGGGCGCCCCAGGTATGACGCAGGCCGCCATACAAATCGACTTCGGCCGCGGGATTGGTGAGTCCATACGCGGTGGGGAAACTGACGTTTGACGTCCATGCGCCGAGATAGGCGAAATCGAGAAGCCGGGCCTCTACATACCCTTGGGCCGCAAAATGGCCGTTCGATTGATCGACGCCACGGAACACGTAATCATTCGCGAGCTTCATTCCGAACGCGAAGTCAATCGGAGGAGTCGCGGGCGCTGGCGCCGGCGTCGCCGCCAGATCGGCGGCATAGGCGATTGGCGCTGAAGCCGAAAGAAGAATTCCGGCCAAAAGGGATAGTAGCGTATTCGTCCGGCCTGACATCAATGTGGCTCCCCTCGGTCCAAGCTTTGCGTGAACGCAAAAAGGGCACAGGAGCGAGATTCATTCAATGGCTTATCGCGTCAGGAAAATAATTTGCGTCCCCAGAGATGCATAGCTGCCACACTCAGGGCCCCTATTGGCCGTGCCGCCGCGCAAAAAGGCATGCGCCAGTTCGCGGGAAGGCGTCGAGGCGCGGCCGGCCCCGGCGCGGCATGGGCCAAGAGCTGAGGCTTTGCATTGATTTTCGCACTGAGAACGGCCGCCAAGTCTCCACGAAGGGTCTCTCGCAGCCAATTCTGCGGCGGCTGTCTCAATAAGAAGGGCGCCCCCGCATATCCGCGGGAGCGCCCTATAGGATTTTTCGGAAGCGCGGCCGGCGACCGGCCGAGAGCTCAGAACTTGACGAGGATGTCGCCGCCGAAGGTCCACTGGGAGGATTTCGTCGCGACATTGAAGGGCGTCGTGCCATTCAAGGACGAGTCGTAGCGGATTTCAGGCCGCACCATGACGCTCTTGATCCAGGCCGCGCTCGGGACGTTAAACAGGTTTGGGATCGGCGGCGCGCTGATATTGAGGCCTGCCGTCAGCTCCAGATAAGTCGTCGGCGCCGGAGCGAAGGCGCCAGCGGGCGGGTATCCGCCGAAGTTCAAGAAGCCGTGCTCGCTGTTGACGAAATTGAAGTTGCCGGGAGCTCCAAGCGACGAAACAAAAAAGTTATTGTTATCGCGCCAGACCTCGGCGCGGCCGTTGAGCTTCAGCCAGTCGGTGATGGCATAGGAGGCGTATCCGGCAGCCCCATAAGCGCTGGCGCCGCCAGCTGGTATGTTCGTGTCATCATGGGCGTAGTTGCCTTCGAACACGAAGGTGAGTTTATCTGTCGCTTTCCAGGTGACGACGAGGTCATTGAGATAGCGCAAGGTGTTGCTCGGGTAGCAGGCGCAGGCCGCGTCGCCGAGAGGCGTCGCCGGATTCTGAGGGGCGATGTTTGTGGTCGCCAGAGCAGTCAGGTTGCCGCCGAGCAGGTTGAGGCCGATGCCGCCCTCGAAGCCAACGCCGGCGTTGTTGTCGCCGGGCCATCCGAAGCCTGTGTTATTGCCGGTATTGAAGCCGGCGTAAATGTCGAGCTCGGGAATGACATGCGCGACGAACGCGGCGCCGGTCAGCTTGGCTGCGATGCCGAAGTTGTAGATATAGGAATGCGAATAGAAGAAGTTGTTGGTGGGGTCGATGGTTTCTTCGCCCTGAAGCGAAATGAACTGGCCGACTTTCGCGTCAATGCCACCCGCAAATACCGAGGTCAGCCAGGGCAAATGCGCCTGAAGATTGGCTTCGACGACGTCAAGCTGGTAGCGGCTGTTGATCGCGTAGTCGAGTTCGCCCAGGAAGTGAGTGTAGCGAGCGTCCGAGCCATACATGCCCTGGAACTTGAAGCCGAAATCATAGTCTTTCGACGTCGGATCAATCGGCCGCGCCGCCGTCAAAAGAAACTGATTGAGCAGCAGTGAATTGGCTTTGTCGGTGTAAAGAGAGCCGAAGTTCAGGCCGTTCGACGGAGAATCAGGGTTGACGGTTATGCCGGCCTCGACGACTGCGCCGACGGTAAAGGTGTCCCACCATCCTGCCGGCGGTTTAGCCGGCGCTACATCGGCGGCGTAGGCCAATTGCGCGGAAGCCGACAAAAGGGCCCCCACGCAAAGAGTTGATAGAGTGTTCGTCCGGCGTGACATGGATGCGGCTCCCCTTTAGTCCAAGCCTCTGACTAAGGTTAAGAAGCGCACATCATGGCAAAGCATTCAATGAATGATCGCATCCTGAAATCGTTTCTCGGTCAAGCGATACATCAGCGCCACAGTTAGGCCTTTCGCTCGACACGTTGCATTGCAAATGATCAAAGTTGCTTAAGTTTTCACCAGATTTGATCAGTGCCGAGCCACTTCGGGGCTCTTTTGCTTGTGAGACGCGCCGCTCACGAGCAAGATTTGAAGATCGGCGCGCCGCCAGGCGTCCTCGAACCTTCGGCGCCGACTCAAAAACGCGTCGTGACACCCGTATAAAGATTGAGACCCGGAGATGCCCTGGTCAGGCCGAAATTGGCTCCCGCGTCGAGCTGCACGTTCGGCCGGATCAAATAGGCGAGGCCAAGATCCAGGGTGTACTCGGCGGGCGTAAAGGGATCCGTGCCGACGGCTGAGAAGAATTCGACGGAGGCGCTCAGATCCTTGCTGATGAAAGACAGGCTATGGCTGAGATTGGCGATATTGACGAGATTTGCGTAGCGCTGGCTGTCGTTGGCGTTTTTCAAGACGTCATACTCAGTCTGCAAAGCGAGAACGAAGTCGCTCGGCAGGTTGATCTGCATCGGGAGCGCCACACCGCCTTCGACCACGCCATTGCCAAGACCCGGCGCGGCGGAGGGGGCTTTAACGAAAGGGACGAGCGCCATCGCAAAGTCTCCGCCGTCATTGCCGACAAGATTGATCTTGGTCTTGATGATTGTGTCGCCGAAACCATGGCCGTTGGCGATAAGGCCGCCGGTCTGGTTGCTATGCGTCGCGGACGTCAGATAGCCGTAGAAATCGAGTTCCAAATCAATGGAGCTCGTGAGGCCGAGCTTGATCGTCGGATCAGTGGTCTCGAACTGCGTCGTGCCCGCGCCCGCGACATTGGCGTGGGTGTAGGAGAGAAAATCGCTTTCGATCTGGAAATGACCTGCGTCGACGGTAAAGGGATTGAGGATTTTGGCCGGGCGCTCGGGCTCGAAGGCCCGCATGGCGTCCGTCGGCGTCGGGTTGAACAGGCTGTAGGCGCTCTTGTCGGGCGCAGGCGCCGAATCATCGGCGCGCGCCGGTTGCGCGCCAAGCAGGCTGACGAGAAGCCCAACGGAGCAGCCGAGCAAAAGCCGCGTTTTCGACGACAGGACCATGCACTTTATGGCGCACAGCGGAGCAGCCAATTCAATTGGCCCAACGCGGCCGGCGCGAAATCGCGACTGGGCGATGTTTTCCCGCCACAGCGCGGCGCTTAAGCGCGAGGCGTTCGGGCGGAGCCGCATTCCGCCCTTTAAGCCTTTGTTTTACCGCATGACGCCGGCCCGATAAGTCTGCAACTTTCGGCATCATATTTTAAGCTGGATGACCGGGCGCGGAGGCCCTCACGTTCTTAAAACCGCAGCGCCTTGACCTCTTTGACGCCAGGCAGTTGCTTGACCTCGGCGAGCACCTTATCCGGCACCAGCCCGTCCACTTCGACGAGGGCGAGCGACGATCCGCCCTCGCGGTCCCGGCCAAGCGCAAAGGTCCCTATATTGATCGCGGCATTGCCAAGAATGCTGGCGAAGCGGCCGATGAACCCCGGCTTATCTTCATTGGTGACATAGATCATCGACGGCCCGACCGCGGCGTCGACCTTGATTTCATTGATCGAAATGATTCGTGGCTTGCCATCGTTAAAGACGGTGCCGGACACGCAGCGCTCGCGGCCTCCAGCTTCGACGCAAAGCGTCACGACCGATTCGAAATCGGCCTCGGCCGCCCTTGTCACTTCATCGATCACGACGCCGAGCTCCTTCGCCACCGTCGGCGCGGAAACGACATTAACGTCGGCGAGCAGTGGGCGCAGCAGCGCGGCGATCATAGAAGCCGTCAGCGCCTTGATCTTGAGCTCGCCGACTTCGCCCTCGTAGGTGATCGACACTTTCTTGATATTGCTGTCGATCAGCTGCCCGGCGAAGGAGCCGAGGCGGTCGGCGAGGGCGATGAAGGGCTTCAGCTTCGGCGCTTCCTCCGCGGTGATCGAGGGGAAATTAACCGCGTTCGAAATAGCGTCCCGCATCAGATAATCGGACATTTGCTCGGCGATCTGCAGCGCGACATTCTCCTGCGCCTCCTTGGTCGAGGCGCCAAGATGCGGCGTGCACACCACATTCGGGTGGCCAAGAAGCGGCGCCGGCTCCTTTTCGAGAACGTCGAGCGCCGCGCCGGCGACATGACCCGACTCGAGGAGGGCGAGCAGCGCATTCTCATCGAGCAGGGCGGCGCGGCAGCTGTTGATGATCATCACGCCCGGCTTGGTCCTGGCAAGATTTTCGGCCGAGAGAATGTTCTTCGTGTGCGGCGTCACCGGAGTGTGCAGGGAGACGAAATCGGCGCGCGTCAGGAGATCGTCAAGCTCAACCTTCTCCACGCCAAGATCGAAAGCGCGTTCCGGCGACAGGAAAGGGTCGAAGGCGATGACGCGCATGCGCAGCCCGATCGCGCGGTCGGCGACGATCGATCCGACATTGCCGCAGCCGATAAGGCCCAACACCTTGCCGGTGATTTCGACCCCGAGAAACTTGTTCTGCTCCCATCGTCCGGCGCGCGTCGAGGCGTCGGCGGCGGGGATATGGCGCGCCACCGCGAACATCAGCGCGATCGCATGTTCAGCCGTCGTGATCGAATTGCCAAACGGCGTATTCATCACGATGACGCCCTTGGCGGTCGCCGCCGCGAGGTCGATATTGTCGATGCTGATGCCGGCGCGGCCGATGACCTTGAGGCGCGTCGCGCGTTCGAGCAGCTTCGACGTCACTTTCGTCGTCGATCGAATCGCGAGGCCGTCGAAGTCGCCGATCGCCTCGGCGAGAGCGTGCTTGTCCCGGCCTAGCTCCGGCTCAAACGCGACCTCGACGCCGCGCGCTTTGAAGATGGCGACGGCGGCGGACGAAAGGGAATCCGAAATCAGGACGCGCGGCGGCAAGGGGCTTCTCCAATGCGCCTCAACCAAGCGCATTTATCAAATGGACCTACTCCCAAGCCATTTTCAAGCCAGGCAGCAAGGGTTGCGCGATTTGGCGGCAGGCTTGTGAAGGCGGCCCTCTATGAAGTGAGCGCCGCCGCGGTGCAAGGGCGGCGTTTCCTGCGTTGGCGCAGAAGCAAAAATAATGGGCGCCCTCCCGTGAAGAGAGAACGCCCCTTGAGCCAAATGCAATCGGATGATCGCGAGGTTCAGGCCGCTTTCGCGAAAAACTCGCGCTTCGCCTTGGCGTAGGCATAGTCGAGCCATTGCGTCAGCGCGATCAGATCGGTTGTGTCGACTGTCGCGCCGCACCAGATTCGCAGGCCGGGAGGCGCGTCGCGGTAAGAGTTGATGTCATAAGCGATGTCCTGCGCTTCGAGGAAGCTCACGAGCTCCCTGGAGAACGCTGCCTCCGCCTCGGGTCCGCCGGCGACAACCGCCGGATCGACGATTTTGAGGCAGGCGGCGGTTGTCGAGCGGATCGCAGGATCAGCGGCGAGAAAGGCGACCCAGGGCGTTCTTTCAACCCAATCAGCCATCACCTTCGCGTTGGCGTTGACGCGCGCGATCAGCGCATCGAGGCCGCCGATGGATTTCGCCCAGTTCAGCGCATCGAGATAATCCTCGACGCAGAGCATCGACGGGGTGTTGATCGTCTCGCCCTCGAAAATAGCTTCGATCAGCTGGCCCTTCTCGGCGAGACGGAACAGCTTTGGCACGGGCCACGGCGGCGTATAGGTCTCGAGCCTTTCAACCGCGCGCGGGCTCAGGATCAGCATGCCATGAGCCGCCTCGCCGCCGAGCACTTTCTGCCAGGAATAAGTGACGACATCGAGCTTGTCCCAGTCGAGCTTCTGGCCGAAGGCGGCCGATGTCGCGTCGCAAATGGTGAGGCCCTTGCGGTCGGCGGGAATGAAATCGCCGTTCTGCACGCAAACGCCCGACGTCGTGCCGTTCCAGGCGAAAACGACGTCATGATCGAAGTTGAGGCTTGAAAGATCGACGATCTCGCCATAATCGGCGACCATCGCGCGGGCGTTTTCCAGCCGCAGATGCTCGACGATATCAATGACCCAATGTTCGCTAAAAGCTTCCCAGGCGACGACGTCGACGCCGCGCTGCCCCAGAAGAGACCACAAGGCGGCCTCGACGGCGCCGGTGTCGGAGCCCGGCATGATGCCGATGCGATAATCGGCCGGAACCTGCAAGATCTCGCGAGTGAGATCGATTGCAAGCTTCAGCTTGGATTTGCCAATGGAGGAGCGGTGCGAACGGCCCGATGGGGCGTTCTCAAGGTTTTCAAGCTTCCAGCCCGGACGCTTGGACGCAGGACCGCACGAAAAATAAGGCCTCGCCGGTTTCACGGCGGGAGTCGACGCTATCATTTTTGCCATCCTTACAGATGGGCGCCCCTCGTTGGGGAGGGGTGTCCCGTCTATAGGGATAGGGTCTACCTTTTAAGACGTCAAGCCGCCGGTTTGACGCAGGCGTCATCGACTTCAACAAAATATCGCCTTCCCCGTCATTTTCTGTGCAAATCGCCATAAGGCGTTATCTTAGCCGCGAGTGAAACGGTTCCCTTCAATCGCGACTTGTTCCGAACCGCGCCCACAACGGCGCCGGCGATGAAATCGTCTGGCCCGTCACCCCTGCCCGTCCAGGGCGTCGACAACGCCGTCGATCAGATTGGCGTCCAGCAATAGGGCTGTCGTCAACTCCCTCCGCAGCGGCCGCAGGCGCGCGATGGTCGTTGCGATCTCCTGCTCGATCGCGCTCAGGGCCGCCAGAGCCTCATCGAGGCTCGCGATGCTGAACCGGCAGCTTTCGCCCGGACGCATCTGGGCGAGGCGGCCGATATCCGCTCGAATGACATGCCCGAGCTTCGGATAACCGCCCGTCGGCTGCCGGTCGGCCATCAGGATCAACGGCGCCTCGTCTCCGGCGATCTGAATGGCGCCGAGAGCAACCCCATCCGAGACGATATTGTAGCCGCGCGCATGGGAGACCGGCGCGCCGTGGAAGCGATAGGCCATGCGGTCGGCGGCAGGCGTCAGGGTGAATTTCTCCCTGAAGAAAGCGGCCAGCGCCTCGCTCGAGAAATAATCATCCTGCGGCCCAGCCAGAACGCGAAAGCGCCCTTTCGACCCGTTGAGCCAGGGCGCATCAATCTCGGCTTCTTCGGCCGGCGAAGGCGCAGCGGCAGCCCCAATCGGCAGAACATCGCCCCGGCGCAGCATCCGGCCTTCGAGACCGCCGACGCCGGAGCGCACATGGGTCGCACGGCTGCCCAATTCAACCGGAGTATCGAAGCCGCCCGCGACGCCAAGGTAAGCCCAGGCCCCCTCGCTTCCGGCCTGCGCCGAAAGGATCTCGCCAGGTTTCAGGACAATCCGCGCCGCGGGGGGCAGCGGCCTGCCGTCGCGGCGCCAGTTGAAGGCGCCCCCTGCGAAGGCGACCAGGAACGCGCCCTCCTCGACCGCCACGCTAAGGCCCCCGACGGAAATCTCGATCGACGCCGCTCTATCTTCGTTGCCGAGCGCAAGAAGGACCGTTTCAAAGGCGCTCCAGTCCATCGGACCAGCGGGCGTGACGCCAAAGCGCAGAAAGCCGCGCCGTCCTGCATCCTGGATCGTCACGCCGGGGCCGGCCGACAGAATGCGCAGCCGCCCAGCCATGTCAGCGATCCGTCGGGGCTTGCGGGTCTTCTTCATCTTCGTCGCAATGAGCGATGGGCGATCCATCGTCCGCTGCAAGGCTCAGCTCGGCGAAGCGCATTCCGTCGATCCGCTCGAAACGGATGTCATCGCCGATATCAATGAGGAACATCGGCTCGCGGCGCGGATCAAAGATTTTAAGCGGAGTCCGGCCGATCTGATACCAGCCGGTCGGCATGGCGATGCTGGCGACCAGCGCCTGCCCTCCGGCGATGAGCAATGATCCCGGCGGCGCCGGCGGCCTTGGCGCGGCGCGGCGCGAGATCGCCAGCGCGTCCGGCAGGCCGCCGAGGAAGGTGAAGCCCGGCGCGAAGCCATACATATAGACGCGGTAGAGCGCGCTGGAGTGTAGAGCGATGATCTCGTCGGCAGTCAGGGCGAGGGTCTGGCTGACCTCGCCGAGATCTTCCGCGAAGGGCGGATCATAGCAGACCGGCACGCGCCAACGCCTTTTGCGCTTTCGAGGGGCGCTCACGGCGTCGAGGCGGGCGATGGCTTCCGCCAGCGCCCTCGTCGACGTGCGCTTGGGATCGAAGTGAATCATCAGTGAGCGGTAGGTCGGCACTGTCTCCAGGACGCCGTCGAGTCGCGCGGCCGCGATCGCCTCGTCAAGCGCCAGCACGCATTCGTGGATGGACGCGTCGATACACTGTCCAAATTCCACGACGAGCGCGGATTCGCCGGCGACGAGATAGCGCGGCGCGGCGGCGGCCGGCGTTTCTTTCAACATGGGCTTTCTTACGTGGCTGCAAAAGGCGCAAGGGTAAAGCCCGACGCCTCGAGGCGCCGGCGGACGGCTTTCGCGGTCGCGACGGCGTCCCGATGATCGCCGTGAACGCAAACGGAGTCGATGCCGACCGCGATGCGTTTCCCCGATTGCGCGATGATCGCGCCCTCGATGACCATGGAAAGAACGCGCTCGGCGATTTCCTCAGCGTCATGCAGCACCGCGCCGGGCGAGGATCGCGGCGCCAGAAAACCCGCGTCCGTATAGGCGCGATCGGCATAGATTTCGCGGGCGACGGCAAGCCCTTCGGCGAGGCCCGCGGCCTCCAGCTGCGTGCCCGCGACGGCGAGAAAAGAAAGGCGCGGATCGACGGATTTGATGGCGCGGACGATCGCTCGGGCGACGTCGCGGTCGGTCATTGCGAGATTGCTCAACGCGCCGTGGATCTTCACATAAGAAAGGTTGTGGCCCGCATAGCTCGCAACGCCTTGCGCGGCGCCGAGCTGATAGGCGATCAGCCTCTCGATCTGATCGAGGCCGAACGATTGGGGCCTGCGGCCAAATCCTGAAATATCGGGGTAGCCCGGATGTGCGCCGATGGCGACGCCTTTGGCCTTGGCCGCCCTGAACGTCGACGCCATAATGTCCGGATCGCCGGCGTGGAAGCCGCAGGCGACGCTCGCGCTCGTGACAATATCGAGCATGGCGGCGTCATCGCCCATGGCGTAGGCGCCGAACCCCTCGCCGCAGTCGCAATTGAGATCAATCGAGAGCGCCCGCTGCTCTCCCGCCGCATTCATCGGGCGCGCCTCATCGGCGCATTGGCGCGCGTCGGATTTTGCGTCACCACTCTCTCCTGCGGATTGTAAGGCTTTCTGTCCGCGGCAAGCCCGGCGCGATCTTATGCGGGCGTCGCCCCGCTTGAAAAGGCTTTCGTTCCGAGGTCTGGCCCTTCTCCTCTGCGCGAGCCTTTTTCCCTTTGCCGCCCGGAGCCGGCTAATTCAATGCGGCCTCTGCTTCAAATGGGCGTCGATCAACATATTGGCGATCGTCATGCGGCGGGCGGCTCCAACCCTCAAGGCCGGCTCAAATCGATCCGGGTGATTCTTCTTGGCGAATTCGCGCCTGATGCGTCGCAGATCGGCAATTGCGAGATCGGCGCTAAGCCCGAGTTCCTCCGCGATCGCTTCGTCTTCGCTTTTTGGCGGCGCCAGCTCGATCCGCGGCGCGGCTTCCGCGCCTGTCGCACCCGGCGAGGTCGCGCGGGCGCGCTCGGCGCGCCGCCAAACCCAGGGGATCTGGCTCAGCAGCCGCCGCAACGCATGCACCGGGTGCTGGCTGATGGCGGCGTCCGTCGTGGCTTCGGCGACCTCGCTCGCGCGCGTCGCATCGGCGGCGTCAGGCGAGCTGGCGCTGGCTTCTTCCTCCACTGAATCCGGTCCATAGGAGCTAGAATGCGGGTCGGATCCGCCGCGCCAGCCCCATGAAAGGCCGCCGAGATTGCGCCGCAGCCGATGAGCTGGATCAAAACCCTTTTCGCGCTCCTTCAGAGACGCCCTTTCGGGCTCCTTCTCTAACTCCGCGGCCTGCTGCGCCATTTGGGCGGCCCTTGCGCGCGCCTGTGCGGACTTTATCCAGGACACATCCATGCGGCCGCCCGACGCCGACGAAGGAGCCGAGGAGACGCGAGCCGCCGGACCGCGTTGAGGGCCGTCGAGCCCGGCCAGAATGTCGCCGAAGGCCGCGGACGTCGTTTTCTTCGGTTGGACCATAGTGGTGATCCGCTCCCAATGGGCAGGTCGATAAATTTAGGGAAGAGTTTGGCAGGGCGCCGTTGAATTTGAGTTAAATCAAGCGCGCCATCTTGATCCGATATATGGTGCCCGGAGTAACATCCGGTTGAATGCCGGGCGAAACGCCGCAAACGTCAATAATTCGTCGACATGGTCGTGGCAGGATGGCGCCGCTGACGGCGGGATCCCTTCCGCCAATGGACGTTTCGCAATGACGAAAGCTTCATTTGAAACGCCCGGTCAGTGTTCTCTAATGCATTTCTGTGCAGCCACTGGAGAAAACAATGAAAACGCGCCTGCCTCTTTTGATGATAGCGCTGCTCGGCTCAGGTCTGTCTCTCGCCGCGTGGAACGTCCGCGCGCAAGAGTCGCCGCCAGGAGGCCCGCCTTCTCATCCCGGAATGGGCAATGGCATGGGCATGGGTATGGGCGGCGGCATGGGCATGGGCGGCGGCATGGGCATGGGCATGCGCGGAGGACCGCCGCATGCGCGCTTTTCGCCCGCCGATCGCGCCGCTTTCTTTGACGCCCATATCGCCGCGCTCCATGCCGGCCTGCAGCTGACCCCGGAACAGGAAAAGCTGTGGCCGCCGGTCGAAGCCGCATTGCGCGCCGGCGCAAAGAACGCCGCCGACCGGTTCGAGAAGGCCCATGACGAACCTCGCCCCACGGACGCCATCGCCTGGCTGCGCAAGCTCAGCGAATTTGACATCGCCAAGGGCGAGACTTTGAAAGCGCTGGCGGACGCCGCCGCTCCGCTCTATCAAAGCCTGACGGATGATCAAAAGCGCCGGCTGCCCTTCCTCATGCGTGGCGTGAGGCCGCACGCGTTTGGCCCGTTCGCCGGGCATGCCGACCACGAAGATAACGAGGATCACGACGAGGATCACGAGGCCCAGCCCCAGCCCCATTAGGACGCGGCAGGCCGAAACAGCAATCAGGATCGACTGGACGCGCAGCCGATCCCCCTATCTTTTGGCGCGACGCTGAAAGAGCAAAAACGCCGGAGCATGACGAGCCCGCACGAGGGCGATCATGCTCTGCATGTTTTTCGCCTCCCGTCCTGGTCCGGGTTCAAGCCCAGGTCCAGCGTGAGACTGAAGGCGGCGGCTGTTTCATGGCCCCGTCGCCCAGCTTCGAAGAAGCTTGAGCGGAAAAAAGCTAGCGCTCCGACCGCAGGGGAACGAGCATTCGAAGCCGGAATCCCTCGGGCTCGAAAGCAACATTGACCTCAGCGCCGATCTGCTGCGACAGCACGCGTTTCAGCAGCATCGAGCCAAACCCCTCCCGGTGCGGCGGCTTGACGATCGGACCATCGGTCTCGCTCCATTCCCAGCGCAACGCCGCGCCGGCGGCGCCGTCGGCCAGACTCCAGTCGACCGCGATACGGCCATTCTCGGAGGCAAGAGCTCCATATTTGGCGGCGTTGGTGGTCAGTTCGTGAACCGCCATGCCGAGCGGAACGGCGATCTGGGACGGCAGATCGACCGCCGGCCCGCGTAGCCGGATGCGATCGCCAAGATCCTCCGCGTAGCAGCCAAGCTCCTGGTTGAGCAGATGTTCGAAGGAGACGGACTGATCGAATTCTTCCGTCATGACGGCATGGGTCTTCGCCAGCGAACCGATGCGCCCCGCGAAAGCCGCCTGAAATTCTTCGATCGTCACGGAGCTTTTCGCAGTCGTGTTCATCACGCCCTGCACGGTGGCGAGCGTATTTCTGACGCGATGATGCAGCTCCCGGATCAAAAGCGACTGACGCTGTTCGGACCGCACATTCTCAGTGACGTCGGAGCCCTCGACGAACAGCCCGGTGATCTCTCCGGTCCCGCCGATAATCGCCTGACACATCAAGTCGAGAAAATATTCCTGAAGCTTGCCCTTATCGTTCTGCAGAACGACGCGCATCTTACGGTTGGCGAAAGCTTCGCCGGTGGCGAACACCCTGTCCAAGATGTCGATATAGCCCTGGCTCGCCCCCTCCGGCACCGCCTCGCGGGCGGTCTTGCCGAGAATATCGCGGCCGCCGACCAGTTGCCGGAAGGCGACGTTGGCCATCTCATAAACATGGTCCGGCCCGCGCAGAACGCACATGAAATTGCTGGCCTGCATGAATAGGCGGTCCAGCTGGTGGGCGGTGGCGAGAAGGGTTTGGTTCAGCACCTGAACCATTTGCAGGCGCCGATGGGGCGACCCTGCAAAGTTTTCGCTTGCCGGAGGAACGCCCTGCCTCGCTTGCGCCTTCTGCGGAAGTCCCGTGATGTCCTGTGTATTCTGCACAAGGAAAGCGACTTTGCCGTCCGCGCCAAACAGAGGCACATGGGTGCAGCTCCAGGACCGCTGCTCAAGGCCATTTTTCCCCGGAATTGGATAATTAAGTACGGGGAGCGCGTCGGCGACCCCCTGATTGCGGACGCGCTCAAAGGATTCCTGCAGCCGCCGGCGGCTTTCCCCTCCGGCGGGAAAGGCTGTAAAGACATTCAGGCCAACGAGGCTCTCCCTGTCCCGGCCTGTGACGTCGAGATAGGCCTGATTCATGGCGACGATATTGAAATTCGCGTCCATGACCATCGTCGGCGTGGGAAGGCAATTGAAGACAGCCTCGAAATCCATGCGCTTGACCAACTTCACCAACAACCTTGAGCCGGCGGATCATCGCCGCTAATGAGACTTGCCCCGCTCCCCTGATACGCGCCGCGAGCCGGGCTTGCGCCGCAAGAGGGGCTCGAGCCGCGACGAGGCGTGAAGCCTGAGGAGGGATGACCGAGCGAACGCTCTTGCTTGCTTGCGATTACGATAGTCCGCTCTCAGAGACAAGAACCAGGCCAGGCCACATGCAACCAAGCCTAGAAATATACTTCATAAGGGTTTAGTTACACTGCGGGCGTCACTCGCTTAAACCACGTCTTGCGCGTACGAAAGGCAATCGTGCGGCGGAGCCATAACGATCGAGGCCTTGTTTGGTTGCACAAGAAGCATCGCCGCCTTTTGACCAAATCCCGGGCTGAACGCGGCCCATTGCGAGGCGGGCCTTCTGCGAGGTAGCGCCGTCCGGTGCGCCCGCCTATGCTGTATTTTATCTCATTCCCAGATGTCGCAACCCATGTCGCCCATGCAAAGACCCGTCCAGGCCGGAGATCATGTTTTCCTGGTTGATGGATCATCCTTCGTTTTCCGCGCCTATTTCCAGTCGATTCGCCAGGATGCGAAATATAATTACCGCTCCGATGGATTGCCTACGGGCGCCCTTCGCCTGTTCTGCACGAAATTGTTTCAGTTCGTGCGGGATGGCGCGGCGGGCATCAAGCCGACTCATCTCGCGATCATTTTCGATAAGTCGGAGAACTCCTTCCGCAAGGAGATTTATCCGCCCTATAAAGGCAACCGCTCCGAGCCGCCCGAAGATCTCATCCCCCAGTTCCCGCTGATGCGCGCCGCCGTGCGCGCCTTCGGCCTGCCGCCGATCGAACAGGACCGTTTCGAGGCTGACGATCTCATCGCGACCTATGCCCGGCAGGCGAAGGAGCGCGGCGCGGATGTTCTCATCATTTCCGCCGACAAGGATCTGATGCAGCTCGTCGGGCCCGGCGTCTCAATGTATGATCCGGCCTCGGGCGAGGCCGGCGCCAAAGGCTCGCGCGAGGAGCGCCGCATCGGCTTCGAGGAAGTCTGCGCCTATTTCGGCGTGCCGCCTGAAAAAGTGATCGACGTTCAGGCGCTCGCCGGCGATTCGACCGACAATGTGCCGGGCGCGCGCGGCATCGGCCTTAAAACCGCGGCGCAGCTCATCAATGAATATGGCGACCTCGACTCTCTGCTGGCCGCCGCGGATAAGATCAAGCAGCCGAAGCGGCGCGAAATTCTGACCGATCCCGACAGTGTCGCGCTGATCAAGGTGTCGAAGCAGCTCGTTTCTCTTGTTTGCGACGCGCCGCTCGCGGTTCCTCTCGACGACCTCGGCCTCGAGCCGCCCGACGGCAAGACGCTGATCGCCTTCTTCAAAGCGCTGGAATTTACCACCATCACCAAGCGCGCCGCCGAAGCCTATGGCGTCGAGGCCGCGCTCATCGAGCCGGACCCCTCAGTCACTGGCGCCGCCGGCTGGCGCGGCCGCGACGGCGCGCCCCTCCCCGCTCCAGCCCAGCCCGGCGCCGAGGCGGCCGACCCCGCGCAACAGGCGCCTAAGCGTAACGCCCGCTATGGAGAACAGGCGCCGCAAAAAGCCATCGCGACTGGGCCGGGCGAGCTGGCGGCGGCGCGCGCGTCCAGCGCGCTTGCGGAAAAATTCGACGTCAAAAGCTATGAAACCATTATGAGCCTTGAGCGGCTCGACGCCGTCATCGCCGAAGCACTGGAGGGCGGCGTCGTCGCGGTCGATACGGAAACCTCGTCGCTCGATCCGATGCAGGCCGAACTCGTCGGCATCTCCCTTTGCGCCGCGCCGGGTCGCGCCTGCTACATCCCGCTGCGCCATAGGGGCGAGGGCGCCGGCGATCTTTTTGGCGGCGGCGATCTTGTGCCCGGCCAATTGCCGATGGACGAGGTTCTGGCGCGGCTGAAGCCGCTCCTGGAAGCGCCGGACATTCTGAAAATCGCACAAAACATGAAGTTCGACCGGCTGGTGTTTTTCCAGCGCGGCATCGACGTTGGCCCGGTCGAAGACACCATGCTGCTCTCCTATGTGCTCGACGCGGGCCGCACCGATCACGGCATGGATGTGCTCAGCGAAAAATACTTTGGCCATAAGCCGATCCAGTTCGGCGAGGTCGCGGGCTCGGGGCGCACCTTCATCGGCTTTGCAAGGGTCGCGATCGACAGGGCGAGCGAATATTCGGCCGAGGACGCCGATGTGACGCTGCGGCTGTGGCGCGTGTTGAAACCGCGCCTCGCGGCCGAGCGCATGAGCGCCGTCTACGAGACGCTGGAGCGTCCGATGATCGAGGTTTTGGCGCGCATGGAAAGACGCGGCATTTCGATCGACCGCGCAATTCTCTCAAGGCTTTCAGGCGAATTCGCGCAGGATATGGCGCGGCTCGAGGCCCTGATTTTCGAGCTCGCCGGCGAGAGCTTCAACCTCGGCTCGCCAAAGCAGCTCGGCGACATTCTATTCGGCAAGATGGGCCTGCCGGGCGCGCGGAAAACCGCGACCGGGGCATGGTCGACAGCGGCGGGCGTGCTCGAAGACCTCGCGGAACAAGGGAATGCGCTTGCCGCCCGCATTCTCGACTGGCGTCAGCTCTCCAAGCTGAAATCAACCTACACCGACGCTTTGCCGAGCTTCGTCAATCCTTCGACGGGCCGCGTGCATACCTCCTACGCGCTGGCGGCGACGACGACCGGGCGGCTCTCATCCTCCGAGCCGAATTTGCAAAATATTCCCGTGCGCAACGAAGCGGGACGGAAAATCCGCAAGGCTTTTATCGCAGCGCCGGGGCATAAGCTCATTTCGGCCGATTATTCCCAGATTGAATTGCGCCTCCTCGCGCATATCGCCGAGATACCGCAGCTGAAGGCCGCCTTCGCCGAAGGCCATGACATTCACGCGATGACCGCCTCCGAAATGTTCGGCGTGCCGATCGAGGGCATGCCGCCCGAAGTGCGCCGGCGCGCCAAGGCGATCAATTTCGGCATCATTTATGGCATCTCCGCTTTCGGCCTCGCCAATCAGCTGGCGATCCCGCGCGAGGAGGCGGGCGCTTATATCAAGCGCTATTTCGAACGCTTCCCCGGCATCAGGGCCTATATGGACGCGACGAAGAAATTTGCGCGCGAAAACGGTTATGTGACGACGATTTTCGGCCGCAAATGCCATTATCCGCGCATAACAGCCACAAATCCGTCGGAGCGCGCCTTCAATGAGCGCGCCGCGATCAACGCGCCGATTCAAGGGTCCGCCGCCGACATCATCCGCCGCGCCATGGCGCGCATGGACGCGGCGCTGGAGCGCGCGAAGCTCTCCGCGCAAATGCTGCTGCAGGTGCATGACGAACTGGTGTTCGAGGCGCCGGACGACGAGATCGACGCGACGATCGAGGTGGTGCGGAAAATCATGGTCGAGGCGCCGCATCCGGTGCTTCAACTCTCGGTCCCTCTGCAAGTCGACGCCAAGGCCGCGCAGAACTGGGACGAAGCGCATTGATTGCACAGGTCAAGTTCTGCTCAGAGCGGACCGGCTCAATCCTTTTAGATTTAAGGGGTGACGGATGACTGATGACCGATCTCCATCCGTTAAGGAAGAGCGGGACAACGTCTTTGTAGGCCGTTCCCATCTCGTAGTTCTAGGAGCTGGCGCTAGCAGGGCGGCTTTTCCCAATGGCGATAGGATCGGCAAAAAGCTGCCGTTGATGGCAGATTTTGTCGATACGCTGGGGCTTCGCCAATTGCTGACCGGTTGGGGCATTGATCCCGACAAGAATTTCGAGGACATTTTCAGCGAGATCTATGATGTAGGAGATCGAGACCGGATCGACGTGCTGCAAAGTCATGTTGAAGAATATTTCAGTGGTCTCGAAATCGGGGACGAGCCGACCATATACGACCATCTTCTTTTATCGCTGCGGCAGAAGGACTTCATTGCGACGTTCAACTGGGACCCGCTGCTTTTGCAAGCTTACCAGCGGAGCGGGTACGGATTGAGCCTGCCGCGCTTGATTTTTCTTCACGGCAACGTCGCGTCTGGTTACTGCCTGAAAGACCAAGTTGTCGGCAACGCAAATTCCAGGTGCAGTCGTTGTGGAGAGCCTTTCACGCGCGCGCCACTGCTTTATCCCATTAGCAGGAAGAACTACGCCGCAAACGATTTTATAGCGGCGGAGTGGCATACCTTCAAAGAGATATTAAAACATACCTTCATGGTGACAATCTTTGGTTACAGTGGTCCGAAATCCGATCAAGAAGCACTTTCTGCGATGGGCGGTGCCTGGGGTCCGGCAAAGGACCGGGAAATGGAACAGACCTGCTTCATCACGATCCAGAACGAAGATGAGGTGTTGGCGAATTTCGACAAGTTTGTTCATACTCACCACTACGAAATCAACTCCAACTTCTATGATTCCTGGATCGCACGACACCCGCGAAGAACCGGCGAGGCGTGGTGGAATCAATATCTGGAATGCAAATTCCTTCCGGACAATCCCGTCCCCAAGAACGCGACGTTCCCTGAATTGTGGGGTTGGCTCCAGCCGTTCAAGGAGCCAGAGCGCCTATTTGAGCTGAAAAAGACCAACAGTGATAGTTCTTAGTCGCGGTATATTGCTACTTCCCGCCCCCGGCCACCGTTGCGAGCCGAACGCCTTCGCGATCGCGGCGGCGCGCGCGGTTCTGGCCGCCTCCGCAGCCTCCGCGGCGCCCGTCGGCGCTTCGACGCCCCGGCAGGCCTTGAACGCAGCCTCTAACAGCTTCGCCTTGGGATAGGCCGCGCCCGCGCGCTCGCCGTAAACGCAATAATCGCAGGCGCAAACTTCCATCAGAAGCGCGGAAGAGTCCGGCGCGTCGAAGGCGCCGAGGCGCTCCAGCATCAGGGCGACGGGTCCGGCGCGCGCTTCCGAGGTCCGATGCACGCGCTCGCATTCCGCAGGCGCCTGAAGGGCGAGGTCGCGGCAGTCGCGCGGCGCCTTGAAACGATCGCAAATGGCCTTGATGCGCGGGTCGCCGCGGTCGATGTGCCGATAGTGAACCGGCAGATGTTCGGGCGGCGAATCGGCCTTGCCGACATCATGACAAACAGGGCGAAGCGCACCGGAAGAGGCTTATTGCGCCGCGCCGCCTCATTCAGCGCCCGCAAATTCGCGATCCATCGCGAAACAGTAAGGACATGTTCGCGACAATCATAGCGTAAAGCCGCCCTGTTCCCACCCAGATCAGCGGGGCGAAACTGGCTCACCCCTCATAAAACCCCTTCCCCGCCGCGGCGCGCGCGGAAAATTTCTCGCTCGGCCGATAAATCTCGCCGAGGCTGCGCCACTTCACTGAGCGTTCGACGATATTTTGAAGGCCGAGGTAATCGGCGTATTTAAGCGCGCCGCCGAGATAGCGCGGCAGGCCCAGGCCGAGAAGCAGGCACATATCCGCCTCGCCCGGGGAGCCGACGACGCCATCCTCAAAGCAGCGGGCGGTCTCAAGGATCAGCGGCAGCATCATGCGTTCGATGATTTCCGCATCCGTGATCGTCGTTTTGCCGCGCGGCTGCCCGGCGGCCAAAAGCTCCGGCGCGGCGGGATCGGAGTCCTTGCGCGGCCGGCCCTTCGGATCTCTGGTGTAGAGATAGAAGCCGCGGCCGTTCTTTTGGCCGAGGCGTCCATCGGCCTTCAGAATGTCGATGGCTGACGGATGCGAGGCCGCCATACGCTCCGGGAAGCCGGCCGATACGATCTCGACGACATGATGGGAAATATCGAGGCCGATGACGTCGATCAGATAGGCCGGCCCCATCGGCCAGCCAAATCCTTCCATGACGCGATCGATATGGTGGAAATCGACGCCGTCGCGGACGAGGTGCAGGAACGCGATGAGATAGGGCGTCAGCACGCGATTGACGACGAAGCCGGGGCAGTCCCCGACGACGATCGGCGTCTTGCCGAGGGCGTTGGCATAGCCAACGATGGTCGCGACGGCGGCTTCCGAGGTTTTCGGCCCGCGCACGACTTCGACGAGCGCCATCTTCGGAACCGGGTTGAAGAAATGCATGCCGATGAAATTTTCGGGATGCCGCAGGCCGTCCGCCAGATCGGCGATGCGCAAGGATGATGTGTTGGAGGCAAGGATCGTTTCGGCGGAGGCGATCCCCTCAATCTGCCGGAAGACCGCCGCCTTGATGTCGATGTTTTCGACGATTGCCTCGATCACGACATCGACGGAGCCAAAGCCGTCGAAGGTCAGGCTCGGCGTGATCGCGGCGGCGATCGCATCCGCCCGATCGAGAGAAAGCCTTCCCTGTTCGACCTGCTTGGCGAGCAGTTTTTGCGCTTCCGCCATGCCGGCGTCGAGCGCCTTGTCCGAAACATCCTTCAAGATCGTCGGCACGCCGCGCAATGCGCTCTGATAGGCGATGCCGGCGCCCATGACGCCGGCTCCGATAACGGCCGCCCGACGCACCGGCGCCGCGGACTTCGCGTATTGCTTGATGATTTTCTTGAGCGCCTGCTCGTTGATGAAAATATTGATGAGCGATGCCGCAGCCTGCGAGCGCGCCGTTCTCGCGAATTGCTCCGCCTCGAGGGCAAGGGCGGCGTCGCGATCGAGTCCGGCTGCAAGCTCCAGCAATTCGACGGCGTCATGCGCCGCCGGGTAATGCGGCAGGGCTCTCGCCGCGTTCACTTCGGCTCCGGCGAGGAAGTCATGGACGTTCTGCCCCTCGAAGGAGAGCGCCTTCGCCGCGTCGACGCGCCGCCGGCGCCATTCGGCGGGATTCGCGACAGCGTTCCTGAGCTGGGTCAGCGCCGCCTCGCGCAGATCCTCAGGGCTGGCCACCGCGTCGACGGCGCCTCGCGCGAGCGCCGCTTCCGGTGTCTGCTGGGCGCCGGAAATGATCCATTGCGCGCTTTCCGCGAGGCCGATCAGGCGGGGCAGCCGAACGGTGCCGCCATAGCCGGGAAAAATGCCGAGATGGACTTCCGGCTGGCCGATTTTCGCCGCGGAGGACATCACCCGATAGTCTGCGGCAAGGGCGACCTCGAACCCGCCGCCAAGGGCAAGGCCGTTGATGGCGGCGACGCTCGGCGCCGGCAGATCGCTCAGCGCCGTTATGATTTTGGCGTTGGCGGCGACGAAATCCGCGATCTCTTTCTCCTCGCGGCGGAAGATCTCGACAAATTCGAAAATGTCGGCGCCGACGATGAAGGCGTCCTTACCGCTTGAAATGAGCACGCCTTTGAGCCCGGGCGCGTGCGAGACGGCGCCGATCGCGCGCGCCAGCTCGCCAAAAGCCAGGCGATCGAGCTTGTTGACCGCCTCCCCCTTGCGCGCGAAGCGGAGTTCGACAAGGCCCTCGCCAAGCTCTTCAACCTGGATCGTCTCACCATCAAAAAGCATGTCTCACCTTGCAAGTTCATGTTGACGGCCGGGCAATGGCAGCCGGCTGGCCGGCGCATCCTTCCGACACTCGCATAGCACATTAGCCAGGACTGCAACTCTACGGAATCGACGCAATATTCTCGCCATCAACTGGCGTCATAATGCAAGGCCGCCGCGATCAGCGATTGCGTATAACTATGACGCGGATGCTCCAGAATCGCGCGCGCCGGACCCTGCTCAACAATGCGCCCGTCCTTCATGACGGCGATTTCGTCGGCCATGGCGCGGACCGCGGCAAGATCATGGCTGATCAGCACAAAGGCGAGGCCGTGCGCCGCCTGCAAATCCTGCAGGAGCCTCAATATCTCATATTGGACGGTCCGATCCAGCGCCGATGTCGGCTCGTCGAGCACGAGAAGACGGGGCCGCAAAATGATCGCGCGCGCGATGGCGATGCGCTGCCTCTGGCCGCCGGAGAAGGCGCGCGGCGGCAGGCGCCTGGCGTTCGGATCGAGCCGCACTTCCTCAAGCGCGGCCGCCGCCCTCTCGTCGCGCTCGCGGCAGGTGAGATTTGGCTCATGCACGCGCAATCCCTCAGTGACGATGTCGGCGACTCTCATCCGCGGCGACAGCGCCCCGTAAGGATCCTGAAACACCATCTGCATGGAGCGCCGCAGCGAACGCACTCCGGCGGCGTCGAGCGCGCCAAGATCGCGGCCCTCGAAACGAATGGTTCCGCTCGCGGGGACGAGCTTGAGCAGAGCCCTCGCAAGCGTCGATTTGCCTGAACCCGATTCGCCGACGATTCCAAGGGTGCGGCCTCGGCCGAGGCTGAGGCTGACGCCATCCACTGCCTTGATCTCTCTGGATTTGGCCAGCCAGCCGCCGCGCAGGCGGTAGACGACTTTGATGTTTTCCGCATGCAGAATTTCGGGCGCCGCTCCTTGCGGTCCAAGGCGCAAGACCGGCGCCGCGGACAGAAGCTCCTGCGTGACGCGGTGGCGCGGGCGCGCGAAAACCTCCCGCGCGGGGCCGCTCTCGACGATCGAGCCCGCGGCCATGACGTGAACGCTGCTGGCGAAGCGGCGCACAAGGCCAAGGTCATGGCTGATGAAAATCATCGCGAGCCCAAGCCTTTGCTGCAATTCAGCGAGAAGATCGAGGATGCGCGCGGCGACGGTCACGTCGAGCGCCGTCGTCGGCTCATCGGCGATCAGCACCTCCGGGTCGCAGGCAATCGCCATCGCTATGGCGACGCGCTGGCGCTGGCCGCCGGATAATTGATGCGGATAGGCGCGAAGCCGCAGCTTTGGCTCTTCAATGCCGACGAGCGCCAGCAACTCCTCCGCGCGCAAATTCGCCGCCCTGGCGGACAGTTCGGCCTGAAAGCGCAGAATCGCGACAATCTGCGAGCCGACCGAAAAGAGCGGATCGAGCGAAGACATGGGTTCCTGAAAAATCATCGCGATGCGGCGGCCGCGAATGGCGTTCAACCGCCTTTCGGAAAGGGCGAGCAGATTGACCCCGTCGAACATGACCGAGCCGGCAGCGACCGCGCCAGGCGGAAGAAGCTTTAGCGCGGCAAGGACGCTCTGGCTCTTGCCGGAGCCGGATTGGCCGACGATAGCCGCGACCTCGCCCCGGCGAAGCGAAAAACTGACATGATCGACGACCCGCCTCGCGCCATAGGCGACGCAAAGATCGCGAAATGCGAGGATCGGCGGCTGAGGGCTCATTCCGGCGCGTCTCCCGCCCTGAAATTGCCGGCAAACCTTTCTTCCAGCGACTGGCCGAGGCTCTGCAGGGCGCCGAGCGTCGCGCCGAGAAACGCCGCCGGAACTATCAGGAGATGGATCGCGCCCTGGATATTGCGGGCGCCGTCGGCAATCAGCACGCCCCAGCTCGCCATAGGCTCCTGCATGCCGAGCCCCAGAAAAGAGATGAAGCTTTCGAGCAGAATGACGCGCGGCACGAGCAGCGTCAGATAAGCGGTGATGGGTCCGGCGGCGTTGGGCAGAATATGGCGCCAGATGATGGCCGGCGCGCTCGCGCCCAGAGCTTGCGCCGCGATCACATATTCGCGGCGCTTGAGGGACAGCGTCTGGCCGCGCGCGATGCGCGCCATGTCGAGCCATTCGACCGCGCCGATCGCGACAAAGATGAGCACGAAATGGCGACCAAAGAGCATCACGAGAACGATGACGAAAAAGATGAAAGGCAGCGCGTAGATGATTTCAACGACGCGCATCATCACGGCGTCGATGCGCCCGCCCGCGTAGCCGGCGATGGCGCCATAGGCGACCCCGATGACGAGAGCGACAAAGGAGGCGAGCAGGCCGACGGCGAGCGAGACGCGGCCAGCGATCAGCGTTCGCGTCAGAAGATCGCGGCCATTGGCGTCGGTCCCGAACAGGAAGAGACTATGCCGCAACGGGATCTCGAGGCGCAGCTTTCGGCCATCGTCCTTGCTCTCGGCGACTTTGGGCCGGCCGAAAAGGTCCGAACTTGCAAAGACATCGAGAGTTTGCGGATCAACCCGCCGCCCGGCCTCCAGCAGGACGTCGAGCTGACCGCCGTTCTGTTGCATGGACGCGATATGGGCTCCCATGCGCTGAGCGAGGTCCTCGACCCCAAGGCGCGCCTCCTCGGCAGTCGGATGCGCCGAGAGCGACGGCGCGGCGAGAACATAATCAGGATAGACGCGATCGAAAGGATGTGGCGAAACGAGCGGGCCAAAGACGCAGCAAAACGCGATCAGCGCCAACAGTGCGAGGCTCCGCGGGATGCTCTTCGCCGTCGCGGCGTCGGAACGCAAAGATGGCAAAGCCTCGTTCATGGCGCGCGCGCGTCCGCGACTCTTGGATCGAGCCAGCTGTAGATCAGGTCGACGATCAGATTGAAAAAGATGACGAGCGCGGCGACGACGACGACCGTTCCCATGACAAGGGTGTAATCGCGGCCGAGCGCGCCATCGACGAAGTAGCGTCCCATGCCGGGAATGCCGAAAATGGTCTCGACGATCACCGAGCCGGTCAGGATATTGGCGGCGGCGAGGCCGAGATAGGAGAGCGTCGGCAAAATCGCGGCGCGGAGCGCGTGGGCGTAAATATGGCGCGCGGGCAGGCCAAAGGCGCGAAGCGTGCGGATATGCGGCTCGGCAAGGGCGTCGCGCAGCGCGGTCTGCATCAGCCGCGCGATGACCGCGATTTGCGGCAAGGCGAGAGTCGCGACGGGAAGCAGCTGATTTTGCCACGCCCCATCGTTCCAGCCGCCGACCGGCAGCGCATGCAGCGTGAGACCGAAGAAAAGTTGCAGAAGCGGCGCGACGACGAAGGGCGGCAGCACGACGCCGATGAGGGCGGCGACGTCGACCGCCCGCGCGCCAAGCTTTGCGCGCCAGCCGCCGCTCGATGCGCCTGCGATCCCGAGCGCGCCGCCGATCAAAAGCGCGGCGATCACGGCCTCCGCGCCGAGCCGCATCGAAATCGGCAACGCGTGCGCAAACAGCTCATTGACCGAAAAATCGCGCCAGTGAAAGCTCGGCCCGAAATCGCCGCGCGCAAGGCTTTGGAGATAAACGAGGAACTGTTGCGCAAGAGGCAGATCGAGCCTGTAGATATGGCGGAGATTTTGCGCGATCGCCGGATCAAGAGGCCGCGCGGAATCGAATGGACCGCCCGGCGCGAGCCGCATCAGAAAGAACGCCAGCGCGATGACGATGAACAAGGTCGCCAAAGCGCCACTGACGCGGGAGAGCGCGCGCCGGAGCATGGGTTAGCGGTTTCGGGATGGGTGTGGCGCGTTCTCTGGCGTCATGCTCTCTCTCTAGGCGCGCGGGCGTTAGCTTACGCGAGCTTAGCAGATGCGGGTCCAAGGCGTCACGGCTCTGCCGCGCCGCAAGGGAAAACGAGATCCAACGGATGAGCGCGGTCGAGGGATAAGGCGGTCTGCCCGCTTGCCCGCTTTTTGCTCCCGGCCCCAAAACCCTTCCCCCCGCCCGAAAAATCCTCTATTGGCCAGCGTTCGCGCCGCGCGGCGCTTTCCGCTCATGGTCCAACAGCCGATGTCAGACTCTTCGCCAACACGCATTGACCGCCGTTTCGCGGACCTCGCCAAAGAGGGCCGAGCCGCGCTCGCCGCATTCGTCATGGCGGGCGACCCGGATATTGCGACCAGTCTCGAGATTCTGAAGGCCCTTCCCAAGGCGGGCGCGGATGTGATCGAGGTCGGCATGCCATTCACGGACCCGATGGCCGACGGTCCCGCGATCCAGGCCGCGGGGCTGCGCGCTTTGGCGGCGGGAACGACGCTGATCAAAACCCTGCGCCTCGTCGCGGATTTCCGCGCCGGCGATCAAACAACGCCGATCGTCCTCATGGGCTATTACAATCCGATCTATGTCCACGGCGTCGAAGCATTCCTGCATGACGCGAAGATAGCCGGCGTCGACGGCCTCATCGTCGTCGACCTGCCGCCGGAGGAGGACGCCGAGCTGTGCCTGCCGGCGCTCAAAGCCGGGCTGAATTTCATCCGCCTCGCAACGCCGACGACCGACGCGGCGCGGCTGCCGGCGGTTCTCGCAAATACGTCCGGCTTTGTCTATTATGTCTCGATCACCGGCACGACAGGGGCCGCGACCCCCGATTTCAGTCAGACGGCGGCGGCGGTCGAGCGAATCAAGCGCCATACGAGCCTGCCGGTCGCGGTCGGCTTCGGCGTCAAGTCGGCGCAAACCGCCGCGGCGATCGCCGCCCATGCCGATGGCGTGGTTGTCGGCTCGGCCATCGTCGAGGCGCTGCGCGCCTCGCTCGACGCCGCGGGCAAAGCGACGCCCCGGACCGTCCCGGCGGTCGCGGAGCTTATCGCCGACATCGCAAAAGGCGTCCGTCAGGCCGCGCCGGCGAGAGCATAGGCCGGCCCGGTCAAAGCCGGTCAGCGTCACGTTTGCATATTTCTGTCGCAAACAGGCCCCGAAGCCCGTAAATAGGCGCCAGCCTTGGCCGGATCGACAGGCCGGGAACGCCAAGAGCCCGCTGCATCAGGAACTTGCATGAACTGGATTTCAAACGTCGTCCCGCCGAAGGTCAGATCCTTCCTGCGCCGGGAAACGCCCGAAAATCTCTGGGTCAAATGCCCGGAAAGCGGCGAACTGGTGTTCCATAAAGATCTCGAGGCCAATCTTTTCGTTGTGCCGGGATCTGGCTATCACATGCGCCTCAGGCCGAAGGCCCGCCTCAACAATCTGTTCGACGGCGGCGTCTATGAAGAGCTCGCGACGCCGGACGTGCCGCTCGATCCGCTGAAATTCCGCGACGTCAAACGCTATACCGACCGGCTCAAGGAATATCGCGCCAAGACCGAGGCGCAGGACGCCGTGAAGCTCGCGAGCGGGCGTCTCGAAGGGATGGAGGTCGTCGTCGCCATTCAGGACTTCGATTTTCTCGCCGGATCGCTCGGCATGGCGGCCGGCGAGGCTATCATCACGGGCATGATGACGGCGCTCGAGCGGCGCGCGCCCTTCATCATATTCACCGCCTCCGGCGGCGCGCGGATGCAGGAGGGCATCTTTTCCCTGATGCAGATGCCGCGCACGACCATCGCCGTGCAGCGGCTGCGCAAGGCCAACCTGCCCTATATCGTGGTGCTGACCAATCCGACGACGGGCGGCGTCACCGCGTCCTACGCCATGCTAGGCGACGTCCACATCGCCGAACCCGGCGCCGTCATCGGTTTCGCCGGGCCGCGCGTCATCGAGCAGACCATTCGCGAACGGCTGCCGGAAGGTTTTCAGCGCGCGGAATATCTTGAAGCGCATGGCATGATCGACATGGTCGTGCAGCGTCAGGATATGCGCGCGACCCTCGCCCGCGTTTGCTCCCTTTTGACGCGCACCCCGCTCGTTGAGCGAGCCGCCTGACGCAAGCCGGAACACGCGAACCATGACCCCCCTCGACGCCCTTCTGGCTCGCCTGTTCCTGTTGCATCGCAAAGACATCGAGCTGACGCTCGGGCGCATGGAGCGGCTGCTCGCCGCCATCGGGTCGCCGGAGCAGAAGCTTCCTACCGTCATTCATGTCGCCGGCACCAATGGCAAAGGCTCGACGATCGCCTTCATGCGGGCGATCCTCGAGGCCGCGGGCAAGCGCGTTCACGTCTACACCTCGCCGCATCTCGTGCGGTTTCATGAGCGCATCCGGCTCGGGGCGAAGGGCGGCGGCAGACTGGTCAGCGACGCCACGCTGTTCGCGGCGCTGAGCTATTGCGAAGAGGTCAACGCGGGCGCGCCGATCACCTTTTTCGAGTTTACGACCGCGGCCGCCTTCAAGATTTTCAGTGAAGCGCCGGCTGACTATCTGCTTCTCGAGGTCGGCCTTGGCGGCAGAGGCGACGCCACCAATGTCATCCCGCCCCCGAAAGCGACCGTGGTCACGTCAATTTCGATCGATCACACGGAATATCTTGGCGATACGCTCGCGAAGATCGCTTTCGAAAAGGCGGGCATCTTCAAGCCGGGCGTTCCGGCAATTTTGAGCGCGCAACAGGATGAGGCGCTCAAGGCGCTTCAGCTTGAGGCGGCGCGCGTCGGCGCGCCGGCATTCATTGCGGCGCGCGATTTTTCGGCTCGGGAAGAACAAGGCCGCTTTATTTTCGAAGACGAGCGCGGCCTGCTCGACCTGCCGCTGCCGCGGCTTCTCGGCCGCCACCAGCAGCAGAATGCCGCAACCGCCATCGCTGCCCTGCGCTGCGTCGAACCGGACCTCGATCCGCAAGCTTTTGAGCGCGGCCTGACCCAGGTCGAGTGGCCGGCGCGCCTGCAAAATATGGTGAAAGGACGCGTCTGTGAAATTGCGCCCTTCGGCGCCGAGATCTGGCTCGACGGCGGCCATAATGAAGACGGCGGTCGCGCGCTAGCCGAAGCCATGGCCGATTTCGAGGACCGGACAGAACGGCCGCTGATCATTATTTGCGGCACGCTGACGACCAAGGACACCGCCGCGTTCCTGCGCTCCTTCAAGGGCATTGCGCAGGAAGCGCTGGCTGTTCCCGTCGAGGCGGAACTCTACGGCAAACCCGCGCGGGACGTCGCCCTCGCCGCCAATGAAGTCGGCATCCCCGCCGCGGCCTGCGAAAGCATCGAACTGGCGCTTCGCTTCCTCTCGGCGCGCGAATGGCGCTTGCCGCCGCGCATCCTCATCGCCGGCAGCCTTTATCTGGCAGGCGAGGTGCTGGCGCTGAACGGAACGCCGCCGCAATAGGCTTCGACCGACGCCTCGGCAGAACCCGAGCGCGATGCGCCGGCAAAAATCCAATTAAGCGACGCGCGCGAGCTGATGGGGCCGTCAAGCCCCATCATAGTCAGCCCAGCAATCCGGCGTCTCGAACACTTTGACGCCGGCGAGCTGCGGTAGCTTCGGTTTGATGCGATCGAAAATCCAGACCGCGATCAATTCCGCCGTCGGATTCTCAAGCCCCTCGATCTCATTGAGGTAATGATGGTCGAGCCGTTCCAGCAGCGGCCCGAACGCCGCCTCTATATCGAAGAAATCGACGACAAACCCGCTTTTTTGGTCGACGGCGCCCTCAAGGTTCACCTCAACGCGGTAGGAATGGCCATGCAGCCGGTAGCAACGATGTTTTTCGCCGACATGCGGCAGCCTGTGCGCCGCCTCGAAATGAAACGCCTGCGTGATTTTCATGCCGAAATCTTCATGGAATGCCGATCAGCTTGTGAGTCTGGACACTGAGGCGCCAATGCGGATGCGAAAGACAATAGGCGATCGCCGCGGCCGTATTCGCCGCGACATCAGCGCCATCCATGGGTTGCAGCCAGAAATGCGCGAAATCAAGCCCGCTCAGCGCATCGGGCGGCAAATCCGCTTGAGGAAACACCAGCTTCAGTTCAGATCCGCGCGTTACCGTCAGCGCCGCGCCCGCCTTGGGACTGACGCATAGCCAGTCGACGCCGCGCGGCGGCTCCAGCGTCCCGTTGGTCTCGACCGCGACCTCAAAACCGCGCGCATGGGCCGCCTCGATCAGCGCCTCGTCGAGTTGCAGCAAAGGCTCGCCGCCAGTAAAGACGACGAAACGATCGCCGGTTCCGCCGCGCCAGGCCGCCTCGATCGCGGCCGCAAGCGCCTCGGGGCGCGCGAAAGAGCCGCCGCCCTCCCCATCGGTTCCGACAAAATCGGTGTCGCAAAAGCTGCAGGTCGCCTCGACGCGGTCCTTTTCGCGGCCAGACCACAGATTGCAGCCGACAAAGCGGCAGAATACGGCGGCGCGCCCGGCCTGAGCGCCCTCGCCCTGGAGCGTCAAGAACAGCTCTTTGACTGCGTAAGCCATTCTTGTCCCAAGCAAAAAGGACCCCTGCGGGGTCCTTTCATTATAAACCGGCGCACAAAATGGCGCGAATTGGAAAGCTCAGATAGCCTCGGATATCCATCTCTTGAGTTCGCCCTTCGGCGCCGCGCCGACCTTGGTCGAGGCGAGCTTTCCTTCCTTGAACAGCAACAAAGTCGGAATGCTGCGAATGCCATAAGCGCCCGCGGTGCCCGGATTCTCGTCGACATTGAGCTTGGCGATCGTCACCTTGCCCTCTAATTCGTCGGCGATTTCTTCCAGAGCCGGGCCGATCATTTTACAGGGGCCGCACCATTCGGCCCAGAAATCCACTACGACCGGGCCGCCGGCGCCAACCACATCGCTTTTAAAATTCGCATCGGTGACTTTGACGGTCGACATGGGCTGCTCTCATCATTCTGCGCGGAGAAATTCCACCTGCGTTTCATTTCGAAAGTAAGAAGGCTCGGCTCTTGCGTCAAGGCGCCCTCGTCGGTGCGCGCTTTTTGCCGCGCCGATTCCCTGGCGCTTTAGCTGACTCTTTTGTCAGAACAAATAGATATGATGATCACAAACGCGCCTTACGCCACCGCCGCGAGAGCCCCGTCGAGCAAAGCGTCGTCGAGGGTCGCGACAAGAGGCCCATCGGTCCAGATCAGCAGCATGCGCAGGCGTTTGGCCGGCCAGAGCGGCGCCAGCACGGCGCGATACAGCGCCATTTGCGTCAGATAGCGCGCCGGGATGTCGGCGGTGGCGCAAGGCGCGCCGGTCTTGAAATCCGCCACAAGCACGTCATCCCCCGCAATCCCCAGGCGGTCGATCCGCCCTATGATCTCGATCGATTTTTCGCGCGGAAGGGCGATCTTGCCCGAAACCGCGACCTCGGCCCTTGATTGGGGGCCAAACAGGGGCGCAAGCTCCGGCGCGCCGATCACCGCGAGCGCCGCCTTGAGAAGATCTTCTCGCGTCGGCGCATCGAGATCGCCGGCTCTCGCCCCGAGAAACGCCAGCCCCGCCCTTGAGCGACTCTCAGGCGGAAGATCGGGCAGATATTGCAGCAGCACATGCGTCAAGGAGCCGAGACGCAAAGCCTCCCGCCGAGCCGGCGTCAGAGAAGAGTCAACCCAGCGATCGGCCGATGCGAGCGCGCTCGACGGCCGAATTGGCGGCGCCGGCTCCATCACCGGATCGACGCGCCGCCAGAGCCAGTCCGGCGGGGACGCCGCGGCGGCGGGGGGCGCCCGCGAAACAAGGGAGGCGGGATAACCGCCTTTCGAGACGAGACGAAGGATGCTCTCATCCGCGTTCCAGAACGCCGGGGCGCTTTCGATATCCGGATCATTCGCAAGCGCCGCGTCGATCATCTCGCCCCAGCAGCCTTGAGCGCGCCCTCTCGAGCCATGAAACCCCGCGATATAGAGCCGCTCCTCGGCCCGCGTCAGGGCGACGTAAAGAAGGCGCCGATATTCATCCTGTCCTGCGCCGCGCATATTTTCCCGCGCGAGCGCCACAGCCTGGCAATCGGCCGCCTTGCGCGGCGACCAGGCGATTGCGGCGGAGGGTCCGGCCCCAACCACAAAAATGTTCGGATCATGGCGCGGCGACGGCGCGCCGCAAGTATCCGGCAAAAAGACGATTTTGGCCTCAAGCCCTTTCGCCGCGTGAACGGTCATGACGCGCACGACGTCGGCCCCGCTCTCCATATCGCGCTTGATCGAACGCTCCACCGCCTCGAAGTCGGACAGAAAGCCTGAAAGCGAAGGCGCCGCCTCCGCCTCATGGGCGAGAGCGAGGCGCAAAAATTCGTCAATGGCGTCGGCCGCCTCCGGGCCAAGCCGCGCCTCCATCGCGCGCCGCCCGCCATCCTCGCAGAGCAGACTGGAATAGAAGGCGAAAGGATTCTGCGCGGCGCGGCTGCGCCAAAGGTCAAGCTTTTGCCCCGCCGCCTCGCATTTTTCCTTGCGCGAGGCTTTGAGCGCCTCGAAAAGACTCGCCGGGCGGCGCGGGGCGAGCGCTAAAAGATCGTCATCGTCAAAGCCGATCAGCGGCGATTTCAAAACCGCGGCAAGGTTCAGGTCGTCCTCGGGCAGAAGCGCCGCGCGCCCCGCCGCGACAAGGTCAAGCACAGCGATATGTTCGGCAAGCTCAAGCCGGTCGGCGCCGGCGACAGGCACGCCATTCTGCTTAAGCGCTCGAATCACCGCGTCGAAAAAGGCGCCGCGCGTTCGCACCAAAATGAGAATATCGCCCGCGCGGACAGGACGCGCGCCGCCGCCCGCGCTGTCGTAAACACACTCTCCCGACCCCTCGGCAATAAGACCGGCGATCTTTTGCGCGACGCGCTGCGCAATAAGGCTTGCCGGGTCCACCTCGTCCAGAATGTCGAGCGGCAGCCTCCAGTCGCGCGCGCTCTCGCGCGCCTCGACGCCAACCGGCGGCCAGATCTCGACGAGGCCCGGAAGCTTTTCCTTCAAGGCTTCATGCGGCATCCAGACGTCGAGATCAGCGACAAGCCCATTTTGATGGGCGGGCGGAGCAAACACTTTGTCGACGGCCGCCAGCACGCCGGGCGCCGAGCGAAAAGATTGCGTCAACCGCACATGCGCGAAGGTCTCCGCTCCGGCGGTGAATTTACGCTCGAATTTCTGCCGCATCTCGCCGAACATATGCGGCGCCGCGCCCTGGAATGAAAAGATCGACTGCTTTTCGTCCCCGACGGCGAAGAAAGTCCGGGCGCTTGTCGCGCTGCCCGCGCCGACCGCGAAGTCGCCCGTCAGCCGCTCGAGAATCCGCCACTGCGCGGCGCTCGTGTCCTGCGCCTCATCGACGAGAATATGGTCGATTCCGGCGTCGAGCTTATAAAGCACCCATGCCGCCTCGGACCGTTCGAGCAGCGCCAGCGTCTTCGACACGAGATCATCGAAGTCGAGGATGCCGCGCGCGGCCTTCATCGCCTCATAGCGCTGGAAGATCGCATCAACGAGGAGAGCCAGCGCGACTGAGCGCTCCACGGTGGCGGCGGCTTTCTGTTCGGCGCGCAGAACCTCGAGCCGCTCCTGCTCGGCATAAAACCCGGCCTCGATGTCCGGCCGCTGTTTCGCCAAAGCCTTGGTGAGGAGGCTGACATATCGCTCGTCATCGTCCTTGAAGAAAATCGAAAGATAAGAGCCAAGGCAAGATTCGGCGTCTCCATCCGCCCGATGCGCGGCCGCTTGCCGGAACAACGCCGCCCTCTTGCGGTCTGTTGCGCCGCCTGCTTCGAGAAATGTGGCGATCTCGCGCCATCGCGCCGGAGTGATGCCGTCCTCGATCATCTGCCGCCTGATCGCGGCGACGTCCCGCCCCGCGGCCAGCCCCAAAGCCTTGCGAAGACTGGACTCATGATTCTGCGGCCAGGACGCGCGGGACATGGCGCGATGGCGCATCGCCTCCTTGACGAGGGTTTCGAATCCCTGCCCCGAGCAATCCTCCGTCACGCGCGAAAGCATGACCGCGAGCGCCGCGTCATCGCGGGATGCGTGATCCAACACCTCGCGCCGGGCGCGCTGCAACAGTTCGGCCTGCCCCATCTCATCGGCGACCTCGAAACGCGCGGGCGCGTTCGCCTCGAACGGAAAGAGATGAAGCAGCCTTTCGCAGAAGGCGTGAATGGTCTGGATTTTCAGGCCGCCCGGCGTCTCGACCGTACGCGCAAAGAGTTTTCGCGCCGCGACTCTTTCCCGCGCGCCGGGGTCTGGCGCGCCGGTCGCGATGATTGATTTGCGCAGGTCCGCGTCGTCGAGCCGCGTCCACAGCGCCAGAGTATCGAAGACGCGCGTCGCCATATTCGCCGCCGCCGCCTTGGTGAAGGTCAGGCAGAGTATTTTCGAGGGCGGCGCGCCTTGCAACAGCAGCCGCACGACGCGCTGGGCGAGCACATGCGTCTTGCCGGAGCCGGCGTTGGCGGAGACCCACACGGAAGCGCCGGGATCTGAGGCCTGACGCTGCTTTTCCAGCGTGTGCAGAGGGATGTTGGCGAGAGCCATTATGCGCCGCTCTCCGTCTCGCCGCTCAGCGACCATTCCTTGACCCGCGCCAGATGATCATAGGCGTTATAGCTCTTGGCGAATTTGGGGAACGGGCGCGCCGGATAGGGCGTCGCCGGATCGCGGAACTGGGTCAGCAAAGCGATGAGCGCGGCAAAGTGATCGTCCGCCACGTCCATGAAGGTTGTCTTTTCCCGCGCGAAATCGACCGGCTTGATCTCGCCGCCATCCGCGCCGCCGAGTTTCAGGTAGAGGCCAAAAATCGCGTCTCGATCGGGCGGAAGATCAAATGCGCCGCGGCGGGCCATCGCCGCCTCCAGCGTGAGCTGCGGCGCAAAGCCGACCAGAATCTCTTTGGTCCCCGGCGGCGTCCCTGTTTTATAATCAATGAGCGTTATCGAGCCGTCCTCGGCCAACTCGATGCGATCCGCCCGCGCGGTCAGGATGAAAGGCGACCCATCGCCGAGCGTCAGTTCGAGCTTGCCCGGGATTTCGCTTCTGATTTGCTGAACGCTGTCCCGCCGCCCCGCCTCAAAGCGAAGATAAAAGTCGATCATCTTTTCAAGACGCGGCCAGGCGAAGCCACGAAAATCTGGATCATCCAGTTGATCCTTCAGTCCGTCGCGCAAGAGCTGGCGAAGCTCGTCGCGCGCCCCCGTGGGCAGTTTTCCGCTGGCATGGGCTTTGACAAAAAGCTCCAATGCGGCGTGAATGGCGCTGCCGGTCTCGGCCGGCCCGGCGGCGCGCCCGATCGGCGCCAATTCGGCAAGTTCGAGGATTCTTTCGGCATAGAGCGCATAAGGGTCGCGCCGCAAGGTCTCGATCTTGGTGACGCTGAGGCTCGAAGGACGCAGCTCGAGGGGCGGTCTTGGCGCCGGCCGCCTGATCGGCGGCGCGGGCGCGAGGGGGCGGTCGATCGCGCGCGCAAGATCGACATAGACCTGTCCCCGCAAGACGCAGCCGCGCCAGCTCTCATCGCCCAGCGCCGCAAGCCGCTGCAGGAAACGCGACGCGACGGTCGGCGCGCCGCCGCGCTTTTGCGCGCGGCTTAGGATCACCCTTGCCCGCGCAAAACCTTGCGTAAAATCATGCGCCGTCTGGCCGAGCTTGCGCTCGGGCGGCGTCAGGCCCAGCGCCGCGCGCATCGGCCGGTTGAGAAAGGCGTCGGCGCGCGCCTGCGGCGGCCAGACTGTCTCGTCGAGGCCGCCGAGCAGCATCAGATCAGCGTCCATCAGGCGCGCTTCGAGAAGGCCGAGAATCTTCAATCGCGGATGCGCCTTTTGCGGTCCGCGCAGCCTGACGTCGCGCGCCACAGCCGCGAAGAAGAAGCCGTAAGATTCGGCGTCGAAGCGCATGCCGGCCGTCGCGTTTGCTGACAGTTCATCGAAGAGGGCGTCGAGCGCTCCGACATCCTCGCCGCTCGTTCGCGCGTCCTCCCCGGCCGTGATCGCTGCGATCGCCGCCCGATGCGCGCTGATCCAGCTTTTGAGATCGTGCTCACCTTCAAGGGCGAGCGCCGGTGCGAAGGCCGCGGCGAGGCGGCGCAGCAGATCCTCAAGAATCTCCCATTCGGGCGCGGAAATGCGCCGTTTGGCCGGATGAGCGAAACGATCCCTCGCCTCCGCCCGCGCCATAGCAATCGCGCGCGCCGGATCAGCGACGACGCGAGCGTCTCGCTCGCCCGCCGCGCTGGAGCGCAAGACGCCGATTTCGAAGAGGGAAGACAGACGCCCGATGTCATCGCGCAAGAATCCAAGACGCACTCCGGGATGGGCCAGCAGCGCCGCAAGGCTCGCCGCGCTCATGTCCTCGGCGGCGCAGGCGATGGCGAGCCGCGCCAGAACGCCCGCAGGGCTCGCGCTCAAAGGATCGCCACCGGAATCATCGACCGCAACGCCCCAGCGCAGCAATTCGGCCGTGACGCGGCGCGCCAATTCGCGGTCCGGCGTCACCAGCGCCGCCGTTTGCCCGGGCGCCTCCAAAACCTCGCGCATGGCGATGGCGAGGCCCAGCGCCTCCTCGCGTTCGTCGGCGGCTTCGATCAGGCTGACGCCCGCTAGCGCCTCGTCGAGCATGACGCGGTCGATCCGGCCGCGATAGGCAATCCATTCATCCGTGGCCTCGGCGGGGCGCAGAGCCTGCGACAGGAATTGCTCCCTGAGGCGCTGACCGACCGATGTCTCGCCAAGCGGCGCGACCTCCGCGCGGGAGAGCTGCAGCGTGCGCAAAAGCCGGCTCATCGCCGCCTGCGGATGGGTGAAGGCGGCCTCATGCTCGCCCTCTCCGCCAATCAGCGCGAAGGCGGCGTCATCGAGGTCGAGATCAAGGCCCGGCAGCACGACCGCGCCTTTGGGCGATTCAGCGATGGCTTTGAGGAGACGCGCCGTCGCCCGATTGGATCCCGTCGAGCCGATCGCAACGACCGGTCCCTGCCACCGTCCCTCGCGCAATTTTATGCTTTGCTTTTCGATCAGCGCGACCTGGCGCCTCGCCTTGTCGACGAGCCCGCGCTCATCCAGAATTTTCGGCCATCCCTTGATCGCGATATTCAGGAAATCGAGCGTGATGCGCCAATAGGGATCGAACTCCGGCAGCACCAGGGGATCGAGCCTTTCCCAGTTGATGTCCTCAATGATCAGTTCATCAATGAGCCCCGCCAGTTCGCCGGACAGATGCCAGGCGTCGGCGGCGGTGGTCGCGACGAGAAAAGACTCCCGCGCGTCGACCACATAACCGCCTTGCGCATCGACGCGCACGATGGCGTGGCGCAGGGCCCGCGCCCAGGACAGGATCAGCTCTGAAAGCTGCATGCGCCGCGCGATGTCGCCCATCGCCAGAGGCAGATCGAGCGGCTGGCCGAGTTCGTCGCCGGCGCCCTCCTCGAAGATGAGGCTCGTCTCGGTCTCCTCCAGCGCGCCGAGCGGCAGGATATTCGGCAGCAAGGTCGCGCTGGCGCCGACCGCGCGGGAAAACTCGTCCGTCAGCGCGCGCGCGGCGCGGCGCGTCGGCACATAAATGGTCGCTTCCGCGAGCGCCAACGGCCCAAGTTTTCTGGAAAACCCTTCGACGACCTCGCCATCAAGGAAGGCCTTGGCGAAGGTCTTCAGAAAGGGCGCGCTCGGCGCGATGGTGAAGACGTTCTTTTTCACGCGGGCCTTTCGTGAATGGTAGCGCGGGCGGCGGCTATCATAGGCGTGCAGAATCGGCGGCCTATGGCATCGGCCGGTCTATCCACAGATTGCACAGGATCCCGCCTTAAACGCAGCCGCAAGAGCGGCAGAAAGCTTCTGTCCGTACGACGCGATGGGCGATATTATACTTGACGTAGTATATTGATCGGAGCAGGTTGATTCCATTGAGGAGTTAGCCGTCATGTCGTCCTCTCTCTCTGACAAACACTTCCACGATGAGCGCGCCGCCTACGCCTACGTTGAGTCGCGCGTTTGGCCGACTGGTCCGGTTTGCGCTCACTGCGGCAACGCCGATGCGTCGCGGATGAAATTGATGGCTGGCAAATCTACTCGCATCGGCGTCCGCCAATGCAACGAATGTCGCAAGCCGTTTACCGTGAAGGTTGGGACCATTTTTGAGTCTAGCCACGTTCCGTTGCGCCTGTGGTTGCAAGCAATACATCTCATGACAGCGAGCAAAAAGGGGATTAGCTCTAACCAGCTTCACCGCACCCTTGGCGTGACCCTGAAAACCGCTTGGTTTATGTCGCACCGCATTCGTCTCGCGATGCAGGGCAGAGGCCTTGCGCCGATGGGCGGCGAAGGCGCGACCGTTGAGATCGACGAAACCGTTATCGGCAAGCAGGAACGCGCTCTGAAAGACGCTTCTTTCAAAGGCTATAACTTCCGCAATGTTGTGCTCCCCCTTGTGGAGCGTGGTGGTTCTTCGCGCAGCTTCCATGTTGATGGAATCAGCGTGGTCGACGCCGACATAGAGCCGATCGTGAAGGCTAACATCGCTTGCGCAACTGCGATCATGACCGATGAGGCGACCCGCTATAAGTCGATTGGCAAGGCGTTTGCCAGCCACGACACCGTCAACCATCGTCTTGGCGAATACGGGCGCGGCGTTGTCACCACAAACACGGTGGAAGGCTTCTACAGCATCTTCAAACGCCGCATGAAAGGCGTCTATCAGCATTGCGGCGCGCGGCATTTGCACCGCTATCTGGCCGAATTTGATTTTCGTTATTTGAACCGTATTAAGCTTGGTATCAATGATGTTGCACTTGCTGACCACGCCTTGAAGGGCATCGTCGGAAAGAGGCTCGCTTATCAAACGGCTCATGACTGAAAGACCCTATGGCAAAAGTCGAAAAACCAAAGGCGAAACCAAAGCCTAAGTTGGCCGACCAAGAGCAATCCGAGCGGTTTATAGAAACCGCCCGGAAGCTTGACGTTGAGAATACGGGCGAGACATTCGAACGCGCGTTCGAAAAAATCGTGCCCGCTAAGAGGCCGTCTCGGAGACCAGCCCCGCCAAGTCGCGCATAAATGCGCGACACGCATTAAATACGTTGACGGCCTCCTCCTCCGTATACGTTTGTTTTGGGTGCATGACCTCGTTTCTCCATCCAAGCTTGACGTTATAGAGGTGAGCAGCGCTTTCAGCGTATTGCTTAGTCAACCTCTCTTTCGGAGGAAGAGCCTTTATCGCCTTGTTCACCTCATCCAGTATATTTTGCCAATTTTTTGTAGACGGCAGGCTAATGTGTAATAGGTCGCCCAATCGTTGCACGCCCACCTCCATAACTCTCATAAGGTGGAAAACAGCTGCAGTGTGACGCGATAGAGCTAAACAATTTCCAGCTTCTGCAATATCCTCAGTCAGCGCAGGAAAGTTGGCGCTTACATCAGGTCCAAACAGGCCGCCGTCCGAGCCGAAATAAGTTTGGGTGGTTTGCTCTAGAACCAACAAATTTATTGAAAAAAACTCGTCTTCTAAACGTCCGGTTATATCATCAATGAGCTTATTCAAATCGCGAATCGATACGGGTCCGGGCTCTAATCTAACGATCATCCGATCTACAGCTATTCGCGTTATATTTGCCCCTAAAATGATGCATGACTCTCGCAAAGCGCGACAGTGTTTCAAGGCGTCATTGTTTTCTTGCTCCGAAATTATCTCGTGTTTGCCATTGATGGGGTCGCGGCTAGTGGCGACATACATCGTAAGCGCCGACGACAATTCCTTTAAACTCATCACGGCTACTATAAAGGGTCGCCCATTTAGCTTTAGCATCTCCGACAGGCTCCAAAGCCTGCCGGGTTGAATTGCAGTCGCGTCCCCTAGTCTCTCCGGCGGCGGCGCTCATGCTAGCGCCCCGCTGTTACTACGGCAAGTATAATATCCCCAACGCGATGTTGAGAACATATCAGGAACTCACACGCCGAGCAACTGCCGTGATCGAGCCCAAGCGCTTGACGCCTGGCTCGCGCGCGCTTACCTATGGTCGCGCAAACCTAGGGGATCCCCGTCAGGGGGCTGAGAGGCTGGCAACGCTTGAATGAGCGGCCCGGCGACCCTTCGAACCTGATCCAGCTCGCACTGGCGTAGGGATGGTGAACCTTTGAAATTCTCTCCCAATAGAGTCCTCCGCTCGGCCGCCCTCCTCTTCTGGAGGCGCGCATGAGCTTGCGCGTAAAAATCATTGGCGCGGGCGTCGCCGGGCTGACGGCCGCCTATGAATTTGCCCGCGCCGGCTGCCGCGTCGAGCTTATTGAGCGGCGCGAGGGGCCAGGGCTCGGCTGTTCCTATCTTGCGGGCGGCATGATCGCGCCCTGGTGCGAGGCGGAAAGCGCCGAGCCGCTCGTCGTCGATCTCGGCGTCGAATCGCTGCGCTACTGGACCGGGACCGTGCCGGTCGCAGAGACGCATGGCTCCCTTGTCATCGCTCCCAGCCGCGACCGGCCGGAGCTGACGCGCTTTGCGCGCCGGACGCGCGAATATGAGCGGATCGGCGCGGCGGCGATCGCGGCGCTCGAGCCGGACCTTGAAGGCCGTTTCGACGAGGCGCTGTATTTTCCGCGTGAGGCTCATCTCGATCCACGCGCGGCGACGGCGGCGCTCGCCGCGCGTCTTGACGCAATGGACAATGTGACTTTGCGATATGGCGTCGAGGCTGACCTGCGCGAAAAGGACGCCGATTGGATCGTCGATTGCCGGGGGTTTGACGCGCGGAAAACGCTGCCTGCCCTGCGCGGCGTCAAGGGCGAAATGCTGGTCCTTTACACGCGTGAGGTTGAACTCACGCGGCCGATCCGGCTGATCCATCCGCGCAATCCCGTCTATATCGTGCCACGCGGCGACGGGCGCTTCATGATCGGCGCGACGATGATCGAGAACGACGAGGCTGGCCGAATCACCGCGCGCGCGATGCTGGAGCTTCTGGGCGCCGCCTATGCCGTGCATCCGGCCTTCGCGGAAGCGGAAATCATCGAGACCGGCGCCGGCGTCCGTCCCGCTTTCGCCGACAATCTGCCGCGCATCGGCGTCAACGACAATATGATCACCCTCAATGGCCTCTATCGGCACGGGTTCTTGCTGGCGCCCGCGCTGGCGCGACGGGTCGTTGATGTCGCTCTCCACGGCGCCAGCCTCGCGGAGGAGTTGGATGCAAATAGAAGTCAACGGCAAGAGGCTTGAGGCCGCCGCCGACACGCTCGCCGCCCTGCTGCGCGAACTTGATTATGACGATCATCATGTTGCAACGGCGCTCAACCAGAATTTTGTGCGCAGGACCGACCGCTCGCAGACCAGATTGAAAGAGGGCGACAAAATCGAAATCGTCAGCCCACGGCAGGGAGGCTGATATGGACGCCGACGCGCTCAGCCTTTACGGCGTTTCGTTTGCCTCTCGGCTCATCGTCGGGACAGCGCAATATCCTTCCCCCGCGATTCTCAGCGACGCGATCGCGCAGGCGAAGACCGAGATCGTCACCGTCTCGCTGCGGCGTGAATCGGGATCAAGCCGCGCGGGCGAAAATTTCTGGGCGCTGATCCGCCAGCTCGGCGTGCGCGTGCTGCCGAATACCGCCGGCTGCCGCACTGTGAAAGAGGCTGTGACGACGGCAGAGATGGCGCGCGAAGTGTTCAACACGCCCTGGATCAAACTGGAGGTCATCGGCGAAGAAGACACGCTGCAGCCTGATGTTTTCGGCCTCGTCGAGGCGGCGGCCATTTTGAGCCGCGACGGCTTTCAGGTGTTTCCTTATACGACCGAGGATCTTGTCGTCGCCGAAAAGCTGCTCCGCGCCGGCTGCGAGGTGCTGATGCCGTGGGGCGCGCCGATCGGAACCGGGCGCGGCCTCAACAATCCTTATGGCCTGCGCGCCTTGAGGGCGCATTTTCCGCAAGTTCCGCTGATCGTCGACGCCGGCATTGGCGCGCCATCCCATGCGGCGGCGGCGATGGAGCTTGGCTATGACGCGATTTTGCTCAATACCGCCATCGCCAAGGCCGGCGATCCCGCCACTATTGCGCGGGCCTTCGCTCTCGCGGTCGAGGCCGGACGCATGGCCTATCGCGCCGATCCGATGCAGCCTCGCGATATGGCGGCGCCCTCGACCCCTGTGATCGGGCGCGCCTTCACGGATCTCGCGCGTGCTTGATCCCTTTTATATGATCGTCGACAGCTCGGACTGGATCGCAAGGCTTCTGCCCTGCGGCGTACGGCTCGTGCAACTGCGCGTCAAGGACGCGCCCGACGATATTTTGAGCGCGGAAATCCGTAAAGCCAGGGCGCTGTGCGAAACAGCGGGCGCGCAGCTCGTCGTCAATGATTATTGGCGTCATGCCATCGACGCTGGCTGCGACTTTATTCATCTCGGCCAAAGCGACCTCGACACGGCCGACCTGCCGGCCATTCGACGCGCCGGGATAAGGATCGGCGTTTCGACGCATGACGAGGCCGAGCTTTTTCGCGCGCTTGAAACAGAGCCGGATTATATTGCGCTGGGGCCGGTCTATCCGACGATTTTGAAGAAGATGCCTTTCGCGCCGCAGGGCCTCGCCCGGCTTGGCGAATGGAAGAAGCGCATCGGCGCAATCCCCCTCGTCGGCATTGGCGGCGTGACGCTCGAGCGCGCGGCCGGAGTTCTAGAAGCAGGAGCCGACAGCGCGGCGGTGGTGACCGACATCACCCTCAACACCGATCCGGAGCAGCGAGCGAAGGATTGGGTGAAGGCGACGCGGCGCTTTGCGCATTAAAGGATCGCGAACGGCGGCGCATCAGCCTTCCGGCGCCGCATCGCGCTTTTTCTTCTCGAGCTGGCGAAAGCTCCAGGCGATCTCAAGATCGTCTTCCGTCTCGCCCTCGATGACGATCTGGGCGCAGGCGCGAGGACCATCGGGCGCCGCGAAGAAAATGCTCTCCTCGATTTCGGCCATCCATAAGGTCTCGAACAGCCAGCGCCTGCCGTTTGGCAGCACGCAAAGGACGGCGTGACCTTCGCGCACGCGTTTCAACCGTACATTGGGATGGATATGAAAGCGCAAGGCGAAGGGACGCCGCTCCATCGAGCCGGCCGGGCCAGCGGCGCGCATGCGATCCGCGCCGTCGAGCCATTTGCCGTCCCTGTGCAAGGCGAGGCGGCGCTGATGGACGAGCCCAAAGCGCGGCTCATAGCCATTATGCTGGATGACGAGCGTTGAGCCAGACACCTCGTCGCGGCGCTCGACGTCCACCGGATCCGGCCCTGAGACGATCTCGTCGCCGAGCCATTTGCGCAGGCCGACGTGAAAGGCGAAACGGCACGAGGAGGTGTCATCGACGACGAGGGTCGAATGCGCGGCCGTCATGCGCGCGGCTTCCTGCGCCGCGGCGCGGTTGGCGTCCGGCGAACCGCAATTCAGGACGAGACGCTGCGCGCCGACGGAAAACTCGAAGGACGCGCAGCCCGCATGAGCGCGCGTCGAAAAAATCGGCGGCGGCGGCCGGCCGGCGTCCACGATGACGATGGCGTCCTGCATCTCAAGGCGCTGATAGCCCGAGTGCGGCGCGTTGGTGAGAGCGCGGGCGCGGACGTCGTCATAGGCAAGCACCGTCGCAAGCTGTTCCGGCGGCGTAACGCCCATGCCGTTGAACAGGGCGAGCGTGCCGTCGCCATGCCGGAAAAGCCTTAGCATGGGCATCATGCGGTCGATGGCGTTGAGGAGCTGCGATGGCGGCTGCACGCCGCGTGCGGCATAGGTCTGCCGCAACGGCAACAGATCGAGCAGAAGGTCGATGAGAATCTGCGGATTGCGGCTGACATGCCCACCATCGGGAAGAATCTGGCGCTGCAACTCTTCGGCAAGCAGCCTCGTGCTCCGCTGCAGCAGCTTGCCGGCGCCTTCGGCGCAAAGGCCCAATTCGACAAGGGCGACGGCGACGATGAGGCGATCCTCTCCGGCAAGGCCCTCGGCCAGTTTGCGCTCGAGAAACTGCTCGGTGCGCCCGATGTTTTTCATGAAGCGGCGGTAGAAGACGCGGTCGGCGCCGTGCAGAATGATCGGCGATTGCGATAGCCACGACAGGAGGCGGCGCGCGGCGGTGCGCGGCTCCCACGCCGGCCCGTGACCCGGCTTGCCTGAGGCGGTGAGAAAATCCTCGACGAGGGCGCGCGCATTGGCCTTGGCGATCGCCGTATCGGCGGCGCGCAAATGGCGCAACCAGCTAAAACTCGAAAGCGCCCGCGCCCAGGCTTCCGATCGCGGTTCGAGCTCGAAGGGGGAGCGCCCATGCGCGTTGACGATCTTGCCGCCAAAAGCGAAATAGCCCGCATAAATATCAGCCGCGAGGGTCGGGTCGCTGGTTCGGATGTCCTGCGGCGCGATCAGCAAACGTTCGGGCGGGCGCTGACGCAATCCGGTCATGAGACGCCAGGGCGCCATCGACAAACGCCAGAGGGCGCTCGCGCCGCGCGCGGCAAGAAGACCCGCGACATGCAGCCGATCCTTTAAAATCGCGCCGGCCACAGGTCTTAACTCCTCGACTTCCTGGCTACCCGAGCCGTAACGATCCCGCACGCGGCGCTCGCTTTCACGACGACGATCGGCGCCAGAAGCATTTTCACGCGAAGCAGGTGCCGCTTGCGCCAGGAAAATGCGATAAAACAGACAGTTAGAGAAATTTGCCGATTCGCTGAAACCGGAAAACTCCTCACAAGGTTAACTTATCCGTGAAAATCCTCTCGGCTTTATTAACCACGCCGCATCAATCGGGCCGCGAAAAACCCGTCAAGGCCGGACAGTCTCGGATCATCGGCGGGAAGATGCGAGGGCAAGGTCCGCAATTCACCATTTTGGTTGATGACCCCGGCGACCTCGCCGACCTCGCCCGGCAAAATCGGCGACCGGAGGACATCGGGATTACGTCGAAGCAGCGCGGAGATCTGCAGCTCGCCTTCCTCGGGCTCGAGGGAACAGGTGCAATAGACGATCACGCCGCCCGGTTTCACGAGCTCCACCGCCTTGTCGAGCATACGCGATTGCACCGCGGCGAGCGTCGCGACGTCGGTCGCCTTCTTGATCCAGGCGATGTCAGGATGACGCCGGATCGTTCCGGTCGCAAGGCATGGCGCATCGAGCAGGACCGCATCGAAGGGCGGCGCCTTGAGGCCGGCGATGTCGGCGACCATGATGTCGGCATGGAGATTGAGCCGCGCAAAATTGGCGGCAAGACGCTTCAGCCGTTCCGCCGAGCGGTCGATCGCCGTGACCGTCGCGCCCGCCGCCGCGAGCTGCGCGGCTTTGCCGCCGGGCGCCGCGCAAAAATCGGCGATCCGCATGCCGGGGCTGGCGCCGAGCAGGCGCGCCGGCAATGCCGCGGCCGCATCCTGCACCCACCATTCGCCATCCGCATATCCGGGTAGTTCCGTAATGGCGGCATGCGTGGTCAGTCGAACGGAGCCCGTGGGCAGAACCACGCCGCCGAGCCGTTCCGCCCAAAGCGCGGGATCGGATTTCACGGTGACATCGAGGGTCGGCTCGTCGCGATTGGCGCTCGCGATGGCGCGCGCCAGCTCCTCGCCATAGATCTTGCGCCAGCGCGCGGCGAGCCAGGGCGGCGTGTCATCCTCGAGCGGATCGCTCTTCGCCAAAATCTGGTCCCGGCCCCGCGCGAGATTACGCAGGACGCCATTGACGACCCCCGCGAAGGGGGCGCTTTTCGTCTCAAGGCGCGTCGCGCGCACCGCGAGATCGACCGCCGCGTGATCGGGCACATCGAGGAAGAGAATCTGCGCCGCAGCGGCGATCAGCGTCCACTCGAGATAGGAGACCTGACGCGGCAGGGCCTTGTCCAAAAGTTCGCCCAGCGCCGCCCGGATGGTGCCGAGCCGGCGCAGCGCAACGGTGACGATCGAACGCGCAAGCGCCACATCGCGCGCGTCGAGGCCGCCGAGCCGAGCGGGAATCGCGCCCGGCGAAAAACATTCTTCGAGTGAATGGGATTTGCCGACGATATCATTGAGAATGGCGGCCGCGGCGATGCGCGCCGGCAAGCCCGGATGCTGCTCGGCTTCGAGTCTCGAAGCGTCGGCGTACCCACTTTGACCCGGCCGATTGAGCGCGCCTTTGCGGTTGCGTTGTCGATCGGGCCGGCGCGGAGGTGCGTTCAAACTCATGCTCCGCCAGGGGGCTTTTTGATGACTGGGATCAGGGTTTTGCCAGATGTGCCTTGAATCGCTGCTCTTATATCATGGCCGGCAAGATTTCGCGCGGGCTTTTGTCCCAATCCAAAAGCTTCTAAAAGCGTAAACACGCCTTTGATGCAAAAATCTGGGGAAAAATGGATGAGCACTGAAGAGAAGACCGACGGCGGCGCAGCGGCTTCCGCGATCGATCTGCCCGCCGCCGCCCGCCGCGCCCTTGCCGAGGCGGAGGAACGCCGCCGCGCCAAAGCGCGGGAAAGCGCGGAGCGGCCCAGGGAAATCAATGGCCGCGACGGCCCCGAGCCGGTCCGCTACGGCGATTGGGAGGTGAAGGGCATCGCGAGCGATTTTTAGGCGTGCGTTTCGATGGCGCTTGGCTCCGCGTCTCAGGCGATCGCTCCGGCGTTATTGAAACCTTGGCGCGAAATACGGCGCCTCAACCGCTCAAACCGCCAGCCAATGTCGGAAGATCGAGCGGCCGGAAGCCGTAATGCTTCAGCCATCGCACGTCCGCCTCAAAGAAGGCGCGCAGGTCCGGCATGCCATATTTCAGCATGGCGAGGCGGTCGATGCCGATGCCCCATGCAAAGCCCTGATAAACGTCGGGATCAAGGCCGCAATTGCGCAGGACATTGGGGTGCACCATGCCGCAGCCGAGGATTTCGAGCCAATCCTCGCCCTCTCCAAAGCGCACTTCTCCGCCCTTGCGCGAACATTGGACGTCGGCCTCCATCGAAGGCTCGGTGAAAGGGAAATAGCTCGGCCGGAAGCGCATCTTCACCTCGGGCACTTCAAAGAACGCCTTGAGGAATTCTTCGAGAATCCATTTCAGATGGCCAAGATTGGCGGAGCGGTCGATGACGAGACCCTCGACCTGATGAAACATCGGCGTGTGGGTCTGGTCGGAATCACAGCGGTATGTGCGCCCGGGGCAAATGACGCGGATCGGCGGCTTTTGCGTCAGCATGGTGCGCACCTGGACCGGGCTCGTATGGGTGCGCAAAACCCTGCGATTGCCGTCCTTGTCGGGATTGAAGAAGAACGTGTCGTGCATGTCCCGCGCGGGGTGGTCCGGCGGAAAGTTCAACTTTGTGAAATTATAATCGTCGCTCTCGATATCCGGCCCTTCGGCAATCGCAAATCCCATGTCGGCGAAGATCTCGGCGAGCTCATCCATCACCTGCGTCACCGGATGGATGCGGCCGAGCGCGACGCCTTGCGCCGGCGCCGGCAAAGTGACGTCGATCGTCTCGGTCTTGAGCCGCGCCTCGAGCGCCGCCTCTTTCAGCACCGCGCGCCGCTCCGCCAGCGCCGCATTGACGCTGTCCTTGAGGCTGTTGATCGCCGCCCCTTCGCTCTTGCGCGCCTCCGGCGTCATCTTCCCAAGTCCCGAAAGCAGCGCCGAAATCGAGCCCTTCTTGCCGAGAGCCGACACCCTCACAGCATCAAGCGCCGCCTCGTCAGGGGCGGCCGCGATTTCAGCAAGGATCGTCGTCTGGAGTTCGTTCAGGTCGGACATGATGTGGAGCGTCTCGATGAAAAGGATATCTGGAGCGTCAAGCGGAAAGGGCGCGGCGCATTTGGATCTGGAACAGATGAAGAAAAAGCCGTTGCTGTCAATTTGAAATGAAAGGCGTCATATCCGCTTTGTCGCTTTGGCCAGCCAGCGCCGCGCGCCCGGCTCGAGCAGCGGCGAAAGCTCATGCCGCACGCGCGCATGATAGGCGTTGAGCCAAGCAATCTCGTCCGCGTCGAGAAGGTTCGGTTCGATCAGCTCGAGGTCGATCGGGGCCAGCGTCAGGGTTTCAAATCCGTTCATTTCGAGTTCGGCGCCATTGATGCTTCTCGGCTCGACGACGACGAGATTCTCGATGCGGATGCCCCAATGCCCGGCGCAATAATAGCCGGGCTCGTCCGACAAAATCATCCCAGGCTCAAGGGGCGTCGAACCGAGCTTTGAGATGCGCTGCGGCCCCTCATGCACGGACAGATAGGAGCCGACGCCATGCCCTGTGCCATGGTCAAAATCGAGGCCCGCGCGCCACAGGGGCAGCCGCGCCAAAGCGTCGATCTGCGCGCCCGACGTGCCTTTGGGGAAGACCGCGCGCGCGATCGCGATATGACCCTTGAGGACGCGCGTAAAGCGGTCGCGCATCTTGGCGGTGGGACGCCCGACCGCGAGCGTGCGCGTGATGTCCGTCGTGCCGTCTTCGTACTGGCCGCCTGAATCGATCAGGAAAATGCCATTACGGATGCGCGCATTGGTTTTGATCGTAACGCGATAATGCGGAATGGCGGCGTTCGCGCCCGCGGCGGCGATGGAGGGAAAGGACACATCCTTCAGCTTGCCGGTTTCGCGCCGGAACGTTTCAAGCGCTTGCGCCGCATCAATCTCCGTAAGCTTCCCCGCGGGCGCATTTTGCGCAAACCAATGCAGAAAGCGCACAAAGGCTACGCCATCCCTTATGTGCGCCGCGCGCGCGCCGGCAATCTCGGCGGCGTTCTTGCGGGCTTTCATCAGCGCGATGGGATCGGAGCCGATGTCGCAGACCCCACCCGCGGCCTTGACGATTCCGACCAGCCTGGACGACGCCGTCGCCGCGTCGAACAACACCTTCTTGCCTTTGCGGCCAAGCTCCTCGAGATCATGTTCGAGATGCCGCGGCTCTTTCAGATCGGCGAGTTGGGAGAGCGTTCCGCGCAGCTTCTCGCCAAGCTTGCGCGCATCCACGTAGAGGCGCGGCTTGCCAGTCTTGAAAATCAGCGCGTGGGCAAGCGGCAAAGGCGTGTGCGAAACGTCCTGGCCGCGAATATTGAAAACCCAGGCGACGGAGTGCGGATCGCTTACGACGAGGAGATCATTACCTGCGAGAACCGCCGCTACGCGGGCAAGTTTTCGCGCCGCCGTCTCGCCGGCATGCTTGCGCGCATGTAGAGTGATCTTGCCGAGCGGCGGCGCGGGCCGGTCCGCCCAGATGACGTCAATGGGATTGCGTTCGACTGGGATCAAGGCGCCGCCCGCCGCCTCAACCGCCTTGGCGAAACGCTCGACCTGGCCCGGCGTATGGAGCCAGGGGTCGTAGCCTATCCGGGAGCCGCGACGCAGATTCTCTTCGAGCCATGCCGACGGCGTCGCCTTGGCCAACGCGACCGGCTCGAAAACGGAGAGATCGACCTGATCCATCACCGCAAGCGTATAGCGGCCATCGACGAAAACCGCGGCCCGATCGCGCAGAACGACGGCAAGTCCCGCCGAGCCGGTGAAGCCGGACAGCCATGCGAGCCGCTCTTCTGATGAATCGACATATTCGTTCTGATGCCGATCAGCCCGCGGAACGATAAACCCGTCGAGGCCGAGGCGCCGCAATTGGGCGCGCAGCGCCGCCACCCGAGCCAACGTTTGTGAGGCGTCGGCCTGATCCTCAAAGGATTGAAAAAGACTTTCGAACATGGCGGCCAGAGTAGGGGCAAGTCCGCCGCGCCGCAACCCGCTGGCGCTCGAAACCCCGGCGGCAATGTTCACTCAGAACGGGGTTCCTGATTGCAGGGATGGCCAGGCAGCGCCTTCGCCTTCCAACGCTCATCGCGGTCGCGCAGACGCGCTTCGAGGCATTCCACCTGGAGCCGGAGCGCGCAGCCGCCTGAAAAGATGAGATCAATCTCGCCGCCCGGCGCGGCGGTCTCCCTGAAGCCGATGCTGAGCAGGTTCAGGATACGCGTTTTGTCGCGCTGCGCGAAGCCCGCGCACGACACCTTCAGAACGCGCTCGAAATGGAGCCCTGTGCGGCAACGCTCCAAGCAGCCCGTCGCAGCCTTCACCCAATCGAAACGCGCCGCAAGAAAAGCGAACTGCTTAGAGTCGGCGAGAAACGCCATGTCGCCGACCTGCACGAGAGCATCCTGCAGATTGGCCGATATGACTTCGAGATCTTCCTGGTCGAATGCGACCAGGCGAAGCTGCTGAAGCGCCGCGGTCTCGCTCATCGAAATATCCCGTGGATGTATTATCTAAGCATCTGGGTTGCGAACGGTCCGGCGTCAAGCCGGATTCGACAGACGCTCGATCATCGCGCCGCAGCCGCCGAGCTTGTTCTCGAGATGCTCGAAGCCACGATCAAGATGGTAGACGCGATTCACCATGGTCTCGCCTTCCGCCGCCAGCGCGGCTATGACCAGCGACACTGAAGCGCGCAGATCGGTCGCCATGACAGGGGCGCCCTGAAGGTGCTCGACGCCCTCGACCAGGGCGACGTCGCCGTCGAGCTTGATATGGGCGCCAAGGCGCGCCAGCTCCTGCACATGCATGAAGCGATTTTCAAAAATTGTCTCGGTGATTTTGGAGCTGCCCTTAGCCTTTGTCATCAAGGCCATGAACTGCGCCTGCAGATCGGTCGGAAAACCCGGAAAGGGCGCGGTGGTGATGTCGACCGGCATGATCCCCGCGCCATTGCGCCGGACCCTTATTCCTTCATTCGTCACGGCGACATTGGCGCCCGCCTGCTCGATGGCGTCGAGCGCGCTCTGGAGAAGGCCGGCCTCGGCGCCTTCCAGCATGACGTCGCCGCCGGCCATGGCCGCGGCAATGGCGTAGGTTCCGGCTTCGATCCGATCGGGCAGGACGCGATGGCTCGCGCCGTTAAGGCTGCCGACGCCCTCGATCTCGACGAGCGACTGTCCGGCGCCTTTGATCTTCGCGCCCATCTTGATGAGACAATCAGCCAGATCGACGATCTCCGGTTCGCGCGCCGCGTTGACGAGCAGAGTGTGGCCATGCGCGAGCGAGGCCGCCATCAGCGCCGTATGCGTGCCCCCGACCGTCACTTTAGGAAAATCGATCGTCGCGCCCTTGAGGCCCTTAGGCGCCTTGGCGTGAACGTAGCCGGCTTCGATCTCTAAGCTCGCGCCAAGCTTTTCCAACGCCATGATGAGGAGATCAACCGGCCGCGTGCCGATGGCGCAGCCGCCGGGCAGCGAAACCTTGGCCTCTCCCATACGGGCGAGCAATGGCGCGATGACCCAGAAGCTCGCCCGCATTTTCGAGACGAGTTCGTAAGGGGCCATCGTATCCACGATGTCGCGGGCGGTCAGATGAATCGGGCGGCTGGCATTTGGCGCGGCGCCGAATCGCCGGCCGTCGATGGAATGATCGACGCCGTGATGGCCGAGAATGCGCAGCAGCATGCTGACGTCGGCGAGGTTTGGAACGTTGTCGAGAGTCAAAGTCTCCGCGGTGAGCAGAGAAGCGATCATCAGCGGCAAGGCCGCGTTCTTGGCGCCCGAAATTTGAATGACGCCGTTCAGCGTTTGGCCGCCGACGATGCGAATGCGATCCATCAATCCCCCATTTTCCAACCCCGTTGGAACATTGCGCGCGCTGAATCAGTCTTTTTCAGCTGGATTGCCGCCTTGAGCGACGTCTCGCGCTCCACCGGCGGGCGCGCCTTCCAGCGTTTCTCCCACGGCTTGATTCTTTCGGCGATCCCGGCTCTGCGCCTTGCGCCGGCTCAAATTGGCCCGCAGCGCCGCCGCGAGGCGCTCCTGCTCGGCCTGTTTGCGGTCGGCAAGCGCATCTCGCCCCTCGTGTGAAGCGGAAGCGTCGAAGCGGGAACTTCCCATCTTCTCATCCTTGTTTCAAGGCCCGGCCCGGCTCAAGCCGCCGTCATCCAGTGCTTTTAGAGCGGCGCGGCGGGTGAGACAAGCTTCCTGCTGGCATAGCCCGATCTGGCTTGCCTATCTGCCGCGCCTATGGCACATACGCCTCCCATCCCGCCCTGAGAGGCGTCGGCTGCGGTAGCTCAGTGGTAGAGCACTCCCTTGGTAAGGGAGAGGTCGAGAGTTCAATCCTCTCTCGCAGCACCATTCTATCTCCTTGATATCTCTAAAACATCTTGCAAATCAGTCGTTTCCGTCCATTCTGATGTTACAAAGTTGGCGCGGAAATGACTGATAAAACAAGAAATCTGGTCGAGCGGAACGGAAACTTTTGGGCGCGAACAGTCGTCCCGCTCGCCCTTCGTCCTATCGTCGGCAAAACTGAGCTTCGCGCCGCCCTCGGCTAGTTCAATCCATCCTCGACCAAGCCAAAAACCCGAACGCCGATGACTGGGCGATCGGGGCGGTTCGCGTTCTTGGCGAAGACTCGGCGAACTCGACGGTCGCCGAATCTTCGTCACGAACGCTCTCCGCCGTCGAGGCGTCCGAAGTTTCTGGCCAAAGCCTCCGGCCGCGTAAGGCATTGGTTCCGCGCGCAGTTTTTTCAGCTGGGCGTTTTCATCCTCGAGACTTTTCAGTGGGCGGACGTCCGACGCTTCCATCCCGCCATAGCGGGACGGCCATCTGCGTAACATCCTATCGTGGATTCCATGCTTGCGGCGCCCTCCACTACCGCAATTCCCGACTGGCTTTGTCGGCGCCGTGTTGATCTGTTCCCGCTGGACTGGTTCTTCATCTCCATCTCCTTTCGACGGAGTCCAATTCAAACCGAGAGCATTTCAGGGGCCAAGGTCGACGCGCCCCAAATCTTGAATGCCATTCCCCTGCTTGATTTGATTCGAGTCTGCACAGCTGGCGCCGCGCCTTCGGAACATTTGCGCCAGAGCCTGTCAGAACTTCATGGCGATCTTGCCTAGGGCCGCGCGCGGCGCCCCCGGATAGTAGAAGGCGTTGGTCAGAGACGACTGCTGAAAGTAGGAATTATTGATAAATCCGATGTATTGCGCGTTGAGGAGATTGCTGATTGTGAGGCTCGCCTCGAGCGTGGCGGCCGGAAGCTGGAACTGATAGGCGAAGTTGAGGTCAACCGTCGCATAGCCCGAAAGATATTGCGTGCGAGTCGTATCGCCCCAGCGCGAGCCCGTGAAATTGGCGACGGGCGCGAAGGCAAAATTCCCGTAGCGCCATGTGCCGCCAAGCGCCGCGGTCCATTCCGGCACGTCCGGGAGCTGCGTCCCCGTGACATTGGCGCCAGCGTAAGTCGCCGCCGATGCGCCGGCCAGCACCGGCAGATTGGAGACGAAGACGTTCCGGTCATAGGACATGGAGGCGAAAATATCGAGCGTCTCGATCGGCTTCCAGCGACCGAGCAATTGCGCGCCATAGGCGAGCGACTGGCCGACATTCTGGGCATATTGGATGCCGATGCCCGGATCGTAGGTGACGCCTTTGTTGTAGTTGCGCGAAACATAGCCCGTCGGCTCGATCGAGAAGACGCCGAGGCCGGAAACTTCATGGGTCCAGCGCAGGCCTGCGTCGAGCGCCGCCGACGTTTCGAGCTTGATCTGCTGCCACAGCTGATTGGCGGTGATCCCCTTCGCCGCAAAGGCGGCGGCGTTCGTCTGATAGACGGGAAAAGCGTCGTAAGAGGGTCCGCCATAATTGGCGCCGGCGCTCGCCCGCAATTGCAGCTCGCTGGTCAGATCGTAGCTCGCCGCCATGAAGGGCAGGAAAGCGCCTGTGGTGTGGCTTGTTACGCTGTTCGCGGCAATAACTCCTGGCGAAGCCGCAAGCGCCGCGTCATAGGAGAGTCCGCCAACTCCGGCGCCAGAGTAGGCGTTGACGCCGGGCATGTCGTTCCAGACATAGCGGCTGCCGAATTCAAGGCGCAGATCGCCGAGCCGTTTCTCCATCGTCGCGTAGACGCTCTGGAACTGGTTGCGGCTCGTCTCCTGCGCAAGCAACATCCACATCGGGCCGACAAGGGAGCCGCTCGTCGTCGGCGCATAGGTCCGCCACGCCGTCGGCGGCCCCGGCAAGCCGAGCGACGTCCACCAATATCCGAGCTTCATTTCGGTATCTGCGACGCGGCCCTGAATTTCGGCCGTGAGCCCATACCAGTCGTGATCGATGATCCAGTTGCGTATGCGGCCATTGGCGAGAGGGTCCCAGTAATTGCCCTGTTCATTTGTGTAAAACGGCTTCAGCACAATCTTTGCGGAATCCGAGAGCGCATAGGTGAATTCGCCGAGAAGCGCCCAGTCGTTGAAATTCTGGCGGACGTTCTTGTAGTAATTGGCGAGCGCAAAAGGGCTCGTCGAATAGCCGAAATAATTGTTGGCCCCGAGATTTTTGACCTGAGCATAGGTCAGCGCCGGCAGCGTATTCTGACGCATGCTGTTGTAGGAGAAGAAAAGCTTGGCGTCGAAGGCCTCGATTTGTGTATGGAGGCCCGCCGCGACATTGAAATTATTGTCGGCCGCCTTGCCGGGGCTACGCCAGTTGTCGGCGTCCGTCCAGGATCCTGAAACAAAGGCGTTGGTCGTGCCGTTGAACAACAGACCCGTATCGACGCGGGAGAAGCTGCGCAGGAAATTATAGGAGCCAAAGCCTTGCGAGAATTCCGCGCCGGGCTTTGTTTCGGGCCAGCGCAGCAGCGAATTGACGACGCCGGCGTTAGTGAAGAAGGAATTGACGTCGGATGCGACCGGTCCCTGATAGAGTTCGATCGCCTTGATGTTTTCGGTCGCGAACAGCCATTGCGCTCCCGCCCCGGGGTTGACGCCGGCGAGCGGAACGCCATCGAAAGTGATGTTGCTCGAGCCATGTTGCGGCAGTTCGCCGCGCACCCGAAACCCCTTGTTGCCGCCCGGAATATTGGAAAGGCCATAAGGGTCGAGAGCCGGCGCGTCGACCGAGGGCAGGATCGAAACCGCGCGATAGGGGTTGGCCGCCCCGCCCGGATTGAGGATGTCGATGATGGTCGGACCGACTTCATAAACCGTCGCCGGCGTGTTCTTCGCCGCCACCGTGTCCGGCGTTTGCGCGCTCAAGGCCTCGACATTGACGGTCGATAAAACGACAGCCTGATCGGGATTGGCCGATTGCGCGTGGGCCTCGAGCGCGAGGCAAGAAACCGCAGAGGAGAGGATAAGAAGCGCTTTACGAGATTTTTGCGAACTGCCCATCTTTTCGACCTTCGACGTCGGGACAAAAGGCGAGCGTCATGCGGTCCGCTCCGATGCGTCCGCGATTCAGCTTGCCCGTCGTGGATTGCTATATATATTAATATACAGCACGGCTCGCGCTGAGAGCAAAACGATTTGACCGCTCCCGCGCCCTTCAAGCGTAAGTGTTGCATTATAGTCGCAGTTTTTGATCTGCTCCTCTTGAAGCGGCCCATTGCTTTTGCAGGCTTAAAGCCGGCTTCAGGCTCGAAGGAACGATAAGACGATGGCCATCTTCAGAGGCTCCCGCAAAGCCTGGTTCGCGCTCGAAGCGGCGCTTCTGGCGGCGTTTTTTGCAGCGCCGGCTACGGCGCGCGAAATCGTCGACATGACCGGCCGGCGCGTCGTCCTGCCGGAACGGGTCGAGCGCGTCTATGCAACCGCCCCGCCGGTTGCGCTCGTCGTCTATGCGGTCGATCCCAAGACGCTGCTCGGCTGGAATTTTCCGCCCTATCTGCCGCGCCCGGGCGATAGAGCGCGATTCATAGCGCCGGACGCGCGCGACCTTCCAGTGCTCGGCAATATGATGGGACATGGCCAGCAGACCGGCCTTGAGGCGCTGCTCGCGCTAAAGCCCGACGTCGTCGTCGCCTGGGCCAACACGTTCCTTGAAGGCGCGCCGCTCGAAAAGCGCTTCGCCGAGGCGGGCGTGCCGCTCGTCCTCATGAAGATCGATACACTCGCCGACTATCCGAAGGCCTTCGCCCTGATGGGCGAGATCCTGAGCGCGCCGACGCGCGCCGGCGCGCTCGCGGGTTATGTGAGCGCGGCGCTCGCCCGGCTCGACGCCCATGTCGCAGCGCTGAAGCCGCCGCGGGTCAAGGTCTATTACGCCGAATCGCCGGACGGTCTTGCGACCGATTGCGACTTGTCGATCCATGCCGAGGCGATCAGGCGTGCCGGTGGCGACAATGTCTACCACTGCAAACAGGCCGAACTGGTCGGGCTTGAACATGTCAGCCTGGAGGAGATCATCTCCTGGGCGCCGGACGTCATCGTCACGGCGGAAGAGGCGTTCGCCGGACGCGCGGCGGCCGACCCGCGCTGGCGCGCCGTGAAAGCGGCGGGTGATGGCGGGATCGTGCGCATTCCCCGCCTGCCGTTCAACTGGATCGACCGGCCTCCGGGCTATATGCAGGCGCTCGGCGCGCAATTTCTGGCGCACCGCTTTTACCCCGACGCCTTCCCGCTCGACGTCCGTGATGAAACGAAGAAATTCTACAGGCTTTTTTTCAATGTCGATCTTGACGACGCCGATCTCGACCGGTTGTTGAATTAGCCTGCCATGCGCATGGCGCGGGAAGGAGCGAGGTGTCAGACATTTCCGCAGGCATAAGGCTCGCAAAAGCGTGGTCGCTCGCGTCGGGGAGCCTGTTTGCCGCCACTCTCATCGGCGCAGTCGCGCTGGCGGCCTCGGGCGCCCTCGCCATCGGCCGCGCCCCTGTCGGCCTGATGGACGTCGGCCGCCTTGTTCTCGCCTCCGCGGGCCTCATTCACCTGCCTGCGGCTGACTATGATTTTCTCTACAATGTGATCGTTCAGATCCGGCTGCCGCGCATCCTGGCCGCCTGTCTGATCGGCGCGGCCCTCGCCGCATCCGGGGGCGCCTATCAGGCGGCGTTTCGCAACCCTCTCGTCTCCCCCGACATTCTGGGCGTTTTGAGCGGGGCGGCGTTCGGGGCGGTGGCGGGTCTGTTGCTTGGCGGCGACTGGCTGACCCTCCAGATCGCCGGATTCGCCGGCGGCCTCGCGGCGGCCGCGCTCGGCGTCGGCATCGCCAATCTGGCCGGCCCGGCGTCAACGATCATGTTGGTTCTCGGCGGATTGATCAGCGGCGCCCTGTTCACGGCGCTGCTGACGATCGTCAAATTTGTGGCCGACCCGTATAATCAGCTGCCGGTAATCATCTACTGGCTGATGGGGAGCCTCGCCTCGGCCGATCTGGCGCAGCTCGCCCTCGTCGCGCCGCCGATGGCGCTTGGCCTCGCCGTGCTGACCGCCTGCGGGCGAGGTCTCGACGCGCTCTCAATGGGGGATGACGAAGCCAGGACGCTGGGCGTTCCAGTCGGTCTGTTGCGCTACGGCGTCATCGCCGCGGCGACGCTCATCTGCGCGCTCGCCGTCTCGACCGCTGGAATGATCGGCTGGATCGGCCTGCTCGTCCCCCATCTGGCGCGTCTCGTCGTCGGCCCGGCGAATGGTCGCCTGATGCCGGCGAGCGCTGCTTTGGGCGCGATCTTCCTGCTCGCCGCCGACGCTGTTTCGCGCTCGGTCGGACGCATCGAGATTCCGATCGGCATCCTGACCGAGCTTCTTGGCATTCCGGCCTTCCTGCTCTTGCTTTCGCGCGCCCGCAAGAGCTGGCTTTGAGCGTCGAGGCAATGACGCCGCCGTTTCTGCAATTGCGCGGCGTCGCCTTTTCCTATCGCGGGCACGCTATCCTCAAGGGCCTCAGCCTGGACGTCGGCCGCTCGGAGATCGTCGCATTGCTCGGCGGCAACGGCGCCGGCAAGAGCACTTTGCTGCGGCTGGCGCTCGGCCTGCTCTCGCCCGCTAGCGGCGAGATTTTTCTCGACGGCCGCGCGATCTCTGGACTGACGCGGCGGGAGATCGCGCGCCGTCTCGCCTATGTGCCACAGGCTCACGTTGCGCCATTTCCCTATGAGGCGCGCGACGTCGTGATGCTCGGACGCCTCGCCGAAAACGGCCTGTTCCGGGCGCCGGGCGCGTCTGATCACGCCTGCGTCGCCGCGGCGTTTGAGAGACTCGGCGTCGGCCATCTGGCGCGGCGGCGCTACACCGAGCTTTCAGGCGGCGAGCGGCAGATGGTGCTGATCGCCCGCGCGCTTGCGCAGGGCGCGCCCATGCTCGTGCTCGACGAGCCGGCCGCAGCGCTCGACTTTGGCCGTCAGATCGAGCTGCTACGGCAGCTGCAGCAGCTCGCCGCCGATGGCTATGGCGTGTTAATGACGACGCATCACCCAGACCACGCGCTCGCCTCCGCGACGCGCGTCGTCCTGTTGAAGGACGGCGTCGTTCTGCGGCAGGGCCGGCCGGCGGAAACGCTGACGCCAAAATCGATCTTCGATCTCTACGGGGTGAGAGTCGCGGCGTCGGCGCTTCCCGGCCTGTTCGTCGCGGCCGGCGGCCTCCAGCGGCCGACATAGAACCCGGCGGCGAAGGCCGCAACCGGAACTGCAGCCCACCGGAGTCCGTCCGCTTGTGGCAATGGCATGCCGCGTTATCCTCCTAACGGTCGAGGGTTCGCTGCCCTGGAGACCGTAGCGGGCTTTTTCCTGCGCCGCCTCCTGCAGGCGATCCGCGCCAATTGGCCACGCACTGAAATCCTCCTGCGCGGGAGCAAGGCGGAGCGCCTGGACCCGCCGAAGAACGTGAGCGCCGGATCCGCGGCCCCTCTAGGCCAGAGGCCGCGCCCCTGCCCTATTGGCTGAGAGTTGGCGTCCTGCGATGCATCGTGGCGCTTTCATAGTCGTAGGCGAAGGACAACAGCCTCGCCTCGCTCCACATCGGTCCGATAAAGATCAGACCAAAGGGCGCCCCGGAGGCGTAATAGCCGGCGGGAACGGTAACGCCGGGCAGACCGGCGATGTTGATCTCGCAGACCGAGGTTTCGTGCAGCGTCTCAGGGCCAATGAGAGGCGGCAGTTCGTCGCGCATTTGCGGAAACACGAGGCCATCAAGCTTTTCACGGGCCATGACGTCATTGAAGATGGAGAGATACGCTTCCTTGGCTGTGATGAAATCGGAAAGGTCCGGCGGCGCCAGAGGATCGGCAAGGCCCGCGGCGAGCTGCCGCTGATCCTTCATATAGAACAGCACGCCTGTTGGCGCGAATGGATCTTCGCTCGCGACGGCCTTGACGAAGGCCTCGAACGATGGGATCGCCACATCTGGTCCCATGCGTTTGAGGTACCGGTCCATATCGTAGGGTATGGATTCCATGCCGGTCGGATCGAAATGATCGGTGCCTTTGGCGGGGCGGCCGATGTCGGCGAAGCCGGTTCCCTTGAAGGGGTCCGAGACCAGCGTCGCGCCGCGACGTTCGAGTTCGCCGATCGCCCGCTGATAGAGCGCAGCAGCTTCCGCCGAGAGCGGGCGATCGCGCCAGCCGGGGCCGTAAAGCCCAAGGCGCTTGCCTTGCAATGAATTCGCATCGAGACCAGCGGCATAGCCGCCCTTCGGCCTTTGCCCGATTCCGGCAACCGTCTTCGGGTCTTCGGCGGTGAACCCAGCCAAAATGTCGAGCGTCAGGGCGGCGTCGCGCACGCAACGGGCGATTGGCCCCACGACGTCGCGCGTGCTGCCGGCGAGCGGCATGACGCCCGCATTCGGAACGAGGGCGAAGGTGGGTTTGATCCCCACGAGATCCTGAGCCGAGGCTGGATTTTGGATCGAGCCGCCTGTTTCCTCGGCGAGGCCCAGGACGGCGAGACTGCCAGCCACCGCGGTCGCCGTCCCGGCGCTGCTGCCGCCCGGCAGGCGGCCTGGATCAACCGCGTTGAGAGTTACGCCAGCCCAACTGTCGCTGGCGTGGCTTCCGGTCGCGCTCAACACCGGAACGTTGGTCTTGCCAAGAATGATGGCGCCCGCCGCCCGCATCCGGGCCACAACCGGCGAGTCCGTCGCTGGGATGAGGTCGATCCCACCGGCCCGCTCGCTCAGCAGCCGCCAGCCGCCAGTGCTCGGGAGGCCGGCCATGTCCATCGTATCCTTGACCACAACGGGGACGCCGGCGAGAGGCCCGAGCTTTTCGCCCGCCGCGCGGCGCCTGTCGATGGCGCGCGCATCGCTCAATGCGTCAGGGTTCATCGTGATCAATGCGACGTAGCGCGGATTGTAGAGCGCGATGCGGTCGAGATAGGCCTGCGTCAAAGCCTCCGAGGTGAGGCTGCCGTCCGAAAAAGCCGCCTGAACATCGGCGACGGTCATTTCTACGGGATCGATCGCGGATTCATTCTTAAGGGCTGAGGCATCTGATGTCACGGCGACTCCAATCAGTTGATGAATGTGAGAAAGACGTCCAAATTTCGGCGCTAAATGACAGCCAGCATCGCTAGCTCGTCGAGGCATGGTGAGATCAGGGCGGCATTGCGCCTCCCGACGACCAGGGCGATCGTTCCGCGCTGGCGCCGCCGCTCTTTGGGACGGCCCCAGATCCTACCTCACAAGGATGATTTCACCTCGGCGCGCAGCGGACGGCGACGGCCAGGACTCGAGCCCCGGCCGCCGCGCGAAAGCTGCTATTGATAGCCCTTGGGGAACGGGTTCGGCTCGATCAAATCCGTGGTGTAAATGATCTCGAACTGTCCATCCGGCAGCGCCCTGGCGACGCGGGCCTTCGACCACAGATGATGGTTCGGGTGAATGCGGACCAGCCCCTCGGGGGCGTCCGGGAATTCGAGCCCTGGCGAGGCCGCCACCACCTTATCCACGTCGAAGCTGTTGGCTTTTTCGACGGCCAGTTTCCACAGATATGGCATCAGGTAGGCGGCCTGCTGCGGATCGCCGATCACGGCGTCCGGTCCCCACATTTTCTTGTAGGCCGCGACGAATGCCTTGTTGGCGGGCGTATCGATCGACTGGAAATATTTCATGCACGAATAAGCGCCGGTGATATTTTCGGCGCCGATGCCCTTGATTTCGTCCTCCGTCACGGCGATCGTCATCAGCGTCTGTTTGCTGAAGTCGACGCCGGCCGCCTTCAATTGCTTGAACAGCGCGACGTTGGATCCGCCGACCACGGTCACATAGATCACATCCGGCTTCTTCAGCTTGATTTTGTTGATGACCGAATTGAACTGCGTGTTTCCGAGTGGAAAATAATCCTCGCCGACGATTTCCTTTTTCAGCACGTTCTCAATGTGCTTACGCGCGATCTTGTTGACGGTGCGCGGCCAGATGTAGTCCGAGCCAATAAAATAATAGCTCTTCGCGCCCTTGGTTTTGTCCAGCCAGTTCAAGCTGGAAAGAACCTGCTGCGTCGCCTCCTGCCCCGTGTAGATGACGTTCTTCGATTGCTCGAGCCCTTCATAAAACGTCGGATAATAGAGCAGGCCGTCATATTGCTCGAAGACCGGCAGCACCGCCTTGCGCGACGCCGAGGTAAAGCAGCCGCAGACCATCGCGCATTTGTCGTTTTGGAGCAGCTTCCTTCCCTTCTCGGCGAAGGTCGGCCAGTCGCTCGCTCCATCTTCCACGATGAGCTTGATCTGGCGTCCAAGAACGCCGCCTTTGGCGTTGATCTCGGCGACGGCGAGCTTCTCAGCCTCGACCGCGCCGGTTTCCGAAATCGCCATCGTCCCGGTCAAGGAATGCAGAATGCCGATCGTGACGCTATCGTCAGTGACCGCCAGACCGGTGGTGTTGACGGCGCTGGTTTCCGCGGCGCCAAAGGCTTTCGGCGCAATCAGGCCAAACATTGGAAGAGCCGCCATGCCCTTCAGGATCTGACGGCGCTGGGCGAACTTCGGGTCATTGTTTGCCCCGGACTTTTTCTCAGACAAGATAGACCTCGACATATATGGTTACGTGGGCCGCGAGAACGATCGCGGGCGCTTGACGTCGTTCGAAACACAAGCACATTCCGTGCCTGGCTCCATTACCTCTGAGTGTTTTAAGTGACGACCATCGCCAAACTCGACGCGGGCCTTCGTCGATAACCGTTCGGGCGGCATTGACGCGTGAAGCGCAAGCATCCAGCGAAGAGCAGATCGTCATCATATTGCAAGGAGCACGAGGCCGGTGTTCCGGTGGCCGATCTGTGCCGCAAGCACAGCGTCATGGACGCCGCCGCGGCCAAGCGGCTGTGAAGAGGCTTGAGGACGATAATGCGCGCCCGAAGCGGCTCCTGGCGGATGCGACGCCTATGCCCCATATTCGCGTTCAGGCGCGGGAAATCCGCAGGAGGCGCCGTCGGTCACGCGCACCTCTTTTTCCCATGGCAAGCGATATTCGCCGCGCACCATATCATGCATGAATGTGTATGGGCAGTCCTGCGCACCGCCCTTCACCGCGACGTAGCCGCGATGCCCCAATTGATAGATATTGTTCTCGACGCCCCAGTTGACGCGCGCCTCGCGAACGAGGTCTGGCCGCATTTCGCAGGTGATGATCTCGTCGGGGCGATGACTGCCTTCGACCATCACTGTGCCATCGAAGTCGCAGAACATGCCTTCGCCCATCGAGTCGAAGGCGCCGTCGGAGCCGCACAGACAGACGCTCGCGGTTTGCGCAAGATTTTGAAACGCGTTCGATTGATTGGTGATTTTCCACGCGTGCCGGATCGGCGCGGTGTAGCCCGCCGTACGGATAATGACTTCGGCGCCTTTGTATGCCGCTTCGCGAGCCATTTCCGGAAACATGCCGTCGTGACAAATGATCAGCGACAGCATGGCGCCCTTGGGACCGACGCAGACCGGCACGCCGATGTCGCCAGGCTCCCAGGGCTCGACCGGCACCCAGGGGTGAAGTTTGCGATAGTAGAGCTTGATCTCGCCATGGTCGTCGATGATGAGGCCGCTGTTGTACGGATTGCCGCGCGGATTGCGCTCCATGATCGAGAAGCAGCCCCAGATCCGGTGCTCGACGCATGCCGATTTGAAAGCGGCGACCTCGGGGCCTTCGAGCTCACACATGATGGCGTCGTCAATGCTCATTGAGAGGCCGTGCAGCGAATATTCGGGGAACACGACGAGATCCATCGCCGGGTTATTGCGCCGCGCCTTGCCGACCATCTCGACGATCCTCGCCGTCTGCGCAGCGAGTTCGCTCGTCGTCGCCACATTCGGATTCTGCAACTGAACGAGACCAATGACGATGCCGTGAGGCGACTTGTTCAGACCGCCCAATCCGCTGGTGCTCATTAGATCATCTCCTGCAAGGATGCGTATGTTCTGGTCCCGAGCGAACGCGTCAAGGCGTCTCGCCGCGCAGTAACGAAGCTCTGTGCGGTCGAGCGCCAGCGGGCGTTATGCCTGCACGGACGCTCTGCTGGAACTTCGTCGTCCGCGTTTCAGAGATAGGCTTTCGGGAACATCATGTGGATGCCCTTGTTGCCATCAACAAGCTGCGTCACGCGCAGATTGCCCGCCAGCGAGCAAAGCATATAAGCTTGATTGCGGGTCAGATTCGTGCGGGCGCAAATATGGCTGACCATCTCGCGCACCGCCTGTTTGGCGGCGTCGTCCAGATCCTCGTCAAGGCCGATCGACATCAGATGGGTGGCGCTTTCCGCGAAAGGCCATGCGAGCTTCATGTCCTTGCGGACGGTGAGGCGAAAACTGCCGGTGACGCCGGTCTCGAGCGCGGTGATGCAAACCTCGCCGTCGCCCTGCACGCCATGCCCGTCGCCAGCAAAAAACAACGCGCCCTCGTTGAAGACAGGAAGATAGAGTGTGGTCCCAGGCCGCAGCTCCTTGTTGTCCATGTTGCCGCCAAAACTGCGCGGCACAGGCGAGCCGCAGCGGCCCCAGGCCGCCGGCGGCGCCGTGGCGATGATGCCGAAGAACGGCTCAAGCGGGATTTCCGCGCCCCACGGCATGACGCATAGGTTGCGAGCATGATCGACGACCGGGTGGATCGTCTCATAATCAGTGAATTCGTCGGGCAAAGTTCCGAGCAGAGGCAGGATCGATACGAAGCCCCAGTCCTGGCGCACTTTGACGTCGAGAATGTCGACCTGAAGCACGTCTCCGTGCTCGGCGCCCTTGACGTAGACCGGCCCGGTGATGAAATGGGGACCCGGCCCCTGCACAAGCGTATCGAGCGCATCGAGGTACTCGGGCGGCACAAGGCTCCGATCCTCCGGCAGGCATTCCTTGCCGCCGGCCGGGAAGGAATGAAGCGTCACCACATCGCCCGAGGCGATTTCCAACACCGGCTTCGTGGCGCTGTCCAAATAGCCCCACACCATGTTTTCGGGCGTTGCGGGAATTTCGTGGCGTCGAGACATAAAAGGCTCCGTTACTCTCAGGTTTTTCGATGTCAGACGGCAATGTGCCGCGTGAGTTGTTCGCGGCTGATCGCCTCCGCGCGGCCGGCCTCGATCACGGTCCCGCGGGACAGGACCACGATGCTGTCAGCAAGGCTGATCGCAAAATCGAGGTATTGCTCCACGAGCAACAGGGAGATCCTGCCTTTGAGGGCGCCGAGCACATCCTTGATCGCCGTCACAATGTTGGGCTGAATGCCCTCGGTCGGCTCGTCCAGGATCAGCAGCGACGGCCTGGTCATGAGCGCGCGGGCGATCGCAAGCTGTTGCTGTTGTCCGCCGGAGAGCGCGCCGCCAGGCCGCCGCCACATCTGCCTCAGCGCGGGGAACAGGGCGAGGGTTTCATCCATAAGACCTGTCCCGAACGTCCCATGCGCGCGGGCGGCCGCCTCGACATTTTCCCCGACGGTCAGTTCGGAAAAGATTTCGCGTCCCTGCGGCACATAGGCGATCCCGCAAGCCGAACGCCGATGGGTGGACCAATGCGTGATATCGGCGTCGTCGACCAGAATTCGGCCCTGGGTCGTCGGCAGCACGCCCGTCAGACATTTGAGCAGCGTCGTCTTGCCGGCCCCGTTGCGGCCAAGCACCGCAAGGCACTCGCCCGGCTCGATCTCGAACCCGACGCGCCGCAGAACCTGTGCGCTGCCATAGTGCTGATCGAGGTTTTCAACGCGAAATCGCACGCTCAACGCCCCAGATAGACTTCGACGACGCGCTCATCCGCCCGCACATTAGCCATGGAGCCTTCGAACAGAGTTTTCCCCTCATGCAGAACGGTGACGCGATCGGCGATGCGCTCGACGAAATCCATGTCGTGCTCGACCACCACGATGGCGCGGTCCGGACGCCGCAAGCTGCGCACGAGAGTGGCCGTGCGCTCGGTTTCCTCATCGGTGAGGCCGGCCACCGGTTCGTCGAGCATCAGCACTTTCGGATTTGAGGCCAGCACCATGCCGATTTCGAGCCATTGCTTTTGCCCATGCGCGAGCTCGGACGCGGAACGCTGGGCCACATTTGCAAGGCCGATGGCTTCGAGAATCTCCGTTATGCGTTCGTTGAGGAGGCTTTCGGAGAGCGTGCGGCGATAGCCGGCCTCCGCGCCGATGGCGATATGCTGGCGAACGCTAAGCCCCTCGAAGACGCTTGGCTTCTGGAATTTTCGCCGGACGCCGGCTCGCGCAATCTCCGACTCGCTCGCGCGCGTGATGTCGGTTGAATCGTCGAACAGCACCGCGCCTTGCTTCGGCCGCGTGATGCCGGAGATGACGTCGAGCAGGGTCGTCTTGCCGGCGCCGTTCGGTCCGATGATCGCGCGAACCTCGCCGTAATCGATGGCGAGCGACAGCGCGTCGATGGCGCGGAAGCTGCCGAACTCCACGGTGACGGCGTCAATGAGAAGCGCGGCGCCGGACATCAGAACAGTTCCCGCGCGCCGGCCGCCATCCGCTTCGGTCCCATCGGGCGCACGAGCCTCATCTTGGCAAGATCGACGAGACCGTTCGGAAAGACCAGCACCACCAGAACGATGAGCGCCGACAGGATGAAGGGCCACAGTTCCGGCGCCGCGGTCGAAAGCCAGAATTTCAAGGCATTGACGAGGAGCGCGCCGATCACCGCGCCGATCAGATGCCCGCGCCCGCCTATCGCGACCCAGACGGCGATTTCAAGAGAGAGGTCCGGCGCGAGGAGGCGCGGATTGATGATGCCGACCTGCGGCACGTATAGAATGCCGGCCAGGGCGGCGATGAGCGCAGCGAGACACCACACCGCCAGCTTCAGACGAAGCGTGTCGTAGCCAAGGGTGCGCAGCCGGACTTCATCGTCGCGCGCCGCCAGCATGAGCGCGCCGAAACGGCTGCCAAGCAACATGCGGCAGCCGAGCAGCGTCATTCCGAGCGCCAGAACGGAGACGATCGACATTGCGATAACGACGCCATTTGCGCCAATCGGCCAGCCGAAAATGACCGAAAAGCCAGTCATTCCATTGTTGCCGCCAAAGCCCGTATCGTTGCGGAACATCAGCAGCATCGCGACATAGACGAGCGCCTGCGTAATGATGGCGAAATAGACGCCGCCGACGCGAGACCGGAAGGACATATAGCCGAACGCGCCGGCGATCAGCAGCGTCACGACCGCCGCCGCAAGCAGCGCGTAAGGGAAGAACCCGAAGCCCGCCCAGTAGAACGGCAATTCCTTCCAACCCATGAACTGCATAAAGTCGGGCGTCTTGCCGGTGACCTCGAACGAATGTTTCAGAAGATACATAGCGACCGCGTAGCCGCCGACGCCAAAGAACAGGCCTTGCCCGAGCGACAATATGCCGAGATAGCCCCAGATGAGGTCAAGCGAGAGGGCAAGCACCGCGAAGGATGCGAGCTGGCCGATCGCATTCGCCATGTAGGCGGAAACGCCGACAGAGCTCACAGCCGAGATGACGAGCAGGATCGCAACCGCCACGATGAACGCAAGCAGCAAGAGAAGCGGCCGATCCGACGTCCAGGGTTTCATTTGCGGCGCCCCTTGATGGCGAAGAGACCTTCAGGGCGCCATTGCAGGAAGCCGATGATCATCAACAACACGATGACCTTGGCGGCGACGGCGCCCCAAAGCGGCTCGATCAGCACATTGATCTGCCCGATCCCGAGCGCGGCCACGACCGTGCCGGCGATGGCGCCGACGCCGCCAAGCACGACCACCATGAAGCTGTCGATGATGAAATTCTGTCCCATCAGAGGATTGACGCTATAGACCGGCGCCAGCGCGAGGCCCGCAAGGCCGGCCAGGCCCGAGCCGAGGCCAAAGGCCAGCATATCCACCCGCCGCACCGGAATGCCGATGCAACCGGCCATGGTCCGGTTCTGCGTGACCGCGCGAATGTTGAGCCCGAGCGGCGTCAGGCGCACGATCCCCAGGGTCAAGGCCAGCGTCAAAATCGCGAAGACGATGGCGAACATGCGGTTCCACGTGAAGATGAAATCTCCGATAACCGGGACGCCGCCCGTGACATAGAAGGGGGTCACGAATTGCAGGTTTTGCGTGCCGAAGGTGACCCGGACCAGATTGACGAGGAAGAGGCTGACGGCCCAGGTGGCGAGAAGACTCATGAGCGGGCGCCGGTAGAGGTGGCGAAGCAGCGCGGCCTCAATCGCAACGCCAATTGCCGCGGTCGCCAGAAAAGCAACCGGAATGGCCAGGATGAGATAGTAGTCGACGAGGCCGGGCGCGAGGCGCTGTAATGCCTCCTGCACCAGCCAGGTCACATAGGCGCCGATCATGATAAATTCGCCCTGAGCCAGATTGATCACGCCCATCAGGCCGAAGATCACGGCGAGGCCGATCGCCGCCATGAACAGAATGCTGGCAAAGCTCAAGCCATTATAAAGGGTTGCAAGCACATTGCCGATCGCCACGCCGCGTGAGATTTTCGCGGTCGCGGCGTCGACGGCGCGTTTGAACTCCGGATTCGCCGCGTAGGCCGGATCGCTTTTCAGCGCCACTACCTGCGTCAGGGCGCGGCCGTTCGCGTTTCCGGCGATCTGAGCGAGAGCCGCGATCCGCTTTGCCGGATCAACCGAATTCAGAGCCGCCGCTTGCGCGACCGCAACAATCTGCTGTTTCAGCGCAGGATCGGTCTCGGCCTTCGCGGCTCCATCGAAAAGGCTTTCGGGCAAGCTCGCAGCCTTGCGCTCCAGCCTTTGCAGCGCCGCGCTCCGCCGTGTTGCGTCGGGCGTGACGCGCAGGGCGAGGGCCGCCTCGGCAGTCTCGAATACGGCCCTGTTCTTCAGGTTGAGCACGGGCGCATGCGCATCCTCGCCCGGCTCCCGCGGCGCGCGGGTCAGGGCGTCAAGCGATGCGCCGCCGACGGTCACAATGGCTCCGGTGGCGTCGCAGGCGAATTTATGGTCGAGGACGGAGCGGGCTATCGGCGCCGCCCAGTTCCGATCGTCGTCCGAGCCATCCGCCGCCAACCGAACGAGGGCGTTCCCGGCCTCGCCAAGCGTAGCGGCCTCCCCGCAAAGTCCCGCGATCAGGGCGGGCCGCGCCGCATCCGCCGCGTGAAGGGACAGGGACGTCGCCATCGTCGCAGCAAGGCATAAGACAACCAACAAACGCGGCATCGCTATCCCTGGAGGCCGAACGGGACAGGCTTGGGGGTGTTTTTAGACTGCCAGAGCACGTCAAACCCCTGTTGCTCGTTCACTGAGCCGATGAAGACGCCGCGCGACACGTAATTATTCTCAGCCGTCATCGCGATCTTATATCCGGACGGACAATCAAAGCTGAGCCCCGCGAAGGCCTTGCGCACTTCAGGCACGTCGAAGGAGCCGGCCTTGGCGGCGGCCATCGCCCACAAATGCACGGAATCATAAGCGGACACCATCGGGTCAATCGCCACATTGCCTTTGAAGGGCACGCCTTTGGCTTTCACATAATCGGCCCATTGCTTGAGAAAGGCCTTGTTGGCGGCGCCTTTGGCGTTCTGAAGGTAGGCCCAGCAGTTGAGATGGCCGACGAGCGGCTCCGTGTTGAGTCCTTCGAGGTCGGCTTCCACCATATCGAGCCCCAGCACCGGAATGTCGGTCGCCCTGATGCCCTGGTTGGCGAACTCACGCAGAAAATCCGGGATGGACGAGCCAACCACCGTCAGGACGACAATCGGCTTGCCGCCGCCCTGGTCCGCGAAGGCCCGGATTTGATTGACAAGAGTCTGGAAGTTGGAAAATCCGAGCGGGACATACTCTTCCTTCAAGGCGATTTCTGGAATGCCCTTGGACTTCCAGTAACCTTTGAGCAGCTTGTTGATGGTGCGGGGCCAAACGTAATCGGAACCCAGCATGAAGAAGCGCTTGGCGCTCACGCCGTCGTCGCCCATCAAATAATCGACGGCAGGCAGGACGGAACTCGCCGGCGGCGAATTCACGTAGACGACGTTCTTGGAATTCTCCTCGCCTTCGAAATGAAGCGGATAGAACAGCAAGCCGTCCGCCTGCTCGACGACCGGCAACACCGATTTGCGCGACACCGACGTCCAACAACCAAAGAGCGCCGCGACCTTCTCCTGCTCCAGCATCTGCTTGCCGATCTGGGCGTAGAGGGGCCAGTCGGAAGCCGGATCGGATACTGCGACCTCGATCGTTCGGCCGTTCACGCCGCCTTTGGCGTTGATCTCGTCGGCGGCCATGCGGACGACATAGTTCAGCCGCCCCTCAATATTGGCCATGGTGCCGGAGGAGGAGAACAAACAGCCGAGTTTGACGGGGCCGCTTGCCGCGCGCGCGGAGCGGATGATCGCGGGCATACCTATCGGCGTGGCGAGGGCCGCAGTGGCAAGACCGGTCGCCTGAAGGAACGAACGCCGTGAAAACCCGCTCATGGACCACACCCTTTATTGCAGAAGCGGGCGTAGTTTTCGTCAGAGCGTCACAGCGACGCAACTTCAAATAGTGTTCAACGCTGCTCAAAAGGGCAGCAAATGCTCGATTTTTCAATATATTATGTCACTTTTGACATTTCGGCGCGCCGTGCGCCGGAGCTATTTCAGAGCCGTCGCGCGCGCTCTTGACGCTCTTTGCGCGTCAAAATTCAGTTTCGGCGAAAGCCCAGCAGCGCTACCATCACGGCCGCTGACAAAGGGTCCAACCGACGCCGGGGACTATGACAATGCGGCAATCGCAGCATACCGAAGGTGAAATTCTGCACCTCCTCCGGGAGGCCGGAGCCGGACTGTCGATTGCCGAAATTTGCAGCGCCGCGCGAATTACGCGACGCACGTTTTACAGATGGCGCAAACGCTACGGCGGGCTGACGCTGCCGGCGGTCCATGAAATGAAAGAGCTCCAGCTCGAAAATATGCGGTTACGAAATCTCGTCAGCAATCTCTCCGCCCGGCTCGATGGACTGTCAAAGACGCCAGCCTCCGGCGCCCCGAGGAGCGCCGGACAGTCTGAGCAAGGGGCAAGGCTCAACGGTCCCGCCGCAGCTCGCTCGGAACAAATGCGCGGAGCGTCGCTCGGCCGTTTCGCATTCGTGCGCGGCCAGCGGTGAGGGCCGGACATAGTTGCGAGAGCGACTTATGAGGGCAGGGTGGACCGACACGCCAAGAGCGATATCGCTCATCGCCTGGCGATATCGACGGGTTGCTGGCCGCTTCAACAAAAATGGAGGCCGACCTCGAAGACTGAACCGCAACGGCAAGCCAAAGACTTGTGGTGTTCGCCAGCTAGCGGCATCGCAACCTTAGCCGAACAATCGCGGCGGGATCTCGAAGCTCTCCTGGACGAAGCGGACCGGCCGCAAGCGTCGTCTCAGTGAAAATGTGGGAAGCGGCCCAACTCTCCGCCGTCGCAATCGCGATGAACTCCCGGGGCTTGTTCAGCTCGGCCACAGGTTTCGGCCCAACATCCACCGCAGCAATAGGGCGCGGCGCATGAACGTGGCCCTCTTACGCCCAACCCGACTTCGCGGGATCGGCGTCAGCCAGCCGGATCAAGGCGTCATTGACGTTTCCATTCGCCGGCTTCAAGAGGATGCTGCAAAGCTCGCTCCTCAAGCTGCAGACGCCCCAAGCTGAACTTGTTCGCATGGGTTGGTCGCCAGAACGCCGTCGCCAATAATCGGCGGAAATCCTCGACAATGGCAAATAGGCCGCAAACGGCTGCAGCGCGCCATCGCTTCGCGCCGCAGTCCCGTTTTCGCTCGCTTCAGCGTTATCTTCTCGCTTCGCTTCGCGGCCGGGCGCCGATAGCCTGACGCAGGGCCTCACGCAGTTCTTCACATTGAGGCGGCGGATTTCCGACGCCTTGATGCGCGGCGGCGCAATTGCGCCAGTTCCGATACGCCTCGTCATAGGACATCGAAGGCTTGGTATAAGAGAAAGTCTCGCTCGGACGGCTCGAATCGATTGACGGCGCGCCACCCGAAGCGCGCGCGTCGTTCCCGATCGCGCCGGTCACATCGTTTTGCGACGCGGCGTCAGACGAAATGTTGCCTGCAACCGCAGGTAAGGCGAAGCCGACAAAGGCGCACAGGACCGAAGCTCTAAATTTATTCATCTCTTTATCTCTTCTTCACGTTTTATTGGCTCAAGTTCAACAGACAGCCTACGATCAAAACCTTGGCCCAAGCATTCGCGTAGACTCAAAGGTCCCAAAAATCATCAGGCGCGCGCAGACAAGCCGCTGATGCGGACCTTGCTCCGAGCGACTTCACTCAATTGGCGCGAATCCAAGTAACCGGCCGCGCAACTTTTCTCGAATTTGATTAAAATTCATTTATGCAATCATCCAGTTTCCGAAAAAATCGTTTAGATGCGCCCACAGTCCGGCGGTCAAAGCACAAAATGGCGCTGACCCCGGCCGGACTTAGATCGCGTTTTGCGCCCCCCGGAATAAAACAATTTACCTTCTCAACTATTCCACGCAATACGACGTCTAAAACGGATATTTCTCATCTCTGAGAATAAGAAACACAACCACAACTTGCACTCGCGATTTGCTGGTGGATTACCAGCACAAGTCTCGCTTTCTATCAGCCAAACATTCCACTGCCTTAATGCTCAATACATACTCGAAACATATTCGAATTCGCGTCAAATTCAAGTCAAGTCCGACGTGATTCCCCATTATGCTTAAATTTTATGGCTGATAATCATTCTCTTTTATCATTAAACATTTCATCAAATCGCTGCAGCAAGTAAAGCCGCCACACCCGCCATTGGTCCGTTGCCGGAACTTATCCACAGGAACCATTGACTCGCGCGGCAATGTTCTTATTATGTTCTACACAAGTTCTTTTTCCGTTGCAAGGCGCCAGTTTGATGACACCAGCCGGGACCTTAGTGACAACGCACCGCATCCGAGGCGCCCTCGCCAAGCCGAGGGCCTCGCAAAGCCTCGACACCGCCGCTGAGGCGATGCCGGTCCATCCGGCGCGGCGGGGCCGCGGCTCTTTGACCAATGCCAGCGGACGATTTGAGAGCGAGGTCCGGGTCGCGGAAAATGACGGTTGGGACCTGCCTGAAGACGTCAATCCGTTAAGAACGGTAGTGACGCCCGAGCGCGCAAAGACGATCATTACACGTAATGAGTCGCCTGATATTTCGTTCGACCGTTCAATTAATCCCTATCGCGGCTGCGAACACGGCTGTGTCTATTGTTTCGCGCGGCCGACCCACGCCTATCTCGGACTTTCGCCGGGGCTGGATTTCGAGACAAGGCTGGTTTCAAAAGTTAACGCGGCGGCGCTTCTGGAACGCGAGTTGTCTGCTCCGGGATATCAGCCAAAAACGATCGCCATCGGGTCCAACACGGACCCCTATCAGCCGATCGAGCGCACCGAGAAAATCATGCGCGACGTGCTTGGCGTCCTGTCCAGGGCGAATCATCCTGTTGGCATCGTAACCAAATCCGCCCTGGTGCTGCGAGACCTTGATCTCCTCGTCCCGATGGCGGCGAAGGGTCTCGTCAAAGTCGCGCTATCCATTACGACTCTCGATCCGGGTCTCGCCCGCAAGATGGAGCCGCGCGCCAGTTCGCCCGAACGCCGGCTCGACGCCATGAGACGATTGTCGGAGGCCGGCGTCCCAACTGTGGTTATGGTCGCGCCGATCATCCCGGCCATCAACGACGCCGAGATTGAAGCAATTCTTACGAGGGCGCATGCGATGGGCGCGCGCGAGGCCGGTTATGTGATGCTTCGCTTGCCGCTTGAGGTGCGCGATCTCTTCGCTGAATGGCTGATGGCGCATTATCCTGACAAGCTGAGGCATGTGCTGTCTCTCGTGCGTTCGGTTCGGGGCGGCAAATTATACGATGCGACATTCGGCAAACGCATGAGCGGCGCCGGCCCCTACGCCTGGATGGTCGGGCGCCGCTTCGAGGCCGCGGCGGCAAGGCTCGGCCTCGCAAAAAGCCGCATGCCGCTGCGCAGCGATCTGTTCTTGCGGCCGGCAAGACAGGGAGAGCAACTGCAATTACTGTAATTGACCACGACGCAGCGAAAGGCAGAATCGGCAAAGGCCCCGCTGGAACGCGTCCTGCTTGGCCGGGCAAGCCTTTTCATGCCGGCGCCGATCGCTTAAATCTGCGGTCATGACTCCCACTGAGAAGAAGTTCCACGCCGCTTCCTCTTCGACGCGCGCCGACCTCCCGGCTTCGGCCGAGCCCGTTGATTTTCCGGAAGCTGAAGACGCGTCGATCATGGGGGATTTTCCCGATCTTGATCTCGCCGACGCAGATGCGGCGCCCGCCTCTGTGCGGCAAGGCGCTTCAGTGATCCGCAGTTTTTGGCGCCATGCGCCGCTCGGCCCTGGCGTCTATCGCATGATCGCCGCCGATGGCGAAGTTCTCTATGTCGGCAAAGCAAAAAGCGTGCGCAGGCGCATCGCAAGCTATGTGCGGCCCTTCGGCCACAACAACCGCATCGCCAGAATGATCGCGCTGACCGCGTCGATGGTGTTCGTCTCGACCGAAACCGAGACTGAAGCGCTGCTGCTCGAAACCAATTATATCAAACAGATGAAGCCGCGCTTCAACGTCCTGATGCGCGACGACAAATCATTCCCCTACATTCTTCTGACCGGCGATCATCCGGCGCCGCAGATTACGAAGCATCGCGGCGCGCGCCTTCAGAAAGGCGACTATTTCGGGCCGTTCGCCAGCGTATGGGCGGTGAACCGCACGATGAACGCGCTCGAGCGCGCCTTTTTGCTACGCTCCTGCTCCGACAGCTTCTACGAAAATCGCACGCGCCCTTGCCTTCTGTATCAAATCAAGCGCTGCTCCGCCCCTTGCACCGGCGAAATCAGCCATCAGGACTATTGCGCCCTCGTCTCGGAGGCGCGCGATTTTCTCTCCGGCAAAAGTCGCGCCGTGCGTGATCTGCTCGCCAAGGAAATGGCGGACGCTTCGGACGTGATGGAATTCGAGCGCGCCGCGCGCTTGCGCGATCGCATCGCCGCCCTCTCTACAATTCAGGGCGCCCAGGGCGTCAACCCCAAGACCGTAGAGGAGGCGGACGTCTTCGCTATTGTCGAGCAGGCTGGGCAATTCTGCATCGAGGCCTTTTTTTTCCGCACCTTTCAGAATTGGGGCAATCGCGCCTATTTCCCACGCGCAGACAAGAGCCTGACGTCCGCGGAAGTGCTCGACGCGTTCCTCGCGCAATTCTACGCTGACAGACCCGCGCCGCGGCTGATTCTGATATCGCATGAGATCGAGGACTGCGCCGTCCTCGCCGACGCGCTGTCCGCGAAAGCGGGCCATCGCATCGAAATTGCCCGGCCACAGCGCGGGGAAAAGAGAGAACTCGTCGACCATGCGGAGCAGAACGCGCGCGAGGCGCTGAGCCGCAAACTGGCCGAAACGACATCGCAGGAGAAACTGCTGGCGGCGCTCGCCGAAGCTTTTGGGCTTGCCTGCAAGCTGCGCCGTGTTGAGATTTACGATAATTCCCATATCATGGGGACCAACGCCGTCGGCGCAATGGTGGTCGCGGGCGCCGGCGGTTTCATGAAAGCCCACTATCGCACATTCAACATCCGGGGCGAGGATCTGACGCCGGGCGATGACTATGGCATGATGCGCGAGGTGCTGAAGCGGCGCTTCACGAGGCTCGCCAGGGAACAGGCCGCCGAACACAGCGAGAACGTCCCTGATGAAGCGCGGCCCGGAGCGGATTCCGGCGAGGACGAGGAGGAGGAAGAAACGTTTCCGCAAAAGCCCGACCTTATTCTGATCGACGGCGGCCAAGGGCAATTTGACGCGGCAAGGGACATCCTCGCTGAACTCTCGGTCGAGCGCGTCGCTATAGCGGCGATCGCCAAAGGCGTTGATCGCAACGCCGGCCGTGAAACCTTCTTCGTCGCCGGAAAGCCCCCTTTCAGGCTGTCCCCGCGGGATCCCGCACTCTATTTCGTGCAGCGCCTGCGCGATGAAGCCCATCGTTTTGCGATCGGAACGCATCGCGCGCGGCGCAAGAAGGAGTTCACCAAAAGCCCTCTTGATGAGATCGCCGGCGTTGGCCCCGCGCGAAAGCGCGCTTTGCTGCATGCCTTCGGCACTGCGAAGGCGATTTCAAGGGCGGGGCTGTCGGATCTTGAGAAAGTCGCGGGGATTAATGCGGCGACGGCCAGGCTCGTTTATAATTTTTTTCACGACGGCGGCGGATAGATCGGGCAAGAAGCGCGTTCACGGGGAGGCCGGCGCCCGCTTGCGCATCACCAGCCTATTGACGTGATCTTTCAGAGGATGTTCCCTCAAACCATGGCGATGACGACAATTTCGAGAGGTTCGGGCCGGACCTGGAGTGTGCCAAATCTGCTGACGTACGGCCGGGTTGCCGCGGTGCCGGTGGTTGTCGGCTGTCTGTTCTGGTCCGAGATCGCGTTGATGCGATGGGTCGCGCTTGGATTATTCATCGCCGCCGCGATCACCGATTTTCTCGACGGCTATCTCGCGAGGATCCTCTCCCAGCAATCGGCGCTCGGCCGGATGCTCGACCCCATCGCGGACAAGCTTCTCGTCTCCGCCGTGCTGATGATGCTCGTCGCGGACCACACCATATCCAGCTATTCGCTCGCCGCGGCGATCGTTATTTTGTGCCGGGAAATCCTCGTGTCGGGATTGCGCGAGTTTCTCGCCGAACTGAAAGTGTCGATCCCGGTCAGCCGGATCGCCAAATGGAAGACCACGCTCCAACTCGTGGCGCTGGGATTTCTGATCGCGGGCCCCGCCGGCGATCAGATTTTGCCAAAGACGACCGAAATGGGGCTCGCTTTGTTCTGGGCTTCAGCGCTGCTGACGCTTTATACCGGATGGGACTATCTCAGGGCCGGAATCAAGCAGATCACCGAAGATTGACCGGGGCGCCGAAGGAACCTCTGATGAAAGCTCTCTATTTCGCCTGGGTGCGCGAACGCATCGGCGTCGCCGAAGAGGAGCTTTCTCCACCCCCCGGCGTCTCGACGATCAGTGACCTCATGATCTGGCTTCGCGACCGGGGCGAGGGCTACGACCTCGCATTCGAGAATATGAAAGCGATCCGCACGGCGCTGGACCGCACACATGCGCGCCATGACGCCCCGATCGGAAACGCCCGCGAGATCGCTTTCTTCCCGCCCATGACCGGGGGCTAGAATGGAGCCAAAGACGCCGCCGCAGCCTATCGTTCGGGTCGAGTCGGCGCCGTTCGACGCGGCGCGCGAAAGCGAAAGGCTGACGCAGGGGCGAACCGATATTGGCGCCGTCGTAACCTTCAGCGGCCTCTGCCGAGACGAGGGCGGCGTTCTCGCCGCGCTTGAAATCGAACATTATCCCGGCATGGCCGAGGAGGAGATCGGGCGCGTCGCCCGTGAAGCTCTCGCGCGCTGGCCGCTCGAAGGGCTGATCATCGTGCATCGTTACGGCCGCATTGCGCCGGGCGAGCCGATCGTTCTCGTCGTCACCGCCGCTAAACACCGCGGCGAGGCTTTTGCCGCCGCCTCGTTCCTGATGGATTTCCTGAAGGCGAAAGCTCCATTCTGGAAAAAGCAGATACTGGCCCGTGACGGCGCCGGCGCCGGATGGGTCGCAGCAAAGGCGGAAGATGATCTTGCCGCCGAAAAATGGCGGACGTGAAGCGGAGCCGGATCGGCCTTAGTGCTTGATCTTGCGGCGCCGGAACAAATGCGGCTCGGTCAGGTAACAGGCGAAGGACACGAGTGCGAAAGCGATTCCCGTCAAACTCGCCAGAGGCCAGCCGCCTTTGGCGAAGGCGAGGCTCGAGACCGCCGAGCCGATTGCGCCGCCCATAAAAAAGGCGGCGATGAAAATCCCGTTGAGACGGCTTCGGGCCTCGTCGCCAAGAGAAAAAATGGCGCGCTGGCTCAATACGAGATGGGCGGACACGCCCATGTCGAGCACGATCGCGGCGGCCGCGAGAAGCGCGATCGACGCCATCTCTCCCGCGATCCAGGCAATGCCGAAAGCGATCGCGACGGAGGCGATGGCGACGCCGGTCATGATTTGAGTGTCGCCCCGGTCGGCCGCGCGGCCGGCGAACGGCGCAATGATCGCTCCGCCCGCGCCAAACAGTGCGAACAAGGCGATGCCCTGCTGCGAAAGGCCGAATTTCGGACCCGCCAGCAGCAAGGGGGCAGCCGTCCAGAACAGGCTGAACGCCGCGAATAAAGGCGCGTGGTACGAGATGCGGCGGCGCAGGACCGGCGTTTTGCGCACCAGCGTTGCAAGCGATCTCAATATGCCAAAGTAGTTCAATTCGGCTTTTGGGCGCCAGCGCGGCAAGGTGCGCAGGAGAGCCAGCGAAAGCGCCGCCATCAGACAGGCCGAGACGAGAAATACAGATCTCCATCCCAGCCAATGAGTCAAAAAGCTCGACGCCGGCCGGGCGAGCATGATGCCGAGCAGCAGGCCACTCATGATGTCGCCAACGACGCGGCCGCGCGTATCGTCCGACGCAAGATGCGCGGCGAAAGGCACGATGATTTGCGCCGCGACGCAAGTGAGGCCGATCAGCAGGGCCGCCGCGAGGACGGCGCCGGCCGATGGCGCGATGACCATCCCGAGCAAGGCGATGACCGAAACCGCAAGACATGAAGCGATGAGCCGGCGGTTTTCCAGAATATCGCCAAGCGGAACCACAAGGATCAGTCCGAGGCCGTAACCGACTTGCGAAAATGTGACGAGAAGGCCGACGGCCGCGGGCGTCATTGCGAGTTCCGCGCCGATGACTCCCGCCACCGGTTGCGCATAATAAAGATTCGCGACGATCAGTCCGCATGCCGCCGCCAGAATGAAAGTGAGGCGCGGTGTCAAAATAGCCTTCTTCGGTCGAGGTTGTTCGCAATGCCGGCGGAACGCCGACCCATGAGGCGGCTTTGGAACATGATGGTCAAGCCCATGACGATCAAGTCATGGGAATCGATCATGCTCATCATGTTTTTGGCTGAGGATTTAGCCCAAAAAAACATGCGCCTTTGAGGCGTCATGCTTTAACTCCAGCTTCGTTGCTCTCGCAACCGCCGTGTAGGCTTGAGTCACGCACGAACGCGTGAGGACTAAACCGCGTTGCGCTTCGCACGGAATCGAAGCGGCGGGAAAGGTCCCTCGAGGTGCCGAGAACAATTCAAGCGGCGCGAGCGCGACCCATGCGACAAAACGCAGCAACTGGATGACGTGGTTCATATAATAGAGAGGATCAGAAAAGCTCGCAATCGCCCCATTCGCCCTGACGCGCCGCTTTGTCCGCATCGGAGAAAGTCAAGCGCGCGGCAAGATCCGCGAGGTTGATAAGCCGCGCGGCGGCGATCGCATCGACGAGGCAGTGATCCGGCGCGGCAAGCGCCAAAGCCGCCAGAAAGTCGGCAAGAGCCTGCATTTTCTGACGGATATGGTCGAGATCCTGGATCTGACGGACAAGCTGGGCGTCGCGGCGCGCCGCCTGGAGAATGAGCGGCCCGATGAGAGTTTCGACGTGGCCGAGGCTCCCCGAAAGCTGCGAAAGCTCGCAGGCTACTCTGTCGAGCACGCCTGCCATTGGCGCGTGCAACGATCCGGCGTCCGGTTTGCTATGTGCTGTCATATCAGTGGTCCGCCGCCATCAAGCCGAGGCCTCCCGGCGCTTGCAATAAAAGCGTATTCAGAAGAACTCGACGCCACCGGCGTTCGCGGGTTTTGGCGCGGCGATCGTCTGTAGCCGCGGGGTCTGGCTCGCCGATAGAAAAACCTGGCGCGCGCGGCCCGACACCGGCCAGAACTGGATGCGCCGCCCCTGATCCCCGCGCAGACTTCCGCCAGCGAGCCGAATGCCTTCATATTTCAGAAAACGCTCGGCAAAGCTCGCATTGCGCGCGCCGATATCGGCGAGGCCGTCCATCGTCCGCGCGCCGCCAAAGAGTTTTCCCTCGATACGATCGCGCCGCGCGCCGCGACGCAGCAGCCCATTGACTAAAAGCTCCATCAGATGCACGCCGTAGGTTTCCCCGTCGCGACGGTGTGCGCCCTCATCGGCTTCCTGGCCAGGCAACAGAAAATGATTCATGCCGCCGACTCCGGCGACAGGATCGCGAAGACAGGCGGCGACGCAGGAGCCGAGCAGCGTCGTCAACACAACACAGGGATCGTCGCTGACGTTATATTCCCCCTGAATGATATGAACGCGCTGCTCGACGCTTTCATTCTGGCCGCCAAACCGATCGCCCGCGCTTATCGTCATTTCAACTTTCCCACGACGGCTTCGATCTGGGCTTTCAGAACAGGAATGGTGAAGGGTTTGGCGATGACGTTGTTGACGCCGCATTTTTGAGCGCGCTCGATCAGCTCCTTGTCTCCGCGCCCGGTGAGCAGGATGAAGGCGGATCTGCGCGTTGGTTCATAGGAACGCACGGCGCGCAGGAACGCGATCCCGTCCATCTTCGGCATGTTGAAATCCGAGATCACGAGATGGGCTGGCTTCGCCATCATGCTCTTGAACCCCTGCTCGCCATCGGCGGCCATTTCAATGTCTGATACGCCGAGTTCCTGCAGGCCGCCGCGAATCAGCAAACGGCTGGTCAGCTGATCGTCAACGATTAACACTCGCAATGCTGCTGCGAACGGCATAGGAATTCTCCTTCTTACACGGCGCAGGTGGCGCGCAAAATTTCTGAAGCCATCATATTCAGCGGCGCCTGCTTCTGGGTTGCGCCGATCTCAAAGGCGACCTTTGGCATCCCATAGATGAGGCAGGATGATTCATTCTGTCCAAGCGTCGAGGCGCCAGCCTGGCGCATCAGCAACAAGCCTTCGGCCCCGTCGCGGCCCATGCCCGTCAGAATGACGCCAAGGGCGCGCGGTCCGGCGGCTTTGGCGACCGACTGGAACAGCACATCGACCGAGGGTCGATGGCCATTGACGGGCTCGCCTTTCCAGAGGCGGCAGCGCGGCGGAGAGACGCCTTCGACCCGCAGATGCGCGGCGCCTCCCGGCGCCAGATAGACATGCCCGGCTTCCAGCGGCGCCCCGTCGAAAGCTTCCGATACCGCCGGCTTGCAAAGGCGATTGAGACGCCCCGCAAAAGTCTTGGTGAAGGCGCCCGGCATGTGTTGGGTGATGACGGTCGGCGGGCCATTCTCCGGGAAATGCGATAGAACCGCGATGAGGGCTTCAACGCCGCCGGTCGATGCGCCGATCGCCACGATCCGCCCATCGCTGCGGTAGGGCCGCTGAGCCTGGACCGGCGCGCGGGCCAGATCGCCGATGCGATTTGGCGCGCCGCGCATGCGCCATCCGGCGGCCGCCTTGATCTTGGCGAGCAAGGTCTCGCCAAATTGCTCCTGCTCTCCCGAACCGGGCTTGGCGACGCAATCGAAGGCGCCCATCTCAAGCGCCGCGATCGCCGCATCGGCGCCCTTGCTGGTGAGGCTTGAGACCATGATGACGGGCGTCGGGCGCAAACGCATGAGCTTGTCTAGAAATTCAAGGCCGTTCATTTTCGGCATCTCGACGTCGAGCGTGATGACGTCGGGGTTCATCTCCTTGATCGCGGATCTTGCCTCATGCGGGTCCGCCGCTTCGCCGATAACCTCGATATTCGGATCCCGGCTGATGAGGACGCGGATCAGACCGCGCACGGTTGCTGAATCATCGACGATAAGAACGCGGACGGGCTTCATGCGCGAGCGCCCTGCTTCAGGCGATAGCCGGTAACGCCTTCGCTTTCGAAGGCGGCCGCAGCCGGCCCGATCAGACGTTCGGAATGGCCGATATAAAGCCGGCCGCCCGGCGACAACATGGGCGTGAAGCGACTCCAGAGCTGCATCTGCATATCCTCCTCGAAATAGATCGCGACGTTGCGGCAGAAGATCGCCTGGAACAGCCCCTTCATCGGCCACGCGCCGAACAAATTGAGCTCGCGGAAAGCGACAAGTTCCCGCACCTCGTCGGCGACGCTTACGCATCGCGCCTTGTCGCCGCGGGCGCCCTCGCTGGCGGGGACCAACCAGCGCTGGCGCAGCTTCGCCGGCACGGCGTCGGCGAAGCTCTCGGCGTAGACGCCGCGTTTGCCTTCGGCGAGCATATTGACGTCGATATCGCTCGCGAGCACCCTGACGTCGTAACGGGCCGCGTCCGGCATCAAGGATAAAATGACCATCGCCATGGAATAGGGCTCTTGCCCGTTGGAGCAGGCGGCCGACCACAAACGCACGCGTCCGCCCCGGCGCGCGGCGTCGAGCAGCGGCGGCAGCACGACTTGTTCGAGATGAGCAAAATGATGCGGCTCGCGAAAGAATTTCGTGACATTGGTGGTCAGCGCGGCGAGCATTTTCTGACGCTCGTCAAGACCATCGGCGCCGGCGACGAGAGCGCAATATTCGCGAAAGCTCGCAAGGCCCAGCGCGCGCAGCCGCTTGGCGAGGCGCGAATAGACGAGCGCTGATTTTGACTCCGGCAGGTGGATGCCGGCGTCCTCGTGCAACATGGCGGCGATCTGACGGAAGTCCTCCCGCGAGAGCACGAATTCGCCTGGCCCGAGACCCGCGCCTTTGCTTATCGGAGAGGAAGCAAATTGCGCCCCGCTCATGCGGCCTCCCGCTCCGCCGGCGGCAATACATGATCGAGGGAAATCAGGCTGATCATGCGCCGATCAATGGCGAGCACGCCGCGAACGAATGTTTTCGCCATGTCGGACGCGACATCCGGCGTCGGCTGCAAGAGGTCGTCTGTGACGGTCAGAATATCGGACACCGCATCGACCAGAAGTCCCACGACCTGTTGTTCGATCTGCGCGACAATGATGACATGGCGAGCGGTCGGTTCGGCGGGAGCAAAGCCAAGCCGCGCCGCAAGATCGACGATCGGCAGCACCGCGCCGCGAAGGTTTACAACGCCGCGCACAAAACTCGGCGCCTGCGGCAGGGCCGTCGCGGGGGTCCAGCCGCGAATCTCGCGCACCGACATGATGTCGACGCAAAACTCCTGCGCGCCGATGCGGAACGCTATGAGTTCGCGCGGACGCCCCGCGTCGGCCCTGCGGCGACCATCGTTCGTTTTGGAATCAGTCATGGCCTTCACCCTGCTGTTGCGAGAAGATGATCCAGCGCGGCGGCGTCCGCTCGCGAACTGGCGACGACCGCGTCGACGTCGAGGATCAGCGCGACCCTGCCATCGCCGAGAATGGTCGCGGCGGCGATGCCCGGAACATGCTGGTAGTTTGCCTCAAGACTTTTGATGACGACCTGACGCTGGCCGAGAATGGCGTCGACCAGCATCGCGTTACGCGCGCCGCCTTCGGTTTCGACGAGAAGCGCGACGCCGGAAAGGGGATCGGCGTTGTCGCTGCGATAGCCGAGTTCGCGCCCGACATCGATCAGGGGCGTGAAATGTTCGCGGATCGCTATCACGCGGGCGCCGCCTCCAAAGCCATGCACGTCAGTGATTTTGGGCTGCAGCGTTTCAACGATCGCTGTCAGCGGAACAACGAGAGTCTGGCCGCCGACCGTCACCACCATGCCGTCGAGCACGGCCAGGGTGAGGGGCAGGCTCATGGTGAAAGTCGATCCCTTGCCCGGCCGCGACTGAATCGAAATGCGGCCGCCGAGCGCCTGGATTGAACGGCGCACCACATCCATGCCGACACCGCGTCCGGAAATGTCGGATACCGTCGAGGCGGTGGAAAAGCCCGGCAGGAAAATCAAATTGTCGATTTCATCGTCGGTCAAAGCCGCGTCCGCCGCAATGAGGCCTTTGCTGGCGGCGAGCGCCTTGACCCGCGGGCGATTGATGCCGGCGCCGTCGTCGGAGACTTCGATAACGATGCGGCCCGAGCGATGCAGCGCGGAAAGATGCACCATGCCTTCTTCCGGCTTGCCGGCCTTGATCCGCGCCTCCGGCGTTTCGAGGCCGTGGTCGATGGCGTTGCGGATCATATGCGTCAGCGGATCGGCGATGCGCTCAATGACCGTCTTGTCCACCTCGGTGTTCTCGCCGTCGGTTACGAGGCGAACGGATTTTCCGGTCATCGCGGCGACCTCGCGGACGAGGCGGGGCATGCGCTGAAACACCGATTTTACCGGCTGCGCGCGGATCGCCATGACGCTGTCCTGGATCTCCCGCGTCAACTGTTCGAGTTCGTCGAGTCCGGTCGCAACGCCGGAGGCGCGCGCGAGCCCTGCTTCCTGCACGCGCTGCGCGAGCATGGCCTGATTGATGACGAGCTCGCCGACGAGATTGATCAGCCGGTCGACGCGGTCGAGATCGACGCGGATCGAGGCCGCTCCCTGTTCCGGCTTTGCCGGATGATCGGTTTTGGCGGCGGCCTCAGCGGCGGACGCCTTCTTCTCGACCGGCTGCTTTGCGCGCGTCTCGGCGAGATCGGCGACGACCTCAGGCTTCTGCCCCAGAGCGCTGCTTTCGGCATCGGCGCCGAGCTGCGCCGGCGGCGCCAGGGCGGCAAGCTCGGCTTCGACATTGCTTTGCATCTTTTCGATCAGAGCGGCGATGTCGATATCGTCCTGGGGCGCGGAGAACCCCTCGGCCTCGACATCGAGATCGCAGTCCCATTCGACGAATTCAAACACATCGCGGACGGCGGTCTCATCCTGGGTCGTCGCTAGCGTGACGATCCAGGTCAGGTAAGCGCCTTCGGGATCCAGCTCGGGCAGCAATGGGATGTCGGTTGTATCGCAGATGACGGAGGTTTCGCCGAGGCTCGCAAGCTCGCGCAGAAGCAGCGAGGTTTCATTGGCCTTTGCGTAGAGACCGGGCTTCGGCCGAAAACGGATCCTAAACTCATGCAGCGCCGGCGCCGGCGGCGCATCGAGATCATCGAACATCGATTCATCCATGAGCACTGGGCTGAATGCGATTTCATCGCCGCCATCTTCCTCCGGCCGCTCGTCCGCGGAGACGGGATCGAAGGCGCGCAGCTCCGCGGCGAGCGCTGCATAGCGTTGCGCATCGACGCGCGTTTCATCGCGCGCGGCGCGCACGAGATCGGCGAGAGCGTCAGCCGCGCGGAGCATGATTTTCAACAGCTCCGGCGAGGGCGTGAGCCTGCCGGCGCGCAGATGATCGAGCGCGGTCTCGAACACATGCGCGAAACGCACCAGATCGTCGAGACTGAAAGCGCCGGCGCCGCCCTTGATGGAGTGCACCGCGCGAAACACGGCGTTGACGGTTTCGGGATCAAGATCGCCGTCATCAATAGCAAGAAGCCCCGTCTCCAGCTCGGCGAGCTGCTCCTCGCATTCCTGGAAGAAGGTCTGCTTGATCGCCGCCATCGCATCCATGGATCGCTATCCTTGTTCGAGTTCAGGCCGTTTGAGTGTTGGCGCGAGCGTCAGCTCGCTACGCGCCTTATCGCAGCGACGAGTTTCACAGGATCGAAGGGCTTGATGATCCACCCTGTGGCGCCGGCGCGGCGCGCGCGTTCTTTCTTTTCCGCGTCGCTCTCGGTCGTCAGCACCAGGATCGGCACGCCGCGATGGCGCTCATCGCCCCGTACCCCTTCGATGAAGCCGAACCCATCGAGGCGCGGCATGTTGATGTCGGTGACGATGACATCAGGCATTTCGCCAGTCAGGACCTCAAGGCCGTGCATGCCGTCCTCCGCCTGCACGACGCGATAGCCGGCGTCGGACAGAGCGAGCATCAGCATGTCGCGCATGGTTCGCGAATCGTCGACGGTGAGTATCGTTTTGCTCATTGCGAAAGTTCCTCGTCGATGAATGCGTGCGGCGCTATCCCCAGTCGCCGCAAACCTTCGATAAAGTCGGGAGAGGCGTTGACGACGGCGAACGGAAGTTCATCGGCCCTCCAGGTCATGATCGCGGAAAGCAGCACCTGAAGACACTGACCGCCGAGGCGCTGCACAGCCGAGGCGTCGGCGCTGAGCTCCTCGCCCCGGCGGGCGAGAAGCTCACTGGCGAGAGGACTGGCCGCCTTGAGATCGAGTATCGCGGGGAGAGCGAGGATGCGGGCTTGATGCGCGGACGCGTTTTGCGTTTTGCTCATCAGAATTCCTCCCAGCTATCTTCGGCGCTCGCCGCGTCCGGCTTGCGGGCCGCGCCGCCGCGACCAGAGGAGGACAGCGTTTTCAGCGCCGGACGAGCGGTTTGCGTCGTCGTCTGGGCAATGCGGCGCGGCGCCTTGCCGCGAGCCATGTCGGCATTCGCAACATGACCAACCTGGAACACGCCGACGAGCCGGGCGAGTTCTTCGCTCTCCTGTCCCAGCGCATGCGCCGCGGCCGTGGTCTCTTCGACCATCGCGGCGTTCTGCTGCGTCACCTGATCCATCTGGTTGACCGCCGTGTTGACCTGATGCAACGCGCTTGCCTGTTCCTGTGCGCTCGCCGCGATGGCGCCGACGACAGTGTTGATTTCCGCCACCTGCGCAACGATGCGGCCCAACGCCTTGCCGGTTTCGCCGACGAGATCGACCCCTTGCGAAACCTGCGTCGTCGACGCCGAAATCAGGCTCTTGATCTCTTTGGCCGCCTCGGCCGAACGCTGCGCCAGAGCGCGAACCTCCGAGGCGACGACGGCGAAGCCGCGGCCCGCGTCGCCCGCCCGCGCCGCCTCGACCCCGGCGTTGAGGGCGAGCAAATTGGTCTGGAAAGCGATCTCGTCGATGACGCCGATGATCTGACCGATCTGCTTCGAGGATTTTTCGATCTCGCCCATCGCGGTGATCGCTTCACGCACCACTTCGCCGCTGTGGTCGGCGTCGGACTTCGCCGCCGATACAACAGTCTGCGCGCGCAGGGCGCCGTCGGCCGTGTTCTTGACGGTCGCGGTGATCTGGTCAAGCGTCGCCGCCGTCTCCTCAAGACCTGCCGCCTGCTGCTCGGTGCGCCGCGACAGATCATCGGCTGCCGACGCGATCTCGCCGCTGCCCGAGGCGATGCCGTCGGTGTTGGAGCGAATGCTCACCATCGTCTGCTGCAGCTTGTCGACCGCCGCGTTGAAGTCCGTGCGCAGCTGCGCGGCTTTTGGCCCGAAGGGCGTCTCGATGCGATAGACGAGGTCTCCCCTGGCGAGCCGGTCAAGACCATCTGCGAGCGACTGTATCGCGATCTGATCGTGACGCGCCTCTTCGGCGGTTTTGGCGGTCCGCTCTTCCTCTTCCTTTTGCCAGACCTTGATCGATTCCGCCTCCGCGGCGTCTCTCTTGACTTTGGCGATCGCCGCGTTCTTGAACGCCTGCACCGCCCCTGCCATCAGGCCGACTTCGTCCTTGCGATCGAGACCCGGAATCTCGACCGAATGGTCGCCCCCAGCCAGCCTGTTCATGACGCCCGTCATCAATGTCACCGGCTCAGCGATGATGCGGCTCATCCACCAACCGACGCCCAACGCGGTCAAAATCGCCGCCGCGCCGCCGACGATAAGCATTTGATTGAGGGCAGCCATCAGCGCGTCGAACCGGACCTGCGCTTCGTCAGACCAAAGATTTACTTTTTCTCGGACGTCGGCCGCCATTGCCTTGAATGCGTCGAGGATTTCGATGGTGCGATCTGAATTCACAAATTTTATCGCAAGATCGGCCGTCGGATTTTCGCGAACAAGACGCATCGCCGGATCGCCGACATCGTGACGAAAGAGATTTCCCGCCGCTTCGACTTTTTCGAGAAGAGCCAGAATGTCAGGACGCCCCGCGCTGTCCTTGCGGGCCTTCGCCAAATGGTCGGCGAAGGCTTTGACAGCATCGTCGTACATCGTGGCGAAACGCTCATTTCTCATCAGCATGTAGCGAAGAGAATCGCGTGATTGTTCGCGCAGAGCGTCGCTCGCCAGATCGATTTGGTCGACGACCCGGTATGAGGTCGAGTTGACCTCGGCAGCCGCGTTCAGTGACCTGAATGTCGTGAAAAGAGCCACGCTCATCACGGCGACGGCGACAAGAACGCAAGCAAAGCCAACGCTCAGCTTTCGTCCGATACTCAAATTGGCTAACGTCATGCTGTCCTCGGAAAGTTGCCGTTGGAACCTATACGCACAGGGATGCCTTGGACCGGAGCCTGGTCCGCGGCCATGGATCATTGCTTGGAATCGAGCCTCCGCGACGCAAGGCGAGCAAGGCTTTTTCAGCGTCTCATGCGCTTCCAATATTGCTTATCACACGACATTTTTGAATAAATGATCGACAACGAGATTATTTTATGGATTTTTGTATAAAATATACTTATATTCTATTCTATATTTCGTAAACATTTTCTGAGTTATATTTTATCCGTTAAACGCATACTTACATTTTTCGGAGATTTTTTTTGTTTTCGAATTGTTTGAAAGACGATCACCCTGGACTTCGGTTGCGGATTTGGTTGGCGGACGCGGCGCCCGTCACAGCGGCGACGGATCACAAAGCGGGCATTCCATGCACTTTAGCCTTGCAATTACCGTAATCTTTGCAACACTCCCGAAGAGGCGCGAAGAGAGGATTGCTTTCGCCTCGAGAGCGCTTTCCGATCGGATGGAGTCGTTCGATCGATCAGAAATCGGTCTTGTTTCAAAAGCTTGAGCACATTCTTGTCAATCAGATCGAACCGTTCTGATTGGAATATGCTCAAGCGCGGCCATCCTAGAGCAATCAATCGGCAGCAGACCTTGGGAAGTTACAGAATTGCAAGCCGCGACTTGCAATGGTAGACATGGAAGCTATAGTGATTCCCGGTAGGACATTCGAAAACTTCGAAAGTTGTCACTACTCGATACGGCGCATCCTCGCAGAATCGATCGGACACTCGCGGCTTCCTGTAGAGCCTATTGGCCGCCTGCAGAAAACCGCTCCTTGCTTCTGCTTAACATTTGCACATTTGCGCGCCTGCAGTACTTATGGACAATAAATGAAACATCCGCCGAAACCCTTTGCGGTCGAGATTAAACGCTCTCGCCGCTCTCTCTCGTCCTCGCCCGCGGCTTCCTCTGCCGACTTCATTGGCAAGGACAAAGCAGGCTCGGGCCGTTCCGCCCCTCCGCTTTTCGCCAGGACCGATCTTTTTTCCCATGCCGAACCTGATTCTGATTTTGCCGTCCCATCTTTTTTGCAAACAGACAAGCAGGCGTATCGCTCCGTCTCTGATTCGGTCTTGAAAGAAGCCGAACAGATATTTGGCCCCAGACGGACCGCTGAAGCGCCCCATCGTCAGGCTCCAGACAACCGCCCAGGGCCGCGGATTCTGCCAAGTCTCATTGATCAAAACCCCGCGCTCGAGGCGGCTGAAGAGCGCGTCGCGCCGACGGTGACCGCGCGTCAGAACCGCACGCGGAAGACGCTTGCGCAGCGACCGAAAACACAGCCGAAGGCTGACCGCGTCGAAAGCGCCGATGCTGCGATGAAACGTGGCGCAATCGAAACCGCCTCGGCGCCCGTCCGGAAAAGCCGCGCCAAGCACGAACGCGCGTCCTCAATCGCCGCCTCGAAGAGCGCAAGGCCAGCGCCGACGCTTGCCGGCCCCGAGAATTCGGAAGCAAGCCCTGCGTTCGCGACGGAGAAGCCGCGCGCCGTCCGCGCCCGGAGCTTCACCCGCCGCAACCGCGAGGACGCTATTTCCTTGCCTCCCGGCCAGCAATGGAAACGCAGGCTGCATCCGCGCGCCTGGTAGGCCGGCCGTCGGGGCGGCGATGTCTGAGGCGCGTCATTAAAGCGATATAAACGCTTCCAATTCACGATCGACACTGCTACACCGTCGGCGCGGGGTGGAGCAGCCCGGTAGCTCGTCAGGCTCATAACCTGAAGGCCGCAGGTTCAAATCCTGCCCCCGCAACCAAACCAAATACCGGATTTGATGAGACTTTCAGGAAGCCGCCCACGTCGGCGGCTTTGCTGCTTTTGGCGAATGCGTGAAGCGCCCACGCTCGCACCGCGCCGCACCGCGCCGCGCCGCGCCGCTCTTCAACGCCTTTTGAATCTCAGTCAACGCTGGAACGATGTGATCTTGGTCGACGTATACGCCGTTGGCGCTTTTCTCCGTGCGTTCCGCGACCCATCGCACGACGCTTGGAAATGACCAATATGCCGCATGAAAATGCGGATATTTTTCGAACTCCCGAATATACGGGCCTTCCAAATCGGGAAGCCGCCGAGTTTGCGGCAGCGCTCGCTTGAGCGCCATCCGCCGAGCGATTATCGCCCGATCAATCCTGAGATTTTGATCCTTGATCGCGGGCGCGTCGTCGACTTCAGGATAATTTCTTTCTCGAGCAATGAGATGATCTTCCATCCGGGCTGCTCGCTAACGAATCAATGTCTTCATGATGGGACAAATGAACTCTGACACAATCGTCTCATCATTGTCCCATGGCGTGAGCTGCGCCTGTCGATCATAGCAGCGGCCTCGACGCACACGGATGACTGTTTGGCTGCTAACCGAGCTTGCGGTCGCGGACGCGCCAGGCAAGGAGAACAGATACACGGCAGACCTACTCGACTGACTTCTCGATGAAGCCGAGCGTGCTGGCGTTTTCGACCAGCATCCTCACCTTGGCGCGGTCGAGTCCGGACGGCGCGGGCAAGCGCCTCTTTCGCGGGCGGCCAGCGCTCCTAAAAAGTGGTCAAATATATCCCGCCAAGACCGAAATCTATTCGGCCTTTCGCTTGCGCTTAGCGAGCTCAACCATCCCAAGTCAATCCATTTGGCGCCGCGTCGCGGCTGGAACATGACGAACAATTTAATGAGTGTCTGTCGGCTTTCGACGATGGTTGAAGATTGTTCGGCCTTGAATGCGCTTAGTGCTTTGTTGTGCAGCATCCCCAAGGAAATGGCCGTGCCCACAGGCACGGCCATTCCTCGTTTTCCAAGAGCTTGCGCGACCGGGAGCCTGTTCTCAGGCCTTCAGGGTCACCAGACCGCCCATCGCCGGATCCGACATGCTATCGCGTCCGGTCTCGACATGCCCGGCCAGGCGACGCTCGAAGCTCGGGTCCTCCGCGACCGTGACGACGACGTCGTACCAGCCTTGGAACCGCTCAAACGACAGCTGGGTTTCGACATGCCCATCTGGAGAAAGCACGCGGTGGACCTTCTCGCCCGTGTACGCATCAAGCAAGGTCACGCTAGCCTTCCGCGCGCCAGCATTCCGGACCGACAGTGAGAACGAGCCGTTGTCGTCGGATCTCCATTCGAATCCGTGTTCGTGTTCGTGTTCGTGTTCGAAATGCACATCGACCGCAACGGCGCCCAAGCCAATGCTGCCCTTAAAGTAGCGTGTGAACCCGTTCGGGCCGTAGACGGTCAGATCGTAAGAGCCAGAGACCGTCCAGCTTCCCGACAGCTGCTTGCCAGCCTCGACCGTGTAGTACCGGACCGGATCAGTGGTTTTGCCAGAGCGCACGTGGAATACTGCGCCCGCGCTGCCGCTGTTGACGAAACGCAGTTCGACCGTGTTGCTAGAAGCGCGGACCGTGCTGTGGACGTTCAGCTCATAGGGCAAGGCGCGCGCCGGGCGGACGCCCTTTTCCTGCGGCGGCACGCCGATGATCACATTCTTCGCCGTAGGATTGACGCTCGGCGGATTGACGGCGCCGGACAGCTCTCCGACTGGAGGCAGGAAGGTCTTGGTGGACGGCAGATCGACCGGCTTGTCGTTCGGGTTCCTGAAGTTGAACGCGGACGTCAGGTCGCCGCAGACGGCGCGGCGCCACGGCGAGAGGTTGCGCTCATAGACCCCGAAACGCTTCTCGATGAACTGGATCACCGAGGTGTGATCGAAGACCTGCGAGTTCACATAGCCGCCCTTGCTCCAAGGCGAGATCACGAGGCACGGCACGCGGGTGCCAAGGCCGATCGGGGCGTTCGGCGTCGAGGTCGTGACGATCTCGAGGCGGTAGTCGACCGTCGATCCGCCGAGTTCGGGCGCAGCGGGGAAAGAGGGCGTCGCCGGCGGCGAGGGCTGAACGAGGTGGTCGAAGCTGCCGTCGGCTTCGTCATAGTTGATGATGAAGGCGGTCTTGCTGAACAACTCAGGCTTCGACACCAGGGTCTCGAGCACCTGCGAGATGTACCAGGCGCCATAGTTGACCGGGGCGGAGGAGTGCTCGGTGTATCCGGCCGGCGCGATCAGCCAGGAGACCTGGGGCAGCGTGCCGTTCTTCACGTCGTCCTTGAAATGTTGGAACAGGCTCTCGGCCCAAGTCTCCCAGGCCGAGGCCGGGGCGCTTGCTGGAGGTTGGGTGGAGGACAGCGCCGTCCCGGTGCAGGCGTTGTCGAACAGCGAAGTTCCGGGGCTCGATGCTGCATATTGGGCGAAATAGAGCAGCGAATTGTCGGTGTAGGTGCCGTCGAAATTGCTGGCGGCCGAGCCGTCGCCGAAGTCCGGCGCGAAGGGGGCGCCTGCAATGTCCTGATAAATCCGCCAGGTCACGCCCGCCTTGTCCAGCACCTCGGGCAGCGTCTCCCAGGCCAGATAGTTGCCGAGCGGGCTGACGCCGTTGCTGGTGATCGGGCCCGCGCCGTGACCGTCTGTGCCCTTCGCGCCGAGATAGCTGACGTTTCCGACGCAGCCGGTCCATAGGTAGCAACGATTGGGATTGGTCGGGCCCATGATCGAGGAATAGTAGTTGTCGAGCACGGTGAAAGCGTCGGCCAGCGCGTAGTGATAGGGAATGTCGGCGCGCGTGAAGTAGGACATCGCCAGCGGGCCCTTCTGGATCGCCCAGCTGTCGTATTGCCCAGAGTTCCAGGCGAGGTGCGTGCCGCTCCAGCCGTGGTCGGTGCCGCCGATGTAGGTGAAGCCGAGGCTCGTGAGCCCGGGGCTGATTTTTGAGGGATCAATCCGGAACGGCGGGATCACGGGAACGCCATTCGCCGGGCCGCCCAGATTGCCGTAATTGGCCGGCACGCTGAAGCCGGCGCTGACGTTGGCCGGGCCCGCCGGCTGCAAGAACACCGAGGCCTTGACGGCGCCGCCCGACTGAAGCGGCAGATTGATCTGGACCGCGCGCGGATCGGCAAAGCCGCGCACGCCGCGCAGCGTGCCGAAGTGATGGTCGAACGGACGGTTCTCCTGCATCAGGATCACGATATGCTCGATGTCCTTGATGGTGCCCGTGCGGTTGTTGGCCGGGATCGCAAGCGCCTTCGTGACGCTCGAGCCGAGCGTGCTGGTCATGGCGCCCGTGCCCAGCATTTGCAGGAATTTACGGCGATCGGTATTGTTCATCGGATTAGGTCCCCCCGCGAGTAACGTCGCATACGTGATGGATAGACGCCGGGCCGACTCGCAGCCTCCCTAATGTCCAACCAGCGCCGCCTGCATAGAAACTGGTCATTGCTGGCTGATGACGCTAAAGCAAAAGAACTGTGACTGAGCTTTATCACCGCGAATCCGAGGCGGACGCCGCCGCCAGCGAGTTGCGCCGCATCGAGGAACTCACGCGAGGACGTCGGCACGCCGAGGCGCTGGCGGCGGCCAGCGCGCTGCTGCGGCGCGCGCCATCGCAACGGGCCGCGCTGTACTGGGCGGCGCTGAACCAGCGGCTGCTCGGTCAGGCGAAGGATGCGCTCGTGACGCTGGACGCGCTTGAGCGGGCGCATCCGAACTACAGCCTCCTTTTTCAAGAGCGCGGTCATTGCCTCGCGGCGCTGGACGACCCCTCGCGCGCCATCGCGTCATTCGAACGCGCGATCGCGATGAATCCGGCCCTGGCGCCGAGCTGGGGGATGCTTGAGCGACTGCTGAGCGCGGCCGGCGAGCCGCAGAGGGCGAGCGTCGCGGCGCAGCGCCTGGCGAAGCTGCAGGAGCTGCCGCCAGCAATCGTCGAGGCGGGCGGCCGGTTCTGCGACGGCGAGCTTGCCGCGGCGGAAAATCTTCTGACAAGTCACATCGCCAGAGAGGGAAGGCATGTCGAGGCGCTGCGCCTGCTCGGGCGGATCGCGCAACGGCGCGGCGCGACTGATCAGGCCGAGGAGCTTTTTCGCGAGGTGGTCGACGCAGCGCCCGGTTACGCCGACGCGCGTCTCGATTACGTCCGCATTCTAATAGAGCGCCAGAAATATCCGGCGGCGCTGGAGCAGGCCGAGCACCGGCTGCGAACCGCGCCCTCCGACCCTGAGGCCCGATTTCTTCGCGCCACCATACTCGCGGGCCTCGGACGCCACGACGAGGCGATCTCAATCTTCAGCGAGCTGCTCTCGCAGACGCCGCAGCGCAATCACCTGCGGATCGTGCTGGGTCACTCGCTGAAAGCGCTCGGCCGGGCAGAGGAGGCCGTGCGCGCCTATAAGGATGCGACAGGCGTCGAGGCCGATATCGGCGACGCCTATTGGAGCCTCGCCAACCTAAAAACCTATCGGTTCGACGACGACGAGGTCGCTCGCATGCGGGGCCTTGAGGCGCTATCTCGCCCGGGGCTGCCGGACCGCGCGCACCTTTGCTTCGCGCTCGGAAAGGCGCTGGAAGATCGAGGTGACTACAGCGGATCCTGGACATTTTACGACCGTGGCAATTCGCTTGTGCGGGCGAAGAGCGGCTACCGTCCTGAGGCGATAGAGGGCGCCGCCCGCCGCCTGCGCGAGGTGTGCAGCGAGGAATTCTTCGCCGCCCGCACCGGCGCCGGCGCAGCGGCTCGCGACCCGATCTTCATCGTCGGGCTGCCGCGCTCGGGCTCGACGCTGCTCGAGCAGATCCTGGCCTCCCACCCGGACGTCGATGGCACGCAGGAATTGCACGACATCCCTCGCATCATTTCGGAATTCCAGGGACAGGGATCAAATGGCGGCGGTGCGCGCTACCCGGACCTGCTGCCGGGCCTCGACCCGCTCCTATTCGAGCGCCTCGGGCGGCGCTACCTGGACGAGACTCGTGTCTATCGGCGGGGGCGGCCGCGTTTCATCGACAAGATGCCGAACAATTTCCGGCACATCGGCCTGATCCACCTGATGCTGCCGAATGCAACGATCATCGACATCCGGCGCGAGCCGATGGCCTGCTGCGTCAGCAACCTAAAGCAGCTCTATGCGAGAGGGCAGGAGTTCTGCTACGGAATCGAGGATATCGCACGGTATTACCGGACGTATCTGGAGCTGATGCGTCACTGGGATCGTGTCCTGCCGGGACGGGTGCTTCGGGTCAGCTACGAGGACCTGGTCGAGGACCTCGGCGCCAGCGTGCGCCGGATTCTTGCCCATTGCGGACTCGAATACGACCCGGCATGTCTGGCGTTTCACCGCAGCCGGCGCGCGATAAACACCCCCAGCTCGGAACAGGTGCGCCAGCCGCTCTTCCGTGACGGAATCTCCCAGTGGCGGAACTACGATCCCTGGCTCGATCCGTTGAGGAAGGCGCTGGGCGACGCAATCGCTCGGCGCCGCGATTAGCGCAGCGGTGGAACCGGTTATCAGGTCGCCTCATTGCGCGAGACTTTTGTTGTCGAAAACTCAACTACCTAAGACAATTCCAGTGTGACTTCAATAGCTTGGGAGCGCCAGGGCACAAACACCAACGCCGATGACACAAAGACCCTCATCCTCATAACCTGAAGGCCGCAGGTTCAAATCCTGCCCCCGCAACCACTCTTCAGCACGCTGCTCTACGCCAGTTTACGATCATCTTTTTCCTCTATTTTCTAAGTATTTCACGTTCCGATTCCAACGCCGCTCACTCCGGCGACGATAGATCCCAGGGCGGCGTGCCGCCAAAATTTGTGATCAGGTGATCGACGAAGCTGCGCAGTTTCAGCGAAACGTGTCGCTTGGTCGGATAGACAGCGTGTATGGCAAGATCGGTCGTCTTGTAGTGAGGCAAAAGAGCCACTAGTTCGCCGGCCGCGACGGAACGGCCGAATACAAAGCTGGGACCGTAAGCCACGCCTGCTCCGGCGATCGCTGCGGCGAGCATCATCTGCGTATTGTTCGACGCCATATGTGTCGGCCCGTCGATCACATGCGCCTGCCCGGCTGGATCGGTAAGCGTCCAATCCCCTGATGAAACGGCATCGCTGTAGGCCAGCCGGGGAGCACGACGCAGGTCCTCCACATTGTCCAACGGACCGTACCATTCCAGAAATTTCGGCGAAGCACAGATGACCATGCGGCAAGGCGCGAGGCGGCGGGCCACGAGATCGGAATCGAGCAGGCGCCCGATGCGGATCGCCACGTCGATCCCCTCCGCCAGAAGGTCTACGTAGCGATCGTTGAGCATGATCTCCAGGGTCACGCCGGGGTGCGTGGCCAGAAAGCCGGCCACGACATCGCCGAGATGCATGGCGCCGAAGGTCACCGGGGCTGCCAAACGCAGCACGCCGTGGATCGACTGCTGGGCGTCGCCCGCTTCCCTGTTGGCGTCTTCATATTCCTCAAGGATGCGCTTGCAGCGCGCATAATATGTCTGGCCCACATCGGTCAGGCTGAGCTTGCGCGTCGTCCGCTGCATCAAGCGGATGTTCAGGTCCGTCTCGATCGCCGCGACATGCTTTCCGGCCATCGATACTGAAAGACCGAAGCGCCGCGCCGCGCCACTCAGGCTTCCTTCATCCGCCGCCGCGACGAACACCGCCATGCTGGTCAAGCGATCCATCGTCATCATCCGATAAAATTATTATCGGATGATGATATCAGGGCGGTCATTATCGATCCAGAGTGGAATCTTTATGTTCCCCCCGTGCCATTTGGGCGCGACGCAATTTTCTGGGCCGAGGAGCAAGAGCTGTGCAAATCGCATCAAACGGAATCAGAATTTATGTCGACGAGCGCGGCAGTGAAGGCCTCCCGCTTGTCTTTCTGCATTATTGGGGCGGCTCGTCGCGCACCTGGGACCATGTCACGGCGATCCTGTCGGAGTCGCATCGGACCTTCTCGATCGACCACCGCGGCTGGGGCCAGTCTGAAGCGCCGCTAAGCGGCTACGCACTGACCGACCTCGCCGCCGATGCCGAAGGCGTCATCGAGGCGCTGAACCTGCGAGACTACGTGCTCGTCGGCCATTCGATGGGCGGCAAGGTCGCTCAGTTGATGGCCTCGCGCCGGCCGCAGGGGCTTGCCGGCCTCGTTCTGGTCGCGCCGTCGCCACCCCAGCCGATGCGCATGCCTACTGAGGCGCGGGAGATGATGGCGCAAGCCTATTCAAGCCGCGAAGCGGTCGAAGCGACGATCGACAAAGTGCTGACAGCAAAGCCGCTCCCAGCAGCCGACCGGGAGCAGGTCATAGAAGACAGCCTGCGTGGTGCGCCGCAAGCGAAGGCGGCTTGGCCGAGCGCGACGAGCCTGGAAGACATCTCGGACAAGGTCACCACCATCACGGCGCCGACGCTCGTCGTCGCCGGCGAACTGGACCGCGTCGACAGCGTCGATTTGTTGAAAGCAGAACTTCTTACCCGCGTTCCGCATGCCGTTTTGCACGTGCTGCCCGGGACAGGACACCTGTCGATGCTCGAGACCCCCCGGACGCTCGCCCGGATCATCGCGAACTTCGCGAACTCACTGTCGACGGCGACACCTGCAAGCGTCGAGCCGTGACCTTTACGCACGCCCACCAACGAGCGCCTGGCACAGAAAGCCTGATGGCGTCCCTTTCACGACCGGATGCGCCGCCTCTCACGGGCGGGCGCTCAACCAAGGATGGTCCCATGTTCGAGACCCAAATCATACCCATCCCGATCCTGCCGTTCGGCATGGTCAACGCTCACCTCATCCGCAGCGAGGCAGGCTGCGTTCTCATCGACGCCGGCATTCCCGGTTCGGAACGCAAGATCGGCAAGGTTCTGGCCCAGCACGGGCTGACGTTCCGCGACATCAAGCTGATCGTCGTTACTCATGCCCATACCGACCATGCCGGCAGCGCGTCCCGCCTTCGCGAGCTGTCGGGCGCGCCCATTCTCGCGCATCAGGATGATGCCGATTTCTACAGTCGCAAAGAAAAGATGACCTACTGCACGACCAGCTGGGTCGGTAAGCTGTTCCTCAAGACGCCGGTCCCGCACGAGCCTTACGAAGGGTTCGTCCCTGACATCATGATGACCAACGGTCACACGTTCAATCTGCTCGACTTCGGGGTTGATGGTATCGTGCGGCATACAGGCGGCCACACGCCGGGCTCCATTGCAGTGGAATTGTCGTCGGAAGACCGGATGGTCGGCGACCTGATCGCCTCGGGCATCCTGATTGGCGGCATGATCTTCAAGGGGCGCGCGATCCGTCCTCCCTTCGAGGACGACCCTGCGACGGTTTCGCGCGAATTGATGCGCATGGTCGAGAGCGGCGGCAAGCGCTTCCACATGGGCCATGGCGGCCCCCTGGAAGCCCCTGAAGTACTACGCCACGCCCGCACTCTCGCCACGCTGGGCGGCAATTCCTGCGCCTCAGGCGAGTGCCATCACCACACACACTGAGCACGTCAACCACTGCCGGGACGATCCGGCCTATCGCAGGACATCTCTCATGAAACCCACCGACCTTCCCTCGCTCAATCACCTCCGTGCCGTTGCCGCGCCTGAAGGCGCAAAGCCCTTCCACGTCGGGATCATCATCGGCCCCGGATTCGTGCCGATGGACATGGTGGGCGTGCAGACCGTGCTGGGCCTGATGCCGGGGGTGGAAATCCATCTCCTGTGGAAGACCGACGAGCTGGTCGAGGGCTTCCCGAACTGGTGGACCAAGCCTACCACCACCTTTGCTGATTGCCCGGAAACGCTCGACTTGCTGGCCATTCCGATGCTGGCGCCCGAAGTGCAGAACGATCCTGAAGTGATCGCTTTCGTGGCGGAAAAGGCAAAATCCGCGCGCTTCAACATCGGTATCTGCAACGGCGTGCTGGTGTTTGGCGCGGTGGGCATTCTGAAAGACCGGCGCGTGACGGCCAGCCATAACGCCTTGCCGATCCTCGATCAACTGGGCGTGCGCGAGGTGATCCCGGCGGGCCATGGCGTCACGGTCGATGGCAATCTCTATACCGCCGGGCCGGGCGTGGGCAGCTTCGAGGCCGCCTTTCTTGTTGTCGAGGCAGCATTCGGCCGCATCGCCGCGCAACTGGCTGAGGTCATCATCGAATACGATCCCCACCCTATCTACGGGATGGGCGTTCCCGCCAAGGCAGATCCCGCACTGGTCTCCCAGTTCGAGGCCATCATGGAGCCGCTGGTCGCCGATTACCGCAAAGGCGCAATCGACAGTTTCACGGCCAGCGCGGCCTGACGCCGCCCTGCAAATCGAAGGAAGACCCGAATGCCTCCGGTTCCGGCCTGGCCTGAGCCGGAGGCAGCCTGACGATGGCTTCCCCTGCCTCAGCTCCCACACTGCCTGCTATATCGGCCCGCTTTCCCAGAAGCGCTCTGGCAAAAATCCAGCAATTTCGCGCATAGACTGCCATCTGTTGGCTTAACCGTTGGGTGGCCGCTTTCGGGCGAAGCAATGAGTTACGCTAGGCGGCAAGCTTAGGGATTTGGCGTTCGACCAATCGCAAGAATCGGGTGTTGCACGCCCCCGCAACCAATCCTTCTTGCAGCAGCAGTTGATCGAAGCGCCGGGAGCGACCGTCGCTGGCCGCTCGCACTGAATGTTATGGCGCCTTCGCCGGAGCGGGCGACGGATTCATTCCGCCGCCAAAGCATCCCCGCCGCCTGGCCGCGCATAGGGCGCCCTGTCATTCTGTGGATGCGCCACCGTCTCCCCTGGCGCCGAACGCCGCGCATAACGCTGGGCAAGAATCGCACAGGCAAAGAGTTGGACCTGATGGAACAGCATCAAAGGCAACACGAGAAGGCCGAGCGCCTGGCCGGGAAACAGGATGTTCGCCATCGGAATGCCGCTCGCCATGCTCTTTTTTGAGCCGCAGAAAACAATGGCGATCTCGTCCTCTTTCGAAAAACCAAGGCGGCGGCTGGCGAAGGTCGTGATCAGCAGCACTGCGAAAAGAATCAAGAGATCGAGCGCCAGAACGAGCGCGAGGCTCTGCCAGCTCAGCTGCGACCAGACGCCCGCCACCATGCCTTCGCTAAAGGCGGCATAGACGATCAACAGGATTGAGCCGCGATCGACGACAGAGGTCAGGCTCTTGTGCGCGCTCAGCCATCGGCCGATCCAGGGGCGCAGAAACTGTCCCGCCGCGAACGGTAGAAGGAGTTGCAATGCGACGTCTTCCAGCGCCTCAAGGCTGAAGCCCGGACCGTGCGAACTCAAAAGGAAAGCGACGAGAGCCGGCGTCATAACGATGCCGAAGAGATTGGAGGCGGAAGCACTGCACAGCGCCGCCGGCACATTGCCCCGCGCGATTGACGTAAAGGCGATTGACGACTGGATCGTCGACGGGAGGACGCAGACATACATGAGCCCGATCGCGAGATCGGCCGGCAGCCACGGACGCGCCACTGCTACGACCGCCAGTCCGATCAGCGGGAAAAGGATGAAGGTTGAGCTGAAAACCAGCGATTGCAGCCGCCAGTGCATGAGGCCCTCCGCCACCGCCTCCGGCGACAGTCGCGCGCCATAGAGAAAGAACAGCAGCGCGACGACGCCGTAAACCGCATAATGCATCGCCTCCGCGCCGATGCCGCGCGCCGGGATCGCCGCTGCGAGCGCCACCGTTCCGATCAGCATGAGCAGATAGGGATCAATCCCAAAACGAGACAGAATTTTGCGGCCGATCATCTCGAAACCCTGGCTACACCCATTCTTTTATCTAGCACGGCCTTCGTTATGACGATATATGATAAATTAAATAATAGTATTTCGATATCGCAATAACCGGTCCCAGAATCCAGCATGCGTGACCTGATTGATCCCGTTCTTCTGCGCAGCCTCGTCGCCGTCGCCGAAACCAAGAGCTTCACTTTGGCGGCTCAGCAGTTGGGCGTCAGTCAATCGACTGTCAGCCAACATATATCGCGGCTCGAGCAGAGAACAGACCGCCGCCTGTTGTCGCGGGACACGCATTCTGTCGCGCTCACGCCAGACGGAGACGCCGTCCTGCCTTTTGCGCGGCAAGCGCTGGAGGCGAATGCGCGCATCGAGGGGGTTTTGACCGGCTCCATTCTCCGCGGGCATGTCCGCTTCGGCGCCTCCGAGGATTTCGTCTTTTCCGCCCTGCCCGACGTGCTCGCGGAATTCACAAAGAAGCATAACGCGGTCGATCTTGAACTCACGGTCGGCCTCAGCGGCATCCTTTATGAACGCTATGACGCGGGCGACCTCGATCTCATCTTCGTCAAGCGGCGGCGAGGCGACGAGCGCGGCCGCTCGGCCTGGCGCGAGGATCTTGCCTGGATCGGCCGGCCTGGGCTTCATCTGGCCGCAGATGCGCCGCTGCCGCTCATTCTTTTTCCGCCGCCGAGCATTACCCGCGCGAGAGCTCTCGAGGCTCTCGAAATTGCGAAACAGTCCTGGCGCGTCGTCTGCACCAGCGATAGCCTCAGCGGGATCAGGGCCGCGGCGCTCGCAGGGCTCGGCGTCGCCGCCCACTCCACGCGGCTGATACCCCAGGGGCTTGGCCCGCTCGCCGCGTCGCGTCATCTGCCGCCCCTCGGACAAATCGAATTCGTCGTGGTCGGAGGCGGCGCCGGGAACGACGCCGCCAATGCGCTGGCGGCGGCGATCCTCTCGAACGCCGGCCGTATCCGGATAGCTGCGAGCTAGTCGATCACCTCGACAACACGCCGCGTCCGCGGGTCGACCAGAACCGGCCGGTCGTTGACGACTGTGTACCGGTATCCTCTTACGTGATACTCAGCCGGGACATCGTAATAGGTGACGCCCTCCTCTGGAAGAACGGCGCCGACGCGCACATCGTCGTCGTAGCGATACGACGGCACACGCTCATGCTCCACATAGGTGCGGAAACGCGGCCTATCGTCGACGCCCAGAATGCCGCCAACGACGCCCGTCGCTGCGCCAACAGCGCCGCCAACGACAGCCCCGACCGGACCTGCGGCGTCGCCGCCCTGCTCAGCTCCATGTTCGGCGCCCCGGACGAGCCCTTGCGCCTGGGCCGATCCCGCGGAGAGTGTTGCCGCCGCGAAGGCGCAAATAATCAGTTTATGAGATGACATGGGGACCTCTTATCATAAAAATAAATCTGCCTTCGTTCAGCAATTCGATTTGGTCTTCGAGACACTGTCACCGTTTTCGTCAGTCTTCGTGACAGTTTTGCTCGAACATCCGGCGTCGCCGCGGGTGCATACCCGATCATTGGCGTCGTCATCCGCGCTACGATGCTGAATTATCGTCCTGTCCGCGTCTGGACCGTCTTTTTGAATAACTGTCGTGTCCTGCGCAAAAGCTGCGCCTGAGACAAATTCACCGCCGGAACGCACGAGCATCGACCCGGTTCCGCCTCTCGCGGGCGCCGCCGGCGCGATTGCGCCAGTCAGCGCCGCTGTGGAATCGAGGATGTCAGATCCCACTCGGAGGGGCTTCCCTCCGGAACCGAAGCGGCTGGGAGCGGCGCGGACGCCGGCGCGTAGGCTCTCACCGTTGAGGGACGCGTCATCGGAATTGGAGCCGGCGGCTTCATCGCCGAGGTAAAATACTGGTCCGGAATGCGCGCCGTCGGACCCGGCCCCGGTCCCACCTGCAAAATATCGCTTTGCAAGGCGCGAGCGTCATCTTTCAAGACCTTGTTCTGCGCCGTATCGATCTCTTCGTCGAGATCCGGCGCATCCGGCAGGCCGTCCGGGGGCAGCGCCGGCGTCGGGTTTGGCCGCAGGAGGGGCTTGCAGATCCGCCGCAGCCCGGTCGACGAATTGCCATGCATGGCGAGATCGACATGGATGTGATTGTAGTGGAACACATTGGCGCCCGGCCCCAGCACCGTGGTGAAATGCGCGCAGGCGCCCATATGGACATCCTGCAAAAAGGCGCGGGTCTGATCGTCGCCGCGTGTCCAGTCGCGCACGATCGAAATCTCGCGGCCGTCGGCGAGGCGGAATCCGCCGACGTCGATGGCGTTGCCGAAGGCATGTTCGGAGATGCGCGCGCCGGGAATGCCGTTCATGCCGCGGCAGCTATAGGCGCCCATGCCGATGATTTCGACGACCCTTTGCCCGAAACGCGCCTCGGCCGTCGGCTGCACCACATCGCGCAGCCATTCATTCAGCGCCGCAACCATCGGGCAATCGAGCGTATAGGGGGCGTTGAAGCCGACCGCGCCATCCTCGAGGGCCGTCACCCTTAAAGGCCGCGTCAGCCCGCAAATGCCGGGACCGTCGATTTCGCGCGCCGGCTGGACATAGGCCGAGAGCTGGAACGGTCTTTGCGCGAAACAGGCGTTTTCCGCCTGCGCGCGCCAAGGCGGGCGTCGCGCCCCAACGTAATTGGAGCACCCCGCCAGCGTTCCAAAGAGCGCCCCGATGAGGACAAATGGCAAGATGCGACGCGCCATCGCGTAAAGATGAGCGCGAATCTTTAAGCGGTGCTAAAGCATCGCGGTTAATGGATGCTGAATTGATCGCGGCGCAAGCCTAAGGAGAGAAGCCGTGGCGCGGATCGAAGCAACGCCGCATGTCTCGATCGACGAGGCCGAAATCGGCCTGACCTTCGTGCGGTCGAGCGGCCCCGGCGGACAGAATGTCAATAAGGTCGAGACGGCCGCGCAGCTGCGTTTTGACGTCGAGAACTCGCCCTCGCTCGAACCCGCCGTCAAGCGCCGCCTGCTGCGCCTCGCCGGGGCGCGCGCCACGAAGGACGGCGCGATCGTGATCTTTGCGCAAAATTTCCGCTCGCAGGAGCTGAACCGCAAGGACGCCATCGCGCGGCTTGTCGCGCTGATCGCCGCGGCGGCGGAGCGGCCGAAATTTCGCGTCAAGACGCGCCCCAGTCTTGCGGCGAAAAGACGCCGCGTCGACACGAAGGTGCAGCGCGGCGAAACCAAAAAACTGCGGCGCGGGCCTTCCGAATAGAAAGCCCCCGCGCAAAAATAAGGCGCCGCGAAGGGCGCCTTAAATTCAGATCGAAGTCGTGCCTTGCTGGTTGCGCCGCTCCTGCATGAAGCGGTCGAACTCCTCGCGATCGCGCGCATGGCGGAGGTTCTCTAAAAACTCCGCGAATTCGCGCTCGGCGGCGACGAGCTTGCGGCGCTCCTCTTCGAGGCGGGCGAGTTCGCCCTCGCGCCATTCATCGAAAGCGCGGTTGCCGCTGGAGCCAAACCCGGCGTTGCGCCAGCTGCGCGCGGCAAAGCCCCGCCCTTGAGAGGCGCAGGCGCCAAAGCTCCAATTGGAGGCGCCTTCCCATTTTTCGCGCGTGAAGGAGAAAAGATCCCCCTCATAGCCGCTTTTCTTCTGCCAGAACTTCCAGGCGATGACGGCAAGTCCGAGCGGCCAATAGAGTGCGAAGCCGGCGACCATCGCCGCTATTTCCAGCGGCCTCCAGCTGCGTCCGCCGCAAGAGCGCCGCGCCGCGGCGGCGCTCGACCGATTGAAGCCGGGATCAAAAGGCTTTCCCATGTCTGGGCTCATCTTCAAAGCTCCCTGTTCGCCGGACGCCGCAACGAAAGGGGCCGGTGACGACATAGATGTAAGGAGCTTTTTTATTTCGTCGAGCTGCGCCGCGCGAAATTAATGTTTCTGCCCGTAAAGCTCACGCCTGCTTGATCAGCGCCAGCAAAGCGCGCTGGATCACGTCATTGCCGGCGCAGACCGAGCCCTTGCCCAGCATGTCCACGCCGCCGTCGGCGTCGGTGACGAAGCCGCCCGCCTCCTTGATCATGATGATCCCGGCGGCCATGTCCCAGGACTTCAGGCCGCGCTCCCAGAAGCCGTCATAATTGCCGGCGGCGACATAGCAGAGATCCAGCGCCGCCGAGCCGAGACGGCGGACATTGCCGGCCTTCGCCATGACGGCGGCGAGTTCCGTCTTGAATTGCGCGTGGCCGTCCGCCTTGCCCAGATGCGGCACGCCGCAGCCGATCAGCGCATCGGAAAGGTCCCGGCGCGCGGCGACGCGCAGGCGCCGGTTGTTGAGATAAGCGCCCTGCCCTTTTTCGGCGATGAACATATCGTCATTGGCCGGATTATAGACGAGGCCCGCGACGATCTGGCCTTCCCGCACAAGCCCGATCGAAATGCCGAAGATCGGCAGGCCGTGCAGAAAATTTGTGGTGCCGTCGAGCGGGTCGATGATCCAGGTGTGGCTCTTGTCCGACCCTTCGATCTCGCCGCTTTCCTCGAGGATAAAGCCATAGCCGGGGCGGGCTTTCGCCAGTTCCTCATAGAGCACTTTTTCGGCGCGCTTGTCGGCGGCGGTGACGAAATCGCCCGGCCCCTTGACCGAGACCTGCAGATTCTCGACTTCGCCGAAGTCACGCTTCAGGCCGCGCCCCGCCTTGATGGCGGCGGCGGTCATCACATTCATAAGAGCGGATCGGATCATTTCTCGTCAGCCCTGCGCATGTAAGTGACTTCATTGGTGTCGACGACGATTTTTTCGCCGCTCGCGATGAAGGGCGGCACCAGCACGCGCAGGCCATTTTCCAGCACGGCGGATTTATAGGACGAGGCGGCCGTCTGGCCGCGCACGACCGGGTCCGCCTCGACGATCTGCAAGGTGACATAGGCCGGCAGCCGGATCGAGATCGGGCGCGCCTCATGCATCTGAAGCGTGACCTTCATGCCGTCCTGCAAAAAGGCGGCGCGCTCGCCGATCCAGTCCTTGGCGAGCTCGATCTGCTCATAGCTTTCAAGGTCCATGAACACGAGGTTTTCGCCCTCGGCGTAGAGATAACTAAAATCCTTGAGCTCAAGGTCGATCGCCTCGACGGTCTCGTCGGCGCGGAAGCGCTCGTTCAGCTTGCGGCCGTCGATCAGGTTTTTGAGCTCCACCTGATTGAAGGCGCCGCCCTTGCCGGGTTTTACGGCGTTGGTTTTGACGGCGACCCAAAGCCCGCCGTCATGCTCGATGACGGCGCCGGGCGCAATCTGGTTTCCATTGATTTTGGGCATTTGATTTTTTGGCTCCGGCAACGGCGCGCGATGCGGGTTTGTAAGGCGTGCGCTTCAATGCCTGCCGGGCAGCGATGCGTCAACCGCCCGGTCGGCGGGTTAGGACGCGAGTTGAAAAGGATCGTGACAGGTTTCGCCGCTTAGTGTAACATGTTACAGAGACTCAGGGGTTCTCAGGATGCCGCGTCGACCGAGGCAGTTAAGTCCAGCGCCGCCGCAAAAGCGCATGGCGAGTTATCGCCAGAGGATGCGGGCGGCGGGTCTGCGCCCCGTGCAAATCTGGGCGCCGGACAGCCGCGCCCCCGATTTTGCCGAAAAATGCCGCGCTCAGGCGCGCGCCGTCGCCGCCAGCGATCCGGCTGGCGATGAGATCATGCGCTTTGTCGCCAGCGTCTATGAATGGCCCGAGCCGTAATGAAGCGCGGCCAATTCGTGGTCGTTGCGACATCGGGCGATTACGGCAAGCCGCGTCCCGCGCTCGTCATGCAAAGTGATCTTTTCGCCGAACTGCCGTCCGCCATCATTTGTCCCTTGACGACGACGCTGCGCGACGATGCGGATTTGTTTCGGTTGGAAGTCTCGCCTTCCCCCCGAAATGGATTGCGAGAGATTTCTCAAATCGCGATCGACAAACTCACTGTCGTTCCCATCGCCAAGATCGGCGACGTGATCGGCCAAGCCGACGACGCCCTGCTCCTGCGCGTCAATCGCGCACTGGCGTTGTTTTTGGGAATTGTGTGATTTTGCGGGCGGGGGCGGCATACGTTGAGTTTCCGTCATCGATGAGTTTTTTCTGCTTGATTGAACGCGCCGTTGCCGAGGTCACCCCATCGATCTTCACGGCTACGATGCACACAGAAATCGAAAGCACCGCCTTGACCATTGACAGTCTTTCTAAGCTTGGAACAAGGCGGCCGACTTCAAGTGGATTTTACTATGCTTAGAACTAGTACCTTAGCGGACCTCGATGAGCTTATCCTTCTGTGCAGAGACGAGAAGTCTCGGCTCTACATCGAAGAGGCCGTGTCATGTTATCGCTCAGGAGCCTTTCGATCCGCAATCGTTTCCACATGGATCGCAGTCTGCTACGACATTATCGACAAGCTTAGAGAATTGGCGTTGGCCGGGGACAAGGCAGCCGAACAACATTTGGAAAAAATTGAGAAAGCTCGTGTAAACGCAAATGTGTCTACCTCGCTCCAACTTGAGCGTGAGCTTATCGAGGTCGCTAAGAGCCAATTCGACCTAATATCGCCGCTTGAATACGACGATTTGGTCAGGTTGCGCGATGATCGGAATCGATGCGCCCATCCGTCTCTCGTATCGGCGGATCAAGCTTTTGTTCCGCCGGGTGAATTGGCTCGCTTGCATATCCGTTCGGCGGTGGTTCATCTCTTGCAGCATCAGCCAGTTCAGGGGAAGTATGCCCTTGATCGGCTGTTGCGCCAGGTCGAATCTGAATATTTTCCTATTGATGTGGACAAGGCTCGATCCGTGTTTTCGAGCGGTCCTCTCAACAAACCACGTGAAACATTAGTTCGAAATCTTATCGTAATCCTTCTCAAGCGGCTATTGCCGGCGCCAACTGACTACAATTTGGCGGCGCGCATGCGTACGGCTCTCCATGCAATCAGCCAATTACAGCATAATGTGTTCGACAAGGTGATTTGCGAAAGCCTGCCGCCGCTGATTCGCGGATTACCAGACAACAAGTTAATTGACGGCGTGTTGCTCATCGCCAAAGGAATTGGGCGCTGGCCTGCCATAGATATAGACGTGAGGACAAAAATTGAGATTTTTGTTCAGAATTTACCCACTTGTTACTTTATATATATAGACGATTTACTAGATTATGAACCATTAAATAACTACGCAACTGCGAGGGTACAGATTTCCTCCAGAGATGAAATCATAGCCGCACCCTTCTTTTATCTCCCGCCAGCAGTAGCTGAAAAATATATCGAGCTTTATCTAAAAGTTAAAAACTATGCCGAAGCAAATCAATTCGGATCCGACATAGCTAATTGGCGTTATTTAGACTTTTCCGCAGATCAACAATTTCTAATTATTCGAGGGATTCAGCATAACTCACAAATACGTGAAAGCAAAGCGCTACCTAGCGTAATCGCAGCGTTGCGCAAAAGTAACAAGATCCCGGCGGAAGAATTCGATACCGTCCTAACTGAAAATAGCTTGAGTAAATATGTTACGCGGGCAAACCTAGAAGAGGATCAAGACTAACTAATCCCTCACACCCGCATAGGCATCAGCGAATACGGGCGTTGAAGCCGATGTCGAGCGGCGTCGAGTCATCATCGACATCCAGCTCCTCCTACGCCGAACCTGAATCCGGGTTGGTCGCGGACAAAGTTAGCTTGCCGTCCGCCACCGCGAGCTTCACGGCGCGTCCGCGCCCGGAGGAAATCGTCGAGACGCGATCGACGGCGGCGGCGCATGATGCGGCTTTCAGAGGCATGTGCTTCAATCCCTGCTGCGCGGCGACGGCATTCTGCCGCAAGGCGAGCAACTGAGCCGGCGCAACACTGTGAGGGGCCGGCCGGACGAATCTTTCCGATTTGAGTCCTGATCCGATGAGCGTATGACCCTTGCAGCCATGCGGTCCGCGTATGGCGGCCGGAGTTGAAAGGCCGCGAGGCCGGTTCTATCTCCGGTCCGTTTTGGCGCTCCACGCAAGAGAGCGGCAAAGAGGCTTTCGGGTCTATCCGCCGCGGGATCTGTCCCATCTGGCGATCCCGGCGGCCCGAAACAGGGAGGAAACGGCATGGCGTTCCGTCCGTTGCACGATCGGGTCGTGGTCAAGCGCCTCGAGGGCGAAGAGAAAACCAAGGGCGGGATCATCATCCCCGACACCGCCAAGGAAAAGCCGCAGGAAGGCGAAATCATCGCCATCGGCCCGGGCGGGCGCGATGAGAGCGGCAAGCTGATCCCTCTCGACGTGAAGGCCGGAGACAAGGTGCTTTTCGGCAAATGGTCGGGCACAGAGGTCAAGATCGACGGGCAGGACCTGCTCATCATGAAGGAAAGCGACATCCTCGGCGTCGTCGATTAACCCGGCGGCGCACGCACCCGTTTTATCCCCGCCAGGAGGCGAACGACAATGGCTGCCAAAGACGTCCGTTTTTCCACCGACGCCCGTGATCGCATTCTGCGCGGCGTCGAGATTCTCAACAATGCGGTGAAAATCACGCTCGGCCCGAAAGGCCGCAACGTCGTCATCGAGAAATCCTTCGGCGCCCCCCGCATCACCAAGGACGGCGTGACGGTGGCGAAAGAGATCGAACTCTCCGACAAATTCGAGAACCTCGGCGCCCAGCTCGTGCGTGAAGTCGCCTCGAGGCAGCACGACAACGCCGGCGACGGCACGACCACGGCGACCGTGCTCGCGGCCTCGATTGCCCGGGAAGGCGCGAAGGCCGTGGCCGCCGGCCTCAACCCGATGGATCTGAAGCGTGGCATCGATCTCGCGGTCGAAGCGATCGTCGCCGACCTCAAGAAGAATTCGAAGAAAGTCTCATCGAACGATGAGATCGCCCAGATCGGCAAAATTTCGGCCAATGGCGATCAGTTCATCGGCGAAGAAATCGCCAAGGCGATGCAGAAGGTCGGCAATGAAGGGGTGATCACCGTCGAGGAGGCCAAGAGCCTCGTCACCGAGACGGAAATCGTCGAAGGCATGCAGTTCGACCGCGGCTATCTCTCGCCCTATTTCATCACCAACGCCGAGAAGATGAGCGCCGAGCTCGAAGACCCCTACATCCTCGTGCATGAGAAGAAGCTGTCCTCCCTGCAGGCCCTGCTGCCGATTCTCGAGGCTGTCGTGCAGACCGGCAAGCCGTTCCTCATCATAGCCGAGGACATCGAGGGCGAGGCGCTCGCGACGCTCGTCGTCAACAAGCTGCGCGGCGGCCTGAAGGTCGCGGCCGTGAAGGCGCCGGGCTTCGGCGACCGCCGCAAGGCCATGCTCGAGGACATCGCGATCCTGACCAACGGGACGCTGATCTCGGAAGAAATCGGCATCAAGCTCGAGAACGTCACGCTGCAGATGCTCGGCCGCGCCAAGCGGGTGCATATCGACAAGGAATCAACGACGATCATCGACGGCGCCGGCGCCAAGGCCGACATCGAGGGGCGCATTGGCCAAATCAAGGCGCAGATTGAAGAGACCACCTCGGACTATGACCGTGAGAAGCTGCAGGAGCGCCTTGCCAAGCTCGCCGGCGGCGTCGCGGTGATCCGCGTCGGCGGCGCCACCGAGGTCGAGGTCAAGGAAAAGAAGGACCGCGTCGATGACGCCCTCAACGCCACCCGCGCGGCGGTTGAGGAAGGCATTTCTCCCGGCGGCGGCGTCGCGCTTCTGCGCGCCATCCCTGCCCTCGACGCGGTCAAGGTCGAAAATCCTGATCAGAAGACCGGCGTCGATATTGTTCGCAAAGCGATACAGGCTCCTGCGCGCCAGATCGTCGACAATTCGGGCGGCGATGGCGCCGTCGTGGTCGGCAAGCTGCTCGAAGCCAAGGACTATAGCTACGGCTACGATGCGCAGACGGGCGAATTTGGCGATCTTGTTGCGCTCGGCATCATTGATCCGACGAAGGTCGTCCGCACGGCCCTGCAGGACGCCGCGTCGATCGCGGGCTTGATTGTCACCACCGAGGCGACGATCACCGAACATCCGAAGAAGGACGCCCCCGCTATGCCGGGCGGCGGCGGCATGGGCGGAATGGGCGGCATGGATTTCTGAGGCCGGATCAGCAGGCCGGGCCAGTCACTTCGCGGTTCTGATTGCCGAGGCGTTCAGAGCCGGGACCGGCCCAAGGGCTTTCCGATCGAATGGAGGCATTCGATCGGTCAAAAATCGCTCCACATTCAAAGGCTTGGGCATATTCTTGTCGATCAGATCGAACCGCTACACGCGCATTGGCATCAGCACATAGAGCGCGCTTGCGCCGTCGCGGTCCTCCACCAGCGTCGGCGAGCCGGGATCGGCGAGTTTGAACAGCGCCGTGTCGCTGTCGAGTTGCTCCATTATGTCGAGCAGATAGCGGGCGTTGAAGCCGATATCGAGCGGCGTCGAGTCGTAATCGACATCCAGTTCCTCCTGCGCGGAGCCTGAATCCGGGTTGGTCACCGACAGGGTGAGCTTGCCGTCCGCCACCGCGAGTTTGACGGCGCGCCCGCGCTCGGAAGAGATTGTCGAGACGCGATCGACGGCCGCGGCGAAAGGCGCGCGGTCGACGATGAGGCGCTTGTCGTTGCCGGAGGGAATGACCCGGCCGTAATCGGGAAAAGTGCCGTCGATCAGCTTTGAGGTCAACACCACATCGCCAAAAGTAAAACGCACCTTGGTCGTCGACAGCTCGATGCGGATTTCCTGCGAGGCGTCCTCGATGAGCTTTTGCACCTCCGCCACGGCTTTGCGCGGCACGATGACGCCCGGCATGCCGACAGCCCCCTTCGGGCAGGGAATTTCGACCCGCGCGAGCCTGTGCCCGTCCGTCGCCACGGCGCGCAAAACAGTGGCGCCTTCGGACTCGGTCGAATGCAGGAAGATGCCGTTCAAATAATAGCGCGTTTCCTCGGTGGAGATGGCGAATTGCGTCTTGTCGATCAGCCGTTTCAGATCGCCCGCGCCGAGGGTGAAGTCATGGGTGAACTCGCCGGCCGCGAGATCGGGAAAATCGCTGTCCGGCAAAGTCTGCAGATTGAACCGCGAACGTCCCGAACGCAGCTGCAACTGGCCGCTTTCCCCCGTTGTTTCGAGCGAGACCTGCGCGCCATCGGGAAGCTTTCGCACAATATCATAGAGCGTATGCGCCGGCAGCGTGGTGCCGCCCGCCGCTCCTACATCGGCCGGAAGGCTCTCCGTCACTTCGAGATCGAGATCGGTCGCCTTGAGAAGAAGCGTCTGCCCGCGCGCCTGCAGCAGCACATTGGAGAGAATGGGAATCGTGTTGCGGCGCTCCACCACGCGATGGACGTGGCCGAGCGACTTCAACAAGGCCGCTCGCTCAAGGGTGACTTTCATGGCGCGTCCAATCCGTTCGTTCAATTCCGCGCGCAAGCTCATCAGTCTCCCGCCGGGGGCGCGACTTTGGCGCGGCTTAAGCGAAATCGCAAGTCTCCCGCGCGCGCGAAGAGCCGAAATCAACGGCTAAATCAGCGCCTTCCCGGCGCTCCGGCGCGCGCCTTGGAATGACCTTAAAGCCCGGCATATGTGACAGGGCGCGTCTGGCGCGGCGCGAGCGCCGCCGACGCCTAAAATTTTAAAGGTTTTTACCGGCCTTTAAGCCGCGAGCCCATAAAATCGAAGGGCGCGCGGCGGCGGGTCATCGCCATTTGGGGACCAGCGGCGCGGCGAAATGAGGAAGCGCGAGACGAAAGAACGGCGCGAACCGACGTTCGAGGCGGCGCGGGAGAGGCCAGAGTTGAACGCAAGCCCTTCCACGAGCCCGGCCCGGAAAAACAGCGGATCGCGGCGAAGCGCGAGGCGGCGGCGGTCGCTTCTCGTGACCTCGCTCTCCTGGTTTTTCACCGCCCTCGTCTGGGCGACGATCGCGGGGGCGGGCGTCATCGCCTTTTACGCGACGAAACTGCCGCCGATCGACCAACTCGAAGTGCCAAAACGTCCGCCGAACATCGCCATTCTGGCCGACGACGGGACGCTGCTCGCCAATCGCGGCGACACCGGCGGCGCTTCGGTCCGCCTTGCCGATCTGCCGCCCTATCTGCCCAAGGCGTTCATCGCGATCGAGGACCGGCGTTTTTATTCGCATTGGGGCATTGATCCCTTCGGCATTTTGCGCGCCGTGACGCGCAACGCCGCCGGGGGCGCGATGCAGGGCGGCTCGACGCTGACGCAGCAGCTCGCCAAAAACCTGTTTTTGACGCAGGAGCGGACCGTTTCGCGGAAAATCCAGGAGGCCATTCTCGCGCTCTGGCTGGAGCATAAATATAGCAAGAACCAGATCCTGGAGCTTTACCTCAACCGGGTCTATTTCGGCTCGGGCGCCTATGGCGTCGAGGCGGCGGCGCAGAAATATTTCGGCCATGGCGCGCGCAATGTGACGCTTGCGGAGGGGGCCGTCCTCGCCGGCCTCATGAAGGCGCCGACCAAGCTGGCGCCGAACCGTAACCCCGCCGGGGCGACCGAGCGCGCGGCGCAGGTCATCGCGGCGATGGAGCAGGAAGGCTTCATCACCGAGGCGATGGGCAAGCTCGCCCTCGCCCATCCGGCGCAGGCCGTGCGCGGCGCGGGCGCGGGCTCGGTCAATTACGCCGCCGATTATGTCATGGACGTCCTCGACGATACGGTCGGCGCGGTCGATCAGGACATCGCCGTGACGACGACGATCAGCCCGGCCCTGCAGGCGAACGCCGAAAAGGCGCTGACCGAGGAGCTCGATCAAAAAGGCGCGAAATTCGGCGTCGGACAGGGCGCGCTGGTGTCGATGGATCCGGAGGGCGCGATCAAGGCGCTCATCGGGGGGCGCAATTACGCCGACAGCCAGTTCAACCGGGCGGTCGCGGCCAGGCGCCAGCCGGGCTCGGCCTTCAAGCCCTTCGTCTATCTCGCCGCGATCGAAAAAGGCCTGACCCCCGCGACCATCCGCGAGGATGCGCCGATCAATGTGAGAGGCTGGCAGCCGGAGAATTACTCGCGCCAGTACTTCGGCCCCGTGACGCTGACCAAAGCCCTGTCGCTCTCGCTCAATACGGTCGCGGTGCGTCTTGGCGTCGAAGTCGGCGCGAGGAACGTGATCAAGGTGGCGCATCGGCTCGGCATCGTGTCGGAGCTGACTCCCAACGCCTCGATCGCGCTTGGCACCTCGGAGGTCTCGCCGCTCGAGCTTGTCGCCGCCTATGCGCCCTTCGCCAATGGCGGCATCGGCGTGCAGCCGCATATCATCGTCCGTGTGAAGACGGCGGCCGGCAAGCTGCTCTATCAGCGCAAAGGCGCGAGCAACGGCCGCGTTATCGATCCGGCCTATCTGCCGATGATGAACACGATGATGCAGGAGACGCTGCTGACCGGCACGGCGCGCAAGGGCGAGGTGCCAGGCTGGCAGGCGGCCGGCAAGACCGGCACGAGCCAGGATTGGCGCGACGCCTGGTTCGTCGGTTATACGAGCCACCTCGTGACCGGCGTCTGGCTCGGCAATGACGATAGTTCGCCGACACGGAAGGCCTCGGGCGGCAACCTGCCGGTCGAGATCTGGTCGCGCTATATGCGCTTCGCGCATCAGGGCGTTCCGCCGCAGCCGCTGCCGGGCGGCCTGTGGCAGGCGCCGGCCCCCTTCTGGCCGGCCGAACCATCGGCGCCAGCCCCGGTGGCGGAGAGCGGATGGCCTTCGCAGCCCGCGGCGCAAGTCTATCCGCCCTATCCCTCGCCCGCCTCGCCCGCCGCGCCCGCGCAAGCAGCGCAGGCCGATTCCCGCCCGCGCAGCAATGGGTTCGCGCCGCCGGGCCTGATACCCAACGCCGGCCAGGCGGCGCAGGCGCGGCCGGCGCCGCGCGAGCGCAATTTCTTCGACAATCTGTTCGGCGGCTAAACGCGATCGCCAGATGCAGCCGTAAGCGTCGAAGCGATGAGCGCGCCGTCGCGTCGCGACTGAAGACTCCATCGAGCAAAGCTCTGACGAGTGGGAAATCCCACTCAACCGTCACTCATCTCCCGCTATCAAATGTATAGCCGGGGCAATGACGCCATCACCGGCGCAAAGATGAGGAAATGACCATGAACTTTCAAATACGAAACGTTTCGACGCAGAATGAACTCGACATCAATACGGCCCTGTTCAAGAAGTTTCAGACGATCGATCAGGCGACTCTCATGCAGCGCGCCATCGACTATTTGACCTCTATCGGGGCGACGCAGAGGGTTGCGGACCTCGCGGCCATCGAGACGGGCCTCACCGAGTTTTACCAGGATCATTACGATCTGCTCATCACTGATTTCAGCTATGGCGAGGTCAAGCAGTCACTGAAAAGCCTGATCGCGCATCAGGAGACCTACGCCAACGCCTCGCCTGACGATCCGCTCGAGGCGACCTTCTCCTATGAATATTCGCGCCAGGACGGCCAGTCGTTCAAATTCACCGAAGGCCTCAAGGTCGGGGCCAAGGCGGGCGTGAAGGCGAAATTGCCTCTGGTCGGCGAAGCGAACGTCGAAGTGAGCGCCGAGGTGAGCTTTTCAGCCGAGCAGAGCTTCTCGACGACAGAATCGTCCAAATGGAATTTTCTTCAAAAGGTTACGGTCAAGCCCCTCACATCCGTGAAGGTCATCGGCTATATCCGGATCGGCAAGATTGACGCGCCGTTCAACTGCAACGTGAAAGTGCTCGACGGAAATGTTCTCGTCGAAGTCAAGCTCAAAGGCGACAAGGGATATTCGAGCTGGGTTTTCCCCGTCACCGCCATGATGTCGGACGCAGAACGCTCATTCGTTTTATCCGGCAATCTCTCCGGTTCGGAAGCTTCCGATATTTATGTGAAGGTCGAACCCGTCACCACGGCACTGCTCTAAACCGTGGCTTTTAGCCAGGAATCACTCAATTTACTTTGTCGATAAACTATAGACCGCTCTGCTTTCCTGCAGACATTTAAAAGCGCGATCGACTGGATTTCAGTCGATCGCGCACTTTATTGAGACCTGCGACTCTGGACCGGCCTATGGCTCCGGCGCATTTACGCCGCGCTATTGCTGCTGCTGCGCCGCCTGTTCCATCTTGGGCGCGGCGGTGATGGTCGCGGCTTCGTCGATGAAGTCGATGCGCACCATGTTCGTCGCGCCCGGCGTGCCGAAGGGGACGCCCGCGACGATGATGATGCGATCGCCGACTTTGGCGAAGCCCTCGCGGAAAGCAAATTTCGCCGCCCGCGCGGACATGTCGTTGATGTCGTGCGCATCCTTGGTGACGACCGCATGGACGCCCCAGGCGATGGCGAGACGTCCGGCGGTTTCGGGATTTGGCGTCAAGGCGAGGATTGGCGCGGTCGGTCGTTCGCGCGCGATTCTGAGAGCGGTCGCGCCGGACGAGGTCCAGGCGACGATCGCTTTCAGATCGAGGGTTTCGGTGACATTTCGCGCAGCGACCGCGATGGCGTCGGCGCCCGTCGCCTCCGGCGTTGCGCGCTGCGCATTGATGATGCCGCGGTAATAAGCGTCGCGTTCGACCTCCTCGGCGATCCTGTTCATCGTCGCCACGGCCTCGACGGGGTAATGGCCGGCGGCGCTTTCGGCGGAGAGCATCACGGCGTCCGCGCCCTCGAACACGGCGGTCGCGACATCCGACACTTCCGCGCGCGTCGGCACCGGCGAATTGATCATCGACTCCAGCATCTGCGTCGCGACGACGACCGGCTTGCCGAGACGGCGCGCATTGCGGCTGATGCGCTTTTGCAGGCCGGGAACCTTCTCCAGCGGCATTTCGACGCCAAGGTCGCCGCGCGCCACCATCAGACCGTCTGAAATCTCGACGATTTCGTCGAGCTTGGCGATCGCCTGCGGCTTTTCGATCTTGGACATCACGGAGGCGCGGCCGCGCGTGAGTTTCTTGACTTCGGCGACGTCTTCCGGCCGTTGCACGAAAGAGACAGCGACCCAATCGACGCCGGCTTCAAGGCCCGCCTCGAGATCGGCTCTGTCCTTATCGGTCATCGGAGAAACCGGAATCTCCGTATCGGGCAGGCTCACGCCTTTGCGATTTGAAATCTCGCCAGCGACGTCGACGAGCGCGACCGCGTGATCCTTGTCGGCGCTGACGACGTGGAGCCGCACCTTGCCGTCGTCGATAAGAAGGGTATGGCCGGGCTCGAGCGCGCGCAGAATTTCCGGATGGGGAAGGCAGACCCGCGTCTCATCGCCGGGCTCGGGGTTTGAATCCAGCGTGAAGGTCGCGCCCTTCACGAGCTTGACCACGCGATCCTTGAACAGGCCGATCCGCAGCTTCGGACCTTGCAGGTCGAGGAGGATGCCGATCGGGCGGCGCGCGTCCAGCTGAACGGCGCGGATCATGCGCACCTGTTCGCGCATCGAATCATGCGAAGCATGGCTCATGTTGATGCGGAACACGTCCGCGCCCGCCTCGAACAGCGCGGACAGAGTCTCCTGATTGGCCGAAGCCGGTCCTATGGTCGCAATGATCTTGCACCGTCGCAGTCGCCGCATGGGAGCCTCATTGAAACGAAGACGTATAAGATTTCGGAACGAAAACTTAAGGATTTGGCCGGGCCGGAGCCGGATCAGTCAGCTGAACCGTCCAGTTTTTTGCTTCCTTGCCCGTATCGACCTCGAAAAAGCCGGTCCGGTCGAAGCCGCGGACATAACAATCCTCGCGGCCGAGGATGCGGAACTCGCGGTCGCGCGTGCACATGAAAGCTTTGCCCTTCCATTCCCCGCCGCGCTCGTCCATCGCATAGACGTAATAGAATTCAGCCGCGAGCGGACCGCGAACCAGTGTTTCGCAGGCGCCGGGCTTCAAATTCCACCAGCCCTCGCTCACCCACATTTCGCCGTCCGTATAGGCCAGCGAAACGCTGACCCGGCTCGTTGCATTGTTGCATAGACGAAAATCAGCGCGGGCCGCCGTCGAAGCGGCCAGGAAAACGCCAAGCGCCATGCAGGCGGGAGTAATCGCTTGTTTCATCGCCGTCAAGGTCGCGGTTCGATCCACTATTAAAAGCGGCCTGCCCTGGCCTTGAGGTGAGCCTTGAACGTGGCCATGACCGGCGCAAAGGCGCCGCCAGCCGGATTTTCTTCTTCTAGCCCGGCCGCAACGGATTGGCCAGCGCTTCGATGAGCCCTTGCGCGCCAATCCCGTCAACTGTTCGCGTCTGCGGGGATGCTATATTTGTCGCGCTGGCGGCTTCAGGCCGCCGTGTTTCCCGCCCGTATGGAGAGCTGCATATGGATCATCCGCCAGGCTCTCGCCTACAGCCGGCCGCCGCCTATGACGCTATTGAGCAAATCGATGGCCCGCTCGGCGCCGGCGTGCTTCTGATCTGCGATCATGCGGCCAACGCCCTGCCGGACTCCTATGGAACCCTCGGCCTTCCAAGAAGCGAGCTTGAGCGCCATATCGGCTATGACATCGGCGCCGCCGCCGTGACGCGCAGGCTTGCGGCATTGCTCGACGCTCCGGCGGTTCTTTCGCATTTTTCGCGCCTGCTGATCGACCCCAATCGCGGCGCGGATGACCCGACGCTCGTCATGCAGCTGTCGGACGGCGCGATCGTTCCGGGCAACGCCGGGATCAGCGCGGACGAGATCGAGCGCCGGCTGACGCGCTATTGGCGCCCCTACCGCGCCGCCGTCTCGCATCATATCGAGGCCATGATGAAGGCGGGGCCGCTGCCGGCGCTCGTCTCGATTCACTCCTTCACGCCGTCCTGGAAAGGCGCGCGGCGTCCCTGGGAAATCGGCATTCTCTGGGACAGCGATCCGCGCCTTGCGAAGCCGCTCATCGCGGCGCTGGCTGAAGCCGGCGTCAAGGTCGGCGACAATGAGCCCTATGACGGCGCCCTCGAAGGCGACACACTGGATGAGGAAGCCACAAGGCGGGGGCTGGCCGGATTGCTCATCGAGATCCGCCAGGATCTGATCGCCGCCGAGGATCAGGCGATCGCCTATGCCGAGCGCCTCGCGCCGATTTTGCAGGCGGTTCTGAAGCGTCCCGAATTGCGCCAGCTCGCATTTTACAAAAGCCGCACCGGCCGTCATGCTTAAGCCTGTCCCTGCAAATAGCGGGGATTAGTGCGATCCGCGCCTTGACGGGCGCGCGTTAAGGCCACATTGGCGAACGCTAGCGCCACGCTATCTTTCCGTCCGGAAGAGAGCGCCTTTCCGCCGGCCAGCGCGCGGCGCCACTTGAACAAGGACATACGCCAATGACGAAAGACATCGCCGAGTCCGGCGTCGCAGCCGCCGAGCTTAGCCAGTTCGTCGAGCGCGTGGAGCGGCTCGAAGAAGAAAAAAAGGCTCTTTCGGATGATATTCGCGACGTCTATGCGGAAATGAAAGGCCGCGGATTCGACGTCAAGGTCGTGCGCCAGATCGTCAAGATCAGAAAGCAGGATCGTGACGAACGGATGGAAATGGAGGCGATCCTCGAACTCTATATGTCCGCGTTGAACATGAAATAGCGGACGCCGACGGAGAAGCCTGTTCAAGCAACGACGCCTCCTTTGCGGCGGAAATCGCTTTTCTTTGCGAGCGCGCTGGAAATTGCGCCGCAGCATTGCAATGGCGCCCGCGCCTTCCCACTCTTTTCAGGGTCGCCAAGGCCAGGCGCGTTCAGGCACATGTGACGAGAGGGAAAAGCGTAATGACCGTGGATGCCGATGTTCTTTTTTCGCCCTTCCAGCTGGGCGACCTCAAATTGCCCAACCGCATCGTGATGGCCCCCCTGACCCGCAGCCGCGCGACCAAGGGCACGAACGCGCCAAACGACCTCAACGCCGAATATTACCGCCAACGCGCGTCCGCCGGCCTCATCATTTCAGAAGCGACGCAGATCTCGCAGGAAGGACAGGGCTATATCTGGACTCCCGGCATCTATAGCGAAGAACAGATCGAAGGCTGGAAGAAAGTCACCGGCGCAATCCACGCCGAAGGCGGATTGATCTTCATTCAGCTCTGGCATGTCGGCCGCGTCTCCCATAGCTCGCTGCAGCCCGGCGGCGGCCAGCCCGTCGCCCCTTCGGCCATCACCGCCAAGACCCAAACCTTCACCGAAAACGGCCGGGTTGACGTCTCCGCGCCCCGCGCCCTACGCCTCGACGAAATTCCCCGCATCGTCGCGGACTATAGAAAAGCCGCGGCAAACGCCAAACGGGCCGGTTTCGACGGCGTCGAAATCCATAGCGCCAATGGCTATCTGCTGGACCAGTTCCTGAAGGATGGAAGCAACAAGCGCACGGACGCCTATGGCGGCTCCGTCGAGAACCGCATCCGCCTTACGGTTGAAGTCGCCGACGCCATCCTTGGCGTCTGGGACAAGTCGCGGGTCGGCATCCGGCTCTCGCCCGTGAGCCCGGCCAATGATGCGATCGACAGCAGCCCGGAGAAAGTCTTTTTCCCGCTCGTCGAGGCCCTGAGCGCCCGGGGACTCGCCTATATTCACGTGATCGAGGGGGCGACCGGCGGCCCGCGCGACAACCGGCCGTTCGATTTCGCCGGCCTGCGCAAGGCGTTCAGCGGCGCCTATATCGCAAACAACGCCTATACGCGCGAGCTGGCGATCGAGACCTTGCGCGCCGGCCGCGCCGATCTCATCGCTTTCGGCAAGCTGTTCATTTCCAATCCCGATCTCGTCGAGCGCCTGCGCGAGGACGCGCCCCTGAACGCGCCGCATCAGGAAACGTTCTATGGCGGGGACGAGACGGGATACACCGATTACCCCGCCCTTGGAGAGGCCTGACCACAGCGCCGACGCCCGCCGGATCGGCCGCGGCGTCTGATCCGGCGCAAGGGCTTGGTTTAAAGCGATCCCAGGATTTTCTTCAGTTCCGCTTTGAACGGGCCGGCGACTTCGGGGCTTGCCAGGGCGAAAGCGACATTGGCGGTGAGAAATCCGAGTTTCGAGCCGCAATCATAGGTTTTGCCGTCGAACCGGACGCCATGAAAGGCTTGCGTCGCGGCGAGGGCTTTCATGCCGTCGGTCAATTGAATCTCGCCGCCGGCGCCTTTCTCGATTTTTTCCAGTATTGGAAATATCTCGGGTCCGAGCAGGTAACGGCCGGAAATGATGGAGTTTGACGGAGCGGTTCCCTTCGGCGGCTTCTCCACCATGCCCGTGATCTCGAAGGAGCCGCCGAAATCCTTGCCTATCGAGACAATTCCGTACTGATGCGTTTCTTCCGGCGCGACTTCCTCGACGGCGATGATATTGCCGCCGTGCTTCTCATAAGCTGCGATGCATTGGGCGAGGCAGCGGCCTGATTTCGGGGCGCCCGCCATCGTCACCATATCCGGCAAGAGAACCGCGAAAGGCTCATCGCCGACGAGTTCACGCGCGCACCAGATCGCATGGCCGAGGCCGAGCGGCGCTTGCTGGCGCGTGAAGCTGGTCGCGCCAGCGGGCGGCAACTGCTCCTTCAACGCATTGTATTCTTTTAACTTTCCGCGCTTTTGCAGCGTATCGTCAAGCTCATAGGCGATGTCGAAATGGTCCTCGATCACCGCCTTGTTCCGCCCCGTGACGAAAATGAAATGCTCGATTCCGGCCTCGCGGGCCTCATCGACGACATGCTGCAGAACGGGACGATCAACGATCGTCAGCATCTCTTTGGGAACCGATTTGGTCGCTGGAAGAAATCTTGTCCCCAAACCCGCAACTGGAAAAACCGCCTTGCGAATGCGCTTCGTCATTTCGTGTTCCTGCAGAAGAGCGCCTCTCGAACGAGCGCCTCAATGAACGGCCATATAATCATAGTCAATTTCAGCCAGCTAAACCAGCTGCCTGAAGCGTAGCTTTTATGTCATCAGAAGGTAACAAGCGACCGCTACCGGTCGCCCCAAATCCGGACCGGCCGCGCGGCCCAAGCCGGCTTTGACTGGACCGCAGCGCTGCTTAACTGCCATTATGGGCGCCGCATGGGCGATCATGCGGCAATAGCGTGCTGACCGCTTTGGTTCCGAGGGGACAACATGACGGTTCTGGTTACCGGCGGCGCTGGATATATCGGCGGTCACATGGCGCTGGCGCTTCTCGACGCAGGCGAGGAGGTCGTCGTCCTCGACAATCTATCGACCGGTTTTCGCTGGGCCGTGCCGCCGGAGGCCAAACTCGTCGTCGGCGACTTCGGCGACGCGGCGCTCGTCGATCAGATCATCGCCGGACACAAGATCGACGCCATCGCGCATTTCGCCGCCAAGATCGTCGTGCCCGAGTCCGTCGCCGATCCCTTGTCCTATTACCTCAACAACACGGCGAAGGCGCGCAATCTCCTCGAATGCGCCGTGCGCAACGAAGTTCGCCATTTCATCTTCTCCTCGACGGCGGCGGTCTATGGCGAGCCTTCCGTCAATCCTGTTTTTGAAACCGTTCCGCTGGCGCCGATCAATCCTTACGGCCGCTCCAAGCTGATGGTCGAATGGATGCTTCAGGACGTCGCCGCCGCGCATGGTTTGCGCTTTGCGGCGCTGCGCTACTTCAATGTCGCCGGAGCCGATCCCCAGGGCAGGCTCGGCCAGTCATCCCCGGTGGCGACGCATCTCATCAAGGTCGCGGTGCAGGCGGCGCTCGGCCATCGCGCGGGACTTGACGTCTTCGGGACCGATTATCCAACAAAGGATGGATCCTGCGTCCGCGATTACATACAGGTGACCGATCTCGTCGACGCGCATCTGCTGGCGCTGCGCCATTTGCGCGCGGGGGGCGAGAGCCTCACCTGCAATTGCGGCTATGGACGCGGGCTTTCGGTGCTGGAAGTCGTCGACGTCGTGAAAAAAGTCTCTGGCGTTGATTTCGAAGTACGGCGGAAGGGCCGGCGCGCGGGCGACCCGGCCTCCCTCGTCGCCGGCGCCGAACGCATCAGGACGGAGCTCGGATGGTCGCCAAAGCATGATGATCTGAACGAGATCGTCCGCCAGGCGCTCGACTGGGAGCGCCGCCTGCATAACAGGAAGGCGTGAGGGAGGCGCATCGCGCGCCGCAGCCATCACGCGCCAGCTTCAATCCATCCGGAAAGCTCGCGCTCGACGATCGATTGGATGACCCTCATCCCGAGCGCGCTATCGTTGAGACAGGGAATGAGAGCCAATTTTTCGCCGCCGTTCTCCTCGAAGAATTCGCGGTTCTCAATGCCTATCTCCGAAATCGTCTCGAGGCAGTCAACGGAAAATCCCGGCGTCAGGACGGCCATCCGCTTGACGCCCTGGCGGGCGAGAGCTTTCACAGTTTCGTCCGTATAGGGCTGCAGCCATTGCTTCGGTCCAAAGCGTGACTGGAAGGTCAGCGGACAAAGCTCTGGGGTAAGGTCCAGTTGTTCGCGCAGAAGCCGCCAGGTCTCTACACATTGATCATAATAGGGATCGCCGGCCTCGACGTAGGATTTTGGAATGCCATGGAAGGAGACGAGAATGATCTCCGGCGTGAAATCGAGCCGCGCCACGCCTTCCCGCACTGAAGTCGCCAGCGCGTCGATATAGACCGCATCATTGTAATAGGGCGCGGCGCTGCGCAGCTCCGGCCGCCAGCGCATTTTGGCGAGGGACTGCTCGACCTTGTCGGCGACGCTCTCCGTCGTCGCGCCGGCATATTGCGGATAGAGCGGCACAACGAGAATGCGCTCGCAGCTCTGCTCCTTCAGCTTCTGGAATCCGCTGGTGATCGAAGGCTGACCATAGCGCATCGCCCATTCGACGGCGATCGAGGCGCGCCGCGCGCCGAGGCCGCCGCTTTCAATCCACGCCGCCAGCTTCTCGGCCTGCGAGCGCGTCACCGTCTTCAAGGGACTTTCATTGAGCTCGGTGTTCCAGATCGTCTCATAGTTTTTGCTGCTGCGCTGCGGGCGGCGCGACAGGATGATCAGATTGAGAATCGGCCACCAGATGAGGCGGGGCGTATCGACGACGCGCGGATCCCACAGGAATTCCTTCAGATAGCGGCGCACCGGCCAATAGCCGAGCGCGTCGGGCGTTCCAAGATTAACGACAAGGACCCCAATCTTGCCGGACTGCGACACAGCGTCCGGGGCGGCGGCGGATTTGGTCATGGCAGGACAGCCCGCTCAGGGCGCTGGCGCGTCGCGCAGGCGGACGACGACTTCGATTTCCGCGATCCGTTTGCCAGTCGGCGGCAGCGGCAAATGCGAAAGGTCCACGGCGACCTCGGGTATGTCGATCAACACGCCATCGAGAAGAAAATGATGATGCCTTGCCGTATTGGTGTCGAAAAAGGTTCTCGTGCCGTCAACGGCGATTTCGCGCAGCAGGCCGGCGTCCGTAAACTGATGCAGGCTGTTGTAGATCGTCGCCAGCGAAATCGACACCTTGGAGGCTTGCGCCTCATCCTGCAGGTTTTCGGCGGTCAGATGGCGAAAGCCTTTTGAAAACAGAAGCCAGCCAAGAGAAATCCTCTGCCGCGTAGGGCGCAGGCCCGCGGTCGTCAGTTTCATCCTGAGATCATGGAAAGGGCAACCCGCGAGTTCGCCAAGCGGCGGCTTCGCCGGGTTCTCGCCGCGGCGCGATCGTGATGATGTTTTGACCATCGGCGGGAAAAACCCAATCATTAGCCCGCGAACAGTCGCGGGGGGAAACATATCCGACATTATGACACTGGCGGCCAGCCGGCAACCTTGGCGGGGCGGGGGCGACAATCTGCGCCGATTTTGGGGCTATTCTCGCGCGTTCGCGGGCGAGGACAGGTAAGCGGGCTGCTTTCCTGGCGGCGATTGTGAAAACTGCGGCATTTCTTATATGATGCCATGAACAAGGATCAGTCCATGGCGCAAATCACGATCTACACCACGGCGACATGTCCCTATTGCAACAGGGCCAAGGCGTTGCTGCAAAAAAAGAATTTCGAATTCACCGAAATCTCTGTCGATAATAACCGGGAGCTTCGCGCTGAACTGGCGAAGCGCACCGGCCGCACCAGCGTCCCTCAGATCTTCTTCGGCGACAGGCATGTCGGCGGTTGCGACGATCTCTACGAGCTGCACTACGACGGCAAGCTCGATCAACTCCTGGCTAGCCAAGCCCAATGATCAGGTTTGCGTTACGTTGCGCCGGCGGGCACCAGTTCGAGAGCTGGTTCCAAAACGGGTCGGCGTTCGATTCGCAGGCGGCGGCCGGCCTCGTCTCCTGCCCCGTCTGCCAAAGTTCGGCTGTCTCCAAGGCCATCATGGCCCCGTCCCTCGCGCGCCGCGACCGCGAGGAGGTTTGCGCCGTCGGGCAACAGGCGCCAGCCGAGGCTTCACCCGAGGCCAGCGCTCCCGTCCCGATGTTCAACGCCGCCGATGGCGAAGTCCGCAAGATGGTAGTCGAACTGCGCAAGCGCATTCTCGAAACCTCGGACGACCTCGGCCCGAATTTTGCCGAGGAAGCGCTCAAGATTCATCATGGCCTCGTCCCTGACCGGCCCATTCATGGCCAGGCCAGCTTCGAGGAAGCGCGCACGCTGATCGAGGAAGGCGTTAAGATCATGCCTCTTCCGCGCCTTCCCGGGGAGATGAATTAGCGGGGCGCCGAGAGTCGAGCCTTCAGCCCCGCCACGAAGATGCTCGCCGCCGCATCAACAATCATGCGCCAGTCGGCGCTTTCGCCAGCGAGGATTTCGGCTTCGATCTTCTGATCGAGAACGAGCTCTGCGAGCCCATGAGCCATGCTCCATGCAGCAACGGCTTCGACATCAGCGGGCGCCCCAACGCCGAGGCCCGCGACCGCCCGCTCCAGCGCCGCAAACGTCTGCGCCCCCGCTTCGGCAAGCGCGAAGTGATCGGCTTTTTTGAGTGTTGCGCCGAACATCAGCCGATAGATTGCGGGTTCGCTCAGCGCGAAATCCACATAGGTCTCCGCCATCGCAAGAAAGCGGCGCGCGGGATCATGCGTTTCGTCATCAAGTGCGCCGAACCGCGCCAGCAGCCTCTCAAACCCGCCAACCGCGATATCGGCGAGCAGAGCTTCGCGGCTGGCGTAATGCCGATAGGGCGCCGCGTGCGACACGCCGGCGTTTCGCGCGACCTGCCGCAGGCTGACGGCTTCAGCTCCCCCCGTCGCCAGAATCCGCTCGGCCTCCACTCTCAACGCGGCTTTGAGATCACCGTGATGATAAGCGCCAGCCCTGCTTTCCGCATGTTTCATGCCGGGCTCCAGATTTCGAGACGGCTGGCGCATGGCGCGATTTATGTTTTCGCCGACAACATTCTACTCTATGTTGACTGTGATAACATCAGTTAGCGAGGTCAATGCGTTATGAACGCCCCGACCGAAGCAGAGCTTTCGACGCGGCGGTCCGAACTGCTCGCAGTGCTGCATCGCCAGCGCGAAGCCTTTCTTGGCGACATGTCGCCCTCCCGACCCATACGCGCCGATCGTCTCAACCGGCTTGATCGCCTGCTTGAAACCCATGCTGACCGCTTCGCCGATCTCATTCAGAAAGATTTTGGCGTTCGCTCCCGCACAGAGACCGTCATCGCCGAAGTCATGCTCAGCCGCGCCGCCATTCGTCACGCCGGGAAGCGCCTGCGCGCCTGGATGAAACCCCGGCGGGCGCCGACCTCGCTCGCCTTCTGGCCCGGCCGCTCGCTCTTGTTGCGTCAACCGCTCGGGGTCATCGGCATCATCAGCCCCTGGAACTATACGCTTCAGCTGGCTGTCGGGCCGCTGACCGACGCACTCGCCGCGGGCAATCGCGTCATGATCAAGCCATCGGAGCTGACGCCCCTGTTTTCGGAGGCGTTCCGCGCCGCCGTCGCCGAATTTTTCGCGCCTGAAGAAGTCGCCATCGTCACCGGCGATGCCGGGACCGGCAAAGAATTTTCGGCATTGCCTTTCGACCATCTCGTCTTCACCGGCTCGACGGCGGTCGGGCGCATCGTCGCCGAGGCGGCCGCCAAGAACCTGACGCCCGTCACCCTGGAACTCGGCGGAAAATCGCCCGCCATCATCGACGCGTCCTGCGATCTCTCAAGCGTTTGCGATCGTCTGGCCTGGGGCAAGCTCATCAACGCCGGGCAGACCTGCGTCGCGCCGGACTATGCCCTCGTCCCCCGCACGCAGGTCGAAGCATTCGCGCAGGCGCTTCAATCCAGCATCCGCAAACTCTTCCCATCGTTTCAGGGCAATCCCGACTACACGAGCATCATCAGCGAACGCCACCTCGAACGGTTGCGCGATCTCGTCACCGAGGCGAAAACGCTCGGCGCCCGCGTGATCGAGCCTGAACCGCCGCAGGACTTGCCCGCCGGCGCCCGACAGATGGCGCCGATCCTGCTCATCGGCGTCAATGACCAAATGCGCGTGATGCGCGAGGAAATCTTCGGGCCGATCCTGCCGATCGTCCCTTATGACGCGCTTGACGACGCGATTGATTACGTCAACCGGCGCGACCGCCCTCTCGCGCTCTATTGGTTCGGCGCGGATCGCGCCAACCGCGACGCCGTGCTGGCGAAGACGATCTCGGGCGGCGTCAGCATCAACGACACGCTGACGCATTTCGCGCAACATGATCTTCCCTTCGGCGGCGTCGGCGCATCAGGCCACGGTCACTATCACGGCGAATATGGATTTCTCCGCTTCTCCAAGGAGAAGCCGGTTTTCGTGCAATCGCGTCTTTCCGGCGCCTCGCTGATCTATCCGCCCTATAAGCCCTCGCTCGGCGCGCTTCTTCGCGTGCTCGCCCGCTTTACTTAGAGCGTGATGTCATCCGAAAACCGGGACCGCTTTTCGGCGTCATGATCTGGAGCGAATCGCCCCGGCCGGCGCGCCGATCCGTCACGCATCGCCAGCCGGCGCCGTCTCCAATCCGCGTTTGCGCAACAGCGCCTGCGGCAATGGCGCCCGGCCGCGAAATTCTCTATATGCGGTCTCGTAATCGCGGCTGTCGCCGGCCGCATAGACGAAATCGCGCAGGCGTCCCGCCACGGTGGGATCAAAGATGTCGCGAGCTTCCTCGAACGCCTCAAAGCCGTCCGCGTCGAGAATTTCCGACCAGAGATAGCTGTAATAGGCCGCCGAATAGGAATCGCCCGAAAAAATATGCTGAAAGTGCGGGGTTCTGTGACGCATCGCAATCGCCTCCGGCATTCTAAGGCGCGCCAGCTCCTGCTTCTCGAAAGCCACAACATCAAGATCCCTCGGCGCGGGGTCGAGATGGAGGCCGAGATCCACGAGAGCCGAGGCGGCGTATTCGACCGTCGCAAATCCCTGATTGAAGCGGCGCGCGCTGAGCAGCCTTTGCAGCAGCGCCTCGGGCATCGGCTCGCCCGTTTGCGCATGCAGCGCGAAACGCCGCAATATCTCCGGCTGCTCCAGCCAATGCTCATAGAGTTGCGAGGGAAATTCGACGAAATCGCGGGCGACATTCGTGCCCGAAATCGTCGGATAGGTCACATCCGACAACATGCCGTGGAGACCGTGGCCGAATTCGTGAAACAGGGTGCGCGCATCGTCGAAGCTGAGCAGGCTCGGTTCGCCGTCGCCGCCCTTTGAGAAATTCATCACATTGACGATGATCGGCAGTTCGGGGCCGTCGAGTTTCTGCTGGCCGCGGAAATCGCTCATCCAGGCGCCGCTATGCTTGGACGCACGGGAAAAATAATCCCCGAGAAACAGCGCGACCGGCGCGCCTTCGCGCCCCGTGACAGTCCAGGCGCGAACGTCGGGATGATAAAGCGCAATGTCGAAGCGCTCGGTAAAGGTGAGGCCGAACAGGCGGTGCGCGGCATAGAACGCCGCCTCGATCATCTGATCCAGCTGGAAGTAGGGCTTGATGTCGTTCTCGTCGAGATCGAATTCCGCGCCGCGCCGCTTTTCCGCGTAATAGCGCCAGTCCCAGGGCGCGACTTTGAAATTGCCGCCCTCGCTGGCGATAATATCCTGCAGCGCCTCTTCTTCTTTCGCCGCCCGCGCGCGGCCTGGCTCCCACACGGACTGCAAAAGGTCGAGCGCCGCCGCCGGCGCCTTCGCCATCGTGTCGGCGAGGCGAAAATGCGCGAAGCTCTCATAGCCAAGGAGACGCGCGCGCTCGGCCCGAAGGATCACCATTTCGGCGGCGATCGCGCGATTATCCGTAGGCCCGCCGCTTTCGCCCCGCGCGGCCCAGGCGCGAAACGCTTTTTCCCGCAAATCGCGCCGCTTCGAGAATTGCAGGAAAGGCTCGATGCTGGAGCGCGACAACGTCACGCCATATTTCCCCGGAAAGCCGCGCTCCGCCGCCGTGCGCGCCGCGCTCGCAATGAAGGATTTCGAGAGGCCATCGCGTTCGCTCTCGTCCAGCAGCAAAAGATAGGATTTTTCATCCGCCAGCACGTTCTGGCCAAATTGCGCGCCAAGGCTCGCCAGCCGCTCGCCGATCTCGGCGAGGCGCGCCTTGCTCTCGGCCGGAAGCCCCGCGCCATTGCGCGTAAAATTCAGATGATAACGGTTTAGCACGCGCGATTGTTCGCCCGTTAAATCAAGGTTTTGCTCATTGGTCTTCAAAGCGTCGATGCGGGAGAAAAGCGCCTCGTTCAAATAGGTCGCGCTGCGATGGCGCGACATAATCGGCGCGATCTCGCGCTCCACCGCTTCGAGTTCATCATTGGTCGCGGCGCCGGCGAGATTGAAGAAAACGCTCGCCACCCTGGTGAGGCTGCGCCCCGCGCGCTCCAGCGCCTCGATCGTGTTGGCGAAGGTCGGCGGCTCGGGATTGGCGGCGACCGCGTCGATTTCTCCGCGCGCTTGCTTCAGAGCGATGTCGAAGGCCGGCCGGAAATGCGCGGGCTTGATGCGCTCAAATGGCGGCGTCTCGAACGGCCCGGTCCAGGGTTTTAGAAGCGGGTTGTCGCTCATATTCGTCTCGCTCATGCCTCGCTCCGTCTGTTAGGCGCGAAGGCACATTAGCGGATTGGCGCAGCGCCCGGCAATTCATGCCTCGCCTCCCGATCGAGCAATGTGGCGCACAATGAAACGGCAAAGGCCCGGACTGATGAGAATGACAAGGATCAGCCGGAAGGTTTGCAGCGCCATGACGAACGGCATGTCGACCCTGGCCGAGGCCGCGATGATCGCGACCGAATCCGCGCCGCCGGGGCTCGTCGCGAGATAGGCGGTCAGCGCGTCGACGCCGGCAAAGCGCGTCAGCAAGAACGCAAGCGCGCCGCACAGCAAAATTTGCGCGAGGATCGAAGCTGCGACCTTGGGGAATGCGCGGGAGGCATGGGCCAATATGGCGGGCGTAAAGCCGAGGCCGATCTGCCAGCCGACCACGGCATAGCTCAAAGCGAGCAGCCAGGGCGGCAGATCGAATTGCATCGCGCCGACGCCATGCAACACCGCTCCCAGCGTCAGCGGCAGCAGCAGCGTCCCAGCTGGAATCCGCGAGGCTCGCCCAGCCCATGCGCCAAGCCCGGCCAGCGCCAGAGTTGCGATAAAGGACGGCCATGACAGCGCCGGAAACCAGTCCAGCGAGGGCCTCGGCGCGCCTGTCGCAACAGCGAAAAGCCGCGCGACGAGCGAGGCCGCGAGAGTCACGAACACGACGCGCAGAAATTGCATGAAGGCGACGAGACGCGCATCCGCGCCATAGGCTCCGGCCATCAGCGTCATCGCGGTGGCGGCGCCGGGCGAAGATCCCCACACCGCCGCCGAGCCCGGCAGCACCCGCCAGCGCGCCAGCAGCCAGCCAAGCAGGCCGCTGAGAGCGATGACGGCGAGCACCGTCATCACGAACAAAGGCCAGCGCGCCAAGATCGCGCCGCCGATCGACGGGCTGAAGCTGCGCGCGATCATCACGCCGATGACTCCCTGCGCGCAAAGAAAGGCCGGGCGGGGCATACGCAAGGTCATGCCGTTGGCGGCCGTGACGATGGCCGCGCCCATCGGACCCAGCAGCAGCGCGGCCGGAAGCCGCAGCGCCTCCAGCGCGCCGACGAAGACCGCCGAAATAATGATGATGACGGCCCATTGAACGGCCGCGGGGCGCGCGGTCAGCGAAGCGCGACGGCGCAGGGCCTCCGGACTGAATATGGCTGGCGTCTCACGCAATGGCCGCCTCAAAGCCGATCAGCGCATGGAAAGCAAACACAGGGTCTCCTCAAAGCGTCATCCGGGCGGCGCGACGCTCTATATGAGGATAGGCTCGCAAAATGGATATAGGAGGATATCCTCACAAAAGTCAATGAAGCCGACGCGGCTCCCCGCGAGCCGCAAAGGCGTCGCGGCAGGCTGCGGGTGGAAGAACTGCTCGACGCCGCCTTCTGGCGCGACCATGGCGGAAATCGCGGCGCAGGCGAAGACGGCGATCGAGCGTGCCCCGTTCTTTGCAGGCAAGGCGGCGGTTGGAAATACCGAAAAAATAGTCAGCCGGTAGGGCGCCTACCGCCCCTCCCCCGCCTCCCAAAGCGCCTCAAGACCCACGCGATAGGTCGGATAGGCGAGATCAACCCCCAGCTCCTCCTTGAGCTTGCGGTTCGAGGCGCGCTTGTTTTCGGCGTAAAAGCTGCGCGTCATCGGCGAAATATCTTCCGCCGTCTCGATCGGCTGTTCGGGCGGCGGCTCGACGCCCATCAGCATGGCGGCGTAAGCGACGACATCCTGCGGCGGCGCCGGGGCGTCATCGGCGACGTTCCACACGGCTCCGCGCCCGTCATAGGCGATGGCGGCGGCGATCGCCCGGCTGATGTCCTCGACATGGACGCGGTTGAACACCTGATCGGCTTTTACGATGCGATGCGCCTTGCCCTCTTTCAGATTGATCAGCGCATTGCGGCCCGGCCCGTAAATGCCGGCAAGGCGCAGAATATGCACCTTCTTGTCCTTGCTTTTGCCGATCGCCGCCCATGATTTTTCAGCCTGCAGCCGCGTCACGGAGCGCGGCGAGAGCGGCGTCGGGATCTGCGTTTCATCGACCCATTCGCCCTGCCGGTCGCCATAGACGCCGATCGTCGATAAATAGATGATCGTCTGCGGCGCGCGCAGGCTCGCGATGCGATGGCCAAAGCGCGCCAGCACCGGATCGACGGAAACGCCGGGCGGGATCGAGATCAGGAGCACGTCGGCTGCGAGCATTTTTTCCGCGAGTTTCGGGTCCTCCCGGTCAGGCCCGAAGACAAAGGTCTCGACGTGATCGCTCGCCAGCTCCGCGGCTTTGTCGGCGCTGCGCACGGTCCCCGCGATGGAATCGAAGAGATCGCCGAAACGCGCGATGAAATCCTGCGCGCAATAGCCCAGACCGAAGGCAAAAAGCTTCATTTAATCCGACCTTCTTCCCCGTGACCGCCGGGGTTTTGAAACGCTTCATTCTTCCCGCCCGGACGGCGCAAAAAACGCTGATCTGTCAGTCCGGCGCATTTTCTTCCGAAAGCGCCATCGCCGCAGCCCATTCCCGCCGCACATCCGCGTCCGTCTCACGCGGGAGCCAGACCCGGGCGAGGCCGGCGATCCCTTCCGGCGCAAGACGCGCCAGAGCCCAAACCGCCATCGCCCGCACGAGCGGCGAAACATCGCCAAGCTTCTCCGCCACGAGTTCCGCGAGCGAAAAATCCCCCGAATTGCCCGCCGCGATCAGAACATTGCGAGAAAAACGCGAAAACCCGATTCGCTTGACAGGCCCCCCCGCAAACAGCGCGCGAAAAGCGGCGTCGTCGAGGCGAAGCAGATCGCTCAGCGCAGGGGCCAATAAATCCCCACGCGGCAAAAGCTTGATGTCCCGCGCCGTTTTGGCGAATTTATTCCACGGGCAGACGGCGAGACAATCGTCGCAGCCATAGATGCGGTTGCCGATGGCGGCGCGAAACTCTTCCGCGATATGGCCCTTGTGCTCAATGGTGAGGTAGGAGATGCAGCGGCGCGCGTCGAGCGCGTAAGGCCGGGGAAAGGCTTGCGTCGGACAAATATCGAGGCAGGCGCGGCATTGGCCGCAATGGTCGCGCTCCGGCGCATCCTCAGTCAGCGGCAGGTTCGTGAAGATCGAGCCGAGGAAGAGCCAGGAGCCGAAATCGCGCGAGACAAGATTTGTGTGCTTGCCCTGCCAGCCAAGCCCCGCCGCCTGCGCCAGCGGCTTTTCCATGACGGGCGCGGTGTCGACGAACACCTTGAACTGCGGCGCCTCGAAGCCTTGCCCCTCTGCCGCGCTCGCAAGCCATGAGGCGAGCTGCTTCAGGCGCCCCTTGATGACGTCATGATAATCGCGATGGCGGGCGTAGACCGAAATATTGCCGGCGCTTCTGTCCGCAAGGGCCGCCAGCGGATCGCCGGGCGGCCCGTAATTGGCCGCCAGCATCACAATGCTCGCGGCCTCCGGCCAAAGGCTGCGCGGATCGGAGCGGCGCTCTTGCGTCTCCTCGAGCCAGTCCATGTCGCCGGCGGCGCCCGTGGCAAGCCAGGCGCCAAAGCGCTCGCCCGCGCCCTCGGCGGCGGACGGATGGGTGATTTTGCAGATATCGAACCCCAGCTCTCGCGCTTTCGTTTGCAGCCGCGCCGAAAAGGCCGCGCTCAGAAGTCGAGGTCCGCGTAGACCGGCGCGGGGCTGAGGCCCGGCAGGCGATCGGCAAGCAGGGAGCGGAAGGCCGGGCGCGACTTCACCCTGGAATACCAGAGCTTTGCCGTTTCGTATTCTTCCCATGGCACATCGCCCAGAAAATCGACGCAGGACAATTGGGCGGCGGCGGCGAGATCGGCATAGGTAAGTCGATCTCCCGCGAGCCATTTCCGGCTGCCGGCGAGATAGCTGACATAGCGCATATGGGTGCGGATGTTGGATCGCGCCGCACGCACCAGCTCCATGTCCGGCGCGCCTCCGCCCCGCTCGCGCGGCATGTAGCGCTTATAGACCTTTTCCGTCACGAGCCAATCGGTGACTTCGCGGAAGAATTTCTGGCCGAACCAGTCCATCAGCCGGCGCACTTCGATGCGCGAAAGCGGATCTTCCGGCAGCAGCCTGTGCTTGCCGAGCGCGAGACCGCGGGTTTCGTCGAAATATTCGGCGATGGTCGACGGGCCGGGCACGACCGTTGACGGATGCTCCACCAGAACTGGCGTCTGACCAGCCGGATCGAGGATCAGGAAATCACGCCTGCGCTCATGGACGTTTTCCTCAATGAGTTGCGGTTCGATCCCGTATTCCCCGAGAAGGAGCCTGACGAAACGCGAATGGGCGCAGAGCGGATGATGATAGAGCGTTATCATTCAGCTTCGTGTTCGATTGAGGATCGGGCGGACTGCGGCGAAAGGCGTTCGAAGGACCCCCAGCTGCGATGCGGCTTGAGGAAGGCTTCCCAAGTTGCGGTGAATAATTCGTTAAGCTCGCGACGCCAAGGCGAGGGGGCGGCCCGGGCGCCGAATGGGTTGACAGCGCGGACGGACGCAATCAGGACCAGCTGCGAGCATATCTGGAAAGTCGCGTCGCCCAGCCTTTGTCAGTTGATCTTGGCCGCGGCCCACGAAGCCAACGAACATCAATCCCGGCTTCGGAACGCGAGATACATCAGGACGAGATAAAGTCCTGGTATAATCACCATAATCCCAAAAATAATTGGATTTGGAATCTCGCAACTACGAGTCGTGACATAATAGAAAAATACCGCGTCGACGATCAGCAGGAAAGCGAGCCCTATGTACCAAGGGGTAAGCGGGTTGCGCCTGAGTGCTTCGACCATTATCGATCCTCGTGAACTCGAGCCAAAACTGGATTGTCCTTAATCACTTTATGAGGACCTCAGCATTGACGACGCGCAAGCAGCACAGCCGCAATAACGGGATTCTTTGAGTTTGCATCACGCTCATCCGAAAGCCGGCTCCGACGCTTCGGAAATGACGCTCAGGCCTCGACTTCCTCGCGCGGGATGACGTCGACCGAAACGTCGACGTCCTGCTCGCGCGTGCCGAGGATAATACCGGCGACCGGGGAAATGTCGGCGTAATCGCGTCCGCGCGCCAAAGTGATGTGGTCATTGCCGATCATCATGGAGTTGGTCGGATCAAGATCGACCCAGCCGACATCCGCGCCGCACCAGAGCGTCACCCAGGCGTGCATGGCGTCCGCGCCTTCGAGGCGCTTCTTGCCCGGCGGCGGAATGGTGCGGATGTAGCCGCTGACATAGGCCGCTGGCAGGCCGAGCCCGCGCAGCGCCGCGATCATGATATGCGCGAAATCCTGGCAGACGCCGCGCCGTTTCTCGAAAGCTTCCGAGATCGGCGTCGAGACGACGGTCGCTTTGGTGTCATATTTGAAATCCGCGCGGATGCGCTGCATCAGATCGACGGCGCCTTCGAGAACCGGGCGGCGGGGCGTGAAGCTTGGTCGCGCATATTCGACGGCGGGCGCAAAACGCGGCACGAACCGGCTCGGATGCAGGAAATGAGCGGGCGAGGCCTTGTCGAGCGATTCGCTGTCGAAGGCCTCCTCGCGGACTTCCTCAAAGGGCCGCGTCGAAGCTGGCTCCGGCGGCGGATCGCGATGGATGTCGATGCTCGTATCGACCTCGACGATCAGGTCGCTATGCTCGGTGTCGATCGTCATGGACGATACGCGATTGCCGAAAAAGCAGACGCGTTCGACAATCTGCGATGGTTGCGGATCAATGCTCAGATGGCTGGACAGCACCGTCTGACCGGGCAGATCCATCGGCGACAGCCGCAAGGAGCAATGCGCGTACCGGACCGGCGTCCCATATTCGTACGTCGTCACGTGGTGAATGTCGTAGATCACGCAAGGCCGCTCCAACGGTCCGCCCGCGCACTATGCGGACCCTGCAGGAAATAGCGTGCGGCGATCGCTTCGGCCAGATCGAGCAGGCGTTTTTCGAAGCTCAGGATCTTGTCGGTGTCGAGCTCCGCCGCGACGGCTGTCGTGACTTCGGCGACGAGCTTGACGATCTGACGGCGCGGCTTCTCGGGCATTCCATCGTCGCTGAGCACGGGCAGATTTTGCAGATGGTCGTCCAGCCGCTCCAGCTGAAACGCGACGGAGCGCGGATTAAATGGGTCGAGCATGACCATGTCGCGAACCGTCGAAAGGCCGACGCCCATCAGATAGCGCGACCGATAGGTGATCTGGGAATCGGCGAGGTCGAGCAGGACTTCGAGATCGTCCGAAGGAGCGGTGGGGCCGGCGAACTGGCGCGCGAAGCGGCAGGAGTTGATGGCGCGCTCCACGCGCCGGCCGATGTCGAAGAGACGCCAGCCAGCGCCACGATTCATATTTTCCTGCGCAAGCCCCGAAAGCGCCGCGATGGCGCGCAGCGCGAGATCAGCCCGGTCATAGGCCTCGGCCTCGCTCAAAAGCGGCTTCTGATCGACGCCGAGCATCTGGTCAAGCTCGCCGATCAACCGCCAGGTATCGGCCGAGAGCCGTTCCCTTATGACCGAGGCGGCGCGGCGCGCATCGCGCACAAGCGAAAGCGCCGAGCCGTAGCTCTCCTCGCTGTGCAGGGCTACAGCACAGAGCGCCAACGGATTAGAGGCCGCCGATTTCGGCGCCGCGTGCCAGGCGACGAGGAGGGCGATCACCTTCGAGACAGTCCATGCCGTCGTCCCTGTTTCGGCGTCGGTATTGATCATCCGGCCGGCAAGACAGCGGATCAGACGCAAAGTCGCCTCGACCCTTTCGAGATAACGCCCGAGCCAGAACAGATTATCCGCGGCGCGGCTCGGCAGATTGCCCATCAGGCGGCGGATCCGCGCCGTCTCGTTGCTCGGCAGCAGGGTAATCATTTCGACGGGCTTGTCGGCGAGCACCCAGACGTCCGCCGACTGGACCCCTCCCCCCATCGACACGGCGCGCGCATCGGCGCGATCGGAGATGCGGCAGAAGCCGCCCGGCATGATGGTCCAGCCATTCTCCGTCCGCGCCGCATAGACGCGCAGGACGAAGGGGCGCGGCGTCAGCCGGTCGTCGTTCCAGACCGGCGTCGTCGACAGATTAACGACCTCCTGCCCGACATAGTCGATCCCCCTCTCGCCAATGGCGTCGATCAGCCGCGCCTTTTCATCCGCGTTGAGAAGCCCGGCGATGACCGGCTGGTTCTGCGGAAAGCGTAGAACCGGATTGCCGAAGGCGCCGCCAATCGCCAGATCGTCGAGATCCGCGATGACCGATGCGCGCTCCTTCTGCTGACCGCACCACCAGGTTGCGATGTTCGGCAGGCGCAACTCCTCGCCAAGAAGTTTGCGGCAGAGCTTCGGCATGAAGCTCATCATCACGGGCGCCTCGAGCACGCCGGAGCCAAGCGCATTGGCGAGCATGACCCCGCCCTCGCGCACGGCCTCGACAAGGCCCGCGACGCCAAGACGCGATTGGCTGTTGAGTTCAAGCGGATCGGCGAAATCGCCGTCGATGCGGCGCCAGATGACGTCGGCGCGTTTCAGTCCGGCGATGGTGCGCACGTGGACTTTGCCGTCACGCACGGTGAGGTCGCCGCCCTCGACCAGAATGAAGCCGAGATAGCGCGCAAGATAGGCCTGCTCGAAATAGGTTTCGTTCAGAGGGCCGGGTGTCCAGAGGCAGATGCGGGGATCGGATCGCTCGGCGAGCGAGGTCAGCCCGTAGCGGAACGCCTGGAAGAAGGGCGCGAGGCGCTCGACGTTCATGTCGCGGTAGAGCGCCGGGAAGGCGCGCGACAGCACGAGCCGGTTGGCGAGCGCGTAGCCGGCGCCCGAGGGCGCCTGGGCGCGATCGCCGAGCACCCACCAGCGCCCGTCGGGACCGCGCCCGAGGTCGGCTGCGTAGAAATGCAGAAAACGCCCGCCGGGCGGCGTCACGCCATGCAGCGGATGCAGGAAATCGGCGGAGCCTGTGACAGCCGCAGCGGGAAGATCGCCGGCGGCGATCAGAGCGCCTTCGCCATAGATATCGGCGACGATGCGCTCCATCAGTTCGGCGCGCTGTTCGATTCCCGCCGCGATTTCGCGCCACTCATTCGCTTCGATCAGCAGGGGCAAATGCGAGAGAGGCCAGGTGCGCTCGCGCGTATCGCCATAGCTGCGATAGGAGACGCCGGAATCGTGAATATGCCGATCCGCCGTCGCGAAGCGGCGGCCGATGTCGTCCGCGCCAAGATCCGTCAACGAATTGAGATAGCGCAGCCAATAATCGCGCGGGCGGCCATCGGGGCCGATGAACTCGTCAGGGATGCCGGGCAGCGGCTTGTAATCCGCGATGAGCGCGGCCAGCCGCTCCGAGGCGGTCGATTCCTTACTGGTCGGGAGCGCGTCGCTGATGTTCATGGATCTATTGCTTTGGCCTGAACGATTTGAGGATCGCCGGGTCAGTCTCGAGCCTCGCGGCGCCGATGAGATCGAGACAATAAGGCACCGCCGGAAACACCGCATTGAGGCAAGTTTCAATGGAGGCTGGTTTTCCTGGCAGATTTATGATGAGGCAAGGCCCTCGATGCGCGGCGATCTGGCGCGACAGGATGGCTGTTGGAACCTGCTTCAGGCTTTCCTGCCGCATCAGTTCGCCGAAACCTGGCAGCACGCGAGGCGCAGCGGCCTCGGTCGCCTCGGGCGTCAGATCGCGCGGAGCGGGCCCCGTGCCTCCCGTCGTCAGGATCAGGTCGCAACGGGCTTTGTCCGCAAGATCGATCAATGCGTCCCGCACCGACTCGAACCCGTCGGGAATGATCCGCTTGATGGTCTCAAAAGGGCTCGTCAGAATCCGCGTCAGATAGGCGATGATGGCCGGCCCGCTTTGATCCTCATATTGGCCGACGCTGGCGCGGTCGGAGATCGTGACCACGCCGATTTTGGCCGCGCGCTTGCCGTCGTCCCCCATTTCCGCGTCCGCCATTCTCGACCCTTCTTCGACATTGGCCGGCGTTGACGCCGGCAAGAGGGTCTTATAGCGCAAAGCGGGGCGATGGTTCTGGAAAAAAGGCGGGCGCCGCCCTTGTCCCTGAGCATCGGCGCGAAAACAATTTTACTACAGGTCACTTTCGTTCGACTTGAGCAAGACTGTTGAGCAAGGACCCATTCCGTGCGGATTGGCGCCTCGACAGGCTTCAATATTGGCCAGATCTCGGCACGGGTTATTTTTCGCGCAGGATGACGATATTTTGTTCAACGCCGCCGCCTGACGCCGGCCCCGATTGAAACCACGGCGCAAAACCCTTTGATGCGTGTCTACTTCCGCTCCGGCGCAAAATTCTGATTGGTGAACGGCGATGACGTCGGCGTTTGAATCTTGACGAAGCCGACCTCCCCCGCCTCGTGGCAGGCGTTGCACGCCGCCGTCAGCTCGGCAAAGCTTTTCGCCAGCTTCACCGGGTCCTTCGCCGCCGCGCCGTCCTTTAGCGCTTCGAGCGGTTTTGCGGCCGCGGTGACAAATTCGATCGGTATGTTGCGATACAGCATCGCGGCGGCCGCGAAGCCGTCTTCAAGCAGCGTCGCTTCAAAATTGACGAGGCCCCAATTCTTCGCCTTGATCGCCTGCCAGAGCTTGATATGCCGCAACTGCGCGGCGCTCATGATGTCGCCGAGGCTGATCAGATAGGTGTCGAGCGACTTTTCGAGAGGCGGGCGGGCGAACGGCACGTCGTCGCCGAGAGCGCCGGGCGCGAGCGCAACCATTGCAAGAGCCGCCAGGGCCACACGTTTCATGATCAAACTCTTCATGACTTCTCAATCTCCCGGGGCATTGTGAGACAAGGCGAAGCGGCGACCGCTTCGCGCAAGGCCGATGCGCCAAAATCAAAGGAACGGAACACCTTCCGGCTTTTCCTGAAAGCCGAAACAGGCGGCGCGACGGGCCGGGCGTCAATGCCCGACGAAGGGTTCCCTCGGCGCCTTCAAACTGACCCCATCGCGGCGGCATGGCAAGCCTTGGCTCAAGCCTTTACACAGTGGTGCGCCGCGCCGTGATCGAAAAGGCGAGGAGACGATTTTTCTCGCAGAAGTCCCGATACGGCAATTGTCTGCCGCTTCGGCTAGGCTTAACAGAACAGATGCGTGATTTTGCACGAACTCTCTGGCCGGCCCCACCTCGTTCCCCAAACGGAGCTGACTGCATGCGATCGATGATGCGCCTTTTCGTCGCGACTCTTTGTCTGTCGGCATTTGGCCCATGCGCCCTCCCCGCTGCGGCGGCCACCTGCCGCGACCCGGCCGGATTCGAAGCTTTCATCGCCAGCATAAAGAAAGAAGCCGCGGCGCAAGGCGTTTCTGCGGACGCGATCAGCGCTCTCGACGACGTCGCCTATGATCCGAGCGTCATTTCGAGAGACCACGGCCAACGCGTCTTTCATCAAAGCTTCGAGCAATTCTCCGACCGCATGGTCAATTCCTATCGCTTGCACAAAGGCGCGAATCTGCTGAAGCAATATGCTTCGGTTTTCAGCCGCATCGAACAGGCCTATGGGGTGCCGGGTCCCGTCATCGTCGCGATCTGGGGACTTGAGACCGATTTCGGCGCGGTCAACGGCTCAACGCCGACCTTGCCCGCGCTGGCGACGCTCGCCTTTGACTGCCGCCGGACGGACAAATTTCAGGCCGAGCTGATCGACGCTTTGCGCCTCATCCAGCGCGGCGACCTCGCGCCGTCCGCCATGCGCGGCGCCTGGGCCGGCGAACTCGGCCAAACGCAGTTCATGCCTTCGTCCTATTTGAAATTCGCAGTCGACTTCGATGGCAACGGACGCCGCGATCTGATCCATGACGTGCCGGACGTGCTCGCTTCGACGGCCAATTATTTGAAGGGCTATGGCTGGCTGCCTGACGCCGGCTGGGAGCCGGGCCAGCCGAATTTCGCCGTCATCCAGCAATGGAACGCGGCGGACGTCTATTCGCGGACAATCGCGCTGTTCGCCACGAAACTGGCCGCGACCATGTAGAGCATGACGCCGGAAAGTTGCAGACTCTTCGGACCCAGACAGACGCCGATCGCCGGGATCGCCGCGTCCCTTCAGCGCCCGCCTCCGTCGATCTGTTTGCCGACAATCGCGATGGCCTGCTGATAGACCGTGGCCGCATTCCAGGCCTGGATCGCCGCGAAATTGGCTTCGCCCGGCTGGTATCCGGCGCCCGCGCTCCAGCCATGGGCCTTGAGGAAATTCGCCGTCGAGCTGAGCGCTCCAGCTGCGGTCTCGAGGCTGCCGCCCGTGCCATATTCCAAAATGGTCTTGGGCAGGAATTGCGTCTGGCCGATCTCGCCATGCATCGAGCCGCGCGCGTTCGCCGACAGGGAGCCTCGATCGATCAGTGTGAGCGCCGCGTAGAGCTGATCGGTGAAATAGGCGCTGCGGCGGCAGTCATAGGCGAGCGTCGCCACCGAGGAGAGCGCATGCTGATTGCCGTGGACGGCGCCAAAGCCTGTCTCGAAACCCCAGATGGCGATGAGCGGCCCCGGCGGGACGCCGTAGCGCTGCTGGATCGACGCAAAGAGCGCCGCGTTGGACTGCTTGAGCGCGCGCCCGCGCGAGGCAATGGCCGAGCCGCCGCGCTTGGCGAGAAACTGGTCGAGCGACACATGGAAGCCATGCTGGCCACGGTCGGCCCCAATCGTCGCAGCTGAATAATTCGTGCCCAGAACCGCGGAGATCCCGGCGGCGCCGACGCCCCTTGCCTTCGCCTCTTCGGCGAACTGTCTCTTCCACGCATCGAAGCCGGCCGCCGAATTGCCGCACTGCGCGGCGCCCGCTTTTCCGGGCATCCATGCGAGCGCCATCAAGGCTGCGACCGCGATTGTCCTGAATTGACCGCCCTTCGTCATTAAGCCCCCCCTCCACGCCCGTTGCATCGGGCGAATCGCCGGCTCGCCATCCCCATCGAACTGGCGTGTGCGCACTTTAAGGTCGCCGCTCTTCCTGTCAAAGCGTTGCGCCGGCTCGAGACGCCGCTTCGCAACTCCCCGGCATGCGCGTTTTTATTGAAAATGATGATACTGCCGCCAATAGGGCGTGCGCCGTAGATGCTGATGCCTGCGGCCGCGGACTGGCTCCGGATTGCCGAGTGCGTTGGGGCCAAGGCTCTGAGGCACGGGATCTGGAATGAGATGCTGATGCCGGCTCACAGGGGGCGCGCCGCCGCCAAGCTGTCCTGTGCTCCCGACGCCCTCCGGGTATGGCGCGGGGATCAGCTGCTGGGCGGCGCGGGCGGCGGGAAATGGCGGCACGGCGCCCGCGATAAAAACCGCAACTGCGAATATTGCTTTCCACATAGATATGCCCCCGTGCGCGACCCGGCCATCCAGACTCCGCCATGCGGCGCTACGCGTTGACCCGCTCGTAAAGGTCGTCCCAGTCGGGGTTGAGGTCATGAACGAGCGCGAGCTTCCACACGCGCGGCCAGTGCTTGAGGTTTTTCTCCCGCTGCAACGCATCACGGATGTCTTCGTACCGTTCATAATAGATCAGCCGTTTCAAGCCATACCGCTTGGTGAAGCCGTCGACGACGCCTTGTCGATGCTCAAAGGCGCGGCGCGAGAGGTCGCTCGTCACGCCGATGTAGAGCGCGCCGTCGCGTCTGTTGGACATGATGTAAACATAGCCGCCCTTCATCGTTGAGGAGGTTAATCGCTTTTCCGCCTCGCGTCATGCCCGTCCCCGGACTTGATCCGGGGATTGACCCGGCCATCCAGACTCCCGGTGCTGGCGGTTGGATGCCCGGATCAAGTCCGGGCATGACGCCTCAAGGGATGGCGCCTCGATGCCTAGTCCGGGCATGACGAGCGTTGCGACCCGTCCCTCAATCTCGTCATGGCCGGGCCCGACCCGGCCATCCAGACTCCCGCCGGCGGCTATTGGATGCCCGGATCAAGTCCGGGCATGACGTCTCAAGGGATGGCGCCTTGATGCCCGTCCCCGGGCCAAGTCCGGGCATGACGAGCGTTGCGAGCGCGCGTCCGATTGTCATGGCCGGGATTGAAGCGTCGCCCAGCGATTGCCGGAGAGCATTTCATTTTAAATGCGCTGCGCGAGTTCTCAAAACACCCCCGTTTTCAACGCAAAATCTGCTTTCCAATAGGGTTGATAAATGCGCAAAACAAGTATGTCATTGAATTTTCGCCTCCCACATCTCAAGAACAGACCGAACGATCCCCGCCAAAGGCTGCTCTGTGCCGTCATCATGTGTTACAATCACAATTGATGCCTCGTTGAACATTGCTGTATTAAATGGCGCACCGAATATTCCGGGAATTCTGGTAATTTGATCTGATGATGATAGCTTTCGATCAGTTCCTATTGTCAGGCGGTCATGTTTTGATGCATTGGCAATGTCCATGATTAATCGAAAATCAGGGCACTCTTTTCGTGAAGTTCTTTTAAAGTCTCGCGCAAAATCTTAGGTGTTGCGTTTTTGTTGTTTTCTATGTTCCAATAGTCAGCCGTATGAAAAAGAACGATGGCAGCTAAACGACCCCGCCGAATATCTCTCACATCACGGAAAAACTCATCAACTGTCGGCTTAACAGTCCCACGGAAAAAGCGCTCCGCTCCTGTGGACATTGCAGCGCGTCCTTCTACTAGCGCGTTCCAACCTGCTTCCATCGGATACGCCAGCTTTGCTAGTCGCGTAAGCCCCATTGTGAAACGTCCAAAACAATTGAGTTTAGCCCCCTCACCTTGACATCCCCTTGAACGTCCGCGTGCCGCCCTTCCCCGCCGCGCTGCGGGGCGCCGGCCGTGCGCCCGCCCTCGGCTTGGCCTCGCCGCCGCCGAAATTATGCGGCCCCATTTCGTCATCGGTCGGCTTGTGCGGACGGCTCGCCGGCAGATTGGCGGCGCCGCCATATTTGCGCTGGCCTTTATAGGCCCCCGCCTCGGACTCGACGTCGCGCTGGCTCGCCATAGGATCGTCGGAGACGGCGAGTTCGACCGCCTGCAACCGCTTCAACTCGTCGCGCAGGCGCGCGGCCGTCTCGAAATCGAGATCAGCGGCGGCGGCGCGCATGCGCTTTTCAAGATCCGCGATGGTCGCCTTGAAATTATGGCCGACCAGATTCTGCGCCCCCGCAAATCCCGCGTCGACGGTGACATGATCCTGCTCATAGACGGAGCCGAGAATGTCCTGAATGCCGCGCTTGATCGATTCCGGCGTGATGCCATGCTCGGCGTTATAAGCCATCTGCTTGTCGCGCCGCCGGTTGGTTTCGGCGATGGCGCGGTTCATCGAGCCGGTCATATGATCGGCGTAGAGAATGACCTTGCCGTCGACATTGCGCGCGGCGCGGCCGATGGTCTGCACCAGAGAGGTTTCGCTGCGCAAAAACCCTTCCTTATCGGCGTCGAGAATGGCGACGAGGCTGCATTCTGGAATGTCCAGACCTTCGCGTAAAAGATTGATGCCGACCAGCGCGTCGAAGGCGCCAAGGCGCAGATCGCGAATGATCTCGATGCGCTCGATCGTGTCTATGTCGGAATGCATGTAGCGCACGCGCACGCCATGTTCGTGCAGATATTCGGTGAGGTCCTCGGCCATTCTTTTGGTCAGAACGGTGATGAGGCTGCGATAGCCCCTCAGCGCGACCTCCCGCACCTCGCCGAGCAGATCATCGACCTGCGTGCGCGCCGGGCGGATCTCCACCGGCGGGTCGATGAGGCCGGTCGGACGAATAACCTGCTCGACGAAGACGCCGCCCGTGCGCTCCATCTCCCATGTCCCCGGCGTCGCCGAGACATGCACTGTTTGCGGGCGCATCGCCTCCCATTCCTCGAAGCGCAAGGGCCTGTTGTCGAGGCAGGAGGGCAGCCGGAAGCCATATTCGGCGAGCGTCGCCTTGCGCCGGAAGTCGCCGCGATACATGGCGCCGATCTGCGGCACGGTGACGTGGGATTCATCCGCGAATACGAGAGCGTTGTCGGGCAGATATTCAAACAGGGTCGGCGGCGGCTCGCCGGGACGCCGGCCGGTGAGATAGCGCGAATAATTCTCGATGCCGGCGCAGGAGCCCGTCGCCTCCAGCATTTCAAGATCGAATATCGTGCGCTGTTCGAGCCTTTGCGCTTCGAGCAGGCGGCCGGCGCCGTTGAGCTCGCCAAGGCGCTGCTTCAGCTCGGATTTAATGCCCTTGATCGACTGCAAAAGAGTCGGCCGCGGCGTCACATAATGCGAATTGGCGTAGACTTTGACGAATTCGAGATCCTGCGTTTTCTTGCCGGTCAGAGGATCGAATTCGGCGATCGTCTCGATCGAATCGCCGAAGAAATTGATGCGCCATGCGCGATCTTCATAGTGGGCGGGGAACAGTTCAATTGTATCCCCGCGCACGCGAAAAACGCCGCGCGAGAAATCGCCGGCTGAACGCTTATATTGCAGCGCGACGAGATCGGCGATGAGCTGGCGCTGATCGATTCGCTCGCCCGCCTTCACGGTAAAGGTCATCGCCGTATAGGTCTCGACCGACCCTATGCCGTAGATGCAGGAGACGGAGGCGACGATGATGACGTCGTCGCGCTCGAGCAGCGCGCGCGTCGCCGCGTGCCGCATGCGGTCGATCTGTTCGTTGATCGAACTCTCTTTCTCAATATAAGTGTCCGAGCGCGGCACATAGGCTTCCGGCTGGTAATAATCGTAATAGGAAACGAAATACTCGACGGCGTTATCTGGAAAGAAGCTCTTGAACTCACCGTAGAGCTGGGCCGCCAGAGTTTTATTAGGCGCAAGAACCAGCGCCGGGCGATTGGTCCGCTCAATCACCTGCGCCATGGTGAAAGTCTTGCCTGAACCTGTGACGCCGAGCAGCACCTGATCGCGCTCATGCGCTGCGATGCCCTTGACGAGTTCTTCGATCGCCGTCGGCTGATCGCCTTTCGGCTCATACTCGGAGACGATCTTGAACGGGACGCCGCCCTCCGATTTGTCGGGGCGCGCCGGGCGGTGCGGCGTCCAGGGTTTTTTCTCGCGCAGATTGGGGTCGCCGCGTTCAAGCAGATCTTTCAGCGAATCGATCGTCGCCGCGGCGCCGCTGACGCCATCCGGCTGATAAAGAGCGGCTGAGGGCGCCCGCTGCTCCAGATCGTCGAGACCGAGCGAAGCCTTGAGCTTAGCGTCGATCCGCGAAACAGGCTCCGCCTCATAGGCGGCCGCAGGCGCTTCGGAAAAACCCGAATGGCGTTGGTTCAGCGCCGGATTGAGGAGAGCGGCGAGGTGCTCGCCCAACGGCTGCACGTCGGGCCTGGAGGCCTTCGAGCGCGGCGTTTTCGGCTTCCCTGATTTAGTGGGCGAGTGAGGCGGCTTGGACATGGCTCCAATATGGGGTGAAAAGCGCGCCGAACAAACCGGACTCCGCGGTCAAATTTTAGCCGGGTTCCCCCGCCGTGACGCTCAGCGCGCAAGGTCGCCCCACGTTGGCCTTTATCTTACGCAACTCTAACGCGAAATCTCGGCTCTGTATTCGCGTTATGACGCGTTTGATAAGGAGACCCCGTGAAGCGATCCTTGAAAATCGCAGTCGGAATTGCAACTTCCGGCCGTCCAGCCATTTTGAGAGAGACATTGCGCGAACTTTCGCGCCAGTCTCGTCTGCCCGATTGCGTCTTTGTCTGTCCGGCTGACCGGACGGATTATGACGCCGCCGAAGCCGTGAGCTTGCCCTTTCCGGTGTTCGTCGCCAAAGGCCCGCGCGGATTGTGCCATCAGCGAAATGCGATCATCGACTTGGCGCACGCGTTCGATGTGCTGGTTTTCTTCGACGATGATTTCCTGGCGTTTCCTTCTTATCTGGCCGAACTTGAGCAATGCTTCACTGCGCAGCCCGAGATCGTCGCCGCGACGGGACACATCATCGCCGACGGCGCCTCGGGACCGGGCCTGAACGTCGCCGCCGGACTCGGTGCGCTGGCCTCCTTCGACGATGCGACGATTGAGCGGCCCGTCACCGATACATACACGGCTTACGGCTGCAACATGGCCGTGCGCCTCGCGCCGGTTTACGAAAATGGGCTTCGCTTCGATGAGGCCCTGCCGCTTTACGCCTGGCTGGAAGACGTCGACCTATGCAGACAACTCAAGCCATACGGACGCATCGTCAAAAACGCTCGGATGGTCGGTGTTCACCTCGGCCATAAGGGCGGCCGCACGTCAGGGGTGCGATACGGCTATTCGCAAATCGCCAATCCGCTTTACCTTTGGCGCAAGGGCACGTTTCGTTTCAATCTTGCTTTGGATCATATGGCCCGCAATTTCCTGGCGAACTCAGGCAAAATGCTGCGGCCGGAGCCTTGGGTCGACCGGCGCGGCCGCGCCTATGGCAATGCGCTCGCGCTTTTGGATCTGGTCCGTGGGCGGCTGCATCCGACACGCATTCTCGATCTCGATTGAGTCCCGCGCGTGTCTTTGCCCTGCTGATCTCGTGATTTTTCCGCAAAAAACCGGAGTCTGAAAACGCCACGGCCCCGACCTCAGAGGCCCTCCATGACAACGCCAAGCAACAAGGCCGCATAGGCCGCGCCCAGCACCCAGAATCGATGCGTGCTGACATAATGACCGACGATCGGGACACGCCAGTAAAGCGTTGCAATGACCAGCGCCGCCAGGACCACCGAAACAAGAAAAATAGGAAAGCCTGGCGGCGAGAGTCTGAAGCGCATGAAATCGTCCGAATCGCTAATGAGCCTAAGCTTATCTTAGAGCATGATCTGGAGCGGGGCAGGATTTTCCGCCTGATCGCGCGGCGGGCCTCAAGCGAAGACGGTCACCGCCATCGCGCCGGCGACCGCTCCTGCAAAGAGCGCAAAATCATGCAGCGCCAGCAGGGCGCGAGGCGGCTCGCCGCGCGCGTGAATCCACTGCGTCGCGCCAAGCGTCGCCAGCGACCAGCCGCATCCGCCGACGATCAGCGCGAGATCAAAGCCGCCGGCGCTGGTTTGCAGACGCACCAAGACGCATCCGATCGCCAGCAGACCAAGCCCAAAAAACGTCGTCGGCGCGGCGGGCGGGCGCCACCCGGAGGCTCCGATCACGGCGGCGGGCGCATACATCGCCAGAACATGCCATGCGATCCCGCTCGAGGCGGCGCCAAGGCCCAGGCCGCAACCGGCCATCGCCAGCGGCGCGCCGGTCATCAGCAACATCATGCCGAACCAGGCGAGAGCCGCCGCCGCGGTAACGGCGATAAAACCAGGCGTATCTTGCCTCCAGCGCCGCTCGCCTTCGCCAAGTTCGATCGCGGACGGCAATGGCGCCGCCAGCATAAGGACGCAGACCTGCGCCAGACCCGCGCCGATCAATGCTCCCGCCGGGGCGAGCGGCCCAACCAGAGCTTGCGCGATCCCGACGACGGCGGGCGCGGCAAAAGCGGCAAGGCTCGCAGAACCGAGAACGAGCGCGATCGCGCGGGGGCTCGACCCCACCGCGTGCCGGTAGAAAAGGCCAAAGCCCTGCGCCGTCCCCAGCCAGAAAGCGCCTAGACAAAGGCCCGCGAACTGACCCGACGCAACACCCCACGCGCCTAGGGCGGCGCCTGCGACGCCAAGGCTGGCGCCGAGCGCGAAGGCCGAACGGCGCCCGAAAAGGCCGGTGAGAAACGAGGCTGGAAAGGTCGAGAGCGCGGCTCCCGCCAGCATTAGCACGACAGGCGCGGTCGTCGCGGCGGGCGACGGCGCGAGAATCGCCCCGGCGATCGGCAGAGCGGCGAACGCGAGGGCCTGAGCCAATATGGAAAAGCTGAAGCCGGCCGCGATCAGCGCGAGCGACGGCGATCCCGCGCCCCGCGGCGCTTCATCTGGTAGATCGAAGTCGCAGGAACAGGCGAGCAATCCGGCGCGGCCGCGAACGGCGCTCACGGCGCGATATCATCGTCGGACAGAACGCGCACGGCTGCTCCATCGAGATCTTCATACTGCCCGCTGCGGAGCGCCCATAAAAATCCGCTAAGGCCGACAAAACCGAGCAGCAAGGCCAGCGGCACAAGAAACAACAAAATCGTCATGGCAGGGCCTCGTTGAGCCGCGGCCGGCGGGGCGCCGCCGCCACTGGCGAATTGCGAGACGCCGCCATTCTGGCGCCGCCGCCGCCGGCGCGCAGCGCATTGAGCGTCACTGTGATCGACGAGCCGGACATCGCCGCGGCGGCGATCAAGGGCGTCACCATGCCGGCCATCGCAAGCGGCACCGCGACGAGGTTATAGAGCACTGCGAAGCCGAGATTTTGACGCATGAGCGCCGTGGCGCGGCGCGAAATCTCGATCGTCGCCGCGACGGGCGCAAGCTGGTCGCCGATGAACAGCGCATCGGCGGCCGCCTGGGCGAGCCCGGACGCGGTAATCGGCGATAAGGAGGCATGGGCTGCGGCGAGCGCCGGCGCGTCGTTCATGCCGTCGCCCACCATCATCGGCTTGCGGCCCTGCGCTTTGAGGTCGGCCAAATAGGCGATCTTGTCGCCGGGGCGCATGTCCGCGCGCCACTCGGTGACGCCGAGCGCTTGCGCGCAAGCCTTGACCGCGGGCGCGGCGTCTCCGGAGAGAATCACGATCGGCAGGCCGCGCGCCCGCAGTGAAGCCATGACGGCGGCGGCGTCTGGACGAAGCTTTTGCCGGATGCGAAAGACAGCGGTCGCCGCGCCGCGCCGGAAGGCGATGAGGGATGATTCTGGATGCGATTGCCTGGCGCGCGCGGCTTCCGCCTCGAGGTCGCAAAACTCCGGCGAGCCGAGACGCGCCTCAACGCCGTCGATCACCACGCTGACGCCGGCGCCTGCAATCTCCTGCGCGCCGTTAATTGGCGTTTTCTCCGTCGCGAGGACCGTCAAGGCGCGTGAAAGCGGATGATGGCTCGCCAGCGCGAGCCGAGCGGCGAGTTCAATCACGACTGCCGGCGCTTCATCGACGCCGTCGACGCCAAGTTCCGGCAAGGTCAGGGTCCCGGTCTTGTCGAACACGATCATGTCGACTCCCGCGATGCGTTCGATCGCATCCCCCGCGGTCAGCAGCACCCTGGAGCGGAACAGAGCGCCGGCGGCGACCACCTGGACGGCTGGGACGGCGAGCGCCAGCGCGCAGGGACATGTGATGATGAGCACAGCGATCGCTGTGATGATTGCGTCATGGACCGATGCGCCGGCGAGCAGCCAGAAAACCGCGGTCAACGCCGCCATCGAATGGACGACGGGCGCGTAGAGCCGCGCCGCCCGATCGGCCAGGCGCAGATAGCGGGTCTTTTGCGCCGCCGCTCCGTCCATCAGCCGTTCGATCTCATCAAGCAGCGTCCCTGCCCCGGCGGCGCGCACGCGAATGCGCAGAACGCCGCCAAAATTCAATGTGCCGGCGTATGCTTCGCTACCGGCCGCAACCGCCGCTGGAGTTGTCTCGCCGGTGACGAGACTCTGGTCGACCTCCGACCGGCCTTCGATGATCAGCCCGTCAACCGGAACGCGCTCGCCCGGCCGGACCAGCACGATGTCGCCCGCCTTGAGCGCGACCGCGGGGACATAGGCGATTTCGCCGTTGGCCTCGATGCGGGAGGCGGTCGGCGTCCGCAGGGCCGACAGATTGGCCGCGTAGGAGCGCGTCTTGCGGCGCATCGCCTGGTCAAGGTAGCGGCCGGCAAGAAGAAAGACGAGCAGCATGATCGCGCTGTCGAAATAGGCATGCTCGGAATGGCGCGCCGTTTCAAACACCGACATCGTCAATGCCAGAAAAATGCCGAGCGAAATCGGCACATCCATGTTGAGCGATCGCGCCCGGACGGCGCGGATTGCGCTGCGGAAAAACGGCTGGCCAGCGAAAGCCGCCGCCGGCAGGACGATGAGGCCGGACAGCCAATGAAAGAAGTCGCGCGTTTCGGGCGTGATGTCGCTGACGTTCCCGGCCCACACGGCGACCGACAGCAGCATGACGTTCATCGCCGCGAAGGCTGCGACGGCGAGGCAGCGCAGAAGCCATCGCGCCTTCGCCGCCTCGATATCCTCTTCAGCGACGCGGGGCGCGAACGGATGGACGCGATAGCCGAGCGGCCCCAGCGTTTCGACGACCAAAGCCGGATCGAACCGCGTCCCGCTCCACTCCACGGCCAGACGGCGCTCGGTTAAATTGACGCGGGCTTTCGCCAGGCCGGGCAGCTTAGAGAGCGCCGCTTCGATGACGTGGATCGAGTCCGCCCCATCAATGCCTTCGACCGCGAAGTCCATCCGCCTCGCGCCATCATCCAGACGTTGAACAAAAGCGGTAAGATCGAGCGCCTCGGTCATGATTTTCTCTTATCGCATGCTCTCGATCCAAAAAGATTACGCCTTTTCGCGACCATGCGCCTCTTTTTGACCGCCGCCCACGCAAAGGCGCGCGTTTTCTTTCTGGGCCGCGCCTATTGTAGAGCGACCCGATTCTTCGATTTAAAGACGCGTTCGCCGTCACGCGCGGCTTCAAGAATGACGTCCCATTGGCCTGGGGTCGCATTAAGGCGCCCCCGATAGACGCCGGGCTCAGCTTCGATCAACGACACATCCGCATCGAGCCGCTTATCCGCCGGCGAATCGAACCCGGTCGTGACGCCGAGCCCCGACACAGCCGTTCCTGAACGATCAATCACCCGAACCTCGATCGTCGCTTCGCCCGCGCTGTCGCGCGCCAGATGTTCCGAAACGTTCCAGCCCAGCGCGGCCTGAGCCTGCGCGGCCAAAATGTCCTTTTCATACGCAAGCCCATGCTCGTAAGGGCTGGCTTCGACTTCGCCGCGGAACGTCGAGATTGCGTCATAGGCCATAAGCCCATTGACGGCGAAAACGACGCCGAAACAACCGACCGTGATCGCGAGGACCTTCCGGCCCGTCAGCGGTCGTCCTGGAGCTGCGTCGGAGAAAAGATCCTGGCTGGACATTGATCGCCTTCCTTGAGCTCACGGCGCGAAGAAATTATCCGTCGCGGTGACGGCGCTACCCGTCGAAACATCGGTGATTTTGAATGCGAGTTGCTGGCTCGGCGGCGGATTTGCGCTAGATGGCACGGTGACGAGAACGCGCAGCTCCCGAACCTGATCGGGACCGACCTCTATGATCGGCGCGCCTTGCGTCTCACCGACGCCAATCACGCTTATCGCAGCGCCGCTCGGGCGTTCGACCTGGATCGTAAACCGGCGCGTCGCCGATTCACGATTGACGATATGCGCGGTCAAGGCGTTGCGGATCGAACCGTCTGCAGTCCTGACGAACATCGGGTTGCGATCGTGCATTACGTTCACGCTCATGTTCTGCCGGCCGATCAGAGTGACGAGCATGACGCCGCCAACGAGGGCGATCACAGCCGCGTAGAAGACGGTCCGGCTTCGCACAAGGTTGTACACCGGCGTCTTGCCCGCCAGCCGCCGGCCGAGGTTGACGTCCGTATCATAGGCTATGAGGCGCGGCGGCCGGTCGATCTTCTTCATCACGCTGTCGCAGGCGTCGATACAGAGGCCGCACTGGATACAGCCGAGGTTCGGCCCGTTGCGGATGTCGACGCCCGTTGGACAGACTGCGACGCACTGGCCGCAGTCGACGCAATCGCCGGCCTTTTCGCCATGCGCCCGCAGAACGCTGGATTTCTTGAACGAGGTGCGCGGCTCCCCGCGATCATAGCGGTAGGTTACGTTTAGCGCATTCTCATCGGTCAAGGCCGCCTGAATGCGCGGCCACGGACACATGTAAACACAAACCTGCTCGCGCATGAATCCGGCAAGGACATAGGTCGAGCTTGTGAGAAGGACGATCCAGATCAAAGCCGCCGGCGCGGCCTGGAAGGTCGCCAGTTGATGCACAATCGTCGGCGCATCATTGAAATAAAGAATCCAGGCGCCGCCAGTCCACCAGGCGATCAGCAGCCAGGTCGCATGTTTGAGGACCTTTTGCCGCACCCGTCGAGCCGTCCACGGCCCAGCGTCATTAAGCATGCGTTCGCGGCGATCGCCTTCGAACAGGCGCTCAGTCCAGAAGAACAGGTCGGTCCAGACCGTCTGCGGACAGAGATAGCCGCACCATACGCGGCCCGCGAGGGCGTTCATGAGGAATAGAACCATCGCCGCGAGGATCAGCAACCCCGTGACGTAGTAAACCTCCTGGGGCCAGATCTCGATGGCGAAGAAATAGAACTTCCGATGTGCAAAGTCGACCAGCACTGCCTGATTCGGCGCATCGGGACCACGGTCCCAGCGAACGAAGGGCAGGAAATAGTATATGCCTAGCGTAATGAAGAGGAGAATCCATTTGATCCTCCTGTATGTGCCATGAACGCTTTGCGGATAGACCTTCGGAGCCGATGCATAGAGCGGTATGTCTTCAGGAAGATCATTGCTCGCATGAATTTGCGTCATTTGGCGACTTCATTTGTTTGAAAGAGCGAGGCGGCCTATTTGCCGCCGCCCAGTGTGTGCACGAACACCGTCAGCGCCTTGATCGTTGTCGGATCGAGCCGCCCCTGCCAAGCAGGCATAATGCCGCCCCCTCCGTTTTGGATGCGGTTCAGGATGTCCGCTTTCGTCGAGCCGTAGAGCCACACCTGCGTCGTCAGATTCGCCGCTCCCATTTCGATATTGCCCTTGCCGTCCTCGCCATGACACGGCGAGCAATTGTCCATGAACAATTGCTTGCCCTTGGCAAGATCGGCTCCCTGGTCCGGCGTGTGACCTGAGAGAGTGCGGACGTAGTCGGCGACGTCCGACATCTCCGCCTTGTTCAGAAGGCCGTCGCGACCGAAGGCCGGCATCATGGTGCTGTGCGTGTCAGGATCGGCGGCCCAGCGAGCGCCATGCGTGATTGTTGTCTGGATCTGCTCCAGCGTGCCGCCCCAAAGCCAACGGTCGGCGTTGAGATTGGGATATCCTCTCGAGCCCTGGCCGCCGGCGCCATGACAGGGCGAGCAGTTCTGCGCAAAGGCTGCGCCGCCTTCCGCCCGTGCGAAGGCCAGCAGCTCGGGCGTCTTTTCGATGTCCTGGAGCGAAGCTGCGGCGAGCTTGTCGTTCATGGCGCTCCGCGCGTCCCGCAGGGCTGCGACTTCGCCCGCAACGCTCGCCCGCGAACTCCAGCCGAGCAGGCCCGGCGTCGCGCCGCCGAACCACGGCCACGCAGGGTATAAAATCCAATACCCAATCGCCCACACGATACAGGCGTAAAGGGTGTAGAGCCACCACCGAGGCAACGGCGTGTTGAGCTCCTTGATGCCATCCCAATCGTGGCCAGTCGTCGTCCTTCCGGTCGTGGCGTCGACTTCGCCGACATGTGCATGATCTGCCACGGGCTCAATCCTCTCTCAGCGGAATACGGGAAGCATCATCGAAAGCTTCACGCTTCGATGGCAGCAAAGCGTAAACCAGCGCGATGAAGAAAATCAGCGCGAAATAGATGGTGCCCCAGCTGGCCGCGAACTCCCGCAAAATCTCATATGTGGACATGATCGCGCCTCACCGGATGTTGGCTTTGTCGTCGTAGATCTTGAAATCAACCTGTGTTCCAAGCTGCTGCAGATAAGCGATCACCGCGTCGGCCTCCGTCAGAGGGTGCTTGTCGGCGCCGAGATCGTGAGCCACCGCCTTCGGATAGCGCGCCTGCAAGGCGGCGGCGTTGGGATCATCAGCGGTTCCCTGAGCCTTCAGATCGTCTTGCGCCTTGTCGATCATCTCTTGCGTATAGGGCACCCCCGTCATCGCAAGCGTCTTCATATTCTCGGCGATGTGCGAAGCGTCGAGCGGCGTTTCCTCAAGAAAGCCGTAGGACGGCATAATCGACGCGGGCACGACCGACCGCGGGTCGCGCAAATGATCCCGGTGCCAATCGTCCGAATATTTGCCGCCGATTCGCGCTATATCCGGGCCGTTGCGTTTCGAGCCCCATTGGAACGGATGATCATACATGCTCTCGGCCGCAAGCGAATAGTGGCCGTAGCGCTCGACCTCGTCGCGCAGGGCGCGGATCATCTGCGAGTGGCAGAGATAGCAACCCTCGCGCACATAGATGTCGAAACCGGCGAGTTCAAGCGGCGTCTTCGGACGCACGCCATCGACCTTTTCGATGGTGCTCTTCAGATAGAAGAGAGGAACGACTTCGACGAGCCCACCGATTGAAATCACGATCAATATGCCTATGACCAGGATGATCGAATTCTTCTCGAAGATCGCATGGCGATCCCATAACGAGGGCCTTGGCGCGGGGCTTGGTTGGGTTGAAGACACGATGTTGATCTCCTACTCGGCCGGGGCAAGGCTGGGTTGCGGCGATGGCCTTGATTCCGGCACGGCCTGAGCATCCGGCGAAGCGATGGTCTTGAACAGGTTGTAGGCCATGATGATAGCGCCAACGAGATAGAGGAAACCGCCGAGCGCGCGAATCACATACATAGGATGCAGGGCTTCGGTCGTCTCGATGAAGGAATATTCAAGGAAGCCGAGCGACGTATAGGCCCGCCACATCAACCCCTGCATGATGCCCGCGACCCACATTGCCGAAATGTAGAAGACAATGCCGATTGTCGAGATCCAGAAGTGCCAGTTGACCAGCTTCAGTGAGTAGAGACCCTTGCGATTCCACAACCACGGAACGAGGCAGTAGAGAGCGCCGAATGAGACGTAGCCGACCCAGCCGAGACTACCCGAATGCACATGGCCGATACCCCAGTCGGTGTAGTGGCTCAGCGAGTTGACGACCTTGATCGACATCAAGGGGCCTTCGAATGTCGACATTCCGTAAAAGGCGATGGAGACGACGAGCATGCGTAGCACGGGATCGGTTCTAAGCTTGTCCCAGGCTCCCGAGAGCGTCAACATGCCGTTGATCATGCCGCCCCATGAGGGCATCCAGAGGATGATCGACATTGTCATCCCGAGGGTCTGCGCCCAATCCGGCAGGGCCGTATAGTGCAGATGATGAGGGCCGGCCCAGATATAGAGGAAGATCAGGGCCCAGAAATGAATGATGGACAGCCGATAGGAATAGACCGGGCGCTCGGCGCGCTTCGGAACGAAATAATACATAATGCCGAGAAAGGCTGCCGTGAGGAAGAATCCGACGGCGTTATGCCCGTACCACCACTGGATCATCGCATCCTGCACGCCCGACCAGACGATGTAGGATTTCGGCGAGTAGATCGACACCGGAATCGCGGCGTTGTTTCCGAGCACCAGGACGGCGATCGTGATGATGAACGCCAGATAAAACCAGTTGGCGACATAGATATGCGGCTCGACCCGCTTCATGATCGTGCCGAGAAAAACCGCGAAATAGGTCAACCAGACGGCGACGAGAAGAATGTCGGCGTACCATTCGGGCTCGGCATATTCCTTTGAGTGGGTAATGCCGAGGAGATAGCCCGTGCCAGCGATCACGATGAATACGTTGTAGCCGAGAACGACGAACCAGGGCGCAAGATCGCCGGCGAGCCTTGCGCGGGAGGTGCGCTGCACCACATAAAGAGACGTCGCCAGCAGGACGTTGCCGCCAAAAGCGAAGATGACCGCCGACGTATGCAGCGGCCGCAGCCGGCCGAAGTTGACCCACTGAGCGATATTCAATCCGGGGAAGGCCAGCTCGAGCGCGATATAGACACCGACGGAGAAGCCGGCAACACCCCAAAGAATGGCCGCGACGGTAGAGAATTTGACGGGGCCAAAGTTGTAGTTTGGACGATCATCAATCGTTTGCGGCGGCGGAGCGGCATCGCGGAGCTTGTAGCGTTGAAAGATGCCGTAGATGCCAAGGACGCTTGCGAAGCAAAGCAACACCATGTGGAAGGCGTAGGCGGGCGTCCACGCTTTGAGGGCGATAAAAGCCGTCAACAGCGTCAAAACGCCAAGTGCGATCGTCAGGCCAATCTCGCCGAACGTTAAGCTTTTGGCCGGAGAAAGCGTTTGTGACATGGATAGCGTCCCGTTCGCAGCGTGCACAAAACAAATGGCGCATGCCGGACGTGGACCGCTCCGGCAAGCTGGAGCGCACTTTAGGAGAAAGTTTTGCGCAGAGGCAATGATGCAAATCAAACGCGATCCGCGCCAAAACGTCGCCTATACGGGAACGCGGGCGGGATTTGCTTACAGGCAGAGGCGTTACGATAGCCAGATCGGTTGCACTACGCCATCTGTCTTAGGAGCCAGCGGCGCTGTGTCCGACTGGAGAGCCGCGGCGCCTTCGACACATCAGCGCCGAAGACGCGCCCGCCTTCCATCCAATGAGTCCTGGATGGCGGCGTTCCATGTCGCCGCTCGGGGCGGCCTGTTTATCAAGCGGCGGAATCGGCGGATCGTGACGGATCCCGCGCGGCAAGCAGCCGAACGGCGCTCTTGACATCGAGGTCAAGTCCGGCGCCGCCGTGCTCCAGATGCTCGATGATCTTCGCCCGCATGCTTGGATCCCAGAACTTGGCGAGGTGGTCGGCGATGCCGGCTGCCGGATCCGTATGTCTTTGAGACGAGAAATATTTCCCGATCTGATTGGCCATGTATATCAGTCTGTCAGGCGACATTGGGCATTGCTCGGTCGGTGATGCGTCGTGGATGGGTGAAAATCTCGAACTCCCCTGCCCGCGCGACGGCGATCAAGGTCATGCCGCAAGCCTCGGCGAGACGAATCGCCGCCGCTGTCGGCGCGGAGACCGCGACGATTGCAGGAGCTCCCATCCGCGCCGCCTTCTGGATCAGTTCTATCGAGACCCGGCTCGTCAAAAGAACGAGGCCGTCCTTCGCGGAATGCTTGCCGCGGCGAAGCGCGCCGGCAAGCTTATCCAGAGCATTATGGCGTCCGACATCCTCTCGCAGGGCGAGCAGCCCTTCGCCGGGCGTCCAAAATGCAGCGGCATGAACCGCATGGGTCTGCGCATAAAGGCTTTGTCCGCGGGGCAGCGCGTCCATCGCCGTGCTGATGTCGCCGTACTGGAAAGGCCCTCCGCCGGCGACCGGCGGCGCGGAACGCACGGCTTCTTCGAGACTCTCGATGCCACAGAGCCCGCATCCGGTCGGACCGGCCATGCTGCGCCGGCGCGCTGAATAGGTTTTCGCGCGGTCGTCAGCCAGCCAGGCGCGAAGTTCGACGCCAAGCCGCGTAGCAACGATCTCGAGGCTCGCAATATCCGCTGGATCGTCGATCAACCCCTCCGTCAGCGCGAATCCGATCGCAAAATCCTCGAGATCCGACGGGGTCGCCATCATCACGGCATGGGTGAGGCCGTTGAAAGTGAAGGCGATCGCCGTTTCCTCCGGCGCCGAACGCACAGAAGGGACGAGACGCCCGCCCTTCTGTGCAAGGCACCGAACGCTGACTGCCGGCGGCGGCGGTTCAGCTTCAAAGACGGAATCGCAATCGAGATTGCTCATTCGGCCGCGTCTACCGTTTGGAGAATGCGACGGCTCTGCTCGGCCTGCTTGCGATAGCTCTCCTGCCAGTCGCTCGGTCCGTTGGAGCGCGAGACCTGAACCGCCGTCACCTTGAATTCAGGACAATTCGTCGCCCAATCGGAGAAATCGGTCGTGACCACATTCGCCTGCGTCACCGGATGGTGGAAGGTCGTATAGACCACTCCGGGCGCGACGCGTTCGGTAATCAGAGCGCGCAACGTGGTTTCGCCGGCGCGGCTGTGCAGCTTCACCCATTCGCCATCGTTGATCCCGCGTAATTCGGCGTCATGGGGATGAATTTCGAGGAGATCTTCGGGATGCCAGGCGACATTCTCCGTGCGCCGCGTCTGCGCCCCCACATTATAATGGCTGAGGATGCGTCCCGTCGTCAGCAAGAGCGGGAAGCGCGGCCCTGTCCGCTCGTCCGTCGCGATGTATTCAGTAATGACGAACTTGCCCTTGCCGCGTGAAAACCCGCCAATGTGCATGACCGGGGTCCCTTCCGGCGCAGCTTCGTTGCAAGGCCATTGGATCGAGCCCAATTCATCGAGTTTCGCAAAGGAAACACCGGCGAAGCTTGGCGTTGTCCGAGCGACCTCATCCATGATCTCGCCCGGATGGGCATAATTCATTTCGAAGCCCATTGCGTTGGAGAGCAGCATCGTGATCTCCCAGTCGCCGTAGCCGTTTTTCGGGCTCATCACTTTGCGGACGCGCTGGATGCGCCGCTCCGCATTGGTGAAGGTGCCGTCCTTTTCAAGGAATGTCGAACCCGGCAGGAAGACGTGAGCGTAATTCGCCGTCTCATTCAGAAACAGATCCTGCACGACGACGCATTCCATCGCCTTTAGTCCAGCCGCGACATGATGCGTGTCCGGGTCCGACTGAAGAATGTCCTCGCCCTGGATGTAAATGCCGCGGAATTCGCCCCCGACGGCGGCGTCGAGCATGTTCGGGATTCGAAGGCCGGGCTCATGGTCGATTTCGACGCCCCAGAGGCTTTCATAGACGAGGCGCGTCGCATTGTCCGACACATGCCGGTAGCCAGCGAATTCATGCGGGAAGGAGCCCATGTCGCAGGCGCCCTGGACGTTGTTCTGTCCGCGCAACGGATTGACGCCGACGCCTTCCCGGCCGAGATTTCCGGTCGCCATCGCAAGATTGGCGATGGCGAGCACCGTCGTCGAGCCCTGGCTGTGCTCGGTGACGCCAAGTCCATAAAAGATGGAGGCGTTGCCGCCCGTCGCGTAGAGCCGCGCCGCGCCGCGAATGAGCTCGGCTGGAACGCCCGACACTTTCTCGACTTCTTCCGGACTGTTGCGGGACTCCGAAACAAAGGCCGCCCAGTCCTGGAACTCCGACCAGTCGCAGCGTTCCCGCACGAAGGCCTCGTTGACGAGTCCTTCGGTGACGATGACATGAGCGAGCGCGGTCACCACGGCGACGTTGGAGCCCGGCTTCAAAGCCAGATGGTAGTCAGCCTCGACATGTGGCGTGCGGACAAGGTCAATGCGCCGCGGATCGATGACGATAAGCCTTGCCCCTTCGCGCAGCCGCTTCTTCATGCGGGAGCCAAACACCGGATGGGCGTCGGTCGGATTGGCGCCGATGATCAGCATGACGTCGGTGTATTCGACCGAGTCGAAATCCTGCGTCCCAGCCGACGTGCCGAAAGCCGTATTCAGCCCGTAGCCGGTCGGCGAATGACAGACCCGCGCGCAGGTGTCGACATTATTATTGCCGAAGCCGCCCCGGATGAGCTTCTGAACGAGATAGGTCTCTTCATTGGTGCAGCGCGACGAGGTGATGCCGCCGATGGCGCGTCTGCCATGTTGAGCCTGAATGCGCTTGAACTCCGAGGCGGCGTGGCCAATCGCCTCTTCCCACGAAACCTCGCGCCACGGATCGTCGATCGAGGCGCGGATCATCGGATTCAGAATGCGGTCGCGATGCGTGGCGTAGCCCCAGGCGAAGCGGCCCTTGACGCAGGAATGGCCGTGGTTCGCCTTGCCATCCTTATAAGGAAGCATGCGGACGAGCTCTTCGCCGCGCATTTCCGCCTTGAAGGTGCAGCCCACGCCGCAATAAGCGCAGGTCGTGACGGCCGAATGCTCAGGCAAGCCGGATTCGATCACCGTCTTTTCCATCAAGGTCGCCGTCGGACAGGCCTGCACGCAGGCGCCGCAGGACACGCATTCGGACGCAAGGAAAGATTCATCCTGCCCCGCGGCGACGCGGCTCTCGAACCCACGGCCGTCTATGGTCAGCGCGAAAGTGCCCTGCACTTCCTCGCAGGCTCGCACACAGCGATTGCAGACGATGCATTTGGCCGGATCATAGGTGAAATAGGGGTTCGACTGATCCTTGACCGAATCAAGATGGTTTGCCCCCTCGTAACCATAGCGGACATCGCGCAGGCCGACGGCGCCGGCCTGGGTCTGCAATTCGCAGTCGCCATTGGCGGCGCAGGTCAGGCAATCGAGCGGATGGTCCGAGATATAAAGCTCCATGACGCCTTTGCGCAGAGCTTTGAGACGCGGCGTCTGGGTTTGAACGACCATACCCGGCGCGATCGGCGTGGTGCACGAGGCCGGCGTGCCGTTGCGGCCCTTGATCTCGACAAGGCAGAGGCGGCAGGAGCCGAAGGATTCAAGCATGTCGGTCGCGCAGAGTTTGGGGATCTCGGTGCCCATCTCCATCGCCGCGCGCATGATCGACGTGCCTTCGGGCGCCGTCACCTCGACGCCGTCGATCGTCAGCGTGACCATTTTCTCCGATTTTGCGGCCGGGGTGCCGTAATCGACCTCATTGATAAGGGACATGGCGATCGTCCTCACTCGGCCGCAAGCGCATGGCGCGGCGCAAAATCTTCAGGGAAATGATGAAGCGCGCTCAGCACCGGATAGGGCGCAAAGCCTCCGAGCGCGCAAAGCGACCCGAACTTCATGGTCTGACAAAGGTCTTCAAGGAGAGCGATATTTTCAGCTCCCTTGACGCCGCCGACGATGCGGTCGATGACCTCGACGCCGCGCGTCGAGCCGATGCGGCAGGGCGTGCACTTGCCGCAGCTCTCAATCGCGCAGAACTCCATCGCGAAACGCGCCATCTGCGCCATATCGACCGTGTCGTCGAAAACGACGAGGCCGCCATGCCCGATGAGCCCGTCGCGGGCGGCGAAGGCCTCATAGTCGAAGGGCGTGTCGAACAGCGAGACGGGAAAATAAGCGCCAAGCGGGCCGCCGCATTGAACCGCGCGCACCGGCCGCCCCGACGCCGTTCCGCCGCCGATTTCCTCGACGATCTCGCCAAGGGTCAGGCCGAAAGCTGTCTCGAACAGGCCTCCGTAGCGAACATTTCCCGCGATCTGCAGCGGCATTGTCCCGCGCGAGCGGCCCATGCCGAACCCCGCGTAGAATTCAGCGCCCTTGTCCAGAACGGTCGGCACGGCGACGAGCGACAGGACGTTGTTGACCACCGTCGGCCGGGCGAACAGACCCTTGTGCGCCGGCAGCGGCGGCTTTGCGCGCACGATGCCGCGCTTGCCCTCGAGGCTTTCGAGCAGCGCCGTCTCCTCGCCGCAGACATAGGCGCCGGCGCCCATGCGCAACTCAATGTCGAAGGCATGCCCCGAGCCGAGAATGTCCGCGCCAAGATAGCCGCCAGCGCGCGCGACATCGAGGGCCTGCGAAAAGGTTTTCGCCGCGTGCGGATATTCGGAGCGGCAATAGACATAGCCCTTGCTGGCGCCGACGGCGATGGCGGCGATCGTCATGCCTTCGATCAGGGCGAAAGGATCGCCTTCCATGATCATGCGATCGGCGAAGGTTCCGCTGTCGCCCTCGTCGGCGTTACAGACGATATAGCGGCGGTCCGCTGGCGCGTCGGCGACGGTCTTCCATTTGATTCCAGTGGGAAAGCCTGCGCCGCCGCGACCGCGCAGGCCTGACTTCGTCACCTCGGCGATGGTCGAAGCCGGCCCGATCTCGATCGCCCGGGCAAGCCCGCGCCAGCCCTCGTGGGCCGCGTAATCGGCGAGCGACACCGGATCGATGACGCCGCAGCGCGCAAAAGTCAGGCGCGTCTGCCGGATGAAGAATGGATGATCCTCTGTCCGGCCGATGCGCAGAGGATGGTCGCCGCCCGACATCAATCCCGCGTCGAACAGCGCGGCGACGTCGGAGACTTTGACAGGACCATAGCCGATGCGGCCGCGCTCGGTCTCGACCTCGATCAGCGGCTCCAGAAAGAACATGCCCCGCGAGCCTGTGCGGACGATCTCGACCGACTGCCCGCGCGCCTGCGCTTCGGCCGCGACCTTGGCGGCAATCCTGTCCGCGCCGACCGCGAGAGCCGCGACGTCTTTCGGTATGAAGATTTTTGTCATTGGCGCACCGAATCCACGGCTTCCGCCAGGCTATCGTCATCGAGCCGCGCAAGCGGCTCTCCATCGAGCATCGCCGCCGGCGAAGAGGCGCAAAGACCGAGGCAATAGACAGGCTCGACGGTCAGGCTTCCATCGGCGCTCGACTCATGCCAGTCAATGCCGAGCCCCGCGAGAAAGTTTCGCGCCAGCGCCTCGCTGCCCATGCTCTGGCAGGATTCGCCACGGCAAAGCTTCAGAACGTGTCTGGCGGCGGGCTCGTGACGAAAATCATGATAAAAGGTGATGACGCCATGCACTTCGGCGCGGCTCAGGTTCAGGGCTTCAGCGATCAGCGGGGCCGCGGCGTCGCCGACATGGCCGAATTCTTCCTGCAAGGCATGAAGAATCGGAAGCAATGGACCCTCGAGACCTACGTGTTCGCTGACGATCTCCGCGGCGCGGGTTGCGTTCCAAAGGGCCGCCTCAGCCATACATCCACCCATCTTCTGTTCTTTGTAAGCAGAAGGTGGCGTGACGGGACCGAAAGATCAATGCCGCAGTTTTGTCGCTCGATAGAGACCATCTATAAACGAATGGGGTTTTCCAGCGCCAAAGGCCGCTCCGCCTCAATGCTTCAGCGGAGCATTCTCGCCTCGGGGCCCGGCCGCGCTCGCGCCCCTGCTTGCGCAAGCGCGATCGCGGAGAGATTTCTCTATGTCAGAGGGCGCTTACCGCACAATGACCGCGCCTCGAGGACGGACCACGACCGCGCGATGCGGCGCGACGACGACAGGACGCCTGACGACGGCGGCGCCGCGCACCCCGGCGCAGCCGGCGCGATAAACGCCGCGCGCGCAGACAACGGCTCCGGCCTCCTCAACCGAGGCGATCATCGCTCCGGCGACGATCAGGGCCGCAAAAGCGCTGAAAATCATTATCTTCATAGGAATTCTCCTCGAGTCGCAGCCCGTGAGTGAGCCGCGAGCGTTTCCAGACGTCGGTTTTCTTAATACGGCGCCGTTTGGGGCGCCGGACATCATAGCCTAATGCGTCTTCGTTGCATCCCTATGATTTGTCTTTCGGGCCGGGGATCGAGCGCCTCTTGCTTGGACGGCCAGGGCGCATCACATGTGAATCGGCCGTTGACCTCGCCTTCACACGATTTGATGAACTTTGCCCGCGCCGCCTTCGTTAGTTGAGGAAATCGCAGCGCCCTTCGTCATCTGGCGCGGCATAGGAATGCGAGACGGGACTATGCTGAAAGAGTTTAAGGAATTCGCGCTCCGGGGCAATCTGATTGATCTCGCGATCGGTTTCATCATCGGCGCGGCCTTCAGCGGACTGGTCCAGTCGCTGGTCAACGACATCATTATGCCTATCGTCGGCCGGATTACGGGCGGCGTCGATTTTTCCAATCTCTATATCCAGCTCTCGGGCGAGCCGGAGCCGACCCTCGCTCTGGCGCGGCAGGCGGGAGCGACCCTCGCCTATGGCAATTTCATTACGCTTCTCATCAACTTCCTCATCGTGGCGTTTGTGCTGTTTCTCATCGTCAAAGCGATCAACAAGGTCACGCCGAAACCAAAGCCCGCCTCTGACGAGCCGCCAAAACAGGAGATCCTGCTGCGCGAAATCCGCGATCTCCTGGCGAAGAGGCAATGACCCCCGACGCAATGGCGACTGCCGGCGTCGAGACACAATGTCAATTTTCGGACAAGCCCGGGTGGATCACCGCGCGCCGGGATCGCGATATGAGAGAGAAAATGCGCTGCGCCAGGCGAAACGCCGATGTGGCAAATCTCTGGCATGAAGCGTGCTGAACGAAACGAAAAGCCTGTCGCGCCGCGTATATTGTGACAGGAATCCGACAATGCATCGCGAGCCACGCGCTTGCTATCGCCAACTTCAAGGCTGTCGCTCATGAATTCGCAAGTCGCGCCCCGACCCATTTTCCGACCGGCCCCCGCCATCGACCCCAAAGCTCGGGAATTCAACGCAAAGCTGCGGAGCAAGCTGCGCGGCGCGGGCTTGCGGCCGACGCGTCAGCGCATGGCGCTGGGCGTGCTTTTGTTCGCCAGTGGAGACCGCCACGTCACCGCCGAAAAGCTGCACGCGGAAGCAAAGCAGGCGCGCCCGCCGATCTCCCTTGCGACGATTTACAACGCTTTGAATCAGTTCACCGCCGTGGGACTGTTGCGTGAAATCGCGTTGCAAGGGTCGCGAACCTGGTATGACACCAATACGGGGCCGCATTATCATTTCCTTGTCGAGAATGAAGACGATCTCGTGGATATCCCCCCGGAGGCTATCGGCGTCCTCGGCCTGCCCTCGCCGCCTGACGGGATGGAGATCATCGGCGCCGATCTGATCGTCCGCGTGCGGAAAATCGACCAGGCCCGGTAAGGCCGGACCATTGTCATGACAATTGCAATTGTCGGTTTGTTCGAATTCCGACATTGTTCCAAAGTCTTGAGCGAGCAGAACCAGGATCAAAAGCATATAATTGATGCGCGCACTTCAGTGAGAGCGCGCATGAAAAGAATAATAGCGATGGCGATTGATCTGCTTCAAAGAACGCACTCTCCGATCATGCTGTAAATCTCGCATCACCTGTCATATCGAGGCGTCACGCTCCTCTGTATCAGGAGTGTTGGCATAGGCTTTGCTCTTTTTTCGCCATGGAACTCGAAGTCGCACAAAAACCCAGTTCAGACTTCGAGGTGATCGGAGGCGCTCCAGCCATCGATCGCCTCGTCGAGGTCTTTTATCGAAACATGGATTCGCGCGCGGACGCGCGAGACATCCGCGCCATGCACGCCGCAGATCTCGGACCGACCAAACATATCCTCAAACTCTACCTCGGCGAATGGCTCGGCGGCCCCGCGGAGTACTCGAAGCAACGCGGTCATCCGCGGCTGCGGCAGCGGCATATGCGTATTCCAATCGGTCCCGCCGAGCGGGACGCATGGCTCGCCTGCATGAATGCGGCGCTTGATGAGGTGGTGACGGAGGCAAACCTCCGAGATCGACTGAAGGGCGCCTTCCACAAACTAGCCGATTGGCTTCGCAACGATTTGGAAAATGAACATGACAAGCATCGCTGAAACGCCATTTGGATCGCTCGACGCCGAAGGCCGGCTCCTCAACGCCGTCCTCAAGGGACCGACCGACAAGCCCGGCCGCTTCGGTTATCGCGGGGAAATCGCTTTGAAGTTCGCGCAGCAATTCGCCGATGAAAAGCGCCCGCCGGAACTGACCACCGAACAGGTCATCGCCGTCGCCGACGCCGGCAAGCCGACCATTCCATTTCTGGCCGCCTACCTCTTGTCTTTTGAACATTTGCAAGCTCTCGCCGAGGTGCTCCAAGGCAAGCTGACGCCCGAGGGGAAATATTTCGCCTTCTGCAACAACATCGACCTCCTGAGCAAATATCGGGTCGAAATCGTCGACGTGCCGTTCTACGTTCTGCCGCTCGACGAATCGACGGTCTATAACGAGCTGCTCGAACTGCTCAATCTCGATAAGACGGATCTCAAAAAGCTAAGCGTCGGCGGAAAGACCGACGCCGTGGCGGAGGCGGCCCTAAAGTTTGATGCGAAGTTTGACCCGATAACTTTCGCGCAAGGCGTCGAGCGGATGGGACCGATCCGCAACCGCTACGAGCACAGACCCGTCTAATCCCCAGCCGCGTCCGTCCTGGAGCACGACGCCAAAAAGCGGAAACCTCGCTTCGTCCCCAGCCCGTCTTGCTTCCCTCCGGGGAAGGGCCGAGGCCGCAACTGCGCCCGCCGGTTTTAAGACCACATCATGCACTGACTTATTGATGGGAAACGGATTTGAGACGTCGGACGGAATCGCGTTGTGATTCCATCCAAGTCATCCGGCTCTAGAGCGCTTTCCGATCGAATGGAGTCATTCGATCGATCAGAAATCGCTCCAGATTCAAAAGCTGGAGCATATTCTTGTCGATCAGATCGAACCGATCTGATCGGAATATGCTGTAGCTGGCGTCAATTCCTTCCGGCGCAAAACGCCTCGGCGAAGACGGCCTCAAAACGCGATTTGCCATCATTTCGGCGCGAGGACTTTTGTTGCGTCGCGCTTGTTCTGATGCGCCGGTTCTCGTCGCCCTACAGCGCGTGCAAGACACTTTCAGGGGGGCGGCGCACGGGACGCCAACGCCCCTGGAGAAAATGGCGAAAAGTTGCAGACTTTTCGGACCCGCATCAGCGCCACGGCAGCGGCTTCAAGAGCAGCTTGCGATTCCCTTGAACGCAGCCTGCGCCAGCCCGGCGTCTCCGCCGAAATGTCGGACCGGCGACCATGAGCGGATCTCCGCGGCTTTAGAATTTTTTGACCCGGATGTTGTGTTTGCGCAGCGCGTAGCCGATCTGCCTTGGCGTCAAACCAAGAATGCGCGCCGCTTTGGCCTTGACCCAACCTGCCCGTTCCATCGCGTCGATGATCTTCTCCCGATCTGAGCGATGATCGGAATCACCCCCCGTCCAGCTTTCCGCGCTGGGCGAGGAGAGAGGCGCGGAGGGAGGCACAGACAAAGGCGCCGCTACAGGCGCCTCGGCGACGTGGGAGTCGATCGACGCCTCCTCCGGCAGAGACATGGGACGCAGCGCCTGGATAACGCCCACCTGCTGTGGCGTTTCAGCGCCTTTCCACAAAATGGCGGACAGACAGCCATCGTTGCGGCAGGCGAAGTCGCTGTCTTCGATCAAGTCGCTCTGCGCCAGGGTCGCCGTCCGGCGAACACAATTCTCCAGCTCACGGATGTTGCCCGGAAACTTGCACTGTGACAGCACCGCGAGCGCCGACGCCGTCAGCGACATCTCGGATTTTTGTTCCGTGTTGAAGCGCCTCAGGAATTCATTGGCGAGCGGCAACAGATCGCCCTCCCGCTCACGAAGTGGCGGCAGGAAAATCGGAACCACATTGATGCGATAATAAAGATCCGCGCGAAATTCGCCGCGCTTCACGGCGTCCTCCAGGTTCCTGTTGGTCGCGCAAACGAGCCGCACATCGACCTTGATCGGCCGCATGCCGCCGACGCGTTCGAACTCGCCTTCCTGCAGCACGCGGAGGAGCTTGGCCTGAAAGGGCGCTGAAATATCGCCGATTTCATCGAGGAACAGCGTGCCGCCGTCGGCGAGCTCGAAGCGCCCCTTGCGCATGGTTATGGCGCCCGTGAAAGCGCCTCGCTCATGCCCGAACAGCTCCGATTCGAGCACGCTCTCCGGTAACGCCGCGCAATTCAGCTTAACGAAAGGCTTCGATTGCCGCGGCGACAGATTGTGGATCGCGGCGGCGAACATTTCCTTGCCGGTGCCTGATTCGCCGCGCAACAGCACCGTCGATCTGCTCTTGGCGACGATCCTGATTTTTTTGACGACGGCGCGCACCGATGGGCTGTCGCCGACGATTCCCTCTATGCCGCTGAATTTCACCTCGGAGGACCGAGGACGGTTGCTTTTTTCGAGGCGCGCATTTTCCTGCATGAGCCGCTCGCGATCGCGCGCGACGAGTTTTTGCAGACGAAGCGTCTGTCCGACAAGATTGGCGATCATTGTCAGAAAGCGGACATCGTGATCAAAGCGGACATTGGTGCGGCTGGTAAAGACGCGATCGACCGTCAGTGTGCCAACGACATCTTCGCCGTCCTTGATCGGGACGCCAATGAGAGAAAACGGCTGACCATCCTTCGGTCCCCACGCCGAGAGGTCCGAGCCCGCAAATAACGGCGAGGAATGGACGCTTTCGACGACGAGAGGCATTTTTGTCGTGACGATCTGCCCGATGGCGCGTTCGGGCAAGCGGTCGAAATAGACTTTGGCGTTGTTTTCCGACCAGCCGGACCCAACGACGATCTCCGGCTTGCCCGTCTTGTCGAGCAGAGCGATCAGTCCGTGGCGCATGTCGAGGAAACTCGACATCAATCCAAGCACTCCCGCCAGATTGACCTCCAATCGGTTGACGGAGGCGAGCAGCTTTGAAATTTCATAGACGCCGACAAGGGTTGTCTCACCAGGGTCGGTCGCGCGGACGGCGGCGACATTGGTCGTGAAGATTGGCTGTTCGCCCATCACATTCGCCTTCGATCAGGATGAAAAACATTCTTATGATGTTGCACAGCAAAATACATGCCGTTTTGTACACAAGCTGACATTTCAGCCAAAGCGTGTCTGCACATCGAAGCAGGGGCAGACTTGCGGCGGCAGGTTTGTCTGCTTTGCGACAGCCTGAAATCAACGGCTTCCGCCTTAAGCGCTCCATCTATTTGCATATAGACGTCGATCAGATCGATGTCTTTCCTCTGCGACAAAACGCCCGCCTGCCGTGCAAAAGGGCATTGGCCCATCGTTTGCAAAGCGGCTGGTGGAGGACTTGGGCATGAGCGACCATTCGCATTTTCTAACGCGCGCCCTGTCGCCGAAACCCTTCGCCGTGATTCTCGGGGCCAATGAAATCGCCTCGGCCATCGCCGTCTATCTTCACCGTAACGGCTGCGGGGTCGTCCTCTCGCATGATCCAAGCCCTCCCGTTTTCAAACGCGGGATGTCGTTCCACGGCGCCCTGTTCGGCGATCACGCGGCGATCGACGAAATTTCCGCCGAGCGCGTCGAGACGAGTTTGGAAGTGCTCTCAGCGCTCTCGCGCGCCAATGTCGTCGCTATAACGCCGCTCGGACTTTCGGATCTTTTAGTCCTTCGCCGCCTTGATCTTATCATCGACGCCAGACTGCAAGGGCCCGCACAGAGGCCTGATCTCAGGAATCTCGCGCGGTTCGCGATCGGGCTCGGCCCCGGCTTCGCGAGCGGCGTCAACTGCGACGTCGCTCTGTCGGCGCCTTCGCGGAGGGCCGCCATCCCCGTCGGCGGGGACGCGAGAGAGCCGCGCAAACTATTGGAACGCTTCGTCTACGCCGATAGCCGCGGTCTTTGGCAAACGGCCGTCGACCTCGGCTCCCGTGCATTCCGCGGATTTGTCGTCGGCCATGTTCATGGCGCGCCCGTCAGCGCATTGATCGACGGCATTCTTGTCGGCGTCGCGCGCGACGGAAGCGAAGTTGTGGAAGGCGACATTCTGGCCGAGGTCGAGCCGAGAACGCGCCAGGCGATTTGGACCGGAATGGACAAAGCTGGACGATCAACGGCGAGCGCCGTGATGCGCGTCATTCAGGATTACGCTGACCGCAGAGAAAACAGCAACTCCACGATTTCCCAAAGATCGCCATAGGCCATCGCCGCCCGGATTTTCCGTTGTGCTCGGCATAATCATCCGCCGCCGTTGATTTCTCCCTCCCCGCCCGAAGCAAGTCCGTAGGCCCGGCGACGGCGCCACCGCATTCGCGGCCACGCGGACATGAGGCGCCGGAGAAAATCGCCGAGCGGCCCAGATCCAAAACCTTGAGCGAAATTGACGCAGATCATTGACGCATGATCGCCACGCTTTATCCATGCCTTCCGGCCCGCGACTGTTGCTTTCCGGCTGTCCGCTTTCTGCAAATCGCAAGTGCGGCCATACCCGTGCGGCCGTCCGCTTGAATGTCGATTTGCCGACATGCCGCTTATCTGTTTCCAGACATGTGTCAGCATAGCGACATCCCTCTCCCTAATCTAAAACCTCTCTAAATATCAGGCTGTTGCATCCTCGAATAGTGATGGCACGCTTGTTGCCAACTATCTCTCGCACAACGCTTTGCTCGCCCGCGACAGAGGTCACGCAGTTCGAGCCCGCGATCCGAGATGTCTGGCGCAGAGCCTACCGCGAGGAATCGATATGGAAGAAGCCTATCAACCCAATCTACATGGCGAGAACACAGAAGTTCTCGGCGATCTGTTGCAGAAGATTGCTGAACATAAGGGATGCGGCACCAGCGGCGGAAGCGGCAAAGCCAGTTGCGGCACCTCCGCCGGCCCCGCTGATATGGCTCCTGACGTGTGGGAGAAGGTCAAAAACCATCCCTGCTACAGCGAAGAGGCTCACCATCACTACGCGCGCATGCATGTCGCCGTCGCGCCCGCCTGCAACATTCAGTGCAACTATTGCAACCGCAAATATGACTGCGCCAATGAATCGCGCCCCGGAGTCGTCAGCGAAAAGCTGACGCCGGAACAAGCCGCCAAGAAGGTGCTGGCGGTCGCGTCGACGATCCCGCAAATGACGGTGCTTGGAATAGCGGGTCCCGGCGATCCGCTGGCCAATCCGGCGAAGACATTCAAGACGTTCGAGCTCATCTCGAAAACGGCGCCCGACATCAAGCTCTGCTTGTCCACCAACGGCCTGGCGTTGCCCGACCACGTCGACACGATCGCGAGCTTCAACGTTGATCATGTGACGATCACCATCAATATGACCGATCCCGAAGTCGGCGCCAAAATCTATCCATGGATCTTCTGGAAAAACAAGCGCGTCACCGGCATCGAGGCGGCCAAGATCCTCACCGACCGTCAGTTGCAAGGCCTCGAAATGCTCACCGAGCGGGGCATTCTCTGCAAGGTCAACTCGGTGATGATCCCGGGCGTCAACGATCAGCATCTCGTCGAGGTCAACAGGGCTGTGAAGTCGCGCGGCGCCTTCCTGCACAACATCATGCCGCTGATCTCCGCGCCTGAGCATGGCACGGTGTTTGGCCTCAACGGCCAGCGCGGTCCTTCGGCGCAGGAGCTGAAGGCCCTGCAGGATAGCTGCGAAGGCGAAATGAACATGATGCGGCATTGCCGCCAATGCCGCGCCGACGCTGTCGGCCTTCTTGGCGAAGATCGCAGCGCCGAATTCACCACTGACAAGATCATGGAAATGGAGGTCAATTACGACCTCGAATCCCGTAAGGCTTATCAGACCAAGGTCGAAGAAGAGCGCATCGCAAAGGTCGAAGCCAAGAACGCGGAGCTCGAGACGCTCGCAGGCGCGGCGAGCGACATCAAGATCCTGATCGCGGTTGCGACCAAGGGCAGCGGCCGCGTCAACGAGCACTTCGGCCACGCCAAGGAGTTCCAGGTCTATGAGCTCAGCACCAAGGGCGCTAAGTTCGTCGGGCATCGCCGCGTCGATCTTTACTGCCAGGGCGGCTATGGCGAGGAAGACGCGCTCGAGACGGTGATCCGCGCAATCAACGACTGCGCCGCCGTGTTCGTCGCAAAGATCGGCGGCTGCCCGAAGGACTCCCTGCGCGCCGCCGGCATCGACCCGGTCGACCAATACGCATTCGAATTCATCGAGCAGTCTGCGATCTCCTACTTCAAGGACTATCTCGCGAAGGTGAACAGCGGCGAGATCCAGCATGTCGAGCGCGGGGACGCCGATATCCGTCAAGGCGCTTTCGTCCCGGTCTGACCGGGACGAAAGCCGCAGCAATCGTCAGAAAGGAGACAGCTATGACCTACAAGATCGTCGCCTCGCAATGCACGTCGTGCTCGGCGTGCGAGGCGGAATGCCCGAACGTCGCCATTACGGAGAAGGGCGGCACCTTTGTCATCAATCCGAAGAAGTGCACGGAATGCATCGGCTATTTCGACACGCCGCAATGCGTCGCCGTCTGCCCGGTCGACGACACATGCGTCATCGACAATTCCCATCCGCGCTACCAGCCCACCGGGAGCGCGGCATGAACATCAGCCTGACGCCGGCCGCTCATAAGTTCATCCGCCGCCTCGTCATGTTCGACGGCGCGCCCGGAAGCGGCCTTCGGTTGTTAGTCACTCCCGGCGGATGCTCCGGCCTTTCCGCCGAGTTCAGCGTCCAGGCTGCCCCAGCAGGCAACGAGGCGGTATTCACGCAGGATGGCGTAAAGCTCTTTCTGCCCGCCGAGAGCCGGCTATTGCTCGACGGAATCACAATTGATTTCGTCGACTCACCGGCCAAGACGGGGTTCGCTTTCATCGATCCCAAGAAAGACGCCTGCGCCTGCAGCAGCAGTCAGTCGACCGCTTTTGCAGAACCAGCGCTCTCCTCTGCGAAATAGGCGCAGAGCATGTTCGCGACTGATGATATCGGCGCGCAGCCATCAGCCGGACTCGAGATCGACGCCATTGCCGCGTCCGTGCTCGGGGCCGGCTTGCCGGCCGCCGCCGAGCGGCGTCTGCGCGAAGCCGGCGAGGCTTACCACCTTGACGACGTTGCAGAAACGCACCTCCTCGCGGCTTGCGACCTCGCGCCGGATCATCCGGCCGTGTTGATCGGTCTCTATCGCTTCTATTTTTACAAGGGCCATATGCTGAAGGCCCTTGAGGTCGCGGGCAAATGTCTCGTCATGGCGTCGAACGAACTTGGTCTCGCGAGCGACTGGCGCGACGTCAACCGTGAGGACGCCGATTTTGGCTCCTTCGCAGCGGTTCTGCCACGCTTCTTCATGTTCACCTTGAAGGGCTACGCCTACCTGCAGATGCGCATTGGCGCATTGGACGAAGGACGCGCCGCGGTGATGAAGCTTCTTGACCTTGATCCTTCCGACAAGATCAATGCCGGGCTGCTTTTGAGCGTCGCCGATCGTTCGGGAGTCGAAGATGATGACTGACATTGACGTGTCTATCGACTGGCGCGGCGAGGCCGTTGATTGCGCGATCTGCGCCCATCGCGACCTCCTTGCGGAGGCGCGCTGCCAGCCCCTCAAGGCCTGCGTCCACGACCGGTATGCAAGGCGCATTGATCGATTTTTCGACTGGAACCCTGGTCCCGCGCAAACCTATCTGAAGCACCCCTATTTCGAGGTGCGCGCCTGCGCCGCCAAGGCCGCCGACGTTTTTCATCTGCCGCCTCTTTTGGACGATCCGGAGGAAACGGTTCGTTGGAGCGCCGCCCGGCGCCTGCCGATGCGCTATCTGCTGCGACTGCGCGCTGATCCGCATCGTGAGGTTCGCATCCGGGTCGCGCAGAGGCTCGATGGCGCCGATCTCATCCCGATGCTGGAGGATTCGGACTATTACGTGCGTCAGACCGTGGCGCGGCGCATCCCGGCTGATCTCCTCGTTCTGCTGGTCGGCGACGAGGACGTGGAGGTCAGGCGCGTCGTCGCCGTTCGCATCGGCATGGAGCACCTTCCCCGAATGGTGGCGGATTCAGATGCGGCCGTCAGGCTGGAGGTCGCGCGGCGTCTCGATCCCGCAGGGTTGGCGAGACTCGCCGCCGATCCGGATTGGCGCGTTCGCTACGAGATCGTGCTGCGCGCGGATATCGAGATCGTGCGCGCGCTCGCCGACGACGAAGACCCTGTCGTTCGAGACGCCGCACGCGACAGGATTTCGTCACGGCCCGCCGACAAAAACCGTGATGCGGCGACGACTGCGCAGGACCCGGCTTCGCCCGCATCAGCATCGCCAAACCTCGTGTCGTCGGATTTGAGGGACCGTCCAATCGTGGAGGACAGCAGATGACCAACATCAGCCGGGACAGCGACGTCGTCGAACTCAACAATCCGCCATTGTATAACTATGGCCAGAGGGTGCGGGCGCGCAGGACGGTGCGCAACGACGGCACCTTCATGGGGAAGGAAATCGGCGAGATCCTTTGCAACAAGGGCGACGAAGGGTACGTGGTCAGCATAGGCACCTTCCTCCAGCAATTCTACATCTACGGCGTCGAGTTCGTTTCTACCGGCTATCGCGTTGGCATGAAACGTAAAGAGATCGATCCGGTCGAAATTGTCAAAGAAGTCAAAAGCGGGAGTTCCTCATGAACGGTTCTGGACCGGCCAAATTTGAATGGGGGCAGCGCGTTCGCGCGACCGCCGATCTTTTCAACGACGGCTCATTTCCCGATCAACCCACCGATGCTCTCTTGGTGCGGGCGGGGGATCCGGGCGAAATCGTCCAGGTCGGCTCTCATGTCGAAACGGAAACGCCGATCTATCTCGTTGAGTTTGGCGAACGCCGGGTCGTTGGCTGCCTCGCGGATGAAATCGCGCCAGTCTGACCGCCCCGCGTGATCCGACGCAAAGGGTTCGCGTCTTTTTTTAAGCTCATGCTCCACCCGCGAACGTCGATCCACCTACGCCCACGCAATCAAACAGATAAGGCGCCCCGTGAAAATCATGATCCGCAGAAGCTCAGAAGGAATTCTCTCGGCCTATGTGCCCAAGAAGGACCTCGAGGAGCCGATCGTCGATATGGAAAGGCCGCAGATGTGGGGCGGCCGCATCACGCTCGCCAACGGCTGGCAATTAGCTCTGCCCGAGATGGGGCCGGAAACGACGCTTCCGATTACGGTCGAAGCGCGACGATTGAGTGAATGACATGAGTTTCGATGCGCAGAGCCTCGCCGCGATCGACGAACTGCTGGCTTCCGCCGAAGCCAACGGCGCAACGATCGCTGAACTCAGGCGGCGATTCCCGGGCTTGTCGCTCAGTCGTTGCGACGCCTCGGACGTCGCCGATGAAACGCCCTTCCGCCGCTTCGAGCGCTGCGATCTTTATCTGCTCGATGGCCGCGACCACTGCTGGAAAATCACGTCAGATCCCGCAACAGCGACCGGGCTCGTGCTCGCGGCAAACGAGGCGCAAAAATGAAAACGACATCGCTGCCTCTTTGCGATCCTGACATGTCGGAATTCGAACTCGACGCGGTGCGTCAGGTTCTCATCTCATCCAGCCTGTCGGCGGGCCCCGTTGTCGAAGAATTCGAGGCGGCTTTCGCACAATATCTTGGCCGCAAGCATGCAATCGCAGTTGCGAGCGGTGAAATCGGCCTTCTGCTCACGCTGCAAGCGTTCGGCATCGGCAAAGGCGACGAAGTTGTCGCATCGGCTCATTCCTTCCGCGAAACCGCTCACGCCATCATGTTGAGCGGCGCGCGCCCCGTGTTCGCCGACATCGATTACTGGGCGGGCACGATCTCGCCGGACAAAGCGGCTGCCGTCCTCACCGAGCGCACACGCGCCATCATCGGCGCCAACGCCAACGGCCACCCTGCGCCCTGGGCCCCCCTGCGCGAACTGGCGAAAACCGCCGGAGTCGCCTTGATCGAGGACTCCACCGAAGCGATCGGTTCAATCTACAAAGGATCCCCCGTCGGCACATTCGGCGACTGTTCCATCTTTGACTTTTCTCAGCCCGGTGCCCTCGTCTGCGGCGAAGGCGGCATGATCGTGACCGACGACGACGATCGGGCCATCGCCATCCGCCGCCTGCGCTCACGGCGGATCGACGAACGATCCTCCGTGGTCATCGGCGCCGTCGCGCCGCTCCAGGCCAATCTCAGCGATCTATCCGCCGCCCTTGGGCTTGCGCAACTGCGTCGCATCGACGTTCTCCTCGCACGCCGCAAATGCGTCGAAGCCTGGTATTATGATTATTTGCGCTCATTCGAGGGCATCAAGGACCCCTATATCGCGCCGGATGTCGAAGAGGTTCACTGGTTCCTTTATGTTGTCCATCTCGGGACGCGCTTCTCCCGTTCGAGCCGCGACTCGATCGTCGATGATCTCCGTCGCGAACAGATCGAAGCGGCCGCCTATTCGCAGCCTCTTCATCTGCAACGCCTCTACTTCAATGCCGGGTATAGGCGCGGCGATTTCTTCGTCACCGAAAAGGTTGCGGACCGCGCCGTGGCGCTTCCCTTCCACGCTCATCTGACGGAGGCGCAAGTCGCCTTCATCGTTGGAACGATGAAGGACGCGTCCATCAACGTCGGCGCGGGCGCCGCCATTTATTGACCAGAACGCTTGTCATCAAACAACAGGAGCACGACATGCCGCTTTTAACCATCAAGCCGTCAGGAAAGACAATCGAAGCCGCCGAAGGAACCACGCTTCTCGACGCGTTGCTCGCCGCCGGGGAAAAGATCGTCTCGAAATGCGGCGGCGAGGCGAAATGCGGCGCTTGCCATATCTTCGTGCTCGAAGGCCGCAAGGGCATTTCCAAGATGGGCAAGCTCGAAAACGAAAAGCTCGACACAATCGTCGGCGTCGGTTCGAAATCGCGCCTCGCCTGCCAGGCTCATTTCGGGACCGAGAACGTCACGGTCGAGATGTTGAGCTTCGTCTGAACAGATTAGACTCTGCTAAATTGACCACAGCATTCCCGGGCGTGATTGCTGTTTGAAGGCGTCACGCTCCAGTAACGACATCGAAAGGATCACGACATGACCGCCGCCGACACGCTCATCATTCATGTCCGCTTCGCACCGGACGGCTCAGTGACAGAAATCGGAGAGAGGCCCTCGGGGCTTGATGCTCAGCAATGGTTCAACCGGCTGAGCAATAAGGCTGGAAGCTCCTTCCAGGCGCTTTCGGGCGGCCGCGGATTTTTCCGTCTCGGCACAGAAGTTGTCACCGCGCTGAAAGCGGCCGCGCTGCAATGAGTTGGGGCCGCGCAGCGGTCCAGCACAGGGAGAAGATGAATGCTCGGTGAAATTCACGCGGCCATCGACCGCGGCGATGTGGTTCCCTATCTCGGTCCCGGCGTGCTCGCGCTGGCGGGCGAGGACGGCCCGTTGCCTTACTCGCCGGAAACGCTAGTCGGGAAGCTGACTGCGGCCGCGACCGTCCCACACAAGATTCGCAACAACCTGACGGCCGCGGCGCAATTCATCGAGAACTTCAAACACCGCAAGACGGTGGCGTCCGTCATGACCAAGACGTTCGAGCAACCCGCAGCTCCAACCATCTTGCATGAATGGTTGGCGGCGCGCCCCAAATTGCCTCTCCTCGTCAGCGCGTGGTACGATGATCTGCCGCAAAAGGCTCTCGCGGGCCGGAGCGCCTGGGGAATGGCGCAGGGCGTCAGCCAGGCCGAACATTTTGGCGAATGGGTGCATTATTTCCGCCCGGACGGCAGCCGCATCCCTGGCGTGCGACGCGTTCTTGACGCCTCAGGCGCCAAGGCGCCGGCCGAGGCGCCGGAAGAGACACTAAGCTGGACGACGCTTCTCTATCAGCCGATCGGTTCCGTCTCCCCAGCGGCCAATTTCATCATTTCGGACTCGGATTATGTCGAAATCCTTACCGAAATCGACATTCAGACGCCGATACCCGAAGCCGTTCAGTCGATCCGGCGCGGCAAGAATTTTCTGTTCCTCGGCTGCCGTTTTTCGAGCCAATTGGAGCGGAGTTTTGCGCGGCAGATTATGAAGCGCTCGTCTGATCGTCACTGGGCTGTATTGCCAGGCGCCCTGACCCGCAACGAAGAAAGATTTTTGCGCGAGCAGAACATCACCCGCATAGATATGCCACTCGATGGCTTTGTCGCGAAATTGACAGCGAACGCTGCAAGCAATCCCGAACTGGCGACAATCTGACAAGAAGACTTGACCTGCAGCGCAGCGCAAGGCGCGCATCAACCGGCCTCAGAGCCTGATCAATCAATGATTTGGTCAGGCTCTTGCTTTGACTACTCTGGGAGGATGTGCCGACCAGCGATCCGCGACGCACTCGCGCCGATGGGAAGACTCCCGGGCATTCGGCTGAGGCTCCCGCTTGCCTTCCTCAGGGTGTTTTGAGAACCGTGAGCGGTATGGCAAAGCCGACGCGTCGCCCGAGCAGAACGTCGACCTTCTCCCGAACGGACTCGATCGTCAGCGGCTTCGCCAGAACCCCGTGCGCGCCGGAGGCGAGGCACTGCCGCGCAATCTCATCCTTGACCGAATCCGCGACTACCAGAATCTTCGCTCCAGGTATGCGCTCGCGAATTTGCGACAGCACGCTGACGCCTTCGCCTTGCACGATCGAAGCGGCGAGCAAAATCAGGTCTGGTTTGCTTTCAGCGGCCTTGGCGAAGGCTGGCTGCAAACCAGGCACCTCATGCGTCTCATTTTCATCATGCAACATGAATTGCAGGGCGGCGCGGATGATTTCGTCGTCGTCGACAACGAAGATCCGCTTGTTTTCGATAGCTCGCGATGTCTCAACGCCGATCTGCATTTGCGCTCTCTCCTCGATCCGCACACGCCCGACGGTTGCAAGTTGCATACCGCAGGACCGACGTTGAAGATCGCGTGACGAGGAAGCGTCGTTCCGTGCGCCTTTGCCCGCGCGCGAGCCTTGCGGGATGTTTTCTTTCATACGAACAAACGACACGAATGTCGGCTTTGAGACAAGCCCCAGAAGACCTTGCCTCATCGCTCTTTCTACCGTCATAACAACGCTTTAACACCTACACAACGGCTTGGCACGACGCTTGCGAAATAGGGTCTGCGTCAGGCGGGCGAATGCCGCGAAGGCACAACTCGGGGAAACGCACTTCGGCGCCCTGCAACGCGCGACGTCATCATCAAACACGTTGTCGGCCACGTTTTCCGGCGCCGATAGAATTAAAGGGATCAAGGAGCAATCAATGTCAGACCTTCGACAGATCGCATTTTATGGCAAGGGAGGCATCGGTAAGTCGACGACCTCACAGAACACCCTCGCGGCCCTTGCCGCCATGGACCAGAAGATTCTCATCGTCGGCTGCGACCCGAAAGCAGATTCCACCCGCCTCATCCTTCACGCCAAGGCGCAGGACACCATCCTGAGCCTTGCCGCCGAAGCCGGCAGCGTTGAGGATCTCGAACTCGAAGACGTGATGAAGGTCGGCTTCCGCGACATTCGCTGCGTCGAGTCGGGCGGTCCGGAGCCAGGCGTCGGCTGCGCCGGCCGCGGCGTCATCACCTCGATCAACTTCCTCGAGGAAAACGGCGCTTACGACGGCGTTGATTATGTTTCCTATGACGTGCTCGGCGACGTGGTGTGCGGCGGTTTCGCCATGCCCATCCGCGAGAACAAGGCGCAGGAAATCTACATCGTCATGTCCGGCGAAATGATGGCCATGTACGCCGCCAACAATATCTCCAAGGGCATCTTGAAATACGCCAATTCGGGCGGCGTTCGCCTCGGCGGGCTCGTCTGCAACGAGCGTCAGACCGACAAGGAATATGAGCTCGCCGATTCGCTGGCGAAGAAGCTTGGCACCCAGCTCATCTACTTCGTGCCGCGCGACAACATCGTCCAGCACGCCGAGCTGCGCCGCATGACGGTCATCGAGTATGCGCCGGACTCCGCGCAAGCGGAGCACTATCGCACCCTCGCGCAGAAGATCCACGCGAACAAGGGCAACGGCGTGATCCCGACCCCGATTACGATGGACGAACTCGAAGACCTGTTGATGGCGCATGGCATCATGAAGTCGGTCGACGAATCGCAGGTCGGCAAGAGCGCCGCCGAACTCGCCTCCGCCTAATCACCAGCGGGGCGCCGACCGCAGCGCGCGGAACCGGCGCCTCCCTACCGATCAACGGATTTCGAAAGGTGCGACCATGAGCCTGGCGCCAGCTGAATCAATCGAAGACATCAAGGCCCGGAACAAGGCCCTCATCAAGGAGGTCCTTGAAGTTTACCCGGAGAAGACCGCGAAACGGCGCGCCAAGCACCTTGGCACGTTCGAGGAAGGCAAGCCCGACTGCGGCGTTAAATCAAACATCAAGTCGATCCCCGGCGTTATGACGATTCGCGGCTGCGCTTATGCCGGCTCGAAGGGCGTCGTCTGGGGCCCGATCAAGGACATGATCCACATCAGTCACGGTCCTGTCGGCTGCGGACAATATTCCTGGGCCGCCCGCCGCAATTATTATATCGGCACGACCGGCGTCGACACCTTTGGCACGATGCAGTTCACCTCCGATTTCCAGGAAAAGGACATCGTGTTCGGCGGTGACAAGAAGCTCGCCGCGATCATGGATGAGATCCAGGTGCTGTTCCCGCTGAATAAGGGCATCACCGTTCAATCGGAATGCCCGATCGGCCTGATCGGCGACGACATCGAGGCGGTTTCCAAGGCGAAGTCGAAGGAATACAACGGCAAGACGATCGTTCCCGTCCGTTGCGAAGGCTTCCGCGGCGTTTCCCAGTCTCTCGGCCACCACATCGCGAACGACGCCGTTCGCGACTGGGTGTTCGATAAGCAGGAGGGCAAGCCCGCCCGCTTCGAGTCGACTGACTACGACGTCGCAATCATCGGCGACTACAACATTGGCGGCGACGCCTGGTCCTCGCGCATCCTGCTCGAAGAGATGGGCCTTCGCGTTATCGCGCAATGGTCTGGCGACGGCACGATCGCCGAGCTCGAGGCGACCCCTAAAGCAAAGCTGAATGTGCTGCACTGCTACCGTTCGATGAACTACATCTCGCGCCACATGGAAGAAAAGTACGGGGTTCCGTGGGTCGAGTACAACTTCTTCGGACCGACCAAGATCGAGGAATCGTTGCGCAAGATCGCGAGCCATTTCGATGACAAGATCAAGGAAGGCGCAGAACGCGTCATCGCCAAGTACCGCGCTCTGACGGACGCCGTCATTGCGAAATACCGGCCGCGCCTCGAAGGCAAGACTGTGATGCTGTTCGTTGGCGGCCTGCGCCCGCGCCATGTCATCGGCGCTTACGAAGATCTCGGAATGGAGATCGTCGGAACGGGCTATGAATTCGGCCACAACGACGACTATCAGCGCACGACCCACTACGTGAAGGACGGCACGCTGATCTATGACGACGTGACCGGTTACGAATTCGAAAAATTCGTCGAAAAGGTCCAGCCCGATCTTGTCGGCTCGGGCATCAAGGAAAAATACGTGTTCCAGAAGATGGGCGTTCCTTTCCGCCAGATGCACTCCTGGGACTATTCCGGCCCCTATCACGGCTACGACGGCTTTGCGATCTTCGCGCGCGACATGGACATGGCGATCAACTCGCCCGTCTGGAAGCTCGCCAAGACACCTTGGGCCGCCTGAACTGAACTCATCCCGCGCTCTCTTCGGTGAGAGCGCGGCTCCGACTGCGGAACTGGAAAAGGATCAACCATGCCACAGAATCCTGACAACGTTCTCGACCACTTCAACCTGTTCCGGCAGCCGGAATATAAGGAAATGTTCGAGAACAAGAAAAAGAACTTCGAGAACCCCGTCCCGGACAGCGAGCTCGAGCGCGTTCGCGAATGGACCAAGACCGACGAATATCGCGAGAAGAATTTCGCCCGCGAAGCGCTGACCGTCAATCCGGCCAAGGCCTGTCAGCCCCTCGGCGCCGTCTTCGCCGCTGTCGGCTTTGAAGGAACGATTCCCTTCGTTCATGGATCGCAGGGCTGCGTCGCCTACTACCGCAGTCATTTCTCCCGTCATTTCAAAGAACCGACGTCCTGCGTCTCCTCGTCCATGACGGAAGACGCCGCCGTTTTCGGCGGCCTCAACAACATGATCGACGGCCTCGCCAACACCTACAACATGTATAAGCCGAAGATGATCGCGGTATCGACGACCTGCATGGCGGAAGTCATCGGCGACGATCTTAACGCCTTTATCAAGACAGCGAAGGAAAAGGGTTCGGTCCCGCAGGAATATGACGTTCCTTTCGCCCACACTCCGGCTTTCGTCGGCAGCCACATCACCGGCTACGATAATGTGATGAAGGGCGTTTTCGAACATTTCTGGGACGGCAAGGCGAAAACCGCGCCGGCGCTGCAGCGCGTGCCGAACGAGAAGATTAACTTCCTCGGCGGTTTCGACGGCTACACGGTCGGCAATTTGCGTGAAATCAAGCGCATCTTCAAATCGATGGACGTCGAGTACACGATCCTCGGAGACAACAGCGACGTATGGGACACGCCGACGGACGGCGAGTTCCGCATGTATGACGGCGGCACGACCCTCGAGGAAGCCGCCAATGCCCTGCACGCCAAGGCGACCATTTCGATGCAGGAATTCTGCACTGAAAAGACGCTGCCTTTCATCGCCTCGAAGGGCCAGGAGACTGTCGCCTTCAATCATCCGATCGGCGTGCGCGGAACGGATGCTTTTCTGATGGCCGTGTCGCGCATCACCGGCAAGCCGGTCTCCGCGGAGCTCACCCGTGAGCGCGGCCGTCTCGTGGACGCAATCGCGGATTCGAGCGCGCACATTCACGGCAAGAAATTCGCGATCTACGGCGATCCCGATCTCTGCCTCGGCCTTGCCGCGTTCCTGCTCGAGCTCGGCGCCGAGCCGACCCATATTCTGTCCACCAACGGCGGCAAGGCATGGGCGGAAAGAGTCCAGGCGCTGCTCGACAGCTCGCCCTTCGGCAAGGACTGCCACGTCTATCCGAACAAGGATCTGTGGCACATGCGCTCGCTCCTGTTCACCGAGCCGGTCGATTTCCTCATCGGCAACACCTACGGCAAATATCTCGATCGCGACACCGGAACGCCGCTGATCCGCATCGGCTTCCCGATATTCGACCGGCACCACTATCACCGTTATCCGGTGTGGGGCTATCAGGGCGGCATGAATGTGCTGGTCTGGATCCTCGACAAGATCTTCGACGAGATCGACCGCAACACAAATGTCGTGGCGAAGTCGGACTACAGCTTCGACATCATTCGCTAATGAAAGAGTCTCCCGGTTCCATCGCGCCGGGCCTTGTCCCCGGTCGCGATGGAACCGCGGCGCCTGAAGCGCGACAGAAAAGAATGCGCAATTTGTCTGATCGAACGGCTCACCCGTGAAGAATGTTCCTCCGGGCGGGCGCGGCTCCGGGTTTCGAAGGAGGTCTCTATGACGTCGTTGGCGAATACCGTTCAGGAAGTCTTCAACGAGCCTGCCTGCGCGAAGAATCAGGCGAAGTCCGAGAAAGAGCGCAAGAAGGGTTGCACCAAGCAATTGCAGCCGGGCGCCGCCGCCGGGGGCTGCGCCTTCGACGGCGCGAAAATCGCGCTACAGCCGATCACCGACGTCGCGCATCTTGTGCACGGTCCGATCGCCTGCGAGGGAAATTCCTGGGACAATCGCGGCGCCAAATCGTCCGGCTCTCAGCTCTATCGCACCGGCTTTACGACAGACATTAACGAAACCGACGTCATCTTTGGCGGCGAGAAGCATCTCTTTAAGTCGATCAAGGAGATCATCGAGAAATATGACCCGCCGGCCGTCTTCGTCTATCAGACTTGCGTGCCCGCGATGATCGGCGACGACATCGGCGCAGTCTGCAAGGCCGCCGCCGCGAAATTCAACAAGCCTGTCATTCCGGTGATCTCTCCTGGCTTTGTTGGTCCAAAGAACCTTGGCAACAAGCTTGCGGGCGAAGCGATCCTCGATCACGTCATTGGAACGATTGAGCCCGAATATACGACGCCCTATGACATCAACATTATCGGCGAATACAATCTCTCCGGCGAATTGTGGCAGGTGAAGCCTCTGTTCGACGAGCTTGGCGTCCGTATCCTTTCCTGCATCTCAGGCGATGCGAAATATAAGGAAGTCGCCTGGTCGCATCGCGCCAAGGCGGCGATGATGGTCTGCTCCAAGGCGATGATCAACGTCGCGCGGAAAATGGAGGAGCGCTACGATATCCCCTTCTTCGAGGGCTCTTTCTACGGCATCGAGGACACCAGCGATTCCCTGCGCGAAATTGCCCGCCTCCTGATCGAGAAGGGGGCTCCCGACGAATTGATGGTCCGAACCGAGGCGGCGATCGCGCGTGAGGAGGCTAGAGCGTGGGCGTCGATCGAGCCCTATAAGGCCCGGCTCAAGGGCAAACGCGTTCTCCTCATCACTGGTGGAGTCAAATCCTGGTCGGTGGTCGCGGCGCTGCAGGAAGCGGGTTGTGAACTGGTCGGCACCAGCGTCAAAAAATCGACGAAAGAGGACAAGGAAAAGATCAAGGAGCTGATGGGTCAGGATGCTCATATGATCGACGACATGACCCCGCGCGAAATGTACAAAATGCTGAAAGACGCGCGCGCCGACATCATGTTATCGGGCGGACGCTCGCAGTTCATTTCACTGAAAGCGAAGATGCCGTGGCTCGACATCAATCAGGAGCGTCACCACGCCTATATGGGCTATGTCGGCATGGCCGAGCTCGTCAAGGAGATCGATAAGGCGCTCTACAATCCCGTGTGGGAGCAGGCGCGCCGCCCCGCTCCCTGGGATGACGCCAACGCTCCCGTCGATCCCTTTGGCGACGTCGACGGCATGGCCGTCGCGGCCGAGTGAGGGCGACGGCCATGGCGACGGTCCGAAAATCGTCCAAGTCCTGCACGGTCAATCCGCTGAAGATGAGCCAGCCGATGGGCGGCGCGATGGCTTTCATGGGGATCAAGGACTGCATGCCGATGCTGCATGGATCGCAAGGCTGCACGTCCTTCGGCCTCGTGCTTCTCGTCCGCCACTTCCGTGAGGCCATTCCGTTGCAAACCACGGCGATGAGCGAGGTAGCGACGATCCTCGGCGGCCTTGAAAACGTCGAACAGGCGATCGTCAACATCGTGAAAAAAGGCAAGCCGGCAATGATCGGCATTTGCTCGACCGGCGTCACCGAAACGAAAGGCGATGACGTCGACGGCTACATCCGTCTCATTCGCAACAGGCATCCGGAGTTTGCCGATGTCGAACTTGTCTATGTTTCGACGCCTGATTTCAAGGACGCTTTTCAGGACGGCTGGCCAAAGACGGTTCTGAAGCTGATTGAAGGTCTCGTGCCGGAAGATCGCGACGGCGTCGTGCGCGATCCGCGCCGCGTCAATGTCCTGCCGGGTTGTCACCTGACGCCGGGGGATCTCGACGAATTCCGCGATATCGTCGAGGACTTCGGCCTGCTGCCCTATTTCGTACCGGATCTCTCCGGCTCGCTTGATGGGCATATCCCGGACGACTTTACCTCGACGACGCTTGGCGGCTCATCCGTCGAAGATATCAGGACGATGGGACGCGCCACTCTGACGATCGCGCTCGGCGAGCAGATGCGCGGTCCCGCCGAAGTGCTCGAGCGCCGGACCGGCACGCCATTCCATCTCTTCGACAGGCTGACGGGGCTTGGCCCCAACGACGAGCTCATGAGCCTGTTGTCCCGCATCAGCGGCCGTCCGGTTCCTCTCAAATACCGGCGCCAGCGCGGCCAGCTTGTCGACGCCATGCTCGACGGACATTTCTTTTTCGGCGGCAAGCGGATTGCGATCGGCGCCGAACCGGATCTCCTTTGGAACATCGCCGGCTGGATGACGGATCTCGGCTGCAAGATCGCCGCCGCCGTGACGACCACCGAATCGCCCGTGCTCGAGCGTCTTCCGGTCGAAACCGTGCTGATCGGAGACCTCGAAGACCTCGAATCGGCAGCCGTTGGATGTGATCTCCTCGTCACCCATTCGCACGGGCGCCAAGCCGCCGAACGTCTCAACATCCCATTCTTTCGCGCAGGCGTGCCGATGTTCGACCGCCTCGGCGCGGCGCACGAAATCTCGGTCGGCTATCGCGGCTCGCGCGATCTCATCTTCGAGGTCGGAAACATGTTCATCGCGGCAGGCCATGAACCCACTCCGGACAGTTGGCGGACGGAGCCCGCCCCCTCCGAAGTCGGCCTCCCTATTCCGGCGCATTAGGCAAGCATCGTCACAGGCAAGGGCTCAGACAAAATGGAGGCGTTATGAAAGTCGCATTCGCAACCCAGGATCTGAAGCGGGTCGACGCCCATTTCGGCTGGGCCAAGAACATCATGGTCTACGATGTCACGCCCGATGGCCACACATTCGTCGAAACCTTCGAGTTCCAGGGCGATCTGCAGGAAGACGGCAACGAGGACAAGCTGGGACCGAAGCTCGACGCGATCAAGGATTGCACGATTCTTTATGTCGCTGCGATCGGCGGATCAGGCGCGGCGCGCGTCGTCGCCCAGAATATCCATCCGATGAAGGTCAATCAGCCGGAAGAAATCCCGGGCCTGCTCGACAAGCTGCAGGTCGTGCTCAAGGGCGCGCCTCCGCCATGGCTGCGCAAGGTCATGATGAAGGGTCAGGAACGCAAGTTCGAATTCGAGGAAGAGGTGTAAGATGGTTGAGGCAATGACCCTCGCGAGCGAGGCGGCGATCGACACGCCGTTCGTCAAGGAGCTTATCAAGCAATGGCGGGCGCAGGACACGCACGGCGCCTGGGACAGAAAGAGCGATCTTGATTTGCTGGCGCCCTACATCATCGACAAGGAAGCGCGCCGCCAGATCCCGATCATCGGCGACCCGGATCCCGAGACGCTGTGGCGGCTGGAGCTCTTCTACAACGCGGTCGGCCTTGCGATCGAGCGGGGGACGGGCGCGATGGTGTCGCCGATGATGAAAATGAGCCACGAGGGCTTCGGTCGCCTGGTTCTCATGGCTGGCCGGCTCGTCGTCGTCAACAAGCAGTTGCGCGACGTACATCGCTTCGGCTTCCCGACGCTGGAGAAACTCGCCGAGGAAGGCGCGAAACACGTGCAGGCCGGAATCGAGATGATCCAGAAGTATCCCGAAGTCGTGAATTACTAGAGCCCGTTTGACGCGTGTTCTCCAAGGCGTTCGCCGCCTTGGAGAACATGTGAGCAATCGAAGGAGGAAGCCGTGAGCTCCATCGAAGAAGTGAAGGCCGAGATCAAGAAACTGTCGCCCAGGGCGACGAACATGAAGATGGCGTTGCACGATCTATCCGAGGACCTGCCAATCAACTGGACCAGCATCATGACCGTCGCTCAGCAGGCCCATGACGCCTATGCGGCGCTCGAGGCGGCCCGCGCAAAGCTCAAGGCCCTGGAGGAAGCGTGATGGCGGAACATAAGACCCGCGACGGCTCGAGCTGGACGCCTTCCTATCTCACCGCCATCGACCCCGTCACATGCATCGGCTGCGGCCGGTGCTTCAAGGTTTGTCCGCAAGGCGTGATGACGCTCTACGGCGTCGACGAAGACGGCAAGATCCTCGGCGTCGTAACGCAGGACGATGACGATGACTTCGATGGAGACCTCAATCGAAAGATCATGGCTGTGGAACATGCCGGTTCATGCATCGGCTGCAACGCCTGTTCGCGAGTCTGCCCCAAGAACTGCCAGACTCACGTGGCGGCGGATGCTCTTCCGGCGTGAGCGCGATGGCCGCGATGCCGGAGCAAGGCGTGCCGCCCGCATCCGCGGCCGAGCCCGCGCCCGAGCCCGCCAGCCTCTATCGCTCTCTCCTCAGCGCGCCGACGCCATGCTCCATCGCGGCGCCGTTTACGGCTCACGTCTTCGCGTGCATTCTTTCCATTGGGATTTTCGACGCCTATCAGAATGAGACCTCGGTCAGCGCGGCGATCGGACTGAATCGCGCCGAGATCGAAGCGTTGACGCGCAACTGGCTCCCCGCCGCCTCCGCTCACATTGATCTTCGCGCGGAGCCGGAAACAGCGCCCTTCGATGATGAGGAAGAGCAGCTGCAAGGCCTGCTGACCTCGCATCAGGCGGACGCCGCGCCCGAAAGCGTCTGGCTCACGGCGATTGTTACGCGCCGTTCGATGCTGGACAATCATCTCTGGCAGGATCTCGGACTTTTCGATCGGGGCGATCTCAATCGACTGATGAGCGAGCGCTATCCCGTCATCGCGGTGAGAAACGCCTCCAATATGAAATGGAAGAAGTTTCTCTATCGCTCACTTTGCGAGATGGAAGGCTTCACGCTATGCACCGCGCCAAGCTGTCAGGAATGTAGCGATTTCGACAATTGCTTTGGCGATGAATCGGGCGAAAGCTCCCTCGCCCGAATCCGCCGCGATCTGTCGCGCGCGGTCTGACCCGCCATTCGGCTTCCGGGCTTCGATGCGCGGCTTTCTCCAGGCCATGCGCTTTGTCGCAATCCCGACAATTGATTGAATTCAGACACTTCCCCGCCGATGCGCTAATCGTAGTCTTTCCAATACGTTAGCGCATGGCACGCGTATTGCGAAACGCCGCCTGAAACATCTGCAAACGCAAGGGAATTCCACCATGATCCAGCTTACGGACGGTGCAGTGAATGCGGTGCGGTCGGCGATCGAGGGAGCGGGTCAGCCGGTAGAAGGGCTTCGCATCATGGTTGAGGCAGGCGGGTGCGCCGGCATGAAATATATGATGGGGCTGGTCGCCGATGTGAACCCGAGCGACATTGTCGTCGAGCGTGACGGCGTCAAGGTCTACGTCGACGAAGCGAGCCTTTTGCACCTCGAAGGAACGACGGTCGACTTCGTGATGGGTCTCGAAGGATCCGGCTTTACGTTCGACAATCCGAAGGCCACGGCCAGCTGCTCCTGCGGCAAATCCTTTAGCTGAGCACCGACGCGCGGGGAATGGCCATGTGGGACTACAGCGAGAAGGTCAAGGACCACTTCTTCAATCCGAAGAACGCCGGCGTTCTTGACGGCGCCAACGCTGTCGGCGAGGTCGGCGCACTGTCCTGCGGCGACGCGCTGAAGCTGATGCTGAAAGTCGATCCGGTGACGCAGGTGATCATCGACGCGCGGTTCCAGACGTTTGGCTGCGGTTCCGCGATCGCATCTTCGTCGGCGCTGACTGAACTCGTCATCGGTAAGACTCTCGATGAATCGGCGACGCTGTCCAATCAGGATATCGCCAACTTTCTCGGCGGCCTGCCGCCTGAAAAAATGCATTGCTCAGTGCTGGGATACGAGGCGCTGCAAGCCGCCATCGCCAATTATCGCGGCGAGCCCTGGGCCGAAAGTCTCGACAATGGGGCCCTCGTCTGCAAATGCCTCGGCATCGAGGAAGGCGTCATCAAGCGTGCGATCAAGACGAACAAGCTGACGAGCATCGAGCAAGTGACGGCCTACACAAAGGCTGGAAGCAATTGCCTCACATGTTTTGATCAGATCGAAGAGATTCTCGCCAATGTCAACGAAGAGCTCGTCGCCGAGGGGCTGATCGCTGAGCGTGACGCCTATCGAACGAGGGAGTCCATCGCCTTCGAGATCAACACAAAAGCCAAGGTCGCGGCAAAGGTTCAGCAGGCGGCGTCCCAGCCTGCGAAAAGCGAAATAACCGCGGTCATGCAGAGTTCGCCGCTGGCCCCCTCGCCACTGCCGCCGGTCAGCTCCGGAATGACAAACCTGCAAAGGATCAAGCTGATCGAAGAGACGATTGAGGAACTGCGGCCCTTCCTGCGCAAGGACGGCGGCGACTGTGAACTCGTCGACGTCGATGGCTCGAACATCCTCGTGAAGATGTCCGGCGCGTGCGTCCTCTGCAAGCTTTCGAGCGCGACGATCACCGGAATCCAGGAGCGGCTGGTGGCCAAGCTCGGCGTCCCCTTGCGCGTCATTCCCGTCGGCAAAGGCGCTTTCGGCAAGGCCGGACATTGAGGAGAGAACCATGAAAGCGGTCTATCTCGACAACAATGCAACCACCCGCGTCGATCCCGCCGTGGTCGAAACGATGTTGCCGTTCTTTACCGAACAATTCGGCAATGCGTCGTCGGCCCATGCGTTCGGCGCCAGCGTCGGCGGCGCGCTCAAGACCGCGCGCAAGCAGCTACAGGAGCTGCTCGGCGCCGCCCACGACCACGAGATCGTCTATACGTCCGGCGGAACCGAAAGCAACACGACCGCGATTCTTTCAGCCCTCGAGGCGTTGCCCGGCCGCGACGAAATCGTGACGAGCCAGGTGGAACATCCATCGGTGCTTCAGCTTTGTCAGCATCTCGAAAAGACAGGGCGCGCCAAGGTTCATTATATCTGCGTCGATCGTCTTGGACGTCTTGATCTCGACGCTTATCGCGCCGCTCTATCAGACAAGGTTGCGCTCGTATCGATCATGTGGGCCAACAATGAGACCGGCACGATCGTTCCCGTCGAAGGCCTCGCTGAACTGGCCAAAGGCGTTGGCGCGCTGTTCCATAGCGACGCGGTGCAGGCGGTCGGCAAGATCCCCGTTTCCCTCAAGGATAGCGCCATCGATATGCTGTCGCTTTCGGGGCACAAGCTGCATGCGCCGAAGGGAGTTGGGGCGCTCTATGTCAAGCGTGGCGCGCGTTTCAAGCCACTTCTTCGCGGCGGCCACCAGGAGCGCGGCCGTCGCGCCGGCACCGAGAATATCCCGGGCGTCATCGCCCTCGGCAAGGCGGCCGAACTCGCGATGCAGCGCCTCGCGGATGAACGGGGCCGCGTGAAGGATCTGCGCGACCGCCTCGAAAAGGCCATTGTGCAGAGCGTGCCCCATTGCTTCGTCAACGGCGACCCGCACGATCGTCTGCCCAATACATCCAATATCGCGTTCGAATATGTGGAAGCCGAAGCCATTCTTCTGCATCTGAACCGCGCCGGGATCGCTGCTTCCTCAGGGTCCGCCTGCACGTCAGGCTCGATTGAGCCGAGCCATGTTTTGCTGGCGATGAGCATCCCCGTCACCGCCGCGCATGGCGCGATCCGATTCTCTTTGTCGCGCGACAACACCGCCGAGGACGTCGGGCGCGTGATTGAGGTGATGCCTGGGATTATCGAGAAGCTGCGCGCGCTTTCGCCTTTCGGGGCTGAGGGCGGCAAGGAAACATCCGAATTCAAGCCACAGTATGCGTGAGGCATGACGATGTCTGGCGATCATCCCCGCATCTCCATCAATGACACAACCTTGCGCGACGGCGAACAGGCGCCTGGCGTCGCCTTCTCCGCGCGCGAAAAGCTGGCGATCGCACGGGAGCTGGCGGCGGCCGGCGTCGATGAAATCGAAGCCGGCACGCCCGCGATGGGCGCAGACGAAATCGACGCCATCGCCGCCGTCGCCGCGGATGGCTTGCCTTGCCGGGTCGTCGCCTGGTGCCGTCTGACAAAAGGGGACGTCGACGCCGCTATTTCGGCGGGCGTCAGCCATGTGAATATCTCCGCGCCGATGTCACGCCTGCAGATGAAAGTCAAGCTTGGCGCGGATGTTGAAGATCTCGTGTCGCGCGTGCGCGCTGTCGTCGGCCACGCCATCGGCCACGGCCTCACCGTCGCCCTCGGCGGCGAGGATTCTTCGCGCGCGGACCCGCGCGACATCGGCCGCATTGCGCGCGCCGCGGCGTCGGAAGGCGCGAGCCGGTTGCGCTTTGCCGATACGATGGGCGTCCTCGATCCATTCACGACATTCGATGCTGTGCGCCGCGTGCGCGAGGAGACGGATGTCGCTGTTGAATTTCATGGTCATGACGACCTCGGCCTCGCCACAGCCAACACGCTCGCGGCGTTGCGCGCCGGAGCGAGCCACGCCAGCGTGACAGTACTCGGCCTTGGCGAACGCGCAGGCAATGCGGCGCTCGAAGAGGTCGCGATGGCGCTAGGGCGCGCGGTCGCTGGATGCAGCGCAATCAATCCGCTCCGTTTGCGGGCCCTCGCGCGCCTCGTCGCGCATGCGGCCAACCGCCCGATCGGACGCGCCAAAGCGATTGTCGGCGCCGACATTTTCACGCATGAATCGGGCATTCACGTCGCGGCGCTCATGAAGGACGCCCGCGCCTATCAAGGCATCGACCCGGCGACTCTCGGGCGGCAAAACAAGGTCGTGATCGGCAAGCATTCGGGCCTGTCCGCGATCACCGGACTTTGCGCTGAGCTCAGCCTCGATCTCGATCGCGAACAGGCGGCCGAGGTGTTGATGCTGGCAAAACGCCATGCGCTCCTCAGGCATCGGCCACTCGGGCGCGGAGATGTTGCAGGGCTCGTTGAAGAGGTTCGCAGCGGATCACGACGGCCGTCGACGAGAACCACTGTGACGGGAGCGTCAGCATGAGCGCGGTGAGTTTGACGACGACAGAAGGCCGCGCGTCAAAAGACCTGTGGCGCATGATCCGGCAGGATATCACTTGCGTGCATCAACGCGATCCCGCCGCGCGCAACACATTCGAAGTCGCTCTGCTTTATCCCGGCGTTCACGCCATCATCTGGCATCGGCTCGCACATCGCCTTTGGACCGGAAACTACAAATTCCTTGCGCGCAGCCTCTCATTTTTGGCGCGCTTTCTGACCAATGTCGATATTCATCCAGGCGCCGTCATCGGCGAACGGTTCTTCATTGACCATGGCGCGGGCGTCGTGATCGGCGAGACGGCGATCGTCGGCGACGACGTCACCCTCTATCATGGCGTAACGCTCGGCGGCTCCTCCTGGTCCGCGGGCAAGCGGCACCCGACCGTTGAAAACGGCGTGCTCGTCGGCGCGGGAGCCAAAATCCTCGGCGACATCACGATCGGACGCAATGCGCGGATCGGCGCCAATTCCGTCATCATCGAGGATATCGCGCCCGAGGCGACCATCGTCGGCATCCCCGGCAGACTGGTTCGCAAGTCACACAGACGGTTGAGGCCGGACGGCCGCATTGATCTCGAGCATCATCTGATTCCCGATCCGGTCGCCGACGCCATGGCGATTTTGATCGACCGCATCGGATTTCTGGAGGCGCGTCTCGGGCATCTGCAACAACGCGTCGGCGCTGGCTTGGCCGATAAGGCTCATATGCAATCTAAGGAGGATCAGGCGCTATGAACGCTCTCGACCAACTACGTAAACTCTCATCCGCCGAGGATTTCTTCGACGCGTTGGGCGTCAGCTACGATCCCGCGGTCTTGCGCGTCGCTCGCCTTCATATCCTGCGTCGAATGGGAGAGTATCTTTATCACAGTGAATCCGGCGTCGGCACCGACGACGAGGTCTGGCTGGCCTGCCGCGCCTTTCTCGAAAACGCCTACCACGATTTCGTGGAGTCATCGCCAATCGAGCAGCGCGTCTTCAAGGTGTTGAAGGACGCCGTCAAACCCAAGGAAGAGCCGAAAAAGCCTTTCGTGCCTTTGAGCACGCTGGTCGTCGGCTCACCGGACATGGAGCGTTCAGGGTCTCTTTGAACGATTTGGAGGAATTAGATCATGCATATCCTCGTCTGCATCAAGCAGGTGCCGGACAGCGCTCAGATCCGGATCAATCCGGTGACGCAGACCATCATGCGCCAGGGCGTGCCGACGATCATCAATCCATATGATCTATTTTCGCTCGAAGAGGCGTTGCGGCTCCGGGAGAAGCATGGCGGGGAAGTCACCGTGCTCACCATGGGGCCTCCGATGGCATCGGAATCGCTGCGCAAGGCGCTCGCCATCGGCGCGGACCGCGCCGTCCTCCTGACCGACCGCCTCTTCGCCGGATCGGACACGCTGGCGACGAGCTATGCGCTGGCGCAGACGATCGGCAAGATCAGCGACATGTTCGGCGCCCCGGACATCGTATTCGCAGGCAAGCAGACGATCGACGGCGACACGGCGCAGGTCGGGCCCGGCATCGCAAAGCGCCTCGGCCTCCTCCAGCTCACCTATGTCGCCAAGATCTCCGAATGCGATCCGGATCGGCGCGAAGTCGTCGTCGAGCGCCGCTCGGAAGGCGGCGTGCAGCTTCTCAAAACCAGGCTGCCCTGCCTCATCACCATGCTTGAGGGCTCGAACGAGGTCCGGCGCGGCGCGATGAAGGATGCGCTGCGGGCGGCGCGCGCGGAAATTCTGACGTGGAGCGCCAAGGACGCCGGAATCGAAGACCCGACGAAATGCGGGCTCAAGGGATCGCCAACGGTCGTCAAAAAAGTCTTCGCACCGCCGCCGCGCTCGGAGCGCGCCATTCTCGTCAAACCCGGCGACTCCGCTTCGCAGGACGCCGAGAGCCTCATCAAGACCTTGTTCGAACGGCAGCCGGCGCTCGAACAGGATCTCGCAAAATCGGCCGCTGGATACTGAGGAGATCGCCATGTCCGACAAGCCCGCAGCCCCGGCGGCCCCGAGCCGGGCCTCCATGAAGAAAGAGCTCCCGGAGCATTTCCGGGGCTACAAACACGTCTGGGTGTTCATCGAGATCGAGCGCGGCGCCGTACATCCGGTTTCCTTCGAACTTCTCGGCGAAGGCCGCAAGCTCGCCGACAAGCTTGGCGTGGAACTCGCCTCGGTCATTGTCGGAGCCCCCGGAGAAGCTACGAGGCAGGCGGCGCAGGAAACCTTCGCCTATGGCGCCGACCTCGCCTATCTGGTCGAGGACGAGATCCTCACCGACTATCGCAACGAGCCCTATTCGCAGGCGATGACGCAACTCGTCAACGCGCATAAGCCTGAGATTCTATTGCTTGGAGCGACGACGCTCGGGCGCGATCTCGCAGGCTCTGTCGCGACGACGCTGCTGACGGGCCTCACCGCCGATTGCACCGAGCTTGCGGTTGACGCCGACGGCTCGCTGGCCGCGACGCGCCCAACCTTTGGCGGCTCGCTTCTGTGCACCATCTACACGCTGAACTATCGTCCCCAGATGGCGACGGTGCGGCCCCGCGTGATGGCCATGCCGGAGCGCCTCGAAGGCCGCCAGGGACGGATCATCGAGTTCAAGCCTGATCTCGACGAAGACAAGATCCTCACCAAGATCCTGAAATTCATCCCCGACCGCGATAGCGCCAAGTCCAATCTCGCTTACGCCGACATTGTCGTCGCCGGCGGCCTTGGCCTGCAAAGCGCCGAGAATTTTCAGCTCGTGCGCAATCTCGCGAGCGTCCTCGGCGCCGAATTCGGCGGTTCGCGGCCGCTCGTGCAGAAAGGCTGGATCGGATCGGACCGGCAGATCGGGCAAACCGGCAAGACGATCCGCCCGAAACTCTACATCGCGGCTGGAATCTCAGGCGCGATCCAGCATCGCGTCGGCGTCGAGGGCGCTGACTGCATCGTCGCGATCAACACGGATAAGGACGCGCCCATCTTCGGCTTCGCTCATCTTGGCGTCGTCACCGACGCCATCCGGCTGTTGCCGGCTCTCACCGAAGCCTTCCGGAAGCGCCTGTCGCCGCATGGCCGAGATCGGCTAGCAGGCTGAGCCCTGAGGAGAGTTTGAGATGATCGAGGAAAAATTCGACGCAATCGTCATCGGGGCCGGCATGGCCGGCAACGCCGCCGCGCACACCATGGCCTCGCGAGGACTGAAGGTGCTGCAGCTCGAACGGGGTGAATATCCCGGCTCGAAGAACGTGCAGGGCGCGATCCTCTATTCCGAGATGCTCGAGAAGATCGTGCCAGAGTTTCGCGAGGACGCGCCGCTTGAGAGGCATCTGATAGAGCAGCGTTTCTGGATGATGTCGGAGCGTTCGCACACCGGCATGCATCACCGCTCGGACGACTTCAACGAAGAAAAGCCGAACCGCTACACCATCATCCGTTCGCAGTTCGACCGCTGGTTCTCGAAGCAGGTGCAGGCGCAAGGCGCGCTCGTCATCTGCGAGACGACCGTCACCCAACTCGTCAGCGACGCCTATGGCAAGGTCATCGGCGTGCGCACGGACCGTGACGGCGACACCATCTTCGCCGACGTCGTGGTTCTCGCCGAAGGCGTCAGCGGCCTGCTCGGCGCCCGCGCGGGTCTCAGGCAAACGCCGAAGCCAGATCATGTGGCGCTTGCCGTCAAGGAGATGCACTTCCTGCCGCAGGAGACGATCGAGGCGCGCTTCAACCTCAAGGGCGACGAAGGCGTCGTGATCGAGGCGGTTGGCTCGATCTCCAATGGCATGACCGGCATGGGCTTTATCTACACCAACAAGGAATGCCTTTCGATCGGAATTGGCTGCCTCGTCTCCGATTTCGCGGAGAAAGGCGAGACTCCTTATGGGCTGCTCGAAGCGTTCAAGAGGCATCCTTCGGTCGCGCCGCTGATCCAGGGCTCCGAGGTGAAGGAATATGCCGCGCATCTTATTCCCGAAGGAGGCTACAAAGCCATCCCCGAGCTCTTTGGCGACGGCTGGGTCGTAGTCGGCGACGCGGCGCAATTGAACAACGCGATCCATCGCGAAGGCTCGAACCTCGCCATGACGTCAGGCCGCCTCGCGGGCGAGGCGATCTTCCAGGTCAAGTCCCGCCGCGATCCGATGACGAAGCAAAACCTCTCTCTCTACAAGAGCCTGCTCGACAACAGTTTCGTCATGAAGGACCTCAAGAAATACAAGGATATGCCTGCGCTCCTGCATACCAACTCGAAGAACTTCTTCCTGACCTATCCGCAGCTTGTGTCGAAAGCGATGGACAGTTTCCTGCGCGTTGACGGCTCGCCCAAGGTCGAAAAGGAGAACGCATCCATCCGCGCCTTCGTCAAGCAGCGGACATTAAGGGGGCTTTTCGGCGACGCCTTCAGATTAGCGCGCGCCTGGCGCTGAGGAACTGACGGGAGAGCAGATACACTTACGGGCATCATGCTCTGAAATTCAGTGAGCGGAGAAGAATCATGTCCAATGAAACCGTGCGCGTTGAAGAGAAGCTTTATCAAAATCGTTACATTGTCGATGCCGGCAAGCCCCATATTTCGATCGAACCGCATACAACGCCATCGAGGAATTTGCTGGCGATGACGAAAGTATGCCCCGCTGGCTGCTATGCGCAAAACGATGTCGGGCAGGTGGAAATCGTCGCCGATGGCTGCCTCGAATGCGGCACCTGCCGCATCCTCCTCGAGCCGACCGGCGAGATCACCTGGAGCTATCCGCGCGGCGGCTTCGGCGTACTTTTCAAATTCGGATGATTGAATTACCGGATTCATTTCTGAGAGAAGCTCCCGGTGATGCGCCTCGCCTCACGAGCCCTTTGAACGCTTCCGCGCGAGCCTTCATGACGCATCCGAAGCACCCCGGAAGGGTGAATGGTCGCCACCGCGGCGCGCCCTCCAGCGAGGCGCATGAGTTCGCCGCGCTGGCCTGAGAGCGTTACCGGACAGCCGAACACTTCGCGCGCCGTGGTCGCGCCAAGGGCGACGACAGAGTTTCCGTGCAAGAGCTCAGGCTTCGGCGCTCTGATCGACCACGGCCAGAGTGTGGCGGGCGATCATCGCCTCCTCATCGGTCGGAATGACAAAAACGCGGGCGCGCGAACGTTCCGAGGAGATAACCTGCGCATTGGCGCGGTTGGCGACGCGGTCGAGCTCAACGCCGATCCACTCCATGCCCTCCAGCACCCGCTCACGCACATGCCAGGAGTTCTCGCCAATGCCGCCGCAGAATACGATGGCGTCGATGCCCTTCAGCACCGCGGCGAGCCCGCCAAGTTCACGGCGGATGCGAAATACAAAATATTCAATCGCCTGCTGCGCTTGCGGCAAGTCCGAGGCCTCGAGTTCGCGCATGTCCTGCGAGAGCCCGGAGAGGCCTTTCAGTCCGGATTCGCGGTAGAGCAGATCCGTGACCTGCGCCGCGCTCATCTGTTTTTCCTGCATCAGATAGAGCACGACGCCGGGATCGAGCTGTCCGCAGCGCGTGCCCATTGGCAGCCCATCGAGAGCGGTGAAGCCCATCGAGCTGGCGACCGACTGTCCATCGCGGATGGCGCACATCGAGGCGCCATTGCCAAGATGCGCCGCCACCACGCGGCCAGCCGCATGGAATGGCGCAATCTCCCGTAGCCGCCCCGTAACATACTCATAGGATAGGCCGTGGAAGCCATAGCGCCTGACGCCTTCGTCGTAAAAATGGCGCGGCAAAGCGAACACATCATTGACGAAGGGATGCGCGTGATGAAACGCCGTGTCGAAGCAGGCGACCTGGCGCACATGCGGCCACGCCTCGCGCGCGGCAAGAATGCCGGCGATGTTGTGAGGCTCGTGCAAAGGAGCAAGCGGGATCAGCGCCTTCAGGTCGCGCAGCACTTCGTCCGTGACGATCACCGGCGCGGCGTAATGCATGCCGCCATGAACGACGCGATGTCCGGCGGCGATCACCTGCGCCTGAGGGAAGCCCGCGCGCCGCCAGGTCAGAATGCGCCGTAGCGCATCGGCGTGAAACGGCGTCGCGGCGCTTTCCGCCCAGGTCTCTTCATGAATTTTTGTGTGGGCGCCGTCGTGAATTGTCAGCCGCCGCTCGTCGCCGAGCATCTCCACAATGCCGATCGCCAGCGCCGAGAGCGTTTCCGCGCCTGCTTTTCCCATCGCTTCGAACAAGGCGAATTTGATCGACGAGGAACCGGCGTTGAGGGTGACGACATGGCGCGTCATTGGTCGCGGTCCCGGCGCGCGATCGGCGCATTCAACATCATGTCAGGTCCTTTTCCGTTCAGGCGCGCCGGTCCGTCAGGTCTGACGATAGGACGAGAGCTGGAGGCTTTCATTCTCACGCGACGTTGTGGAGGCCGCCATCCACATAAATCGTGTCGCCGGTCATGCCTGACGCGGCCGTCCCGACCAGAAAGGCGACGACGCGGCCAACCTCGGCTATATCGACCAGATGGTGCGCTGGCGTGCGGCGCACGGCGGCGTCGACCAGTTCATCGAAGGCGGCTATGCCGCTCGCCGCGCGCGTTTTCAACGGGCCGGGGGAGACAGCAAAGACCCGGATTTTATCGTCGGCGAGCTCCGCCGCAAGATAGCGCACGCTCGCCTCGAGCGCCGCCTTCACCGGTCCCATTATATTGTAATTATTCACCACCTTGTCGGCGCCATAATAGCTCATCGTCAGTAGGGAGCCGCCTGATTTCATCAGCGGCTCGGCGAGGCGCGCCATGGCGATGAAAGAATGGCACGACACCGCCATCGCCTGCTGGAAGCCGGCGAGCGAACAGTCGACGACCCGCCCATGCAGATCGTCGCGCGGGGCGAAGGCGATGGAATGGATGACGAAGTCCAGCCTGCCCCATTCGGCGGCGATTCTGTCGAACACGGCCTCCATCTGGCCCGGCTGCTCGACGTCGAGCGGAAGGATCAGCTCCGCGCCAAGCTCCTGCGCCAGCGGGCGCACATAGCGTTCCGCTTTTTCATTGAGATAGGTGATCGCAAGCTCGGCTCCGAAGCCGCGCAGCTTCGATGCGCAGCCGTAAGCGATGCTGTGTTCATTGGCGATCCCGACGACAAGGCCGCGAAGCCCACGCAGCGTGTCGCCGACAAGGCTTTCAGGATCCTGGGCTGTCGCCAAGGCGTCAACGCGGCCAGGCTGCTCGGACATTGCGTAAACTCTTGCTGTTTTGCGGCGAACCACAACGCCGCGCTTCAGTTCAAACTTATGCCCAATCCGTGCTGAAAATGTGACGATAAGGCGTTTCGTCCCGCAAAGCGAACGAAGCCTGTGCAAAGGCAAAAAAGTCTCCGTTAAACAAGCGCATCGGCAGGGTATATATCAGGCAATGGAATAGACATTTCCGGATAGTTGTGGCGTACAGGGCCATCCATGAGACAACGCGCGCCAATAGTTGCCCTGAACTGCGACGATCTCGATCTCGGGCGCCGCGTCCCGACTATGCTACAATCCAAACATTGTTTTCTACAACGCTAGACTTTTAGGGATGCTTGTGGGCGTCAGCCAATATATATTGCCGTATGCTTTTCGTTATTGTATATTTGATACACATCCCCAACGCTTTATTCTGCGTATGCCTGGAACATCCGCGCTGCTTCATAACGCGTATTCTGGGCGTCAGACCATCGCCAACGCTTCATGTCTTTCATTTGCTCCCCGCCAAATGAGCCTTACGCGCAACCCCCGCAATCGAAATGCGCAAACGCCCCACACGAGTTCTGGCAGGCCCGGTCTATTCGGTTATGATGGCGGTAACATTATATGATTCTCTGGAGCGCCCATGCTGACCACCGGTTATCAACTCGCCGCGGCTCGAGCCCTGATCGGCATGGATCAGGCGACGCTGGCGACGCTGGCCAATGTCAGCGCGGATACGATCCAGTCCCTCGAAGCGTCCAAGCATGAAGCGATCGGCGGCCCTGTTCAGAGCGTGAAGGCGGTTCAGACGGCGCTCGAGAAAGAAGGCGTCGAGTTTCTCAATCACGGCCAACCCGGCGTCCGATTGAAGAATGGAGCCGAAGGCTCCGGCTCGATAACGGTCGAGGAGTTGACCAGCGAGAACGATGAGTAGCGCGTCGCCGCTCGTCCTCCTCTTTCGCCCGTGAAACTTTTACTGACGCTCCCGGGCGCTTCGAGCGCGCAACCGGCCGATGAAATGATGGCTCCCCCGAAGCGCGCCGAATGCCGTGTTGAGGTTTCCGCGAATTGGTATTATAAATATCATTTTATAGGATGATTCGCGGCGGGTGCGGATGCTGATTTTGGGGCTGTGATGTCAAGATATGAGAAGGGACATAAGGCGGATACGCATCGGCGCGTGGTCGAGATCGCCGCCCAGCGCTTCCGGGCCGAGGGCATCGACAGCGTTGGCGTTGCTTCCCTGATGGCCGACGCCGGGCTGACGCACGGCGGCTTCTACGCGCACTTCCCTTCAAAAGAGGCGCTCGTCAAGGAGGCGTTGATCGCCGCCATCGGGTCATCCTTTGCTTACGAAAATGAGGCGGAAGCCGCGGCGCCTTTGAATTTGCGCGCCTTTATAGATTTCTATCTTAGTCCCGCGCATCGCGACAAACCGGCGACGGGGTGCGCGATAGCGACGTTGGGAGCGGAGACGACGCGCAGGCCAAGAGCGACACGCAATGCCTTCAACAAGGAAGCACAGCGTTTCGTCGCGCGGATCGCCTCCGGCCTGCCCGAAGAGGCTTCACCAGAACACAGATTGGCGAAGGCGTATGGCGTATTCGCGCAGCTGGTAGGCTCGCTGCAGCTTTCCAGAATCGTCATGGACAAGACGCTTTCGGATGAGGTTCTGGCTGTCGGCCGGAGCAACGCCTTGCAGCTTGCCGGGCTCGATCCGGGCGAGGAGACCAAAGCCAAGCCCGCCAAGCGGACCGCGAAGAAACATTAGGAGCGGCCCTTTTTCTCGCCAGGAGCGCGATTCCTTGCGAGAGCCAAGATCGCGCCATCGGCTTTTCGCGCCCTGTTTTCTGAAAGCGCCGCCCCCCACAGACTGCAACACAATCGCTTCCAATTTCGGCTCGCATCGTCGCGACGATGCCGCGCGCCGTTGCCTGCTCCTGCTCCACCCCATGTTCGAGGACACCGTCTGAAATCGACAGACGCGTGCGCGCCAATCTTTCTGCTTCACTTTATATGATCATTATAATATGTTGCGGCCGGTTGGTTGAGCGACTTCGCAGCAATGATGCCGGCCGGGGCGAAAAGGACCAGCAGATCAGCGTTCGGCGCGCCGAACGCAAATGTGGAACTGAGGAACGGCTATGAACATTAATGGATCCGTCGCCCTGGTGACCGGCGCGAACCGCGGTATCGGCCGCGCTTTCGTGGATGAGCTCCTGAAGCGCGGCGCATCGAAAATCTATATCACCGCCCGCGATCCGGCCTCTCTCTCTGAATTCTTGAAGCTGAAAGACTCAAGGCTCGTTCCCTTGACGCTCGACGTAACGAAAGAGGCTGAGGCGCTGGCTGCCGCCGCCGACGCCCCCGACGTGACGCTTCTGATCAACAATGCGGGTTTCGCCGGTTTTCATGGCGCCATTTCCGCGCCGGACCTTTCCACCGCGCGCCAGGAAATGGAGGTGAATTACTTCGGGCCGCTGGCGCTGATCCGCGCCTTCGCGCCGGGACTTGCCGCATCCGGCGGCGGCGCCATCGTCAATGTTCTGTCTTTCCTCTCGCTGGTGACGATGCCGAAAGCCGGCACATATTCGGCCTCAAAGGCGGCGGCGCGGGCGATCACGCGAAGCGCTCGCGCTGAACTCTCAAGCCAGGGCACCGCCATCGTCGCGGTCATGCCGGTTCAGGTCGAAACCGACATGGGCCGCGACCTTCCCGAACCACGGCTGACGCCGCAGGAGGTTGCCGCCGAAGCTCTTGACGGCGTGGAAGCCGGCGCCGACGAGGTTTTCCCGGGGGAACTCACGCGTCAGACCGCAGCCGCCTTCGCGAAAGACCCGAAGGGCGTTCAGGCGCATGTGGCCATGGTTCTTCCCGAGCGCGTCTGAGCGCCCTGCGCTGAGCATGATCGATCAGGCGCTCCACGACTCGTGCGATGCGGTTGGCGCCGGCGGCTCGCCGCCCGCATTGCCATTGCATCCGGCGCCGAATACCATTTCGGCTCGCCGGATCGAAACGGATCGTCATTTGCTCATAAAAACTGGATTTCAGGGCAGCGCTTCCTCGCGTTCTCCGGCGGCTTCAAGGCCGGCGCTGCTTGAGCTTTTCGTCAGAACACACAGAGCGCGCGCCCATGCTGTGGCTTGACAGCGCTGTTTTTCCCGACAGCCGCGCGCTCTTCGATCTCAGCGACCGCGGGCTTCTGCTCGGCGATGGAGCGTTCGACACCGCGCTTGTCATGAACGGCCGCCTGTTTCGCGGCGAGGCTCATATCCAACGCTTGCTGGACGCCCTCGCCCTGCTGGGGATCGAAGCCGATGCCGATACGATCCGCCGGGCCTTCGCGGCGCTGCTCCCGCGAGCCGAGCGTCACGCACTGCGCGTCACCGTCACGCGCGGGCCGGGACTTCGCGGCCTCGCGCCGGCCGGCATGCAAAAGCCGACGATCATGGCGAGCCTTTCGCCGCTGCCTCAAAGCTTCTTTTCGCCAAGGCTCGCGATGGACGTCGCCGCCATTCGCCGCAACGAAACATCGCCGGCCTCGCGCATCAAAGCGCTCTCCTACCTTGACGCCATTCTCGCCATGCGTGAGGCGACCTCCAAAGGATACAATGAAACGCTGTTCCTGAACGGCGCGGGGCGCGTCGCCTGCGCCTCCGTCGGGAATGTCTTCGCGCTTTTCGGCGACGAGCTGGCGACGCCGCCCCTCGCCGACGGCGTGATGCCGGGAATTATCCGTGGCTTCATCCTCGCCGAATGCGGCGCGCTAAAGCTGCAAGGCCGCGAACGATCGCTTGACCTTGATGAGCTCTATGGCGCCGACGCTGTCTTTATGACCAATAGTCTGCGGCTGATCGCCCCAGTGGAGCGCATCGGCGCCGTCGCCATCGGCGCCAAAGGCGCCACGATCGTCGACGCCCTAACGCAGCGGTTGTGGCAAGCGATCGCCGCCGAATGCGGGAGCCCGCCAATTTGACTCGCGCGAAGCGACGGGACAATTCCTTCACGACGGCCGCCGGAGCGTTCCGCGCGCGCTTTCTGGCGCATGCCGCGCCCGTCTTGGGCCATGCCTCACGCGCGGCGCTTGACCTTATTTTCCCGCCCGCCTGCCTCAACTGCCGTCAGGCGACGCAGGCGCACGGGTCGCTGTGCGCCGCGTGCTGGTCCAAAATCCGCTTCATCGAGCGCCCATTTTGCGAAAGGCTTGGCGTTCCCTTTTCCGTGGATCTCGGCAATGAAGGGCTGCTCTCGCCGGAGGCGGTGGCCAATCCGCCTGTCTACGGCCGCGCCCGCGCCGTCGCGCATTTCGATGACGGTCCCGTGCGCCATCTCGTGCACCGGCTGAAATATGGCGACCGGATGGAGCTCGCAAAACCTCTCGGCGCCTGGATGGCTCGGGCCGGCGCTGAGCTGCTGGTCGACGCCGATCTGATCGCGCCCGTTCCCTTGCATCGCAGGCGTCTGTTCGCCCGGCGTTTCAATCAGGCCGAGGCGCTGGCGCGATCGATCTCGAGTTCCAGCGGCGTGCCGGAAGATCCGCTCTGTCTCGTGCGCGTCAAGGAGACGCAATCGCAGGTGCGCCTCACGCGTTCGCAACGGGCGCTCAATGTGCAAGGGGCGTTTCGCGTGCCGGAGGAGATGGCCGCCCGCATCGAGGGCCGCGCCATCGTTCTCGTCGACGACGTGATGACGTCGGGCTCGACAGTCAATGCGGCGTCGCGCGCGCTGCTGCGCGCCAAGGCGCGACGCGTCGATGTGCTCGTTTTCGCAAGGGTGGTGTAGCAAGGGTGGTGTAAGAGGAGACGAGACGCCTCTCTCTAAGCGGCCTTGGTCTCAAAATCGGACGGGATGGTGAATTTCGCCTCGGTCTTCGCCTTGATCTCCTCGAGCGTCACGCCATCGGCGAGCCGCACCAGGGTCAGGCCCGTGCCGCCGGTCTTGTCGATGTCAAAGACCGCGAAGTCGGTAATGACCCGATCGACGACCGCGGAGCCGGTCAACGGCAAAGTGCAATGATGCAAAAGCTTCGACTGTCCTTTCGCGGTGTGCTCCATCACCACCACGACGCGCTTGACGCCGGCGACAAGGTCCATCGCGCCGCCCATGCCTTTGACCATCTTGCCGGGAATCATCCAGTTGGCGAGGTCGCCTTTTTCGGAGACCTCCATCGCGCCGAGAATGGCGAGGTCGATATGGCCGCCGCGTATCATCCCGAAACTGTCGGAGGAGGAGAAGAAACTCGTCGTCGGCAGCTCGGTGATCGTCTGCTTTCCGGCATTGATGAGATCGGCGTCTTCCTCGCCCTCGAGCGGGAAAGGCCCCATGCCCAACATGCCGTTCTCGCTCTGTAGTTGAACATTCATCCCGGCCGGAATGAAATTCGCGACGAGCGTCGGAATGCCAATGCCGAGATTGACGTAAAATCCATCGCGCAATTCCTTGGCCGCTTCCGCCGCCATCTGGTCCCTTGTCCAGGCCATAGGTTCTTTACTCCTTGCAGCACGATTGCTCGAGACGGCTTTGAACGACGCCCTTTTTTGCTCCTTGAAGCTTCAAGCGGCGGCCGCTCAGGCGGCGCGCGGGCGCGTCGTGCGCTTCTCGATCAGCTTGACGACATTTTGGGCATGAATGACCCGCTGCACGAAAATTCCCGGCGTATGGATCATGTCGGGATCGATTTCGCCAGCCGGCACAAGGTGTTCCACCTCTGCCACCGTCATCCGCCCGGCCGTCGCCATCATCGGATTAAAATTGCGCGCGGTTTTACGAAAAACGAGATTGCCCTCGGTGTCGCCTTTCCAGGCGTGTACGAGCGAGACGTCGGCGACGATGCCGCGCTCCATGACATAGGTCGATCCGTCGAATTCGCGGGTTTCCTTGCCGTCGGCGATGACGGTGCCGACGCCGGTCTTGGTGAAGAAGGCAGGAATACCTGCGCCGCCTGCGCGAATGCGCTCGGCCAGCGTGCCCTGGGGATTGAATTCGAGTTCGAGTTCGCCAGATAGAAACTGCTGCTCGAAGAGCTTGTTCTCGCCGACGTAGGACGAGATCATTTTCTTGATCTGCCGCGTCTCGAGCAAAAGCCCGAGACCCGCGCCGTCGACGCCCGCGTTGTTCGAAACCACGGTCAGGTTCTTGACGCCGAGATCACGTAGCGCATGAATCAAATCCTGCGGGATGCCGCAAAGGCCAAACCCGCCGCACATCAGCGTCATGCCATCCTTGACGATATCCGCCAAAGCCGAATGAGCATCCTTGAAAACCTTATTCATTCACACGCCTTGTCTGCGACCTTCCATTGCGCCGCGGCGTCATTTCGACGCAGTTACCGCCTTAATATAGCCGAGGCGGAAAAATGATCCAGCGCGTTTTTGCATCGCAGAATATTGAAACTCCCGCGACGCCAGGTGAGTGGCGGCCGTTTTCGGATAGGATCGCAGACCATCCGTTCCTGGAAAGATTCACGTGACGTCGCCGAGCCTCATTTTCGATCGCCCCCTGCTCCGCCGCAGGCTTTCGCGCGCCAAAGACGCCGGCGCCGAGGATTTCCTGCTGCGCGCGGCGATCGAGGATCTTTTTGAGCGGCTCAAGCTGATCCGCCGCGATTTTTCAACGGTTCTTGATGTCGGCACAGCCTCGCCGGAGCTTTCCGGGCGTCTTGCCCGCGAAGGCCGGTTGGTCCTGCGCATGGCGCCGCTCGCGCAGACGGAAAGGAGCGCGTCGTTTTCCGTCGTCGGCGACGAAGAGGCGCTGCCTTTCGCGGCGGAGCGTTTCGACCTCGCCGTGTCGGCGCTCAGTCTCCAAACGGTCAATGACCTGCCAGGCGCGCTCGTCCAGATCCGCCGCGTCCTGAAGCCGGACGGACTGTTTCTTGGTTGCCTTCTCGGCGGTCAGACCTTGCGCGAATTGCGCAGCGCCCTGGCGCTCGCCGAAACCGAGCTTTGCGGCGGGATCAGCCCGCGCGTCTCCCCTTTCGCGGACGTTCGCGACATGGGGGGCCTGCTTCAGCGCGCTGGATTGGCCTTGCCCGTTGCTGATAGCGAGCCTTTGGTCGTCCGATACCGCGACATGTTCGCTCTGATGGCTGATCTGCGCGCCATGGGCGCCTCCAACGCGCTGGTCGCCCGCATCAAAGGGCCTTCCCGTCGCGAGCTTTTCCTGCGGGCTGCGAACATCTACGCCGAGCGGTTCAGCGACCCCGACGGGCGCATACGAGCGACGTTTGAACTGATTTTCGTTTCCGGCTGGGCTCCGCATGAGAGCCAGCAGAAGCCGCTGCGCCCTGGCTCGGCGAAAATGCGGCTCGAAGATGCGCTCAGGGGAAAGCCGCCGCCGCGTTGATCACCGGCGCGCTCAGGAGCACGATGGTTTTCAATGGGTTGGCTTTATGCCCGTTATCGCCCTGTTTCAAACCGTGATCTACTGCGCCAGCTCCCAGCTGACCTCCGCTTCGACCCGAAGGGTCTGCACGCCCGGCTCGAGCGGGATGGCGACAGCCTCGCTTTTGGCCGCCCGCGCCAGCATCGCCGTAGCGGCGAAAGGACGGGGCGGTCCGCCGGGCGTGGCGATTTCGAGCACCCGCCCAAGCCGGATCCCCAGCCCATTCGTAAAGGATGTCGCCTTGCGCAAGGCGTCGCGGACGGCGTCGCCCCGGAGGGCGTCATATTTTGCGTCCTTTTGATCGTAGTCGAAGTCGACGCCGCCGAATTTATTGGCGCCCTTCTGAATCCATTGCTGGGCCAGCGCGCCAGCCTTTTCGATCTGCCTGATCGTGATGCTGAGATCATTGCGCGCCTGATAGCCGCGCAGCGTGCGTTTGACGACACGGCCGTTGGAATCGGTCGTCTCGTCATAGACCGGAAGCAGCGTGACGCCGAGGGTGCGGATGTCGCGCGGTTCGACGCCCTGCGCCTTGACGTCGTTGACGACCGCCTGCGTCGCCTTCGCGTTTTCGCTCGCAGCATCCGCCGCGTTGGGCCGCTCGGTCTCGACGCCCAGCGAAATGATCGCGATGTTGGGCACGACCTCAACGCTCGCTTCGCCGGTCGTTGTGATCGAGGGGAGCGTGTCCTTCAATCTCGGAAAATCCTGCGCCGCACCCGGCGTCGCCGAGGCCGTCACAACGGCCGCGAGCGCGGCGAGCAAGCCAAAGCGCGCCAGGACGCGGGAGAGAGGCAGGCGAAAGCGGCAAAGCATCGGTTTTCCTCGACGTGCAATAAGGTTCTCATGCGCGGTCGCGATGTCGCTTTTGCGACGGCGCTTGCGCCCACGCGACGATTGTGGAGAATTTTTGCGCGCCATGCTATGAGGCCGCAATGACAACGTCCACCCTCATCGACTCCACGGCTGCTGAAGCGGTCGCGCCTGCGCCGTCGCGTTCGCTCGCCGGCGCGACGCGAAAGGAGCTCGCCGCCGCGCTTCTTGAAATCGGCGCGCCCGAGCGCGAAATCCGCATGCGCTCAGCTCAGCTCTGGCATTGGATCTATCACCAGGGCGTGTCTTCCTTCGACGACATGCTGAATATCAGCAAGGTTTTTCGCGCAAAGCTCGCCGAGCGTTTTACTTTGACGCGGCCGCAGATCGTCTCTGAGCAACTGTCCAGCGACGGCACGCGCAAATGGCTGATCCGGCTGGCGCCTTCGAACGCCAGGGATCGCGCGGCGGAAGTCGAATGCGTCTATATTCCCGATACAGATCGCGGAACGCTCTGCGTCTCGAGCCAGGTCGGCTGCACACTGACGTGCTCTTTCTGTCACACCGGCACGCAGCAATTCGTGCGCAATTTAACCGCGCAAGAAATTATCGCTCAACTCATCATTGCGCGCGAGAGACTGGGCGATTTCCCGGGCCGAGCGCCGCCGCAGGATGGGATCGTGCCGAGCGGCGGCTCGCGCTTTGTCTCGAACATCGTCTTCATGGGGATGGGCGAGCCGCTCTATAATTTCGACAATGTCAGCGACGCCGTGGCGGTCTTTTCGGACGGCGACGGACTGTCCTTGTCGAAGCGGCGCATCACGGTTTCGACCGCCGGCGTCGTTCCGCGACTGCCGGATCTTGGCGCCAAGACCGGGGCCATGCTGGCGATCTCGCTCCACGCCGTTCGCGACGACCTGCGCGACACGCTTGTGCCGCTCAACAAGAAATATCCGATCGCCGAGCTTTTGCAGGCCTGCCGGACTTATCCCGGAGCGTCGAACGCGCGCCGCATTACCTTCGAATATGTGATGCTGAAGGGGATCAATGATTCCCCCGCTGAGGCGCGCGAGCTTGTCAGGCTGCTGAAAGGCATTCCCGCCAAGATCAACCTCATTCCGTTCAATCCATGGCCGGGAACGGCCTACGAATGTTCGGATGAAGCGACGATCGAGGCTTTTTCAGACATCGTGTTCAATGCCGGTTACGCCAGCCCGGTGCGCACGCCGCGCGGCCGGGATATCCTCGCCGCCTGCGGGCAACTGAAGAGCGAGACAGAAAAATTGCGGGCGCGGGCGCTGCTGTCCATCGACCCCTGAGCAAAGCGCCAAGCCGGCGACCTGGCTTTACTCTCGAACCGTCGCGCCCGCGGCCTCATTTCCGTGGGGCGGAGGAGCGCCAAGCGCCAATCAGCGCCAGCACCGTCAATCCGGTCGAAATCACGGCGTTCCAGACGGCGAGCGACAGTCCGAAGACGCGAAGCGAAACGGCGTCGCAGCGCACGACCTTGACAGTTTCCAACTGTTTCAGAAAGGCGTTGACCGAACCTGCGTGGTCGAGCCGCCCCGTGCAGTCCGTGGGTCCTGGCCAAAAGCCCCATTCGACTCCGGAATGATAGGCGCCCAAAGCGGCTCCCGCCGCGAAAATCAAGGCCAGCCCCCAAAAAGCCGCGGGCAGCAAACTCTCCCGGCCGCTGACGCTGAGGAAAATCGCCAGAGCCGCGAGCGCAATGCCGGCATAATAGGGAATGCGCTCCTTGAGACAGAGTTCACAGGGCGGATAGCCAAGCAACTGGAATATCCACGCCCCGGCGATCGATCCCGCCGCGATAAGCAGGATGGCGAGGGCGAGGCGCAAGGGACTAGGAAACCTCATAAGCGATCCGTCAGATGATCAAACGACAAGCGATCAAACTAAATGCGTCGCAATCCAGAAGCCCAGAATCACGATGATGACAAGAATCAACAGGAACCATGCGAAAAATCTGTCGAGCAGATCCTTGATCGGCTCGCCATAATATTTGAGCAGCAAGGCGAGGGCGAAGAAACGCGCGCCGCGCGTCATAAGCGACAAGAGGACGAACAGCGGCAGGCTATAAGCTAAAAGCCCGCTCGTGATGGTCACGAGCTTGAACGGGATCGGCGTGAAGCCTTTGACGAGAATGACCGCCCAGCCCCATTTGGCGTAAAGCTCACGCATCTCGTCGACCCGCGCGCCATAACCGTAAAGATGGATCAGCCATTTGCCGACCGTCTCAAACAAAAGCGCGCCAATCGCATAGCCGAGCAGCGCCCCCAGCACGGAGCCTAACGTGCAGATCAGCGCATAGGTCCAGGCCTTCGCCGGCCGCGCAATCGACATCGGGACCAAAATGACGTCAGGCGGCACGGGAAAGAAGGAGCTCTCGGCAAAGGCGATAATGCCAAGCGCCAAAGGCGCGTGACGGCTCTCCGCAAGGGTCAGCGTCCAGCGATAGAGTTTTTGGAACATGGCTCGCTAGCGGAAGCGCCGCGCGCGGAAAAATCGCGAAATCGGCTGGCGAAGAAAAGCGGCGGCGTCCCGCCGAGCCGACGGTTTAGCCCTTTTTGCCGCGAGATGTCCAGAAGCGCCGTCGCCGCAGGCGCCGTATGGGCAGATCGCCGATCGCCCTTTATGGTGGCCGGGCGCCGCTAAAGCCCTCTGCAGACTAAAATGGGCCCTCCTCCATTCGCCAACTTCGAAGGCTGCGATGAAGCTCTATGATTTCGCCTCTTCTCCAAGCCCTCGCCGTGTGCGCGTCTTCATGGCGGAGAAAGGAATGAGCGTTCCGACGGCGCAGGTCGATCTCGCTGCGGGGGAGCAGTTTTCAGAGGCGTATCGCGCCATTAATCCGCGCTGCGCCGTCCCGTCTCTGGTGCTCGATAATGGCGTTGCGATCTGCGAGGTGTTGGCGATCTGCCGCTATATTGAGGAAATTCAGCCGGAGCCCCGGCTGCTGGGATCAAGCCCAGAGGACAAGGCGATCGTGACGATGTGGGAGCGACGCATGGAGATTGACGGGTTTTTCGCCGTCGCCGAAGCTGTCCGCAATTCCTTTCCTGGTCTCCGCGGACGCGCCCTAGTTGGCCCCCACACTTACGAACAGATCCCCGCTTTAGCGGACCGCGGCAGGCAGCGGACGCTGGATTTCTTCCGCGATCTCGACGCGCGGCTCGCGGACGCTCCTTTCGTCGCGGGAAAATCCTTCTCGATCGCCGATATTACGGCGATGGTCACGATTGATTTCGCCGCCAGTCGCATCAAGCTGGTGGTCCCCGACGAGTACAAGGCGCTGAAGCGCTGGCGCGACGCGGTCTCGGCGCGGCCGAGCATGAAGGCGTGACCCGTTTGAATCTCTCTTTTCTTGAACATGATCTCGCTGCGCGCCAAAGGGCCTTCGCCTTGCTGGAAGCCCTGAACGCGAGGCTTCTCGCCTCACACAGCGCGACCGCGACGCTGGAGCAATGGTGCGCCGAGACAGCGCTCAAGGACTATGCGATCCGCGCCAAACGCGTCAGTGGCGTCGACAAGCCGGCCACGCGCCAACAGCGCCAGAGGCTCCAGCTTGGGGCCGACGAGATCGTCGTCTATCGCCGCGTAGAACTCGCCTGCGGCGAGCGCGTGCTCTCGGAAGCGGAGAACTGGTATGTGCCGAGCCGGCTGAATGCGGACATCAACAGAGTGTTGGAGGACAGCGACACGCCTTTCGGACGCGCCGTCACGGGTCTGAACCCCATTCGCAAAACCTTCGCGGTCGAGATCTTTTGGCGCCCCGACTGTGGAAAGCCCGCTGCGGCGTCCGACCGGCCGGGGGCGCGGCCTGGCATTCCTGAACGGCTTTTTCAGCATCGGGCTTTGGTCTATGGAGACGACGGGCGGCCGTTTTCGGAGGTCAACGAGACTTATACCAGAGAGATTCTAGCCTTCGGGCCTTCGGCCCCTCTTCACGATAGGTCCATCGCATAGCGCTTCAGATCCTCGAGCGCGCAATGGGCGAGCGCGCCCTCATGAGTGGCTTGCAGCACGACGCGGGGCGTCGCTCCCGCCTCCAGGGCTTCCTGCCAGCGCGGCGCGCAAAGACACCAGCGATCGCCAGCCTTGAGGCCAGGAAAGCCGTAGCCCGGCAGCGGCGTCGATAAATCATTGCCGCGCGACTTGGAGAATTTAAGGAATTCATCGCTGACGACAATGCAGACGGTATGGCTGCCGACATCCGAGGCCGCCGTATCGCAGCAGCCGTTGCGATAAAATCCCGTCAACGGGTCATAGGAGCAGCTCGCAAGGGGCTGCCCCAGAACATTGCGCGAAGGGCGGCGTCCGCCGTCGCCCGTATCGTCCCTCAACATGCGATCTCCAGGCGTTGGGGAACAGGCCGGACTTTATGAAAGCAGAGTTGGCCGCGCCACACAATGGCCATCGCCGCCAACAGTCACGCGTCAGACAAGGCTCGAGCAAAATCGCTGGATTTTTGCGCAGGCGTCTTCCAGCACCGGCGCTGATGTCGCGTAGGAAATACGGAAGTTCGGACCAAGGCCGAAGGCCGAGCCCTGCACGACGGCAATCCCCTCGCTGTCGAGCAAAGCCGAAACGAAATCCTCGTCCGAGAGGATCGTCTTGCCCTCCGCCGTGCGCTTGCCGATCGCCTCGGCGCAGGAGGGATAGACATAAAAGGCCCCCTCGGGCTGAGGACAGCGCAGATATTTCGCCTGGTTCAGCATCGAGACGACGAGGTCGCGTCGGCCCTCGAAAATCTTGCGGCGCTCCTTGATGAAGTCCTGAGGGCCGTTCAGCGCCTCGACTGAAGCCCATTGCGCGATCGAGCAGGCGCCCGACGTTTGCTGCCCCTGCAGCATCTCCATCGCCTTGATCAGTTCAAGCGGCCCCGCGGCATAGCCGATGCGCCAGCCGGTCATGGCGTAGGACTTCGACACGCCGTTCATGGTCAGCGTGCGGTCGATCAGCCGCGGCTCCACTTGCGCCGGCGTCACGAAATCAAACTCGCCGTAGACGAGATGTTCGTAAATGTCGTCGGTCAGAACCCAGACCTGCGGATGACGCAACAGAATATCAGTCAAGGCCTTCAGTTCGTCATGCGTATAGGCGGCGCCGGACGGATTGGACGGAGAGTTCAGCAAAAGCCACTTCGTCTTTGGCGTGATCGCTTTTTCGAGCGCCTCAGGCTGAAGCTTGAAGCCATGCTCGATCTTCGTCTCGACGGCGACCGGCCGGCCGCCGGCGATCAGCACCATATCGGGGTAGCTGACCCAGTAAGGCGCCGGAATGATCACCTCGTCGCCGGGATTGACGGTCGAAAGAAAGGCGTTGAACAGAATGTGTTTGCCGCCGGTGCCGACGATCGTCTGGGAGGGTTTGTAATCGAGCCCGTTCTCGCGTTTGAATTTCGCCGCGATCGCCTCACGCAAAGGAATAATGCCCGCAACCGGCGTGTATTTGGTGTCGCCGCGCTGGATCGCCGCGATCGCGGCCGCCTTGATATTGTCGGGCGTATCGAAATCAGGCTCTCCGACGGACAATGAAATAATGTCCCGCCCGGCGCTTTTCAGATCGCGGGCCTTCTGCGTCACCGCGATGGTGGCGGAGGGTTTTACGCGCAGCAGCGCATCCGAGATGAAGGGCATTATGAAAGGCTCCGAAATTGAGCGAAATCAGTTTGACCAGCCGGGCGAGGCCTTCGATCAAAGCGGCATCGAGGCAACGCGCAGCCGGTTGAGACAAGCCCGCAGCATGACGCAGCAAGCCATTAACCTTGAAACTTTTTCTTCGCCCCTGGCGTTTGGGCGTCGAATGCTTTGTTTACCCGTCCACGCTTAAAAAAGCCCACTTCTTTCGAGGCGTGCCGCAGCGCACAGGCGAAAGCCCGGACGTGGACGATAGCTGGTTGAACAGCACACTCAGATCCTCGGTCAAAGCGTGCGCGCGGCACTGGAGTTTGTGGCATGTCCATCGCTGACCATTTCGACCCCCGGCCCGACGCCGGCTTCGTGCGCCGTTATGATCTGCAGGCGGCGCGCCGGCAACTGCGGGTGTCCATTATCCTCATTCTGGTCATGGCGGGCGCGGCGATCGCGCTTGGCCTCGTCGCTCGCCTCGAGGCGCCCGCTCCGCAGGGCCGCCCCGTGGCCCTTCGGGACGGCGGATTGCGCCTCGCCGAAACGTTACTGGACTTACAAGGCTGTTCTCATCAGATGACGACATGAACTTCCCAATGCCCCCGGGAAGCTCGCTCAGGGCCGCGCTCTTTAGTTCAGAGCGCGGCCTATTTTATATCGCCCTGTCAAACATCGGCGCTTCGCGGGTCCGCTCCATTGTCCTGTTTATTTATTTAGACAGATATATCGCGCGGACTGCTAATTGCGCAGGCTGAGCACGTCTCTCATCGAATAAAGGCCAGACTTGCGGCCTTGCGCCCAGAGCGCCGCCTTGACGGCGCCTCGCGCGAAGATGCTGCGGTCTTCCGCGATGTGGAAGAGTTCCAGCCTTTCCCCCGGCCCCGCGAAAATGACCCGATGCTCGCCGACGACCCCGCCGCCGCGCAGAGACGCGAAGCCAATCGCGCCTTCCGGACGAGTTCCGGTGTAGCCATCGCGCGAACGCACCGAATTGTTCGCGAGATCGACGCCCCTGCCCTTGGCTGCGGCTTCGCCCAGCAGCAGGGCCGTGCCAGATGGCGCATCGACTTTCAGGCGATGATGCATCTCGAGGATTTCAATGTCGAACTCCGGCCCCAGCGTCTGCGCCGCCCTCTCCACGAGCGCCGCCATGAGATTGACTCCAAGGCTCATATTCCCGGATTGCACAATGACGGCATGGCGGGCGGCCGCCTCCAGCCGCGCAAGATGATCCGGTTGAAGTCCTGTCGTGCCGACAACATGGACGATGCGCGCCTGCGCCGCCAATGTCGCGAGCGCGACCGTCGATTCGGGCGAGGTGAAATCGAGGACGCCGTCCGCGCCGGCGATTGCGCGCAAAGCGTCTCCGGTGATTTCAACGCCCATCTGTCCACACCCCGCCAGAAGTCCGGCGTCCTGACCGATTGCGATCGAGTCCGGCCTGGCGAGAGCGCCGACCAGCGTTGCCCCCGGCGTTTCATGGATGATCTGGATCAGGACGCGGCCCATGCGTCCAGCCGCGCCCGCAACGACGAGCCGCATGTCGCCCATAAAAACTCTCCCTCGAAGATCCTGATAATTTCGGTTCTAGAGCATTTCTCCGATCCCGCAAAAATCGGAAAAACCTTCCTGGCTCTCTCTTTTATCCTTTTTCGCTTGGGCGGATCGCGGTTGCGTGAAGGCGCCGCACGGAGCTTCCGCCCGCAGGAAAAGCAGCGCGGCGGTCAGGCGGCGGCGATCTCGGCAAGAATTGCTTCCGCGGCCGCGCGCGGATCCTTCGCGCTCGTGATCGGACGCCCAACCACAAGGTAATCGGCTCCGGCCTTGATCGCAGCGGAGGGAGTCATGATCCTTTTCTGGTCGCCCGCCGATGAGCCGGCGGGCCGGATGCCAGGCGTCACAAGAATCATGGCGGGTCCAACCTCGCGGCGAACCGCCGGGAGTTCCTCGGCCGAGAGAATCAATCCGTCAATACCGATCTCTCGCGCCTGGCGGGCGCGGCGCATAACGAGATCCTCAACGCCGAAGGCGTAGCCAGCCTCATGCAGATCGGCGTCGCTATAGGAGGTCATGACGGTGACGCCGAGAAGGCGCAGCGCCGATCCGGCGGCGCCCTGCTTTGCCGCCGCCATCGTCTGTGGATAGGCGTGGATCGTCAGGAATCGCGCGCCAAGACGCGCTACATTCGCACAGGCCTTCGCCACCGTGGTTGGAATATCATGCAGCTTGAGGTCGAGAAAAACCTGCGCCCCATTGTCGATCAGCTCTTTTGCGAATGAGAGGCCGCCGCCGTAGGCGAGCTCCATGCCGACCTTATAAAAGCAGACGCTCGGGCCGAGGGCGGCAACCATCGCCCTCGCTTCCGCCGGCGTCGGAAAATCCAGCGCGACGATGAGCTTTTCGCCCAAGGCGGCCCCGGCTGGCTCCGCCGATGTCATGGCCGCGGTGATTTGCTGCGGTCCGCCCTGCGCGCCAACGAGTCCGCGCGCTTGTTTTTCTGCGCCGTTCTTTGCTTGGGCGCGAGCCGTGCTCTCGCTCCGTCGATCTCGCGTTTCAGATCGATCTGGATCTTTTCCGTGCCTTGCCTCAGCCGATCGAAGAACTCCTGCGCCGGATTGGGGCGCGTCAGCCTGACGCCCTGCTCATGGCTCGCCCTTGCCCGATAAATCCACACGCGGGCGGGGGGGAGATTGAGCCATACCGGCGGCGAACGGTCCGCGTGGAAGGTCGGCCCAAACGACTTCTCGCGCGGGATCGGCGAGACGAGACCATAAGTGAACTGGATGAAAGCGGCGCCCGGCGCCATGCAATCGAAGGCGTCGGCCAAAAGACTGAGCCTTTGCCGCTCCGGCTTCACAAGGAGCGGCAGGCTCGAAACGACGGAGCTTGCCGGCTGGCTCAGGACACCCGCGAGAAGCTCCTTGAACCGATAAGCGTCGCCCTCGACGACATGGACGCCGGGGAAGCGCCGCTGCAGATGCTTGCAAAAGTTCGGGTCGAATTCGATGAGGTAAAGGCGGTTCGGGGCGACGCCGCGCGCCAAAAGCGCCTCCGTGATCGCCCCCGTTCCCGGTCCGAGTTCTATGATCGGGCCAGTCCCGTGCGGATCGACATAGCGCGCCATCATGCGCGCCAGGGAGCGCCCCGACGGAGAGACCGCGCCAGCCCGCAGCGGATTTTCGAACCACGACCGGATGAAGCGCGCTTCATCGGCGAGGCGCTTTTCGATCGGCATGGGACGTTTGGCTGGACCGCGGTGGTCCGCGCGCGAGGGGTCGCTCAGCAATGGTTTCTCCTCGCCTCTGATAAGAGCGCGGCCACCGAAAGCCGCACGCCGGCTCGCGCGAAGATACCGACAAAGAGGGCGCCGTCAAGGAAACACAGGCGTTGCCGCTCATTTTCTCGCGCAAGGCTCAAACTGCGCGCTTCAGCCTACTGGCTGCTTAGATTTTCGAAAAAATCCTTCATCTTGGCGAAGAATCCAGAGGCTTCCGGATGGGTCTTTGTCGATGATTCGGCTTCGAACTCGGCCAGAAGTTCGCGCTGACGCTTGGTTAAGTTCTGCGGCGTCTCGACATTGACCTGAATATAAAGGTCGCCAACGTCACGCGAGCGCAGAACGGGCATGCCCTTGTGCTTCAGCTTGAACTGCTTGCCCGTCTGCGTTCCCTCTGGAATTTTGACTTTGGCCGAGCCGCCATCCAGCGTGCGCACGTCGACTTCGCCGCCAATCGTCGCCTGCACCATGGAGATCGGAACGCGGCAGAAGAGATCGGCTCCATCGCGCTGGAAAAAGGGATGGGGTTTGGTTGAAACGAAAATATAAAGATCGCCTGCCGAGCCGCCTCTCGAGCCTGCCTCGCCCTCGCCGCTCAAGCGGATGCGGGTGCCGTCCTCGACGCCGGGAGGAATATTGACCGAAAGGCTGCGTTCGCGCGTGACGCGCCCGCTGCCGCCGCACGGCCCGCACGGATCATCGATAATGTCGCCGCGGCCGTGGCAGTGCGGGCATGTGCGCTCAATCGCGAAAAATCCCTGCTGCGCCCTGACGCGTCCCTGTCCGCCGCATGTCGGGCAGACGCGGGGCTTCGCGCCCGCCTTGGCGCCCGTGCCGGAACAGACGTCACAGTTGACGGACGTCGGCAGTGTGAGCGAGGCGACCTTTCCGTGAAACGCCTCCTCGAGCGTAATTTCCATATTGTAGCGAAGATCAGATCCGCGCACCGGGCCGTTGCGGCTGCCGCCACGGCGATTCATGACGTCGCCAAAAAGATCGTCGAAAATATCGGACATTGACGACGCAAAGCCGTCGCCCCCGCCAAAGCCGCCGTGCTCGAACGCGGCATGCCCGTAACGGTCGTAGCTAGCGCGCTTTTGCGCGTCGGAAAGGGTCTGATAGGCCTCGTTCAATTCCTTGAACTTGACTTCGGCGTCCGTGTTTCCCGGGTTGCGATCGGGATGGTGCTCCATCGCGGCCTTGCGGAAAGCGCTTTTCAGCTCGATTTCCGTGCAGGTTCTGGAAACGCCCAAAATTTCATAAAAGTCGCGCTTCGCCATAGTTCCTTGCATTCCAATCCATAGCGCGGGAGCCTCGCGTCATGCGTCTCGCTCAAAGGCGCCCGCCCCCCGGCAATGAGAGCGCCCCAAGCCAACCAACACCTTATCGGCGCAGGCACAAATCCGCGCAAAATCGATGACGGGCTTAAGCAAGATACATGCTGGCGTCCGATCTTGCAGCGCCCGATTGCGCTTTTCCGGAAGAAACATCCGGTCCGCGCGTTCCTGCCGGGCGGACGCCACAGCTTATGTCAATGGCCGATGACACAGCCAAGGTCGCGGCCATAGGAGCGGCGGAGATTTTATTCAAAATCTCCGCCGCGCTTCAATCGCGTCAGGCTGACTTCTTCTCGTCGGGGCCGACTTCCTTGAAGTCCGCGTCGATCACATCGTCCTTCGGCTCGCCATGGCCTTCGGGAGCCCCCGACTCGGCGCCTGCCTTGTACAAAGCTTCGCCAAGCTTCATCGAAGCCTGCGCAAGATCGTTGGTGCGCGCCTTGATCGCCTCAACGTCTTCGCCTTCGAGCACGCCCTTCAGCGCCGCGACAGCGCCCTCAACCGCGCTCTTGTCGGCGTCGGACACCTTGCCGGCGTACTCCGTCAGCGACTTCTCGGCCGAATGGACCATCGCCTCTGCCTGGTTGCGCACGTCGACGAGTTCACGCCGCTTCTTGTCCTCGGCGGCGTGGAGTTCGGCGTCCTTCACCATTTTGTCGATGTCGCCCTCGCTGAGGCCGCCCGACGCCTGGATGCGGATCTGCTGCTCCTTGTTCGTCGCCTTGTCCTTCGCCGTCACATTGACGATGCCATTGGCGTCGATATCGAAAGTCACTTCGATTTGCGGCACGCCGCGCGGCGCGCCGGGGATGCCGACGAGGTCGAACTGCCCGAGGATCTTGTTGTCGGCCGCCATCTCGCGCTCGCCCTGGAACACGCGAATGGTCACGGCCGTCTGATTATCCTCGGCTGTCGAGAAGACCTGGCTCTTCTTCGTCGGGATCGTCGTATTGCGGTCGATCAATCGGGTGAACACGCCGCCGAGAGTCTCGATGCCAAGCGACAGAGGCGTCACGTCAAGCAGCAGCACGTCCTTGACGTCGCCCTGCAGCACGCCGGCCTGAACCGCGGCGCCGATGGCGACGACTTCATCGGGGTTGACGCCCTTGTGGGGCTCTTTGCCGAAGAAGCTCTTCACGACTTCCTGCACCTTCGGCATGCGGGTCATGCCGCCGACGAGAACGACTTCGTTGATTTCGCCCGCCGTCAAGCCCGCGTCCTTCAGCGCCTTGCGGCAAGGTTCGACCGTCTTCTGGATCAGATCATCGACCAGCGCCTCAAATTTCGCGCGGGTCAGCTTCAAGGTGAGATGCTTCGGCCCGGTCGCGTCGGCGGTGATATAGGGCAGATTAATTTCGGTCTGAGTCGCGGAGGACAGTTCGATCTTTGCCTTCTCGGCGGCTTCCTTCAGCCGCTGCAGCGCGAGCTTGTCCTTCTTGAGGTCGATGCCGTTCTCTTTCTTGAACTCGTCAGCGAGATATTCGACGAGGCGCACGTCAAAATCCTCACCGCCGAGGAAGGTGTCGCCATTGGTCGATTTCACCTCGAAGACGCCATCGCCGATCTCGAGGATCGAAACGTCGAAGGTGCCGCCGCCGAGATCGTAAACGGCGATGACGCCCGAGCCCTTCTTGTCGAGGCCATAAGCCAGCGCCGCCGCGGTCGGCTCATTGATGATGCGCAAAACCTCAAGGCCGGCGATCTTGCCGGCGTCCTTCGTCGCCTGACGCTGCGCGTCGTTGAAATAGGCGGGGACGGTGATCACGGCCTGCGACACCGGCTGGCCGAGATAGGCTTCGGCCGTCTCCTTCATCTTTTGCAGGATGAAGGCGGAAATCTGCGAGGGAGAATATTGTTTGCCGTCAGCCTCGACCCAGGCGTCGCCGTTCGAGGCGCGAATAATCTTGTAAGGAACGAGCCCGATGTCCTTCTTGGTCATCGGATCGTCGAAGGTGCGGCCGATCAGCCGCTTGATGGCGAAAAACGTGCGTTCCGGATTGGTGACGCCCTGCCTCTTGGCCGGCTGGCCGACGAGACGCTCGCCGTCATCCGTGAAGGCGACGATGGAGGGGGTGGTGCGGGCCCCCTCGGCGTTCTCAATCACCTTAGGAGTCGTCCCCTCCATGACGGCCACGCAAGAATTGGTGGTGCCAAGATCGATTCCTATTACTTTAGCCATGATTTTTCTTCCTTTCGATACGCAAGACCACCGGACCCCGAAGCGATCCAGCAAATGGGCGGACGGATTTCCGCCCGGTCCCCGATAGTGTTCAGATTGGCATTGCAACGCAGGAGCGCAAGATGGCCGGTATATAAGAGGACGATCGACCGACGCAAGACGAGCCGCCCACGTTCCAGCAGAATCCGCGCCGGCCGCCGAATGCGCCACGCGGAGGGGAGAATCATTTTATTCTCAGTGATTTCCTTCGCGCGGCCGAACGGTTAGGGTGGCGTTTCGATCATTCCGGCGAGGCTTCACTTGAAACTCTCTTTTTTGCCGGCGTTGCTCGCCACTTTATTAACCGCGTCAAGCGCCTCGGCCCAGATGATGCTGCCGGGCGCGCTGCAAGCCGCCCCCGAGGGGCCGGCGACGCCGAACCCCGGCGGCGCAGGTCAGGCGAGGCCGAAGCCGGTCGCGGCGAAGCCGCCGGGCGAAGAAACGATCATCGACCGTGATTTGCTGCGCGACGGGTCACAGGGGCTGATCGCCTTCCAGCGCGCCGCTGGCAAAGGACTGGAAATCAAGGCCCTGTCGATGGCTGGCGAGCAAATCACCCATCCGGGCGAAGCCTGCCGCATCGACGTCATCGCTGGCGACCCGATCGAAGCGAGGCCGCTCGGCAAGCCGAAAGGGCTTCTGCGTTATGGCGTCGACATCGAAGCTTGTCCGTTTTCCTTCGATGTTTACGAGGGCGCTGTTCTGATTGCGCATGAAGGGAAAGCCTGCGATTTCGTCGCCGCCGATTGCCGCGTCGACCCAAGCGGATTTTGGGGACCGACCGGTTCCTCCTTCGACGACAAGCAGGTCAAGCAGTTCGAATCAGCACGGGGCCGCGCGGAGGCGTCGATGCGCGCCCAGTTTCACGCCCTTGTGGCGAGCCTCGGCAAAGACAAGGACGCCGTCAAAAAAATCGCCAGCGAGCAGGCGGGGTTCTCCTCAGAACGCGAAGTCGCCTGCCGCAACTACGCCCGCGAAGACGTTCATGGCTTCTGCGCGTTGCGGCTGACGCAGGGCCGCGGGTTTGCGCTGCAGGCGGCGCTGGAGGCGGGCGGCAAAGAGCGCGGCCAGACCAAGAAAGCCAAGGGCGCGAGAAATGCGAAGGCTGAGGCAAGGCCGTGAACCGTCGCGAAAGCCAGTGCGCGCGCTCGGGTCAAGAGCCAGGACTCTGAGACCTGACCCAGATCGGACGGCTCGTTCGAACTTCCCGCGGCCTCTATCAAGGCCTTCGAACCTATCGTCGAGCAGATCGACGTCGTGGTCGGCGATCCATCGCCGGTCCTGTTGCGCGGGGCGCGTTCGAGGAGTTGATGGGCCTTCCGGATGTCGAGCAACACGCCCTTCGGCCTGGCGGCGCGCGGCCAATGCTTCTATGAAGACGGCAAGCTCAAAAATCGCTTTTTGTAATCCGGTGCGGCAGGGCGACGCCGCCGCGCCTCACACGGGCCAGCGGATCCGGGGCGCCTCAGCCGCCAAGCGCGTGCGCGATGACGAGGCCGATGCCGACGCCGGCGAGCGCGGCCGCGACGCCGATCGAAACAGTCTCCATCACCGTCCGCGCAAGGGGCCGGCGGCCGACGCGGGCGCGGCCGACGCCGAGACAGATCAGCAGCAGCATGGTGATGGCGGTCGATACCCAGCGAGCCTCCGACACCGGCATCAGAGCAAAGGGCACGATCGGAATCGCCGCCGAGACGAAATCGGCGATCAGCATCCATAGCGCATGTGCGAGAGGGCTTTGCATCGTCTGCGGGGTCGCGGGCGCCGTCATCGCGTATGCGACGCCCTGCAACACGCCCGGCTTCGAGCGAATGAGGTCCGTGACGAGCGCGGTTTGCGTCTCCGCCAGGCCGGCCGCGCGCAGGCGGTCGCCGATCCGGGCGACGACCGCATCTGGACGCTGCGCGATCTCCGAGGCGAGCCGCGCGCTGAACGTTCGCGCCTCGTCGACCTCGGTTTCGATCTCGAGGTAGGTTCCGGCCATCATGGACACGGCCGCCGCGCACGCGCCCGACGCGCCGGCGACCAACACCGTCATATTATCATTGGTGGTCGCCGCCACCCCGAGCACGAGGCCGAAGATCGAGACTGTGCCGTCTTCCATGCCGAACACGATGTCGCCTGCGCTCGCCGCCAGCGATGTCTTGACTCGTTCGAATATCGTCGGGTGGGCCAAGTCTATTCTCCAGGGAGATCTGATTATTTGGCGCGTCGCTGCGGACCGTTGGACAACGCCGTCACCCATGAACGCCATCAAGACGCCGGAGCGCCCGCCTCAAAGCCAGCCATAACTTGGCGCGGCGTATTCAACCGCCCCTGTTGCGTCGGGAGAGCTTGTCGTTTCCGATCATGCCTTCCCCTCGGCTCCGGTCAAGCCTTATCGCGCGACAAAAAAAGACCAGGCGCATTGCCTGGCCTTCAGTCTACGACCGGGAGGAACACCGGCGAACCTAAGCGAGAGAAGCCCTGGCGAATCATCTTCGCCAAATGACAAATTATCTATTATCATACTTATTAATATTTAGACACAGTTTTTAACATTTCTTTCGCGACCCTTCGAGGTTCACGGAAAAGCGCAGCTCACGTCTGCTTTGTCCTCACCCGCAAGGCAAGCAGCGCTCGAGCGGACTTGCGCCCGATAACTTTGCCATTCAGCGGGCCGCCGGCGCTCGAGATCTTTCGATACTCCCCCGCGTTCGGATGCGCAGAGGACCGCGCACAAGTATTCCGGGTAAAGCCACGCTTCCTTAAACACCGATCCAAAGTTCAGCTTCAGCTCTGGAGCCGGATTTAGCTTTGGGCCGCGTCATGAAAAAGTGCGCCATCACATATTCGCGCCAAAAACATCATCTATAGTCGAGCATGTTAGCGATTCGGTAGACTCTTGCTTCCGGGGGCACGCTATGACACAAGCTCAGACCTACCAGCATGGAATGAAGGCCTATATCAAGGGCAGCCCTCTCAGCGGCAATCCCTATAACGCCACGACGTATCCAGAAGCTTACGACGCCTGGACCGATGGCTGGCTTGACGCTATGCGCGCGCGGCGGCGCATTCATGCTCTTAAAATCGCCGCCTATTCGCATATCAGGCCGGCGCCCCGCGCGGCTGGTCTTTTTGCCTAGGAAACCCTCTTCGCCTTGACGGAGAAGGCCGTTTACGGCTCCTCTGCGCTATGAAATGATCCGACGCGTAGACGATTATCGACATCGCTAAAGCGCTGCCCCAGTCATGCAGCTTGTGATGACCCATTCCATCGCGCCGTCAACGGCTAGCCTCCCGGCTCGCCCGCGAACGAGCAAGAAGCGGTAAAGACCTGGCTCCTTTCTGCTCGCCGCCGTGCGGCGTGGGCATACAGATCGCGCTTCGACATGTCGAGCTTCGTCCAATGCCGACGAACGCCACCGCCGACCTCGGCTCTTTCGGCTCGGTCAGTAGCCCGCATTCATTTAATAAAAACCAAATTTTCCCCTGAAATGAGAACTTCAGAATGCAGCAATCCAATCGCTTTCTGAAATGTCACGCGTCGTTCTGTCTGTCGAGATCCTCGGCCGTCATGCAGTCGGCAGGGCGCCCCGAGGGGGCGTCTCCCGCACGACGGTTTGGCCACGGAAGCCGACCCGGCACGCTGCAGTCGTGCCGGTAGGCTCCTAACGAACCCGAAATTGCTGCGTTCTGAAATGTGTCAATTTTAGGGACGGCGTGAGCGAGACGTCAAATCACGAAGCCCGCGAAACCAGCGTAGGAGCCCTTATTTCTTGTGATAGTTGCATATTTGTCGGCGTTTCGAGGGGCGATGACCGCGATATCGCCCTTCCCATCCCCTAAATCCGCGCCGATAGCCTTTGATTGAATGCGATCCGCACAATGCGGCGGAGCACAGTTCGAAGACATGCGGCTCAACAGAGCGAGGACCGACCACGGCCCCCGCTTCGTTTGGACACTGGCGAACTGGCCCGCTATCTCAATTGTAGATCAAGATAGTCTGCCAGAAGTCACACTTATGCGCCGCCACGAACTGCGCCTTAGTGAATGTCGACAGGGTTGGGATATCTTGCGACAGATAATAGCCCGTCTTGCCCTTGTAGCGCGGCCAGGGGCTGTTTCCCAGCCCATTGGGATTGCCGGTCCAGGCGAAGTTCGTCCAAGCGATCACCAGCTGATCGGAGAGATCCTGCTGCTTGTTGTTCAATTGATGAGTGATGCCGTCGGGACCGCCATGATAGAGAGGGAACAGAAACTGGATATCGGCCGTATGATAGGCGAGCGGTTGGAATCCCGGCATTTTCGGGAAGTAGTACGGCGCGGTTCGTTCCTGGAATTCGTAGCCGTAAACCGGAACCTGATTGGCGAGCAGATCGCTCGCGCGAAGGCTCCGGCAAGCTGATACGTCCGTCGTCACTGCGTCCATGGCCAGCTGCGGCGTGGTATAGGCATAAAGCGGATAGTGAGCCAGAACCGCTTGAACGGTTCCGGCCGGATATGCCGGCGGCGAGCCCGCCGGCCCGGCATTTCCGCTGTAGGTGTTCGTGACGAGGTTTGTGAAGTCCGTCGCCGTGAAAGGCACACGCGGATTCTTGAAGTATTCCGTAATCCCGAGGCTGAAGTTGCCTTCATCTTGGACCGTGCCGTTCATGACGGGCATATGGTTGAACTGCCCCGTCTGGAACGCGGACGTAAATG